>NZ_JAUCCQ010000020.1:0-45313 GCF_034676075.1 Pararhodobacter sp. | reverse complement strand
CGGGACGCTGGCAAGCGGTTCCGCGGCGGTCGCGGGAACCGGCAATGGTGCCGATGCGGCCATGTCAGCGGCGAGCGAGGGCTCGGACCAGGGAACGCTGGCGAGCGCCTCCGGCGCTGCCGAGGGAACCGGCAATGGCGACAGCGGGGCCTCTGTGACTGGTGGTGAGGCGGCACTCGCCGAGGCCTCCGGCACTGCCGAGGCGACGGGGAATGCCGAAAGCGGCTCGGCCAGCGCCCCGGTCCCGGGTGAGGGGGCGGCCAGTGTGACCGCGCTGGTGACCGAGTCCGGCAGCGTCCCGGCGGCGGGGAACACGGGCGGCGCAACTGCCAGCACGGCAACGGGACAGAGCGCGGCCGCCGGGGCAAACACCGGCGCCCAGACCGCCGAAGTGGCGGCATCGGCGCCAGTCTCGGGCAGTACCTTCGAGGCGGCGCCCGCCACCAGCGCGCCCCGGGTCTCGCTGATCACCGTGCAGCCGGGCCATACGCTCTGGCATATCTCGCGCGAGCGCTACGGGGCGGGAGAGCGCTATGTCATCATCTACCGCGCCAACCGCAGCCAGATCCGCAATCCCGACCTGATCTATCCCGGCCAGGTCTTCACCCTGCCCGAGAACTAGACCGCCCGGAATTGATACCGGGCGTGGCGCGGCAGGAAAGCCGTTGCGCTGACTGGTCTTGTCCGGGCGGGGGCATTACCTCTGTCCGCACGCCAGCCCTCTGCCTGCCTGGAGCCCCATGCGCTATCGCCCCTCGAAGTCTGCCCTGCCCGCCGATCCCGACCAGCCCCGCGCCTCGGGATGGGCGACCATCGCCAAGGTGGCGCCCTATCTCTGGCCTCCGGGGCAGAAGGGGCTGCGGACCCGTGTCGTGCTGGCCATGGTGGCGCTGCTGATCTCGAAGCTGATCGCCGTGGGCTCGCCCATGCTCTACAAGGCCGCCGTCGATGCGCTGGCGCCGACGCCCTTGGACGCGGGCTGGCTGGTGGGGGTGGGCGCCGTGGGCCTGACCATCGCCTATGGCCTGGCGCGGCTGATGAACAACGGCTTCCAGCAATTGCGCGACGCCTTCTTTGCCGCCGTCGGGCAGCGGGCGCTCCGGCAGCTGGCGCTGGAGACCTTCACCCATATCCACGCGCTGAGCCTGCGCTATCACCTGACGCGCAAGACCGGCGGCCTCAGCCGGATCATCGAGCGCGGCGTCAAGGGCGTTGATTTCCTGCTGCGGTTCCTGCTGTTCTCCATCGGGCCGCTGGTGCTGGAACTGCTGATGATCGCTGTGGTCATGCTGGTCCTCTTCGACGTCTGGTATCTGGCGGTGATCGTCGTCACCATCGCGCTTTACGTCTGGTTCACCTTTGCCGTGACCGAATGGCGGGTGAAGATACGCCGGGTGATGAACCAGCAGGATACGGATGCCAACCAGAAGGCCATCGACAGCCTGCTGAACTTCGAAACCGTCAAGTATTTCAACGCCGAAGAGCGTGAGGCGCGTCGCTATGACGGGGCGATGGCGGGCTATGAGGCGGCGGCGCTGAAGACGCAATATTCGCTGGCGGTGCTGAATTTCGGCCAGACGGCGCTGATCACCACGGGGCTGGTGGTGGTCATGGTCATGGCGGCGGTCGGCGTGCAGAACGGCCAGCTGACGGTCGGCGACTTCGTCATGGTCAACGCCTACATGATCCAGATCACCATGCCGCTCAACTTCCTCGGCACGGTCTATCGCGAGATCCGGCAGGCGCTGGTCGATATGGGCGAGATGTTCGGCCTGCTGGGTCAGGCGCCGGACGTGACCGAGAAGCCCGGGGCGGTGCCGCTGCGGCTGTCGGGCGGGCATGTGCGGCTGGAAGCGGTGCATTTCGCCTATGACCCGGAACGCGAGATCCTGAAGGGGATCACTGTCGACGTGCCGGCAGGGCAGAAGATCGCGCTGGTCGGGCGCTCGGGCAGCGGGAAATCGACCATCGGGCGGCTGCTCTTCCGTTTCTATGACGTGAGCGGTGGACGGCTGACCATCGACGGTCAGGATATCCGGGACGTGACGCTGGACAGCCTGCACGCGGCAATCGGCGTGGTGCCGCAGGATACCGTGCTCTTCAACGACACGATCTATTACAATATCGCCTACGGCAAGGACGACGCCACGCGGGAGGAGGTCGAGGCCGCCGCCCGCGCCGCCCGGATCCACGATTTCATCAGCATGCTGCCCGAGGGCTATCAGACCCAGGTCGGCGAGCGCGGGCTGAAGCTTTCGGGTGGCGAGAAGCAGCGGGTCGGCATCGCCCGGACGCTGCTGAAGGACCCGGCGATCCTGCTGCTGGATGAGGCGACCTCGGCGCTGGACACCCATACCGAGCGCGGCATTCAGGAGGCGCTGGCTGCGGCGGGCAGCGGGCGGACGGTGATCACCATTGCGCACCGGCTGTCCACCGTGGTCGATGCGGACCGGATCGTGGTGCTGGAAGAGGGCGTGGTGGTCGAGGAGGGCCCGCATGCCGTGCTGATGGCGCGGGGCGGGCGCTATGCCGAGATGTGGGCGCATCAGCAGGCCTCCGAGGGGCAACCGGAAGCCGCGCAATAACGACAGGGAAACGCCGCGCTCAGGCCCCCGCAAGGGGAGCCTTCGCGCGGCGTGTCGGGCCCCCTGGGGGTCCCTCCGGGCGCCCGGTTACGGGCGTTGCGTTACGGGCGCTTCACCGGGCAGGTCGACAGGCCGAAGATCGAATAGAGCGGGCAGGTGCCCACAAGGCCGGTCACCAGCGGGATGAAGCCAAGGAGGAAGGCCCAGCGATAGGCGGCCTCGGGGAAGACGAAAAAGCCTGCGAGAAGGGCGAGCCCGACGATGACGCGGAGGATGCGGTCGATGGACCCTTCGTTGCGCGTGAACATGGCGGTCTCCTTTGCTGTTCGCGGACAGGAGATGTCTAGCGCGGGCGCCCCGAGTCGGTCTGTGACGTGGTCACGCGCGCGGAGGGGCGGGGCTGCGTCATTGCGCCTCGGCCAGGCGTTTCAGCGCCGGGCGGTCACGCAGATCGACCCTGCCGCGGTCGGTGGCGACGAGGCCGCGTTTCGCCATCGCTTCCAGCCGGCGCGAGACGACCTCGCGGGCGGATCCGATGCGGGCGGCGAGTTCGGCATGCGTGGCCTCGACGGCGCCGCTGCCGCCGAGGTCCAGAAGCGCCGCGGCGAGCCGGGCCTCGACCCGGGTGAAGGCGACCCGCTCCAGCAGCGCCGTCATGTCGTTCATCCGGCTGGCGAGCGCCCGGAAGACGAAGCCGCGGAAGGCCTCGGACCGTGCCATCAGCCCGTGGAACAGGGCGGCGGGGATCACCACGATCCGCGTGTCGCTGACGCAGAGCGCCTCGCCCGAATAGGGCTCGTCGCCCAAAAGGCCCAGCGTGGTCTGGATGCAGCTTTGCCCGGGTTCGACGGCGTAGAGCAGGATCTCGCGCCCCGAAGGACCGGTGAGCGAGACCTCGATCCGCCCGGACAGGACCATGGCGAAGCCTTGCGGCGTCTCGCCCGGGCCGAAGACCCGGGCGCCGCGCGGCAAGGTCGTCACTGGCAGGGCATCGAGCCGCGCCGCCTCCTCGGGGGCGAGGCCGGGGAGGCTGGCCGCGGCCCAGCCCATCAGCCGCGTCCGCGTTTTTCGAAGCGGGGCAGCATGGCCGAGAAGTCCATGCCGCGGCCGTCCTCGCGTTCCACGAATTGCTCGTAGAGCTGGGCGGCGAGCTGGCCCATCGGCGTGTCGGCATCCGCGCTGTCGGCGGCCTGCTGGCTGAGGCGCAGGTCCTTCAGCATCAGCTCCGCCGCGAACCCGGGCTTGTAGCCGTTGTCGGCGGGGGATTTGGCGCCGACGCCGGGCGCGGGGGTATAGGCGTTCATCGTCCAGCTGTAGCCCGAGGAGGTGCTCACCACATCGAACATCTTCTGCCGGTCGAGGCCCAGCTTGTCGGCCAGCGCGAAGGCTTCGCAGGTGGCGATCATGGTGACGCCGAGGATCATGTTGTTGCAGATCTTGGCGGCCTGCCCGGCGCCCGCATCGCCGCAATGCACGGCCTTCTGGCCCATGATGTCGAAGAGCGGCTTGACCGTGGCGAAGGCCGCGTCCGATCCGCCGACCATGAAGGTGAGCGTCCCCGCGGCCGCCCCGCCGATGCCGCCCGAGACCGGCGCATCCAGCGCGCCCAGTCCCGCGGCCTCGGCCTGCTGGGCCACCGCCTTGGCGCTGTCGACATCGACCGTCGAGCAATCGCAGAGCACCGCGCCCGGCTTCATGGCCGGGATCACCTGCTCGGCCACCGTGCGCAGGATGGCGCCGTTCGGGAGCATGGTGATGACCACATCGGCGCCCGAAGCGGCCTCGGCGGCGCTTGCGGCCATGGTCAGGCCCTCGGGCTTGGCCATCGTGTCGAAGCCGGTGACGGCGTGACCCGCCTTGATCAGATTGGCGGCCATCGGCGCGCCCATGTTGCCGAGGCCGATAAAGGCGATGTTCATGATTTTTCCTCCTCAGGTTCGGGACGCCAGCCGGTGGCCATGGCCTCGGCGGCGGAATAGGGAGCGGCGGCGAAGGGCGGCTGCGCCTCGCACCAGCGCGAATGACGCATCAGCGCCGGGCGCTCGCCCAGCCGCCGCGGCTGTTTCTCGGCGAGGTATTTGGTCGCGCAGCCCAGCGCCAGATCGGCGCGGGTCAGGCGCTCGAAAACGGGCGCGGTGGCGGCGCGGTCCTCCAGCCAGTCGAGGGCGCCGGTGATCTGGGTCTGCAGGCGGGCGATGGCTTCGGGGTCCCGCAACGCGACGGGGCGGCGGATCAGCTCGCCCATCAGGAGCACCGCCTTGTCGGCCAGCGACAGCGCCACGGCCTCGACCTGGAGGACCGGCAGCATGGCGTCGCCCGCGGGGGTGAGCGAGGTCGCCGGATGCGTGGCGTCCAGCCATTCGAGGATGGCGCGGCTGTCGGTCAGCACCGCGCCCGAGGGCAAGGTCAGGACCGGCGCCTGGCCCAGCGGATTGGTCGCGCGCATCGTCTCGAAATCGCGAAAGACCGAGAGCGGGCGGCGCTGATAGGCGCAGCCGTGATGATGCAGCGCCACCGCCACCCGGCGCACGAAGGGCGAATCCATCAGGCCCCAGAGTATCATCGCGCCATCCCGTCCGCTGTTGGTTCAGAACGTCAGCTCGTCCGACCCGAGCGGCGCCAGCATGGCAGCGACCTCGGCCTCTGTCACGGCCTCGGGCGCGGGGTGCTTCCACCTTGGGTTGCGGTCCTTGTCGAGGATCTGGGCGCGCACCCCTTCGATGAAATCGCCGTGCTGCATCGAGCGCCAGGTCCAGCGGTATTCCTGCTTCAGCGCCTCTTCCAGCGTCAGCGGCGCGGGCCGCAGCATGGCCAGCGTGCAGGCCATCGACAGCGGCGAATTGCGGCGGATGGCTTTCAGCGCCGCTTGGGCGAGGGGGCTGTCGTCGCCCTCAAGCGCGGCGATGATTGCGGGCATTGTCGGGTGGCCGAACAGCCGGTCGATGCGCGATTGTTCCGCCGCCATCAGGCTTTCGGGCGTGTAGCGGACCGGCAGGGCGTCCAGATCGCCTGTCGCGCAGAGCGCGGCCTTGGTGGCGTCCCACTCCGCCTCGGGCAGGAAGCGGTTGGCGAAACCGGCGTGGATCGCGTCGCCCGGTCCCATCCGCGCCGCGGTCAGCGCGAGGTAGAGGCCCAGCTGCCCGGGCGCCCGGCCCAGAAGGTAGGTGCCGCCCACGTCGGGGATCATGCCGATGCCGCATTCGGGCATGGCCATCTGCGTCGACTCGCCCACCACCCGGTGCGGGATGTGGCAGCCATAGCCCACCCCGCCGCCCATGACGAAGCCGTGCAGGAAGCTGACGATCGGCTTGGGATAGGTCGCGAGCAGCAGGTTCATGCGGTATTCGTCGCGCCAGAAATCCCGGCCCATGGCGTAATCGCCCGCCTTGCCGGCCGCCGTCACCTGCGCGATGTCGCCGCCCGAGCAGAAGGCCCGTTCCCCCGCGCCGTCCAGAATGACCAGCGATACCGTGGGATCGTCGCGCCAGCGTTCCAGCGCTTCGGTCGTTTGCAGGCAGATGCCATGCGTCAGCGCGTTCAAGGCCTTGGGCCGGTTCAGCGTCAGGCGGCCGGCGCGGCCCTCGGTGCGGATCAGAAGCTCGGGTTCCATCAGCCCCTCTCGGCCAGCAGCGCGCGGGCGGTGATCAGGCGCATGATCTCGTTGGTGCCCTCAAGGATCTGGTGGACCCGCAGATCGCGCACGATCTTCTCGATCCCGTAATCGGCCAGATATCCGTAGCCGCCGTGCAATTGCAGGCATTGGTCGGCGACATGGCTTCCGGCTTCGGTCACGAACTTCTTGGCCATGGCGCAGAATTTGGTGGCGTCGGGGGCCTTCTGGTCCAGTTTCCATGCTGCCTGGCGCAGGAAGGTCCGCGCCGCCTGCAGCTCGATCTCCAGATCGGCGAGGCGGAATTGCAGGGCCTGGAACTGGTCGATGGTCTTGCCGAAGGCCCGCCGTTCGCCCATGTAGGCCAGCGTCTGGTCGAGCGCCGCCTGCGCGCCGCCCAGCGAACAGGCCGAGATATTGAGCCGCCCGCCATCGAGCCCGATCATCGCGTATTTGAAGCCGTCGCCCTCGGTGCCGACAAGGTTTTCGTGCGGGACCAGGCAATCGTCGAACTGCACCTGCCGCGTGGGTTGCGCGCGCCAGCCCATCTTGTCCTCGAGCCCGCCGAAGCTGAGCCCGTCACTGCCCGTTTCCACCACCAGGGTGGAAATCCCCTTCGGCCCCTCGCCGCCGGTGCGGCACATCACGACATAGGCGTCGGAATAGCCGCCGCCCGAGATGAAGGCCTTGGTCCCGTTCAGTCGGTAGCCCGCGTTCGATTTCTCGGCCCGGGTCTTGAGCGAGGCCGCGTCCGAGCCCGCGCCGGGTTCGGTCAGGCAATAGCTGAGCAGCGTCTCCATGGTCACGGCGGGGGCGAGGATCCGGGCCTTCAGATCCTCGGACCCGAACTTGTCCAGCATCGCCGCGCACATGTTGTGGATCGACAGGAAACTGGCCACCGCCGGGCAGGCCATGCTGAGCGCCTCGAACACCAGCGTGGCATCCAGACGCCCCAGCCCGGTGCCGCCCGAGGCCTCGCCGACATAGAGCCCGCCGAAGCCCAGCTCGCCCACCTTGTGCCAAAGGTCGCGCGGGATCGTGCCCTCGGCTTCCCATTGCCGGGCGAAGGGGGCGATATGCTCCTGCCCGAATTCATAGGCCATGTCGAAAATGGCGCCCTGTTCCTCGCTCAAGGCGAAATCCATGTCTGCTCCCCCCGTGGCGCATTGGAATTGAACGGGTTTTTAGCTCCCGGTTGTTGCAGCAATGTTTCAGCCGTGCCCCAGGGCCGCAAGGGCGGTCGAACCGTGACGCGGCGTCGCGCGACCGGTCGGAACGCTCTGCCCGGAGGTGCCGATTTTCCGCCTTGTCCCTGCCGCCGCACTCCCCGCCGGGGCGGCGGTTTTCGAGCGGACCGGCGAGCGCGTGGCGGGCGGGGTTTCCTCAACCCGCCGCTGACAGCAGGTCGAGCATGCGCCGCTCGGGCTGGCCGAGGATATCGAGCGCCTCGGCCTCGTGCCGCTGGATCGTCGCCATGACCGAAGTCACGCCCTGCCAGGACCGCAGGATCAGCTTGGCCATGGCGAAGCCCTCGTCATGGGGCGCGTAATAGACCAGCAGCGTCTGGATGCCGTCCGCCGGGCGGAACAGGTCGGCCTTTCCGGCCTGCAGCTTGATCAGCTCGACGATATCGTCCTCGAACCCGGTGACGTCCGACAGGTCGACCAGTTGCATCTGGCCCGGGCGACTGGCGGGGTGGCGCATGTAATCGGCGATGGCATCATGGGTGTCGCCGATGGTGACGAAGCCCGAATAATGCACGTAGACCAGGCCTCGTTCGGGCAGGATGGTGAAACTCGCGGGCAAGGGGCCTCCGGCGTGGCAGAAGGGTATCCTAATCGGATTTCCGGGCCGTTCCAGAGCCTTGTGGCCCGCGAGTTCCCGGGTCAGCCGGTGACGACGACGCGGCCGCGCATCGAGGGATGGATGGCGCAGACGTAATCGTAGGTGCCCGGTTGCGCGAAGGTCAACTCGCCCGTGCCGCCGCGGCTGAGCCGCCCGGTATCCATCCCGGCAGCCTGAAAGGTCGCGGTATGCGGCGCGCCGTCCTGATTGGTCCAGCGCACCGTGTCGCCGGCGGCAATGGTGATGGTCTGGGGGGCAAAGGCCATGCCCTGGATGGTGACGTCCTGCGTCGCGGCGGCGGCGGGCAGGGCGGCGAGGGCCGCCGGGACGGCGGCGGCGGTAATCAGGAAGCTGCGGCGGGAAATATCGGTCATGAAAGCCTCTCGGGTTGCAGTGTCGGAATGAACAGAATGCAGAAAAGGGGCCGGCGGCGCTGTTCCCACGGGAACAGAGCCTATGAAACGCTAAGGCCGCGGCACTGGTTCAGGCAAGAATTTTGATCGGTGGCAGAACAGGAAAGGGGCCCCGCAGGGCCCCTTCCGGTCAGTCCATCGCCTTGAAGTTCAAGGCCGCGCCTTCCTTGATGCCCGAAGGCCAGCGCGCGGTGATGGTCTTGGTCCGGGTGTAGAAGCGGAAGCCATCGGGGCCGTGCTGGTTCAGGTCGCCGAAGCCCGATTTCTTCCAGCCGCCGAAGGTGTGATAGGCCAGCGGCACCGGGATCGGCACGTTGATGCCGACCATGCCGATGTTGATGCGGTTCGCGAAGTCGCGGGCGGTGTCGCCGTCGCGGGTGAAGATCGCCGTGCCGTTGCCGTATTCGTGGCTGATGGCGAGGTTGATCGCTTCCTCGTAATCCTGGGCGCGGACCATCGACAGGACCGGGCCGAAGATCTCGGTCTTGTAAATGTCCATGTCGGGGGTGACATGGTCGAAGAGATGCGCGCCGACGAAGAAGCCGTCCTCGTAGCCCTGCAGCCGGAAGTCGCGCCCGTCGACCACCAGTTCCGCGCCCTGCTGGACGCCGGTTTCCACCAGCCGCAGGATGTTGGCCTTGGCGGCGGCGGTGACGACCGGGCCGAAGTCCACGTCGTCGCCCGCGGTCCAGGGGCCGATCTTCAGCTTCTCGATCTTCGGGATCAGCCGCTCGCGCAGGGCTTCCGCCGTGCCTTCGCCCACCGGCACCGCGACCGAGATCGCCATGCAGCGTTCGCCCGCCGCGCCGAAGCCCGCACCGACCAGCGCATCCGCCGCCTGATCCATGTCGGCGTCGGGCATGATGATCATGTGGTTCTTGGCGCCGCCGAAGCATTGCGCCCGCTTGCCGGTCGCCGCCGCGCGTTCGTAGATGTATTGCGCGATCGGGGTGGAGCCGACGAAGCCCACCGCCTGGATCACCGGCGAGTTGAGGATGCCGTCCACAGCTTCCTTGTCGCCGTTGACCACCTGCAGCACGCCATCGGGCAGGCCCGCTTCCTTGCAGAGCGCGGCGAGCATCAGGGGCACCGAGGGGTCACGCTCGGAGGGCTTGAGGATCATCGCGTTGCCCGAGGACAGCGCCGGGCCCATTTTCCACAGCGGGATCATGGCGGGGAAGTTGAAGGGGGTGATGCCCGCGACCACGCCCAGCGGCTGGCGCATGGAATACATGTCGATGCCCGGACCGGCCGAATCGGTGAACTCGCCCTTCAGCATCTGCGGCGCGCCGATGCAGAATTCGATCACTTCCAGCCCGCGCTGGACGTCGCCCTTGGCGTCGGGGAAGGTCTTGCCGTGTTCGGACGACAGCGCCTCGGCCAGCTTGTCCATGTCGCGGTTGATCAGGCCGACCAGTGCCATCATCACCCGCGCGCGGCGCTGCGGATTGGTGGCGCCCCAGGCGACCTGCGCCTTGGCGGCCGAGGCGATGGCGGCGTTCAGCTCTTCGGTCGAGGCGAGCGCGACCTTGGCCTGAACCTCTCCCGTCGCCGGGTTGAAGACATTGGCGAAACGCCCCGAGTTGCCGGCGACGAGCTTGCCGTCGATCCAGTGGCCGATTTCCTTCATGGGATCCTCCTGTCAGTTCGGGGCAGATTACTCTTGCAGAAATGACCTGAACAGGGGCAGTTCCTCAAAAGGCGTTTTGCAGGATTGCAAAGGTATCATGGCCGACTGGGATGATCTGAAGGTGTTTCTGGCCGTGGCGCGGGGCGAGAGCCTGTCGCGGGCCGGGCGTGTGCTGAAGCTCGACGCAGCGACGGTGGGTCGCCGCGTGGCGCGGCTGGAGGCGGCATTCGGCGCGCGGCTCTTCACCCGCTCACCGCAGGGCTATGTCCTGACCGACGAGGGCGCCCGGCTGATCGCGCCCGCCGAGGCGATCGAAGCGCAGATGGCCCGCGCGGCCGAGGCGCTGGCGGGTGCGGCCGAGGGGATCAGCGGGCAGGTGCGGATCGGTGCGCCGGACGGGGCGGCGAATTACCTGCTGCCGCAGGTCGTGGCGCGGATCGTCGCCGCCAATCCGGGACTAGAGGTGCAGATCGTCGCGCTGCCCCGCGTCTTCAGCCTGACCCGGCGCGAGGCGGATATGGTGATCGCGGTCTCAAAACCCGAGCAGGGCCGGGTCATCGCCACCAAGATCACCGATTACCGTCTGTCGCTGGCAGCGTCCGACGCCTATCTGGGCAGCGCGCCGCCGCTGGGCTCGCTGGCCGATCTGCCCGCGCATCGGGTGATCGGCTATATCCCCGACATGATTTTCGACCGCGAGCTGGATTATCTGGCCGATCTGGGGGTCGAACAGCCGCCGGTCGCGTCCAATTCCGTCTCGGTCCAGCTGAACCTGATCCGGCAGGGGGCGGGGGTGGGCGTGGTCCATGATTTCGCGCTGCCCGCGGCGCCGGGGGTGCGGCGGGTGCTGACGCGGGACTTCGGCCTCACCCGCGCCTTCCACCTGATCCGCCACGCCGACGACCGCCGCGTGCCGCGGATCGAGCGCTTCGCCGATGTGCTGGTCGCCGGGCTCAGGGCCGAGGTGGCGCGGCTCGAGGCTCAGTCGCAGGAAGGGTAGGGCTCGCCCTCGCCGGGGGCGGGGATGCAGAGGCGGGCCTGCGACAGGCTCTCGATCCGGGGGCGCCAGCGGTCGAAGGCGGCGGCATCGAAGGCGGCGCGGGCGGGGCCGCGTTCGGCCCATTGCAGGGTGTAGCTGTCCTCGGCCCCGACCATGACCAGGATGACCATTTCCTCGGAATGGTCGGTGCCGGTGACCTGCGGGCAGCCCAGATAGGCCGCGAAACTGGCCCGGCTGCCCTGATCCAGCGTCAGGGGCAGGGGCAGGGCCGCGACCTCGGCCTGGCAGGCGCCGCGATAGCCGTTGAGGAAATGCACGGCGATCGACTCGCCCACCCGGGCGGCGCCGTCGGCATCGAGGCCCTGACCCACGCCCTGATGGCCGGTCAGGGTCTGCATCTGCGTCCATTCCTCGGCACTGTCGCCCTCGGGCACCCATTCCATCAGGAAAAACCCCTCCGGCGTTTCGACCTGAAACACCGGCGCGGCAGCCAGGGTCAGGGGAAAGCTCACCACCTGGCCATAGACCGGCAGGCGCGCCTGGATCGGGCTTTGGCCCATGGCCGCCAGCGGTGAGAGAAGCGCCAGGGCAAGGGGCAGGGCAGGCAGGGCGCGCATCGGGATCCTCGCGGCGGGGGCTGTCGGGATCACGGTTTCATGCGTCCGGGCGAAGATCAAGACCATAGGCCGCGCCGCGCCCCCCTGGCGGGCAATGGGCGGGGTGTCGCCCGTGAAAGCCTTTCCAATTGAAATCAACCCTTGACAGACTCCGGTCCCAAGTGTCCGATTTCAAGGACATAGAAGGCAACGGGAGAGGCCCCCATGCTCGTCAGTCAAATCCTGAAATCGAAGGACAGCGGCGTCATCACCATCACCCCCGGTGCAACGCTGCGCGAGGTGGTCGAGCTTCTGTCGACCCGCCGGATCGGGGCCGTGGTGATCTCGAACGATGGCAAGAAGGTCAAGGGCATCGTCTCGGAACGCGACATCGTGCGCGAACTGGGCCGCGCCGGTCCCGCTTGCCTCGACCAGAAGGTCGAGGCGGTGATGACCCGGGCGATCTATGGCTGCGCGCCGGGCGACACCACCGATTCCGTGCTGGAAACGATGACCACCCGCCGCTTCCGCCACATGCCGGTGATGGAGGATAACGTCATGGTCGGTTTCATCTCGATCGGCGATGTGGTGGCGGCGCGGCTGGCGGAATTGCAGATGGAAAAGGACGCGCTGACCGGAATGATCATGGGCAATTGAGCCCAGAGGCGGCGGGTTCGGCCCGCCGCCGCAGCCTGCGGCAGGTCCGGGTCCCGGCGGCCAGCGGCGTGGTGCCTTGGGTCAGCAGACACGCGGAACGGGCCCGCCGGTGCCGCGCTGCAACATTTTCCCTCCCCTGCGCCCTTGCATCTTTTCACGCAATATTGTTGCGTTGCGGCGCAATGACATCCGCAAGGGGGACGCGATGCGCATCGGGCTTTATCCAGGCACCTTCGATCCGCTGACGCTGGGGCATATGGACATCATCAACCGCGCCTGCGCGCTGGTCGACCGGCTGGTGATCGGCGTGGCGATCAACCGTGACAAGGGGCCGCTCTTCTCGCTGGATGAACGCGTGGCGATGGTCGAGGGCGAGACGGCAGCGCTGAGCGAGCGCACCGGGGTCGAGATCGTCGTCCACCCCTTTGAAAACCTGCTGATCGATTGCGCCCGCGACGTGAACGCGGGCGTTATCATTCGCGGCCTGCGGGCGGTGGCGGATTTCGAGTATGAATTCCAGATGGTCGGCATGAACCGCGCGCTCGACGACAAGATCGAGACGGTGTTCCTGATGGCCGATGCGCGGCGGCAGGCGATCGCCTCGAAACTGGTGAAGGAAATCGCCCGGCTGGGCGGCGACGTCACCAAATTCGTGCCGGCACCGGTCAATACCGCGCTGCGCGGCCGCTTCGGCCCGGCGCTGGAGCGCTAAAGCGCCGCCAGCGCCCCGGGATCCAGCGGCATGCCGCGTTTCTCGGCGCTGGCCAGCACCGCCTGCCGCAGCGTCTCGTCGGTCTTCAGCATCTGCAGGAAGCGCGCCTCGTCGAGGGTGAGCAGCGTGCAATGGGCGATGGCCGTGGTCTGGCCGCGGCGGAAATTGCGCTTGAGCAGGGCGAGATGGCCGAACATCTCGCCCGGGCCCAGCCGCAGGATCTGCGGGCCCCGCACCTGTTCGACGGCACCCGAGGCGATGAACCAGACCTGCCGCGGCGCCTCGTCCTTTTTCAGCAGCACGGTGCCGGGGGTCACATAGACCGTTCGCATTTCGCGCATCAGCAGCTTGCGGCGGTCGACCGGCATGTCGGCGAAGAGCGGGAAGGCCGCGACGAGCGCCATGCGCTGGATCGCAAGATCCAGTTCCGGCCGCCGCGCCAGTTCACCCCGGCGGCGCGAGATTCCGACGGTCAGCGCGTGGCGCAATTCCGGCCCGATCAGCCCGTCATCGACCAGCGCCGCGTATTCGCGTTCCTCCTGCGAGAGGGCGATCTGGCGGATCAGACGGCGTTCCAGCTCCTCGGCGTAGCCGGGGAATTGCAGGCGCAGCCCGTCGAGCGCGCGGTCGGCTTCCTCGGTCCGGCGTTCCAGCAGATCGTGCAGCAGGTCGCCCACCCGTTTGCCATGGATGCGGCGGATTCGGGTGTCGATGAAACTGTGCAGGTCGCGCAGGATTGGTGCCAGCGCCACGAGGTATTCGAAGCGGTCGGCGGTCTGGCGGCCGAGCGCCCCCGAGAGCCTGAGCCGGTTGTGCAGGAAGACCGCCGTGCGGTGCCGCAGGTTCGAGCGGTGCGCCTTGCGCGCGGTGCTGAGATAGGCCAATCGGCCCCCGGTCCGCGTGCCTTCGATCAGGCGGTCGGCGTCGGCGACCATCTGCGTGGCAAGCCGCGCGGGCAGCATGCCATCGCGGAAGGCTTCGAGGATCAGATCGCGTTCGCGTCCGGCCAGGGCCACCAGCCCCAGCGTGATGCGGTCGCGGTCGGGGATCTCGGCGCCCTGGTCGGCGGCGGCAACGGCCTCGTCCACCCGTTCGGCAAAGCGCTTGGCCTCGTCGCGCACGGTTTCCCGCGCGAGGCCAAAGTCGCGGGCGGTGTCCGAGACCGTCTCGCGCACCGTCTGCAGCGCCACGGCGACGACCTGCGCAGCCAGCGCCGAATCGAGGGGCGACAGCCGGTCGAGGCCCAGCCGGTGGATCACCCACCGCAGCGACGTACCCTGCACGATCAGCGTGAAGAGCGTAAAGCCAGTGGCGACGATGCCGACCTGCCGCTTGATGTCGACGGGGATGCGGAAACTCTCGGTCACGACCAGCGCCAGCGCCAGCGTCACCGCGCCCCTGAGCCCGCCCCAGAGGATCGCCGCGCGTTGCCGCCGTTCGACCCGGGGTGAGACCTTGATCCGGGTCAGCAGTGGCATCAGCCCGAACAGGATCAGCGCCCGCGCCGCCAGCGCCGCCACCACGGTGACGCCGACCAGGAACAGGTCCCAGGGGCGGACATCGGCCAGAAGCCGCGGGATCAGGATGGCGGCCAGCACGAAGATCAGCGCCCCGGCCCAATAGCCCAGCAGGTCCCAGGTATCGTTGAGCTTGGCCTTGTTCTCGGGCGAGATCTTGCCCGGCGCGTGGAAGTTCAGCGCAAGCCCCGCCGCCACGACCGCCACCACGCCCGAGGCGCCGAGCCCGACCTCGGCCAGGATATAGGTGAGATAGGGCAGGGCGACCGACATCGACACCTGTCCCAGCGGGTGCTGGTCCAGCCGGGCCAGGGCCTCGACCGCCAGACGCCCGGCGAACCAGCCGATCAGGCTGCCGCCGATCATCAGCCAGGGGAATTGCACCACCACATCGGACAGCTGCGGGTTGGGGATGCCGAAGGCCACGAAGGCGAAGAACAGCGAGAAGAGCGCGATGGCGGCGGCGTCGTTCAAAAGGCTCTCGCCTTCGACGATGCGGGCCAGCCTAAGCGGCGCGGGCGTGGCGCGGAAGATCCCGACCACGGCCGAAGGGTCGGTGGTCGAGACGATGGCGCCGATCATCAGGCAGGCCATCAGCGGCAGATCGGCGACGGGATAGAGAGCCCAGCCCACGGCCAGCGTCGACAACACCACCGCGACCACCGCCAGCAAGAGGATCGGCACCCAATCGTCCAGCATCCGGCGCAGGTCGATGGTCAGCGAGACCTGGAAGATCAGCGTCGGCAGGAAAACATAAAGGAAGAAGTTCGACCGGATCGGCAGGTTCTGGATCAGCGTCGCCGCCGCCGTCAGCATCTCGGTCTCGCGCGAGGCGATGAGCCAGGCCGAGGCGGCGCCGATGGCGATGCCGAGCAGCGCGAGGATCACGGTGGCAGGCAGCCGCAACCGCTCGGCAAGGGGCTCGGAAAGCCCGATGACGGCGAAGAGTCCGGCGGTTACGGCAACGATTGCAACAATGTCCATGTTGTTAAGATAAAAGGAAAACCCGCGGTCGCACAGGGCCGCGGGCTCAACTTTCGGAAATGGACTGAAACAATTCGTCGTTTAGCCGAGTTTGCCGATCTCTGCCGCGGTATCGAGCATCCGGTTGGAAAAGCCCCATTCGTTGTCATACCAGGCCAGCACCCGCACCATCGTCCCGTCCATGACCTTGGTCTGGTCGAGGGCGACGATGGACGAGCGGCGGTCATGGTTGAAGTCGATCGAGACATTGGGCAGCGCGGTCACCCCCAGGATGCCCTTGAGCGGCCCCTCGGCGGCAGCGGCGGACAGGGCCGCGTTCACCTCGTCCTTCGAGGTGGCGCGGCTCGCCTCGATCACCAGATCCACGGCCGAGACATTGGGCGTGGGCACCCGGATCGCCACGCCGTCGAGCTTGCCGTCGAGTTCGGGCAGCACCAGCCCCACCGCCTTGGCAGCGCCGGTCGAGGTGGGGATCATGCTGAGCGCCGCGGCACGGGCGCGATAGAGATCCTTGTGCAGCGTGTCCAGCGTCGGCTGGTCGCCGGTGTAGCTGTGGATCGTCGTCATGAAACCCTTGTTGATGCCAATCGTGTCGTTCAGCACCTTGGCCACCGGGCTCAGGCAATTGGTGGTGCACGAGGCGTTCGAGATGATCTTGTGCTCGGGCTTCAGCACCTTGTGGTTCACGCCATAGACCACGGTCGCATCGGCACCTTTCGAGGGGGCCGAGACCAGCACCCGCGTCGCGCCATTCTCCAGATGCACGCGGGCCTTTTCGGCATCGGTGAAGATGCCGGTGCATTCCAGCACCACATCGACGTGCTGCCAGGGCAGTTCGGCCGGGTTGCGGATGGCGGTGACCTGGATGCGGCCGGCGCCGACATCCATCCAATCGTCGCCCGTCGTGACCTCGCCGTCATAGCGGCCATGGACGGAATCGAAGCGCATCAGATGCGCGTTGGTCTCCACCGGGCCGAGGTCGTTGATGGCGACGACCTGAAGGTCCGAGCGCTTCTGGTCCATCAGCGCGCGCAGGACAAGGCGGCCGATGCGGCCGAAGCCATTGATGGCAAGTGTGGTGGTCATGAAAGCTCCGGGCCCCGGGGAGGCTGCGGTCGGGGCGCATTGTTTGCGCTAACACCACAAATCGACGGAAAAGTCAACCTCCGCGGGGGGCCGGGCGGGACGCTGCCCCAGGCGGGAGCGTCCCACTCGCGCAGAAGGAAGATGAAAAAAGGGCCCGTCCGAAGACAGGCCCTGGCACTCGGAAAGAACCCGAATGTCTGGCAGATCAGATCAGGCGACCCATGGCGCCGGCCACATCGGCCATGCGGCACGAGAAGCCCCATTCATTGTCATACCAGGCCAGCACCCGCACCGTGCGCTTGCCGACGACCTTGGTCTGGTCGGGGGCGAAGATCGACGAATGCGTGGTGTGGTTGAAGTCGATGGAGACCTTGGGCTCGGGGTCATAGGCCAGAACATGGCCCATGGCACCGGCGGCGGCCTCGCGCATGATCTCGTTGACGTCGGCGACGGTCACGTCCTTGCCGGCGACGAAGGTCAGGTCCACGGCCGAGACGTTCGGGGTGGGGACGCGGATCGCGGTGCCGTCGAGGCGCCCGGCCAGTTCCGGCAGCACTTCGCCCAGCGCCTTGGCGGCGCCGGTCGAGGTTGGGATCATCGCCATGGCGGCGGCGCGGGCGCGGTAGAGGTCCTTGTGGCGGCGGTCCAGCGTCGGCTGGTCGCCGGTGTAGCTGTGGATCGTGGTCATGATGCCCGATTCGATGCCGATGGCGTCGTTCAGGACCTTGGCCAGCGGCGCCAGGCAGTTGGTGGTGCAGGACCCGTTCGAGACGACCAGATGCTCGGCGGTCAGGGCGCGGTGGTTCACGCCGTAGACGATGGTCTTGTCGGCGTTCTTGGCCGGGGCCGAGACCAGCACGCGCTTGGCGCCGCGGCCCAGGTGCACGGCGGCCTTGTTGCGGTCGTTGAACTTGCCGGTGCATTCCAGCACCACGTCCACGCCCTGCCAGTCCAGTTCCTCGGGGTTGTAGGTCGACATCACCCGGATCGGGCCACGCCCCAGGTCCAGCTGGTTGCCTTCGACCCGGACGGTGCCGGGGAAGCGGCCATGGACCGAATCGTATTTCAGAAGATGGGCGTTGGTCTCGATGGGGCCGGTCGCGTTGATGGCGACGACCTCGACATCGTTGCGGGCGCTTTCCGCGATATGGGCCAGCGTGCAGCGGCCAATGCGACCGAAACCGTTGATACCGATGGTGATGGTCATGGTGTGTCTCCGTCAGGGGTCGGATGGGCGTCGGGGCGAAGGGGAGGGCGCCGCCGGCCGGGCCGAAGCATGCGCAGGGTATACCGGTTCGAAGGTGGCAGAGAAAGGGCGAAAAGCGATATTTCGCAAGGCGTTAGCGCAAACCGGGGGTTTCCCGCCCCTGTTTGCGTTAACGCCGTGGCCTCGGCCTCATGTCAGACAGGCCCCTGACTGGCATTGCATCGCCCCGCGCCAGAACCTATGAGGGCGCCACGAGTCAACCGCCGGGGCATAGGGTGTTTCTGACACTGGCCATTCTCTATCTGATCGTCCTGAACGGAGCGGCCTATGTCGCCTTTGCCCGCGACAAGGCGGCGGCGATCGAGGGGCGGCGCCGGATCTCCGAGGACAGGCTTCTGGCGCTGGCCTTCCTGGGCGGCTCGATCGGCGCGAAAGTGGCGCAGATGGCGCTGCGCCACAAGATCCGCAAGGAACCCTTCCGCCAGCAGCTCAACGGCATCATCGCCGTGCAGATCGTGGCGCTGGCGGCGGTCTTTGCCCTGTCCTACATGGCCCGTTAGAGCGCGGCTTTCAGCAACGACAGGAACTGGTCGATCTGCGCCTCACTCGTCGACCACGAGGTCACGAGCCTGCATTGCTGCGGATGCGCGGGACCGGCGCCTTCCGGCGGCGGGGCGGGCCAGTCGTAATAGACCGCGCCCGCGGCCCTGAGCGCCTGATGCGCGGCCAGCGGGAATTCCGCAAAGAGGATATTGCCGCCCCGGGGATGCACCAGCCGCACGCCCGCCGCGATCAGCCCGGCCTGCAGGCGTTCAGCCCAGGCATTGGCCTTGCCCGCCAGATCGAGCCACAGGTCATCGGTCAGATAGGCGTCCATCTGCGCGCTGAGATAGCGGTGCTTCGAGAACAGATGCCCGCCGCGCTTGCGCCTGAGTTCGAATTCCCAGGCCTTGGCGGGATCGAAGAAGATCACCGCCTCGACCCCCATCAGCCCGTTCTTGGTGCCGCCGAAGGACACGACATCGACACCGGCCTTCCAGGTCATCTCGGCGGGGGTGCAGCCCTCGGCCACCAGCGCATTGGTGAAACGCGCGCCGTCCAGATGCACCGCCAGCCCCTTGGCCTTGGCCATGCCCGCCAGTCGGGCGATCTCGGCCGCCGAGTAACGTGCGCCGCGTTCGGTCAGGTTGGTCAGCGACAGAAGGCCGGGCTGCGGGTGGTGCACGCCGCTGGGCATCGCGGACAGCACCTGAGCGAAGGCCTCAGCGTCGATCTTGGCGTCGGCGCCTTCCAGCAGTGTGAGCTTGGCGCCACCCGCGAAGAATTCGGGCGCGTTGCACTCATCTTCCTCGATATGGGCATGGCGGTGGCAGTAGATCTGGCTCCAGGGCTGGACATAGGTGGCGATGGCCAGCGAATTGGCGGCGGTGCCAGTGGCGACCAGATAGACCGCGGCCTCGGGCGCCTCGAAGATCCGGCGGATCTTGGCCCGGACGCTGTCCATCAGCGTGTCGGCGCCATAGCCCAGCGCATAGCCCTCGCTGGCCTGGGTCAGCGCGGCGAGGACCGGGGCAGGGATGCCCGAGGTGTTGTCAGAGGCGAAAAACATCAGATTTCCTCGTCGATGATGTAGTCTTCCCAGTCTTCCTCGGGGATCTCGAATTCGCCGAGGGTCTGGCCCTGCACCGAATGCCCGCCCTCATGCACCGTCGCCGTGCTGCCCGAGATCAGCGGGTGCCAGTCGGCCAGCCCACGCCCCTCGTTCAGCCGCCGATAGGCGCAGGATTTCGGCATCCAATAGGAAATGTCGGCCAGCGTGTCGGGGGTGAGCACCACGCATTCGGGCACGATGCTCTTGCGGATCGCGTAGTTCGAGCATTGGCAGGTCGCGTCATCGAACAGCCGGCAGGCGATGCGGGTGAACCAGACTTCGCCGGTATCCGCATCCTCCAGCTTGTTCAGACAGCATTTGCCGCAGCCGTCGCAGAGCGCTTCCCATTCGGCGGGGTTCATCTTGTTCAGCGGCACGCGTTCCCAGAAACGCGGCCTGAGAGGGGGGGTCTTGGCCATGGCGCGACCCTAGCGTTTCACGCGCGAAAGAAAAGGGGTCAGAGCGTGAAGCGCATCAGCGGGCGGTTGGGTTTCTGGCGGGCGACGGTCGCGAACCCGGCCCTTTCGAAGACCGCGGTCGAGCCGACGAAGAGACCGACGGATTTCGACTGCTTGGCCTGATCCATCGGGCTTGCCTCCAGCACCCTTGCGCCCTGGGCGCGGGCGTGGTCGATCCCGGCCTCGACCATCGCATGGCTGAGGCCCCGGCCCCGCGCCTTCGGGCGCAGGAAGAAGCAGGTGATGGCCCAGACGGCGGGGTCGTCGGCGGGCGCATCGGGCAGCGGGGTGGAGGAGCGGCGGGGATTGTTCCACTCGGGCACATCGGCACGGGGGCCGATCTGCATCCAGCCCTGCGGGTCGCCGTCGAGATAGAGCAGCAGCCCCGGCGGCGGACCGGCCTCGATCTTGCCCAGCATCAGGTCGCGCTTTTCGTCGCCGGTCATCGCCGCGCGGGCCTTGGGCGGCAGGCGGAAATAGGTGCACCAGCAGCCATAGCAGGCGCCGTTCGGCCCCATGACGGTCAGGAAATCGTCCCGGTACTCGGGGGTCAGTGGGCGGATGGTCAGGGCGTCGGACATGCGGCTTCCTCGCGAATGTTCCGCAAGTGTTCCGCCTGCCGCCGGCGCTGTCAACCCCGGGCGAGGATCGCCCGCGCCCGCTCGCTGTCGGCGTCCATCTGGTCGATCAGCGCCTGGAGCCCGTCGAACTTGGCCTCGGGCCGCAGATATTCGACCAGCGCGACCGACAGGTGCTGCCCGTAAAGGTCGCCTGCGAAATCAAAGAGATGCACCTCGAAATTCGGCTTGTTCTCGCCAAACATCGGCCGCACGCCCAGGCTGGCCACCCCGTCATAAAAGCCCCGGTGCGGACCGCCCAGAACCTCGACCTTCACGGCATAGACGCCGAGGCGGGGCAGGTGCAGCCCTTCGACCGCCATATTGGCCGTGGGATAGCCCAGCGCCCGGCCGCGCTTTTCGCCGTGCAAGACCTCGCCGTCGATGCGGTGGTAATGGCCCAGCATGTCGGCCGCGTCCTGCACCCGGCCCTCGGCCAGCGCCGTGCGGATCGCGGTCGACGAGATCGCGCCGTCCTCGCCGCCGACCAGCGGCTGGATCGTCACGTCAAAACCGAAGCGGCGGCCCAGATCCTGCAGCACCGCGGCGGTTCCGGCGCGGCCCTTGCCGAACTGGAAATCGGCGCCGACGACGACATGGGTGATGCCCAGCCCCTCGACCAGAACCTCGCGCGCGAAATCCTCGGGGGTGAGCCCGGCCAGAGCGCGGGTGAAGGGCAGTTCGTAAAGCCGCGAGACGCCGAGCTTCGCCAGGCGGTTCTGCCGCGCCTCGGCATTCATCAGCCGGAACGGCGGCGCGTCGGGGGCGAAGACCTGCCGGGGATGCGGCTCGAAGGTGATGACGCCCAGCGGCGCATCGGGGCGGCGGGCGGCGTCGATCACCGCCTGATGGCCGCGATGGACGCCGTCGAAATTGCCCATCGCCACCGAAGCGCCCTTCAGCGCCGGGTCGATGTCGGTCCAGGTGGTGATCAGCTGCATTCTGCCCCGCGGCCCGGTCGCGCCGGGCGCGACACGTCAGTCGAACTTGCGGCTGGGCGCCAGAACCAGCGCTTCGCCCTTCAGGACGGTGGTATTGCCCACAAGGCACCGACAATCAAGGGTGACGCGGCGCTTGGCGTAATCGATCTCGCGCACCGAGACCTCGGCAGTGACCACATCGCCCGGACGGACCGGGGCCAGGAACTTGAGGCTCTGGCCCAGATAGATCGTGCCATGGCCGGGCAGTTGCTCGCCGATGACCGCCGAGATCAGGCCCGCGGTCAGCATGCCATGGGCGATGCGCCCCTCGAAGATCGTGTCGCGGGCATACTCGTCGTCCAGGTGCACCGGATTGCGGTCGGTCGAGACCTCGGCGAACAGCTCGATGTCGCGGTCGGTGATTTCCTTGCGCAGGTGGCGCATGAGACCGACCTCGAGATCCTCGATGCAGATCGTGCCGCGGGGCAGGTTGTCGTTCGGGCGGATGTCGAGCATGGCGCTTTTTCCGGGCTGATTTCCCATGGGAGACTCATGGTTTCGCTGCAATGCAACATAGCGGGTCCGGCGGGGTGCGGCAAGATACTTGGGTAATTAATGTTCAATCATTGCCAAAAAGTCGCAATTTAATTGCTTGTCCGTTTTGCTGGCCTCCCGGCAATTTCCCCGACAACGCTAAACACGTGTAGAAATCCCCGCGCCAAGCGGCTAGCCAAGGCGCCGAGGAGATTTCCATGCAGCGCCGAGAACGAACCGCCTGGGCCGCCGTGGCCCTGATCACGCTGGCCGGTGCCATGGCCTCGGCCCAGGTCGGCAAGCTGCCGCCCGCCCTGCCGCTGATCCGCGAGGAGCTGGGCTTCGGCCTGGTCGCCGGGGGCTTCGTGCTTTCGGTCTTCAACGTGCTGGGGATGAGCATCGCCGTGCTGGTCGGCGGTCTGGCCGAGCGGATCGGCCGGGCGCGGATGGTGGGTCTGGGTTTTGCCTCGATCATGGCGGGCTCGGCGCTTGGCGCGCTGGCGCCCGATATCGCCGTCCTGATGGCCAGCCGGCTGGTCGAGGGCGTGGGCTTCGTCGCCATCACCGTGGCCTTGCCCTATGCGATGGTCGCGGCGTCGGCGCCGCGCGATCAAGGCATGGTGCTGGGGATCTGGAGCATCTACCACCCGACCGGGATGGCGGCGACGATGCTGCTGGCGCCGGTGGCGTTGCAGTCGGTCGGCTGGCGGGGCCTGTGGTGGATCATCGGCGCGCTGGTGCCGCTGGTGGCCTGGGCCGTGTTGCGGCAGATGCGGCGGCTGGAACTGCCGCCGCCCTCGCAGACGCCATTCCTCACGCTGGCGCGCGAGGCGATGGGCGTGCGCGGGCTGCAATTGGTGGCGCTGGTCTTCTTCGCCTATGCCTTCCAATGGGTGACGCTGATGGCCTGGCTGCCGACCTTCCTGACCGAGAGTGTCGGCGCCGATCTCGCCTTCGCCGCGCTGATGACGGCGCTGGTGGTGCTGATCAACGTGCCGGGCTGCCTGTTCGGCGGTGCGCTGGTGCGGCGGGGCTTCCGGCCGGGGCCGATGATTCTGACCGGCACTGCGATCATGGCGCTGTGCACGCTGGGGATCTTCCTGCCGGGGCCCCCGGTGGGCGCCCGGCTGGCGCTGTGCCTGGTGTTCTCGTTCTGGGGCGGGCTGGTGCCGCCTGCGCTCTTCACCAGCGTGCCGCGGTTCGCGCCCTCGATCCGCCATGTCAGCGCCGGGAACGGCATGCTGATGCAGGGCTCGGCGCTGGGGCAGTTCATCGGCGCGCCGCTGGTGGCGGCAGCCGTCGCCATCGGCGGCGGCAACTGGGTCTGGGCGCTGGTGCCGATGCTGGCCTTCTGCGCGCTGACCGCGCTGGGGGGGCTGATGCTGGGCCGCCAGCCCGCCCCGTCAGGCCTTTAGGCGCGGATCGTCTTCAGGGCCTTGGCCCATTTGGCGGTCTCGTCCAGCATCAGGGTCAGGCCTTCGACCATCTTCTCGTTGCCGTTGAAGACGCCCTTGTCGTCGATGTGGTTGGCGAACATCGGCAGCGGCACCGATTGCGGCACGGCCATCACGCCCATGTTGCCCAGAAGGCCCCGCAGCACCTGCGACGAGCGCAGCCCGCCCGAGATCCCGCCATAGGACACCACGCCCGCTGCCTTGTATTTCCATTCCTGGCTCAGGCACTGGATGGCGTTGACCAGCGCGGCCGGGGCGAAGAAATCGTATTCCGGCGTGACGAAGACGAAGGCATCCGCGGCCTCGATGGCCCGGCTCCAGCGCTTGGTGTGCTCGTGCTGGTAATCCTTCATCGCCGGATGCTTGGGCTCGTCGAGGAGCGGCAGCTCCATATCGGCGAGGTCGATCTCGGTCACCGAGAGGCCGGATTGACCGCGGGCGACCTCGGCCACCCATCGGGCGATGGCGGGGCCCTTGCGGCCGGGGCGGGTGGAGCCGGTGATGATGGCGAGGGTCAGGGTCATGGGAGTTCCGTTTCTGTGGCGGGTGATTGGGTCACGAGGTAATGCCGGGCCGGGTCACAGCAAGGGTTCAGCGCAACCGGCCCATGCTGTAGCGGGGCGAAAGCCCGTTTTCCGCCAGCCAGGCGTCGAGGAGCGCTGCCTCCGGCGCCTCGACATCGGCGCCGAACCGCGCCGCTTCCAGCCCGCCGGTGATGAAGAGTGCGTCGATCCCCTCGGCCTGGGCGCCCTTGATGTCGGTGCGGAAGCCGTCGCCGATGGCCAGCACCGCATCGTTGTCGACGCTGATGCCCTTTTCGGCCAGCGCGCTGCGGGCGGTGTCATAGACCGGCGGATAGGGCTTGCCGAACTGGAGCACCTCGCCGCCCATCTCGGCGTAAAGCTCGGCCAGCGCGCCCGCGCAGTAAATTCTTGTATCGCCGAAATCCACCACCAGATCGGGGTTGGCGCAGAGCATCTTCAGCCCGCGCACCTTGGCGCTGAGGAACCGGCCCCGATAATCCTCGGGCGTTTCGTTGAACTCGTCGAAGGGGCCGGTGCAGATGATGCCCTCGGCCTCCTCAAGACTGACGCGCTCGATGGGCGGCTGGTCCTTGAGCCACTCGGGGATCAGGGTGAACAGATCCTCATCCTTGCCCGGGCCAAGGTGCCAGAGCTTGCGCCCGGCCGCGCCCTGCAGCATCGCCACCTGCGTCGCGTCGCCCGAGGCGGCGATGGCGTCATAGGCGTCTTCCGGCAGGCCCATCTGATCGAGGCGCCGCTTCACCGCGTGCTTGGTGCGCGGCGCGTTGGTCAGCAACACCACGGCGCCGCCCTTCTTGCGGAACGCCTGCAGCGCGGAAACTGCCTGCGGGAACAGGGCCTTGCCGTTGTGCAGGCAACCCCAGAGGTCGCAATAGAGCACGTCATAGGGGGCGGAGATCTCGGCGAGCGAGGCGATGATCCGGGTCAAGTGTTCCTCCGGGAGCGTTGAAGTCTGGGGGCGTTGACGGCAGGCAGAGGGGGTTTATCCTTCCGGGCGCAAGGGGGCAACGCCCCGTATCCGAAGGAAACGCGATGCAAGACCCGATAGATCCCGTCAAACTGGACCGGCTGGCGCAAGTCGCCGTCAAGGTGGGGCTGAACCTGCAACCGGGGCAGGATCTGGTGATGACCGCGCCGGTCTCGGCCCTGCCGCTGGTGCGGCGGATCGCCGAGCACGCCTACAAGGCGGGCGCCGGGCTGGTCACGCCGATCCTGTCGGACGACGCGGTGACGCTGGCCCGCTACCGCCATGCGCGGGACGAGTCCTTCGACGCGGCGGCGGGCTGGCTCTATGACGGGATGGCGGCGGCCTATGACAAGGGCGCGGCGCGGCTGGCGATCGCCGGGGGCGATCCGATGCTGCTGTCGAACGAGGACCCGGACAAGGTGGGCCGTGCCAACCGCGCCATGTCGATGGCCTATTCCAGCGCCCGCGACCGGATCACGCGGTTTGCGACGAACTGGACCATCGTCGCCTGGCCGGATGCCGCCTGGGCGCGGCTGGTCTCGCCCGACCTCTCCGAACACGACGCGCAGCGCAAGCTGGCCGAGGCGATCTTCGCCGCCTCGCGCGTCGATGACGACGATGCCGTGGCAAGGTGGGAAGCGCATAACGAAGAACTCGGCCGCCGCGCCGCCTGGCTCGACGGGCAGAATTTCGCCTCCCTGCATTTCACCGGGCCGGGGACCGACCTGTCGGTGGGGCTGGCGGATGGCCACAAATGGGTGGCGGGCGCGACCGAGACGCTGAGCGGGATCCTCTGCAACCCCAACATCCCGACCGAGGAGGTCTTCACCACGCCGCACCGGCTGCGGGTCTCGGGCCATGTCTCGGCCACCAAGCCGCTGTCGCATCAGGGCACGCTGATCGAGGAGATCCGCGTGCGCTTCGAGGACGGAAGGATCGTCGAGGCCCATGCCTCGAAGGGCGAGGGCGTCTTGCAGAAGGTGCTCGACACCGACGAGGGTGCGCGGCGGCTGGGCGAGGTGGCGCTGGTGCCCCATGCCTCGCCCATCTCGCAATCGGGGATGCTGTTCTACAACACGCTCTTTGACGAGAATGCCGCGAGCCATATCGCGCTGGGGCAGTGCTATTCGACCTGCTTCCAGGGCGGCGACACGATGGACAATGACGAGGTCGCGCGGCGTGGCGGCAACGCCAGCGCCATCCACATCGACTGGATGATCGGCTCGGACAAGATCGACATCGACGGCGTCAGCCAGTCGGGCGAGACGGTCCCGGTGATGCGCAAGGGCGCCTGGGTCTGAGGATCCGGTAGGATGGGCAATATTGCCCATCCTACCCCACAAGCGGGTCAGGCGCCGAGCCGCAGGTGGATATTGGCGTGGGGCAGCCCCTCGTCATCGACTTCTCGGCGCGAGATTTCCCGGAAGCCATAGGCGAGATAGACCTGCAGCGCGCGCTCGTTCTCGACATAGACCTCGAGTTCCAGCGCGCTCCGTTGCCTGCGGGCCAGATCCAGCAGCGCCCGGCCGATGCCCTGGCCCTGTGCCTCGGGCGCGACGAAAAGCCCGCCGATGTAGCCTTCCAGCAGGCTGATGAAGCCCAGGGGCGTGCCGTCGGGTGCCTCGGCCACCCAGGTTTCGGCCATCGGCAGATAGCGCGTCTCGATCAGCGTCTTGTGCTCGAGAAGCTTCTCCTGCCCGAGAAAGGCATGCGCCTGCAACGAGGCGGCATACCAGAGGGCCGAGAGGCAGGTCGGATCGGAAGCCGGGTCATGGGCCCGGATATGAAAGGATGGGGTCGTCATGAGTCATCCACAGAGAAAAGGAAAAAGACGGCGCTCCCGGTGGGGGATGCCGTGGGTGGAACCGCCGGGCGGCTCGACTTTCAACCTCTGCGCATAACTCTCCTTATCCGGGGGCGGGCCGGGCCCGCGGGGGGGACGCCCGGCCGCAAGGCCGGGCGAAACATTGTCCTCAGAGCAGCGCCTTGACCTTGGCCACGGTCGCCTCGGCGGTGATGCCGAATTCCTGGTAGAGCCGTTCGGCCGGGGCCGAGGCGCCGAACGAGGTCATGCCGACGAAATCGGATTTCCGCGCCCGCTCGCCCAGCAGCCAGCGGTCCCAGCCACCGGCGCGCACCGCCGCCTCGATGCCGACGCGCACCGGACCCGCGGGCAGGACGCGCTTGCGATAGGCCTCGTCCTGCTGCGCGAAAAGCTCCATGCAGGGCATCGACACCACACGCGTGCCGATCCCTTCGGCCTGCAGCAGGTCGCGGGCTTTCAGCGCGATCTCCACCTCGGAGCCGGTGGCGATCAGGATCGCCTGGCGCTTGCCCTCGGCCTCGGCCAGGACATAGGCGCCCTGGGCCACCAGGTTCTTCGCCGTGTTCTGGCTGCGGGCCGGGGCGAGGTTCTGGCGCGAGAGCGAGATGACCGACGGCGTCGCGGTCTGTTCCAGCGCCACTTCCCAGGCCTCGGCGGTTTCCACCAGATCGGCGGGGCGGAAGACCAGCGTGTTGGGCGTGGCGCGGCTGATGGCCAGATGCTCGACCGGCTGGTGGGTCGGGCCGTCTTCGCCCAGACCGATGGAATCATGGGTCATGACATAGACGACCGGGATCCCCATGAGCGCCGACAGGCGCATCGAGGGGCGGGCGTAGTCGGTGAAGGCCATGAAGGTGCCCGAATAGGGCCGGATGCCGCCATGCAGCGCCATGCCGTTCATCGCCGCGGCCATGCCATGCTCGCGGATGCCCCAATAGACGTAGCGGCCCTTGCGGCTGTCGACGTCGAAGATGCCCAGATCCTCGGTCTTGGTGTTGTTCGAGCCGGTGAGATCGGCCGAGCCGCCCATCGTGTCGGTGACGATCGGGTTGACCGCCTTCAGCACGATTTCCGAGGCCGAGCGCGAGGCCATGGCCTTCGGCGCCTCAATGGCGGCTTTCTTCACGGCGCGGATGGCGGCGCCGAGGCGCTTGGGCAGGCCGCGGGCGAAGATCCGCTCGAACTCGGCGCGCTTGGCCGGGGCCAGCGCGGCGATCCGGGCCTCCCATTCGGCGCGCTCAGCGGCGCCACGGCTGCCGATGGCTTCCCATTCGGCCTTGATATCGGCCGGGATCTCGAAGGCGCCATGCTCCCAGCCATAGACGGCGCGGGTGTCGGCGATCAGCTTGGCGTCGGTCAGGGCGCCGTGGCCCTTGGACGTGTCCTGCGCGGACGAGCCCACGGCGATATGCGTCTTGCAGGCGACCAGCGCCGGGCGGGCCGAGGCCTTGGCGGCGGTGATGGCGCGGTCGATGTCGGCCGGGTCATGGCCGTCGCATTCGAAGACATCCCAGCCGGAGGCCGCGAAGCGCGCCTTCTGGTCGGTGACGTCCGAAAGGGCGACCTTGCCGTCGATGGTGATGCCGTTGTCGTCCCAAAGGACGATCAGCTTCGACAGCTTGTGACGCCCGGCAAGGCCGATGGCCTCCTGGCTCACACCTTCCATCAGGCAGCCGTCGCCGGCGATGACATAGGTGTAGTGGTTCTGGATCTTCGCACCCCAGCGGGCGCGCAGATGCTCCTCGGCCATGGCGAAGCCGACCGAATTGGCGATGCCCTGACCCAGCGGGCCGGTGGTCGTCTCGACGCCCTTGGCATGGCCGTATTCCGGGTGACCGGCGGTGATGGCGCCCCATTGGCGGAAGTTCTTGATCTGCGCCAGCGTCATGTCGGCATAGCCGGTCAGATGCAGCAGCGCATAGATCAGCATCGAGCCATGACCGGCCGACAGGATGAAGCGGTCGCGGTCAGCCCAGTCGGGGGCCGAGGCGTCGAATTTCAGATGGTTCTTGAAGAGCACGGTCGCGACATCGGCCATCCCCATCGGCATGCCGGAATGCCCGGACTTGGCGGCGGCAACCGCATCCATGGCAAGAACGCGGATGGCGGTGGCCAGGCGCCAATGGTCGGGGTGCTGGGTACGAAGCGAGGCGTAATCCAAGGCAGCGGTCCTTTCGACGGGGTGTTAGCGCGCCTCATAGCAGGCTTGGGACCGAGATCAAGCGCGCTGGCCGGGGCCTGCGGCGGGGATCGGTTGGAATGGCGGGATTTTCCCCCTATTCTGGGGACAAAACGACCCGCGGCGGCCGGGCGCGTGATTCGCGTCCCCGATCCCGGGCACTATCGAGGAGAAGCGAATGAGCGATCTGGCCCCCGTCGAACGCCGGCTGTCGTCGGCTCTCGAACGGATTGCGCGGCAACTGGACAAGGGACCGGCACGGGCCGCGGCCAAGGCACCGCTCTTCGGGCTGGGCGGGCAGCGCGATCATGCGCCCGATCCCGAACAGGCCGCCACCATCGCCAGCCTGCGCGACGCGCTGGAGAAGGAGCGCGCCGCCAATGCCCAGCTCTCGGAGCGGGTGCATCAGGTCAAGCAGCGGCAGGAGACGACGATTGGCCAGCTGGAACGGCGTCTGGCCCGGCTGACCGAGCAGCTCGACCTGCAATCGCTGGAAATGCTGCGGCTGAAGAAGGCCAATTCCAAGCTGATCGAGTCGAATGGCGCGCTGCGCGAGGCGCAGATCGAGGGTTTTCCCGATGCCACGCTGATCAACAAGTCGATCTCGGCCGAGCTGGAGGCGCTTCAGGCCGAGCGCCGGGCCGAAATGGCCGAGATGGAAGAAATCCTCGCCGAGTTGAAGCCGCTGATCGCGGCCGAGTCGCGCTGACAGGGAGGGGCTTATGCCCAACGAGACGATCACCATTGGCGGCAAGTCCTTCGACGTGGCCTATCAGCCGGGCGAGGAGCAATACCTGCGCGCCGCCGCCGCCATGCTGGATGTCGAGGCCACCGCGCTCATCGGGCAGATCGGCCGCCTGCCGGAATCGCGCATGCTGTTGATGGCGGGGCTGATGCTGGCCGACAAGACCGCGGGCGCCGAGGATCGCGTGCGCCAGCTGGAACAGCAGCTGGGCGAGATGCAGGCCGAGATCGACCGCCTGCGCGCCGCGCCCCCCGCCGGGGTGGCGGGTCTGCCGCCCGGCACGCTGGAACGGATGAACGCGCTGGCCGAGCGGGCCGAAACCCTGGCCGATCAGTTCGAAAGCCGCTGAGAGTTCAGGAGCGCTGAGCGCCGCCAAGGTCGGCCGCCAGCGCCTGTGCCGTATCGAACAGGCGCTCGATATCCGCGGCCTCGTTCAGGGGGCGCCCCAGCCGCAGCCGCGTGCCCTGGGGGCTCACCATCACCATGGCCTTCTCGTCGCCGCTGGCCTTGAGCGCCCGGGCAATCGGCGCGGCCTCGATGAAGGGCGCGGGATCGACCGTTGCCAGGATCGACAGCGGCAGGCCCTGGGGCACGGGTTGCTCCACCAGCTGCCCCAGATGATCGCCGATTTCCTCGCCCAGCAGCCGGCCGATGAAGAAGCGCGCGACGGAATTGTCGAAGACCCCCAGCATGCTGCTGGCCGCCTGCGCCAGCTTGGGGTCGAGGGGCGGCGTATAGACCGCCAGCCCGCCCTGCAGCCGCGGCTCGCGCAGCGAGGCGACGGTCGAGCCGCCCTTGGTGGTCGATCCCGAGCCCGATTTGCGGGTCAGCTTGCGGGTGACGACCAGTTCGGTGCCGCTGGCCGGATCAAGGAAATGCAGCTCAACCGGGCGGTTGCCGCGCGAACGCTCGAAGACATGCTCCCAGCCCCGCCGCTCGGCCAGTGCGACATACTCGGCGCGGCGCCGCTTTTCGGTGCGATGGCTGACGAGGATCAGCGCCAGCATGCCGCCGACCAGCACGACGACGACAAGGAGTGCGACAATCTCTGAGGCCATGGGAGCATCCGTCCTGGGTTGCGGGGATCAGGCCGCCTGCCGCCGCGGTCCGGCGTCGAGCCGGTGCTGCAGCCTGCGCAGGGTGTCGAGGATCGGCGCCAGCGCGCCCGGGTCTTTTATCGTCCTGCCCAGCCGCAGGTGCAATCCTTCCGCGTTGAGGGCAATCATCGCCCGGCCTCCGGGATCGGGCCGCAGGGCGGGATCGCGCAGCGCCTCAAGCAGCACAGCGAGATCGGGGCTTTCGCCCGCAGGAACCTCGGACAGGAAGGCCAGCGCATCGCCCAGATGCCGGATCTCGGGCGTCTCGCTGCCTCTCGCCACCCCGCGCAGCGCCTGATCCAGCCGCGTGCCGGGCCGGTCGGCACCGGGGACGACCAGCGCCACGAAGCCGCGCGACAGGCGCGGCGCGGGCAGGGTCAGGCTGACGGTGCCGGGCATCTTCGTGCCGTTGCGGGTGGTGCGGGGCGCGGTCTCGACCGTCATCAGGGTGCCGGCCGCGTCGGTCAGGCGATAAAGCGCGTCGGTGCCGGGGATCCGGTAGAGCGTCAGCCCGCGTCCTTCGGCGAAATCCTCGAAGGCCGCGGCGCGGCGGGCCTGGGTATCGCGCAGCCGACGCAGCAGCGCGACGGCCAGCAGCGCGCCTAGCGCGAGGGCGAGGATCTGGGTGAAAAGGACGACCGACATGGAGGAAACCCGTTGCTCTCTTGCGCATAGGTCGCGCGGGGCGGCAAAGGGTTCATCCGTCAGGGCAAGAAAATCGCGATGCGGCGCAACAAGAGCGTGAGGCCTGACGAAACGGGTGCCATTTCCATGAAAAAGGGCCGGTGCACCCGGCACCGGCCCCCGATCTTGCGGCGAAAAAGCTCTCAGGCGTTGGCTTCGCGGATCTTGTCGGCGGCGTCCTTGTCGAAGGACACGCCCTTGGCCGCGAACAGCTGGTCCAGCTCGCCCGAGAGCGTCATCTCGGTCACGATGTCGCAACCGCCGACGAATTCGCCCTTCACATAGAGCTGCGGGATGGTCGGCCAGTCCGAGTAATCCTTGATGCCCTGACGGATATCGGCATCGGCCAGCACGTTCACGTCCTGATACTCGACGCCCATGAAGTTCAGGACCCCGGCAACGCGGCTGGAGAAGCCACATTGCGGCATGGTCTTGGTGCCCTTCATGAACAGCACCACGTCATTGGCTTTGACCAGCTGGTCGATGGAGGTCTTCACGTCGCTCATGGGTCTGGGTCCTTGTCTCGTGCCCTGGGCGGGCCGGGAATGGGTCAATGGGAGTCGCTGTTGCGGGGGATCTGGTGTGGCCGGGGCCGCGGGTCAAGCCCGCTTGCGCGCACGGGGATCGGCACCGGCGCCGGGGTCGGGGCGACAGCGGCGCCGATCAGGGCGCCCAGCGCAGCCAGCAGGCCCTTCATTCGGGGGCCTTCGTGGTCAGGGCCAGCGCGTGTAGCTCGCCCTGGGCGCCATCCATCTTGCCCTTCAGCGCCGCGTAGACGTCGCGCTGCTGCTGCACCCGGTTCTTGCCCTTGAAGCTCGCGTCGATCACCTCGGCCGCGTAATGGTTCCCGTCCCCGGCGAGGTCGGTGATGGTGATCTTCGCGGCCGGGAAGGACTCGCGCAGCAGGGTTTCGAGTTCGGTTGCCGAAATGGCCATGCGGGTCTCCTTGCGTTGCTCAAGATGTAAAACCCGCGCCCCCCCGGCGCAAGGGTCAGGGCGCTGCGACATGCGGTCTGAGCGCGGCAAGAAACGCCCTGAGCCGCGCCTCGGCGCCCGAGACGGCAAAGCCGCGCAGGCTTTCGGGCGACCAGGGCGCCTGCGGATGATGGAGCGCGATCAGCGCCTGCTGTTCCGCCGCCAGAGCCTCGGGCAGGGCCAGCGATTCGGCGGCGATCAGCAGTTCCAGCCCGGCATGGATGCGCCGGAGGATCCCCAGAGCCTCGGCCATCGGCGCCCGCAGCGTCGCGTCCTGCTGCCAATCGGCACCGGCGAAGACCTCCTGCACCACGCGCTGCCCGGCGCCGAGGCAATCGTAGAGCACGCAACCCCGGAAGCCCGAAGGTTCCAGCCGCTCATGGATGGCGCAGCCGTGGCCCGAGAGGTTGGGGCAGGGGTGCAGCGCGGGCTTGTCCAGGGCAAAGGCCTCGCCCTTGTCGAAGGGCAGCGCCATGCAGCACAGCGCAGCACAGGCGGCACAATCAGCTTTGAGGGCGGGCAGGGGGTGCATGGCCCCGATGTGCCAAGCCAGCAGGCGGGGCGCAACCCCGCCCCTTCATTCTGCCAGAAATACGCACGGGGTTTCCAAAGGGGGGCGTGCCCCCCTTTGGGCAGGGGGTGCGGGGGTGAGCGGCGTCTCGGAAACGCGCCAGTGGCGCGTTTCAGCCGCGAACGCCGCGCCCGTGGCGCGGCCGGACCTTGGCCCCCCGCCTTTACCCGATCGCCGCCGCGAAGGCCCCGCGATAGAGCGCCGACAGCTCCGCCAGCGGCGCCGAGGCCCCGCCGAAGCTCACGCTGTCGCCGCCGAACTTGCCGACCGTCGCGACCGTCACCCCGGCAGCGCGGGCTGCGACCATCAGCGCTTCGGCCTGATCGAAACCACAGGCCACCAGATAGCGCGCCTGATCCTCACCAAACAGGAACCCGGTTTCACCCGTCTCCAGCGTGACGCCCAGCCCCGCGCCCTCGGCCATCTCGAAGGCGGCGAGCGCGAGCCCGCCGTCCGAGAGGTCGGTCGCGGCCTTGATCAGCGCGCGGTTCGCCCGCAGGAACTCGCCATTCGCCCGTTCGGCGGCCAGATCGACCGCGGGCGCGTCGCCGTCCTCGCGGTTGAAGACCTCGGCCAGGATCGCCGATTGCCCGAGATGCCCGGCGGTCTCGCCGATCACCAGCGCGAAATCACCGGCCGAGGGCTGGCCCGCGATCAGGTCGTCCAGGCTGTCCAGCAGACCCACCGCGCCGATGGTCGGCGTCGGCAGGATGCCCTTGCCATCGGTCTCGTTGTAGAGGGACACGTTGCCCGAGACGATGGGCATGTCCAAGGCCGCGCAGGCCTCGCCGATGCCCTGGATGGCGCCGACGAACTGGCCCATGATCTCGGGCTTCTCGGGGTTGCCGAAGTTCAGGTTGTCGGTGGTGGCGAGGGGCTTCGCGCCGACCGCAGTCAGGTTGCGGTAGGCTTCCGCCACCGCCTGCTTGCCGCCCTCGACCGGGTTCGCCTTGACGTAGCGCGGCGTCACGTCCGAGGTGAAGGCCACCGCCTTGCCGGTGCCATGCACCCGCACCACGCCCGCGCCCAGACCCGGCGCGCGGACCGTATCGGCCATGACCATGTGGTCGTATTGTTCCCAGACCCAGGCCTTGTGGGCGTAGTTCGGGCTGGAGATCAGCGCCTTCAGCCCGTCGATCGGGTCGATCTGTGCCACCGGCGCCATGGCTTCGGCGGCAGGCGTCGGCACCCAGGGCCGGTCGTATTCCGGCGCCTCGGACGAGAGTTTCGACAGCGGCAGGTCGGCTTTCACCTCGTTGCCGTGCAGGATCAGGAAGCGGTCCTCGGGGATCGTCTCGCCGACGATGGCGAAATCGAGGTCCCATTTGACGAAGACGGCGCGGGCCTCGGCCTCTTTCTCGGGGTGCAGCACCATGAGCATGCGCTCTTGGCTTTCCGAGAGCATCATCTCATAGGCCGTCATCGCGGTTTCCCGCTGCGGCACCTGATCGAGGATCAGCTTGATCCCGAGGCCACCCTTGTCGCCCATCTCGACCGCCGAGCAGGTCAGACCCGCGGCGCCCATGTCCTGGATCGAGATCACGGCGCCGGTCTGCATCAGCTCCAGACAGGCCTCCAGCAGGCGCTTCTCGGTGAAGGGGTCGCCGACCTGAACGGTGGGGCGCTTTTCCTCGATGGTGTCGTCGAATTCGGCCGAGGCCATGGTCGCGCCGCCGACACCGTCGCGGCCGGTCTTGGCGCCCAGATACACCACCGGCATGCCGACGCCCGAGGCCGCCGAGTAGAAGATCTTGTCGGCGTCAGCCAGACCCGCCGCAAAGGCGTTTACAAGGCAATTGCCGTTGTAGCTGGCGTGGAAGCGCACTTCGCCGCCCACGTTCGGCACGCCGAAGCAATTGCCGTAGCTGCCGATCCCCTCGACCACGCCCTTGACGATATGGGCAGTCTTGGGATGCGACGGCAGGCCGAAGCTGAGCGCGTTCATCGCCGCGATGGGGCGCGCGCCCATGGTGAAGACGTCGCGCAGGATCCCGCCCACGCCCGTCGCCGCGCCCTGATGGGGCTCGATATAGGACGGGTGGTTGTGGCTCTCCATCTTGAAGATCAGCGCCTGACCGTCGCCGATATCGACCACGCCCGCATTCTCGCCCGGCCCGCAGATGACCTGCGGCCCCTTGGTCGGTAGCGTGCGCAGCCAGCGCTTCGAGGATTTGTACGAGCAATGCTCGTTCCACATCGCCGAGAAGATCCCGAGCTCGGTAAACGTCGGTTCGCGGCCGATGATCTCCAGGATGCGCTGGTATTCGTCCGGCTTCAGACCATGCGCGGCGATCAGGTCGGCGGTGATCTCAGGTTCCTGCATCCTATCCCCCGGGGCTTTCGCGGTTGCGGCGTCTTTAGAACGCCGGGGGGCCGGAGGAAAGGCCGCGTGCGGGCGGTGCGAAAAAATTCTGCGCCTGTTCGGCCGGGAATGTCGAAAACGGCGGCGCCCGGGCGTCGTTCCGGTGTCAGCTGCCTGCGGGCGGGGCCGGGGCTTGCCGGTTCGGTCCGGGGCGGCGACACTCACATCGGTTCAGGAGACGACCATGAAGTATATCGCCCTCATCTATTACGATCCCGCCGAGGCCCCGCAATCGGGCGGTTCGATGAACGAGGCCTATTTCGATTTCAACCGCCGGGCCGGGGCGGCCGGGGTGCTGGCCGGGGGCGACGCCCTGCAGGCGCCCGCGACCGCGACGGTGGTGCGGATGCGCGGCGGCGAGGCTCAGACGATGGACGGCCCCTTCGCCGAGACCAAGGAACAGCTGGGCGGCTATTACCTCCTCGATTGCACCGATCTCGACGAGGCGCTGCATTGGGCGGCGCAGATCCCCGGCGCCCGGATCGGGGCGGTTGAAGTCCGGCCGCTGATGATCTTCAACGCCTGACCGAACGGAAGGAATAACCCGATGAAATATCTTCTTCTCCTCTACGGGGGCGATCTGCCCGAACCGCAGCCCGGCACGCCCGAGTTCGGCCAGATGATGCAGGACTATGACGGCTTCAACGCCCTGCTCGAGCGCGACGGCATCGACTGGTCCGGCGAGGCGCTCGAGGATGCGGGCACCGCAACCTCGCTGCGCAAACGGGGCGGCAGGGTCGAGACGTTGGACGGACCCTTCGCCGAAACCAAGGAGCAGCTGGGCGGCTTCTACCTGATCGACGTCCCCGATCTGGACGCGGCGATGCGCTATGCGGCCGAAATCCCCGCCGCGCGCTATGGCACGGTCGAGATCCGGCCGATCATGGACACCGCCCCCTTGCTGCCCGGCGGCTGAGATGGGCGCGGCCCCGATCCTGGAGGCGATCCACCGCCACGAGAGGGGCCGCATCCTGGCGGCGCTGATGGCCGAGCTGCGCGACCTCGACCTGGCGGAAGAGGCGCTGAGCGAGGCGATGGAATCGGCGCTGGTGCATTGGGGCAGGGCGGGCGTGCCCGACCGCCCCGGTGCCTGGCTGCTGACCGCCGCGCGGCGCAAGGTGATCGACCGCTGGCGCCGCGCCGCGCGTCTGGCCGCGCGCGCCCCCGACCTGCGGCTGCTGGCCGAAGCCGACGCCGCCGCCCGCGAGGAACCGGCGCCCGAGATCCCGGACGAACGGCTGCGCCTCATCTTCACCTGCTGCCACCCCGCGCTGGAGGCCAAGACCCGCGTCGCGCTGACCCTGCGGACCCTCGGCGGCCTGACCACGGCCGAGATCGCCCGCGCCTTCCTCGATACCGAGCCCGCCATGGGCCAGCGCCTGAGCCGCGCCAAGGCCAAGATCCGCGAGGCCGGGATCCCCTTTGCCGTGCCGGGGCCGGGCGACTGGGCGGCGCGGCTGGGCTCGGTGCTGGCGGTGCTCTATCTCATCTTCAACGAGGGCTATGCCGTCACCGCGGGCGCGGCGCCGCTGCGCGTCGACCTCTCGGCCGAGGCGATCTACCTCGCCCGCATGCTCGACCAGCTCCGCCCGGACGAGCCCGAGGTTCTGGGCCTGTTGGCGTTGATGCTGATCACCGATGCGCGGCGCGCGGCGCGGCTGGGGCCGGACGGCGCGCTGGTGGCGCTGGACCGGCAGGACCGGCGGCTCTGGGATCAAGCCGGGATCGCCGAGGGCGAGGCGCTGGTTGACCGGGCCATGGCGCTGCGCGCGCCGGGGCCGTTCCAGATCAAAGCCGCCATCGCCGCGCTTCATACCGCGCCCGAGATCGACCGCCGCCAGATCTTTCTGCTCTACGACAGCCTCCTGCGATTCGAGCCGACGCCGGTCGTGCGCCTCAACCGCGCGGTGGCGCTGGCTGAAACCGGCGAGGCGGCGGCGGCGCTGGCGCTGGTCGAGGCACTGCGCGTGGATTTGCATAGCTATCAGCCGTTCCACGCCGCCCTGGCCGAACTCAGGGCCCGGGCGGGGCAGGGCGCTGGCGCAGCGGAAGCCTATGGCGAGGCCATCGCCCGGTCGGGGAATGCGGCGGAACGGGCTTTCCTGAGGACACGGCTGGCAGCGGTGCAGACGGCCGCCGACCCAAAAAAGAAGGCCGAGCAAAGCTCGGCCCAAGTCCAACAGGGAGGTAAAGATACAGAAGGAACTCCTGTATCTCACGAACCCAGATAATCGAATCGCTGCATGCGTTCAACAATTTCGTCGCTGCATGTGCATCATAGCCGTGATGCGTTGCATGCATGCCTCACCCTAGGTCAACGCAACCGGCGGGTGAGCTACTCGCTGCTGGGCATGGTTCGTTGGCGGCGATAGGCGATCACACCCTCCAGCACGAAGTCCCGGAATGCCGATACCCGCTTGGAATGACGCAATTCTTCCGGGTAGGCCAGGAACACCGGAACCTCGGCGCTTTCCACATCGGGCAGCACCCGCACCAGTTGCGAGAAATCCTCGGTCAGGTAATCGGGCAGCACGCCGACGCCCAGATGATTCACCACCGCCTGCAACACGCCGAAGTAGTTGTTCACCGTAAAGGTCGAGCGGATCTGCTGCGTCATCAGCTCGCGCACCAGCGCGCCACCGGCGGCGACTTGATGGGCATTGGCGCTCTGGCAGACCAGGCGGTGATCCTTCATCTCGACCAGCGAGGTCGGCGTGCCGTTCTGGCGCAGGTATTCGGTCGAGGCGTAAAGCCGCATCCGGACGCCCATCAGGCGCTTGCGGATCAGGTCGGCCTGGCTGGGCTCCTTCATCCTTATCGCCACATCGGCCTCGCGCATCGGCAGGTCGAGCACGCGCTCTTCCAGCATGAGGTCGATCTTCAGTTCCGGATATTTGGCGTAGAGCGTCGGCAGGCGCGGGGCCAGCCACAGCGTGCCGAACGCCGTGGTGGTGGTGACCCTGAGTTCACCATAGACCTCTTCCTCGCTGTCGCGGATCCGCGCGGCGGCGGTTTCCAGCCGCTTGGTCATGGCCCGCGTCGCGTCGAACAGCAATTCCCCCTGTTCGGTCAGAATCAGCCCCCGCGCGTGGCGGTGGAACAGAATCGTGCTGAGGCTTTCCTCCAGCCCCCGGATCTGGCGGCTGACAGCCGATTGGCTCAGGCCCAGCGTGTCACCGGCATGGGTCAGGCTGCCGGCATCGGCCACCGCGTGAAAGATTCGGAGCTTGTCCCAGTCCATCATAAAATATCGGTCATTACCCGCCGCTGTTTCATTGCCAATCGTTTCTATGGCAACGTTGTCTACCCGAAAAGACAAGAATCCGTGGAAACGGGTTTTAAGGTCAGCCTTTTTGACCTATACTGGCGCTAACGCCACCCGAGTGGCGATCGGCATGGGAGGTGCACGATGGGTAAGCAGACGGTGTCTCTGAACGACCGTTTCGACCTGGATAAATCCCCGGTTCTGCTGAACGGCACTCAGGCGCTGGTGCGTCTGATGCTGGCGCAGCAGGCGCGGGACCGGGCGGCGGGGCTGAAGACGGCGGGCTATGTGACGGGCTATCGCGGCTCGCCTCTGGGGGCCGTCGACCAGCAGATGATCCGCGCCAGACCCTTCCTCGATGCCGCGCAGGTCACCTTCCAGGAGGGGCTGAACGAGGACCTCGCCGCCACCGCCGTCTGGGGCACCCAGCAGGCCGAACTGCGGGGCGAGGGCAAATACGACGGCGTCTTCTGCCTGTGGTACGGCAAGGGGCCGGGGATCGACCGTTCGGGCGACCCGATGAAACACGCCAACATGGCCGGGACCTCGAAGAACGGCGGCGTCATCATGGCGATGGGCGACGACCATACCGGCGAAAGCTCGACCGTGCTGCACCAGTCTGACTGGGCGATGGTCGATGCCTATATGCCGATCGTCTCGCCCGCGGGCGTGCAGGAAATCCTCGACTACGGTCATTATGCCTTTGAACTGAGCCGGTTTTCCGGGCTCTGGGTGGGCCTCAAGACGATGAAGGATACCGTCGAGGCCACGGCCGTGGTCGACGGCAATCCGCACCGGATGTCCTTCGTACGCCCCGATTTCCAGATGCCGGCCGGCGGGCTGAACATCCGGCTGCAGGACACCCCGGTCGCGCAGGAAGCGCGGATGATCGACTACAAGCGCTTCGCGGCCGAGGCGTTCAGCCGCGCCAACCGCATGGACAAGCGCGTCTGGGGCAAGCCGGGCGCGAAGATCGGGCTCGTGGCCGCGGGCAAGAACTGGCTCGACCTCGTGCACGCCATGGGGCTGCTGGGCCTGGATGAGGCCGCGTGCGAGCGGCTGGGCATCACCACCTACAAGGTCGGGCAAACCTGGCCGCTGGACATGACCAGCTTCCATGAATGGGCCGACGACCTCGACCTGATCATCTGCGTTGAGGAAAAACGCAAGCTGATCGAAGTGCAGATCAAGGAAGCGATCTTCGACGACCGCCGCGGCCGCCGCGTCTATGGCTGGTACAAGGGTGGCGCCGGGGGGATGCATTCCGAGGAATTGTTCCCGACCCGCTACGCCCTCGACCCGGTGATGATCGCCGAGAAACTGGGCGGCATCTTCCTGGAAGAAGGCTGCGATACCGAAGGGTTACGCGCCGGTCTTGAGAGGCTGACTGAAGCCCGCCGGGCCGACAACGCCACCGATATCGCCCAGCGGACGCCGTGGTTCTGCTCGGGCTGCCCGCATAATTCCTCGACCAAGTTGCCCGACGGCAGCCGCGCCTATGCCGGGATCGGCTGTCACTACATGGTCCAGTGGATGGACCGCGACACGCTCGGTTTCACCCATATGGGCGGCGAGGGCGCGAACTGGATCGGCGAGAGCCTGTTCTCGCACCGCGGCCATGTGTTCCAGAACCTCGGCGACGGGACCTACAACCATTCGGGCGTGCAGGCGATCCGCGCGGCTTTGGCCGCCGGGACGACGATCACCTACAAGATCCTCTTCAACGATGCCGTCGCCATGACCGGCGGCCAGCGCAACGAGGGCGGACTCACCGCCTATCAGATCGCGCGCGAGATCACGGCTATGGGCGTGAAGCCGGTGGTCGTGGTCTATGATGAGAAGGAAGAGCTGGATCTCTCGCAATTCCCGGCGGGGATCGAAAAGGTCGAACGCGCCAACCTGATGAATGTGCAGGAGAAGATGGCCGAGACCAAGGGCGTCTCCGCCATCATCTATGTTCAGACCTGCGCCGCCGAGAAGCGCCGCCGCCGCAAGCGCGGCACCTTCCCCGATCCCGACCGCCGCGTCTTCATCAACACCGAGGTCTGCGAGGGCTGCGGCGATTGCGGGGTGCAGTCGAACTGCGTCTCCATCGTTCCGGTCGAGACGGAGCTGGGCCGCAAGCGGGCCATCGACCAATCCTCCTGCAACAAGGATTACAGCTGTCTCAAGGGCTTCTGCCCGTCTTTTGTCACGGTCGAGGGCGCCAGGGTGAAGAAATCCGCGACCCGGGCGCTGGACCTGCCGGACCTGCCGCTGCCGCAACTGCCAGCGATCAACGGCACGCATAACCTGATCATCACCGGCGTCGGCGGCACCGGTGTGGTGACGGTCGGCGCGGTGCTGGCGCAGGCGGCGCAGATCGACGGCAAGGGCGCGGGCATGATGGAGATGGCAGGCCTCGCCCAGAAGGGCGGCGCGGTCCATATCCACCTGCGGCTGGCCAACAAGCCCGAGGATATCAGCGCCGTCCGCGTCGCCGTGGGCGAGGCGGATGCGGTGATCGGCGGCGATCTGGTGGTGACGGCGGGCGCCAAGACCATCGGCCTGATGACCACGGGCCGCACCGGCGCGGTGGTCAACAGCCACGAAATCATCACCGGCGCCTTCACCCGTGACACCGAATTCCGCTTGCCGATCAACAATCTGGAGGTCGCTCTTGAAGCACGGCTTCGCGACCGGCTGTCGCTGTTCGATGCCTCGGAGCTGTCGCGCGTGGCACTGGGGGATTCGATCTATTCCAACATGATGGTGCTGGGCGGCGCCTGGCAGCAGGGGCTGGTGCCCCTGAGCCTCGAGTCGATCCGCGAGGCCATCGTGCTGAACAAGGCCGCCGTCGAGGGCAACCTGCGCGCCTTCGAGATCGGGCGTTGGGCCGTGCTGCATCCTCAGGATGCCGCCAAAGTCATCGCACCCAACGACATCAACAGCTTGCCGGTCGATCCTGTCGCCTTCCGCGAGGCGCGGCTGGTCGAGTATCAGGGCAAGCGGCTGGCCAAGCGCTTCCGCAAGCTGGTCGATGGCGTAGAGGACAAGGGCCTGCGCGAGGCCGTGGCCAAGGGCTATCACAAGCTGCTGGCCTACAAGGACGAATACGAGGTCGCGCGCCTGCATCTGTCGACCGAGGCCAAGCTGCGCGAGACCTTCGACGGGGATTTCGTGATGAAATTCCACCTCGCGCCGCCGGTCATGGGGGGCAAGGATCCCTCGGGCCGGCCGAAGAAGCGGGAATTCGGGCCCTGGATGATGTCCGGCTTCAAGCTGCTGGCCCGGCTGAAAGGCCTGCGCGGCACGCCCTTCGACCCCTTCGGCTATTCAGCGGAGCGGAAGATGGAACGCAGCCTTATCAAGCAGTTCGAAGGCGATATGAAAGCGGTTCTGCCGAAGCTCACCCCGGCGACCCGCGATCTGATCCTGGAACTGGCCATGTTGCCGCTGTCGATCCGCGGCTATGGCCCGGTCAAGGACGCGAACGAGGCCAAGGCGGCGAAGCGGCGCGAGGAGATCCTGGCGGCCATCGCCCAGGGCGGCGCACCCACCCGGATGGCGGCGGAATAACCGTCGCCATTCTGTCACCAGCAGGCGCTAGGACTCGGGCATATCCTTTGCCCGAGTCCCCCATGTCCCTCGCCATCCTCGACACCCCCGTCCGCCACCGCCGCCGCCCGCTTGCCCGTGGCGTGGCCCGCGATATCACCTATGCGATGTCGGCCGGGACCAGACCCGGGCAGGCCCTGATCCGCAGCGTCGAGAATGTCACCGGGCGGCTGGCGCTGATGCGCCGTGCCGAAGGCTATGAGGCCGAGGTCGCGCAGGGCCGCGATTTCTGGCGGGTGATGATGGAGCGTTTCGGCCTCAGGCTTGACGTGATCCGCGGCTCGCTGGGTACGATCCCCACCCGCGGGCCGCTGGTCGTGGTCTCGAACCACCCGTTCGGGATCTTGGACGGGCTGGTGCTGGGCCATATCCTCAGTGCCGTGCGGGGCGGGGATTTCCGCATCGTCGCGCATAACGCCTTCCTCGGGGCCGAGGATGTGCGCCGCGCCATCCTGCCGATCGATTTTTCCGGCAGTCGCACGGCGCAGGCCCGCAACATCGCCACCCGGGCCGAGGCGATCGGCTACCTGCAGGCGGGCGGCGCCATCGGCATCTTTCCGGGCGGCACGGTGGCGACCGGCGTCACCCCTGCGGCCGAACCCCGTGACCCGCAATGGCGCGGTTTCACCGCCAAGATGATCGCGCGCTCGGGCGCCACCGTGGTGCCGCTCTGGTTCGAGGGGGCGAACTCGCGCCTCTTCCAGCTGGCCAGCCATGTGCATCCGACGCTGCGCATGGCACTGCTGATCCGCGAATTCGCCGCCCGGACCGACGGGCCGGTGCGGCTGGCGGTCGGCGATCCGATCCCGCCGCACAAGCTCGCGAGCGTTGGACAGGGGGCCAATCAGGTGATGGATTTCCTCCGCCGCAGCACGTATGACTTGTCGCCGAACCCCTCGGACTGGGCCCGCCTGGGCTTTGAATTCGAGGCGCAATATCGGCGATAGAGGCAGCAATGGCAGTAGGCGTGTTCGATTCCGGGCTGGGCGGGCTCACGGTTCTGGACGCGCTGGTCCGACGGCTGCCCGAGGTGCCCTTCGTCTATTTCGGCGACAACGCCAACACGCCCTACGGCACGCGCGACGCCGATGATATCTATCGCCTGACCACGCAAGGCGTGCAGCGCCTGTTTGACGAGGGCTGCGATCTGGTGATCCTGGCCTGCAACACCGCCTCGGCCGCGGCGCTGAAGCGGATGCAGGAAAGCTGGATTCCGCCGGGCAAGCGCGTGCTCGGCGTCTTCGTGCCGCTGATCGAGGCCCTGACCGAACGGCAATGGGGCGACAATTCCCCGCCGCGTGAGGTGGCGATCAAGCATGTCGCGCTGTTTGCCACCCCCGCCACCGTCGCCAGCCGTGCCTTCCAGCGCGAACTTGCCTTCCGCGCCATCGGCGTCGATGTCGAGGCTCAGCCCTGCGGCGGCGTGGTCGATGCTATCGAACAGGGCGACATGATCCTGGCCGAGGCGCTGGTGCATAGCCACGTCGAGGCGCTGCACCGCCGGATGCCGAAGCCCGAGGCCGCCGTGCTCGGCTGCACGCATTATCCGCTGATGGAGGAGGCTTTCCGCGCCGCGCTCGGCCCCGGCGTGCAGGTCTATTCCCAGCCCGAGCTGGTCGCGGCGAGCCTGGAGCATTACCTCGAACGCCACCCCGACCTGATCGGCACCGGCAAGGAAACGCTGTTCCTGACCACCGGCGATCCGGTGGCGGTCGGCCACAAGGCCACGCAATTCCTGCGCCGCCGGATCCCGTTCAAGGCCGCCTGATGCGGCAACGGGTCCCGTTGCCAGCCGTGCCCCGCCTTCCTATCTGAGGCAGCGAACCCCCGGAGGATTCCCATGGCCGGCATGAAGAGCCTGAAAAAGACCCGCCGCGTGCAGATCATCGCCGTGGCCGCCGTGGCGCTCACGCTCAGCACGGCGCTGATCGGTTATGCGATGCGCGACGGGATCAACTTCTTCCGCTCGCCCAGCCAGGTGATGGCCGAGCCTCCGGCGCCGAACGAGGTCTTCCGCCTGGGCGGCATGGTCGAGGTCGGCACCCTCAGCCGCGGGCAGGGCGAATCGATCACCTTCTCCGTCACCGATTTCTGCGCCAGCGTGCCGGTCAGCTACCGCGGCATCCTGCCCGACCTCTTCGGCGAGAACGAGGGCACGGTCGCCACCGGCCGGCTGGTCGACGGGGTCTTCGTCGCGACCGAGATCCTGGCGAAGCATGACGAGACCTATATGCCGCGCGAAGTGGCCGATGCGGTCGGCGCCCAGGGCTCGCCCAATGCCGCGGCGAACCGCCCGGAATGCGAATACCACGGCGAAACCTACCCGACCCAGGGCACCTGAGCCGCAACGCACGCCGCCGCTACCGGATCTGAACCCCGGCCCGCGATCCTGCCCGCTTTCCAGCATGGGAGGGCGCGATGCGCGACGTGCAAAGCCTTGCCGAAGAGATCGTCGCCCGCGAGGGCGGCTTCGTCAACGACCCGGACGATCCGGGCGGGGCCACCAACTTCGGCGTGACCATCGGCACGATGCGGCGGCTGGGGCTGGACCTGACCGGCGACGGGCAGGTAAGCGAGGCCGATGTCAGTGCGCTGACCCGGCCGCAGGCGGTGGCGATTTTCCTTGAGCATTACTACCGCCGCCCCGGCATCGCCGCGCTGCCCGAGGCGCTGCAACCCTCGGTCTTCGACATGTATGTGAACTCGGGCGGCAATGCGGTGCGGATCCTGCAGCGGCTGCTGGGCGAGATGGGCCATGACCTGACGGCCGACGGCGTGATCGGGCCGCAGACGATCCGCGCCGCGCAGGCCGCCTATCAGGCCGCGCCCGGTCATCTCGCCGATGCTTACGGCATCGCAAGGCGGAGTTATTACTACGCCCTGGCCGACAGCCGCCCGGCCTCGCGCAAATACGCAAGGCGCCGGGACGGCGGGAAAGGGGGCTGGATCCTCCGGGCCGAGGAATTCATCGCGCCCCGCTACCATCTGAGCGAGGCCGACCACCGCGAAAGGACCGCCGCATGGG
>NZ_JAUCCQ010000019.1:0-45564 GCF_034676075.1 Pararhodobacter sp. | reverse complement strand
CACATCGAAACAGGATCAGGCTGCCGGAAGACGCCCCATGACGCAACCTTTTATGACCCGGGGGCTTGGCGCCGCAAAGTCTGCGGCCGTTTCGGCGGTGAGTTAGAAAGCTTTCGGATGACATCAAGGCGTGGCCTTGCATCAACGTCAGTGTTGCAGACAGAAGCTGAGAATGAGGGCTCGTGTGCTCTCCGGGACCGCCTCACCCGGGGCCATCGACCCCATCCGCGAGCGCCCGCCGGGTGGGGATCTACCCCATCTTAGCCGGACCTTGGCACGGCGCTGTCCGGATCATTCGGGCGGTGTATGAGGCGGGGTCTCCTTTTCGGGGGGAGTAGACCCCGCCGAAGCGCCAGCCCGAGGGGACCGACCAGCGCTTGCCCGGCGCCTTCGGCTTGGTTCCGGGCGGGGGGCGCAGGGTGCGCATTCATTGCGCACCAAGAACCGTTGCGGTCGGTGCGCAATGAATGCGCACCCTACGGCTTGCTACGACAACCGGGATGCGAGCATCGAAATGCTACACGCTTTGCAAGTTAAGCCGTTGTCGCCGCGCTGAAATCGCCTCTCATGGCGAAGTGATCTCACACATCCACATCCTCAACAAACCGCGCATTCTCGCTGATATACTGGAACCGCAGCTCCGGCTTTTTCCCCATCAGCCGCTCGACCAGATCGCCCGTCTCGCCCGGGATGTCCTCGTCGATCGACACCCGGATCAGCTTGCGCGAGGACACGTCCATCGTCGTTTCCTTCAGATCCTTGGCGTCCATCTCGCCCAGGCCCTTGAAGCGCGACACGTCGATCTTTCCCTTGCCGCCCAGACCCTTGGCCAGCCACAGTTCCTTCTCGGCCTCGTCGAGGCAATAGACCCGCTTCGCCCCCTGCGTCAGACGGAAGAGCGGCGGACAGGCGAGATAGAGGTGCCCGTGGTCGATCATCGGCCGCATCTGGGTGAAGAAGAAGGTCATCAGCAGGGACGCGATATGCGCGCCGTCGACATCGGCGTCGGTCATGATGATGACCTTGTCGTACCGCAGGTCGTCGACGCGGAACTTCGACCCCATCTGTACGCCCAGAGCCTGGCAGAGGTCGTTGATCTCCTGGTTCTGGCCCAGCTTGCCCGAGGCCGCGCCCAGCACGTTCAGGATCTTGCCGCGCAGGGGCAGCAGGGCCTGGGTGCGCCGGTCGCGGGCCATCTTGGCCGAGCCGCCGGCCGAGTCACCCTCGACGATGAACAGCTCCGTCCCCTCGCGGTTGGTGGCCGAACAATCGACGAGCTTGCCGGGCAGGCGCAGCTTCTTGGTGGCGGTCTTGCGCTGGGTCTCTTTCTCCTGGCGGCGGCGCAGGCGTTCCTCGGCCCTGAGCACCAGGAAATCGAGGATCGCGCCCGCGGCCTTGGGGTCGCCCGCCAGCCAGTTGTCGAAATGGTCGCGCACTGCGCCCTCGACCAGCCGCGCGGCTTCGGTCGTGGCCAGCCGGTCCTTGGTCTGGCCGACGAATTCCGGCTCGCGGATGAAGCACGAGACCAGCGCGCAGCCCCCCGTCAGCATGTCGTCGCGGGTGATCTGCTCGGCCTTGCGGTTCTTGGTCAGCTCGCCATAGGCGCGGATGCCCTTGAGGATCGCCGCCCAGAAGCCTGCCTCATGCGTGCCGCCCTCGGGCGTGGGCACCGTGTTGCAATAGCTCTGCACGAAACCGTCGCGCATCGGCGTCCAGTTGATCGCCCATTCGACCGAGCCGGGGACGCCGAACTTCTCCTGGAAATGGACCTTTCCGGCGAAGGGCTTGTCGGCATAGGTGGAATCCTTGCCCAGCTGTTCGTTCAGGTAATCGGCCAGGCCGCCGGGGAAGTGGAACACGGCCTCCTGCGGGGTGTCGCCGTCGGGGATCGCCGATTTCCAGCGGATCTCGACCCCCGAGAAGAGATAGGCCTTCGAGCGCACCATCTTGAAGACCCGCGCCGGGCGGAAGCGGTGGCTGCCGAAGATCTGTTCGTCGGCGTGGAAGGTGGTCGTCGTGCCGCGCCGGTTGGGGGCGGCGCCGAGTTCCACGACCGGGCCCAGCGGGATGCCGCGCGAGAAGCGTTGCTCGACCAGTTTGCGGTCGCGGGCGACCTGCACGACCATGCTGTCGCTCAGCGCGTTCACCACCGAGGCGCCGACCCCGTGCAGACCGCCCGAGGTCTCATAGGCCTTGCCCGAGAACTTGCCACCCGCGTGCAGGGTGCACAGGATCACCTCCAGCGCCGATTTGCCGGGGAATTTCGGGTGCGGATCGAAGGGCATGCCGCGGCCGTTGTCGCGGATCGTGACCGAGTAATCGGCGTGGATCTCGACCTCGATGCGGTTGGCATGGCCCGCGACGGCCTCGTCCATCGAGTTGTCGAGGATCTCGGCGACGAGATGGTGCAGCGCCCGTTCGTCGGTGCCGCCGATATACATGCCGGGGCGTTTGCGGACGGGTTCCAGCCCTTCGAGCACCTCGATGGAGGAGGCGTCATAGGTTTCGGGCTGGCCGGCGAGGAAATCGGTCATGCTGCTCTGCGACTCTGGGTTCGTGATTGGCCCCTAATAGACCACCGGGGCGGGTCAGGCGCAAGGATTGGGGGGTGACCGAGGCTCGGATCGCCAGATAGCGTGGCGGGAATACACGGCAGGGCGGCCGGGGGACCGGCGGGCAGCGGATGTTCAGGACCGCGTGGGGGTCCCGTGGGACGCAGGAAGGGATCGGGGCGGTGGGCTGAAACCCCACCCTACAGGGGCCGTGGAAGGGGGCAGGCCCCCTCCCCTCACGCCGGTTCGGCGTTGCGTTCGGCCATCATCTGCTGGAAGGCCGGGCGGGCATGGCAGCGGGCGATCCAGTCGCGGATCCGGGGATAGGCGGCCAGCGCCGGGGCGTGGGGCTGCACGTAGCGCACGCATTCGGCCATCAGGATGTCGGCGACGGTGAAGCGTCCGCCCATCAGCCAGTCCGTCCCTTGAAGATGCGCCTCGATCCGGCCCAGGGGACGCGCCAGCGCGGCGGTCTTCTCGGCGAGCTTGGCCTGACCCTCGGGCGTCTCCTGCCCCTTGGCGGCATAGGTATAGAGGATGTCGAGCGCCGGGCCCTCGATCCCGGTGATGGCAGCAAAGCCCCATTGCATCGCCTCGCCCTCCTCCGCCAGCGTCGCGGGGGCCAGCGGGCCGCCGAACTTGCGCGCCAGATAGAGCGGGATCGCCATGGATTCCGTCAGCACCAGATCGCCGTCCACCATGACCGGGATCTGGCTGGCCGGGTTGAGCGCCAGGAACTCGGGCGAGGCGGTGTGGAACGGCGCATCGGCCGCTCCCGGATCGGCCAGGCGATAGGCCTGGATCACCGGCACATGGCGGAACTCGACCCCCATCTCGCGTAGCAGCCAGAAGGGCCGCGTGGCCCGCGATCTGAGAACGCCGTAAAGGGTGATCATGTCCTGCTCCCTGCCCCCGTTGTGCCGCCACTCTAGCGGGCCGGATCGGGCAGGCAAGGGGCCGTGGCACGGGGCGGATTGAGGCGGCCCCGGCACGGAAACACCGGGCCAGTGAGCCGGACGCGTCCCGCCCTGCCCGCTTACCCCTGCACCGCCCCGAACACCTCATCCCCCCGGCGCCAAAGGGACACCAGATCGGCGATGCTGGCGCCGCCCTCGCCCCCCTTCAGGACCAGCACATCGGTGCCGATCAGCGCCGCCACCCGCCAGGCGTCGAGCGCGGCGACGCGCGCGGCGGGAGCGGCGCCCAGCATTTCCTCGATGGTGGCGGCGGCCAGGCTAAAGGGCAAGGCCAGCGCCAGCGCCGGAAGGTCGGGACGGTCCACGGCAAGACGCGCGGCAAGCTCGATGGCCACCGCGCGCGCCTCTGCCGCCTCGACCAGGAGCCGCGTCATCACGGTCTCGGTCAAGCCGTCGATTGCTTCCGCCTCCCACACCGCCGGGGATCCCAGATCAGACAGCCCCCAAGCATGGGGCTGCCCCCCGTCATAGCGCAACGCGACCGGCACGGATACGCCCGCGGGCCGGACTCAAGCGGTTTTGTCCGGGGCGCCCGGCTCGACCGGCTGCATGTCCCGCACGCCGCGCGCCGGGCCGTCGGCGGTGAAGCTGGCCCAGCCCGAGGCATCGCGCGGCTCGGGCAGGGTCTCGGGCTTCTCGCGCATGTGGATATGCACCTTGGCGATGAAGAGGGCGGTGATGGGCGAGGTGATCACCAGGAAAAGGGTGATGAGCAGCTCGTGCATCGACACCCGGCCCTCGGCCGCGAAGATGTAGATCATCGAGGCGATCAGCACGCCCCCCACCCCCAGCGTCGTGGCCTTGGTCGGCGCGTGCAGCCGGGTCATCGGGTCGGGCAGTTTCAGCAACCCGTAGGAGCCGACGAGGCCGAAAAGCCCCCCCACGACCAGGAAGACGGTAACGGCGATCTCGGCCCAGAGCGGCAGGTCAGCGATTGGCATGGATCGGGGTCCTCACTCGATGATGTCGCCGCGCAGCAGGAAGCGGCAATAGCTGACGGTGGAGACGAAGCCCACGAGGGCGAAGAGCATCGCCACCTCGAAGAAGATCGGCGAACCGAGCGCGAAGCCCAGCAGGATCAGAAGCGCGATGGCGTTGATGGTCATCGTGTCCAGCGCCAGGATCCGGTCCGAGATGCGCGGCCCCCTGACCACGCGCCACAGGTTCAGAAGCAGGCCCAGCGTGAAGCTGCCGATGCAGAAGATCAGGGCATAGGTGATCATTCGAAGATCTCCTTCAGGCGGCGTTCATAGCGCGATTTGATGTCGTCGCGGATCGCGTCGGGGTCGGGCGCGTGCAGCGCATGGACCAGAATGGCCCGCCCATCGGCCGAGAGGTCGCAGGACACGGTCCCCGGCGTCAGGGTGATGGTGCTGGCCAGTGCCGTGATCGCCTCGGGCGAGCGGACGTCGAGCGGCACGCAGATCCAGGCCGGGCGGATGTCGCGCGCCGGTTTGAACAGCACGATCAGCGCCACGTCGATATTGGCCTTCACGATGTCATAGAGCACGACGAAGGCATATTCGATGGCCCTGAGCGGGCTGCGCAGCCGCGGCATGTCGGGCCAATAGGCCCGGGTCAGCATCGGGATCACCAGACCCAGGATCACCGCGAAGACGATGGAATTGAGCTTCAGCGAATTGACCAGCAGAAGCCAGGTCGCCACCAGCGTCAGCGACAGAAGCGGATGGGGCAGAAAGCGCGACAGCATATCAGTGTCCCTCCGAAGTGGCGGGGGCGTCGCTGTGTGCGGGGGCCCCGTGATCGGCGCCGTGCAGGTCGTCGGCGCGTTCTTCCTCGGCCGCGAGGCGCGCGGCGCGTTCCTCGGGCGTGCCGAGCACGGCGTAGATATAGCCCTGCGGCGCGTAGAGCTGCGCTGCGGTGGCCTGGGTATAGCCAGTGACCGGCCCCGCGGCGACCGTGAGCGCCGCGATCAGCGCCAAGAGCGTGCCCAGCGCCGCCATCCCCCAGCCCGAGAGGCTGCCGGGGGCGATCTGGAACTCGTCGCCGGCGGCGGGCGTCATCTTGTCATGCGGCCGCCAGAAGAGGACCGAACCGGCCCGGGCAAAGCCCACCACGGCGATGAGCGAGGTGACCAGGATGAAGGCCCAGCCCCAGACCCACCAATCGGCCGCGCGGATCGCCTCCAGCACCATCAGCTTGCCGAGGAAGCCCGACAGCGGCGGCATCCCCGCCATGGCGATGGCCGCGGCGAAGAAGAAGGCGGCGACGAGGCCCGAGCGGACCAGCGGCGCCTGCGGCACCAGCGCCGAATTGCCCCGCCGCGCGCGGACCTGATCGACGACCAGGAACAGCGCCGCCGTCGCCAGCGTCGAATGGATCAGGTAATAGAGCGCCGCGCCGGTGGCCAGTTCACTGAAGGTGCCGATGGCCAGGAACAGCGTCCCCATCGAGCCGATGGCAGCGAAGGACACCGTGCGGGCCAGCGTACCGCCGCCCAGAACACCGATCATGCCGATGGCCAGCGTGACCAGCGCCGCGGGCACCACGACATCGGCCACGAGCCCCCCCATCGGCGCCAGTGTCACCGGGAAGATCAGGGTGAAGACGCGGATCACGGAATAGGCGCCGACCTTGGTCATCACCGCGAACAGCGCGGCAACCGGCGCAGGCGCCAGCGCATAGGTGTTGGGCAGCCAGAAATGCATCGGCAGCAGCGCGCCCTTCAGCACGAAGACCAAGAGCAGCAGCACCGCGGTGACGCGCAGCAGCGCCCCGTCGCCCGCGGGCAGTTCCGCCGCGCGCTCGGCCAGATCCGCCATGTTGAGCGTGCCGAAGACCGCATAAAGCGTGCCCAGCGCGAAGAGGAACAGCGTCGAGCCGGCCAGGTTGTAGATGACGTATTGCACGCCGCCCCGCAGCCGCATCCGCCCGCCGCCGTGGGTCATCAGACCGTAGGAGGCGATGAGCAGGATCTCGAAGAACACGAAGAGGTTGAAGATATCCCCGGTCAGCATGGCGCCGAACAGGCCCATCAGCTGGAACTGGTAGAGCGCGTGGAAATTGCGCCCCCGCTGGTCCCAGTTGGTGGCGATGGCATAGGCCAGCACGACAAGGCCCAGCACGGCGGTCAGCGTGACCATCAGCGCGCTCAGCCGGTCCAGCACCAGCACGATGCCGAAGGGCGCGGGCCAGGAGCCCAGCTCGTAGCTTTCGATATTGCCGCCCGCGGCCGAAACCAGCAGCGCGCCGGTCAGCCCGACCAGGAGCACGGCCGAGACCAGCGAGGCCACGCGTTGCAGCGTCACGTCATGGCGCATGGCCAGGGTGATGAAGGGGCCCATCAGAGCGGGCAGGATGATCGGGGCGATGATCCAGTGTTGCATGATCAGGGCCTCAGTTGTCGGCGTCGGGCTGCTCGCCCGGCCGCTCGATGTCGATCTGGTCGGTGCCCGCGTTGAGGTAGGACCCCAGCGCCAGAATGACCGTCAGCGCCGTCATCCCGAACGAGATGACGATGGCGGTCAGCACCAGAGCCTGCGGCAGCGGGTCGGTCATGGTGGGCGCCGCGCCGAGGATCGGCGGCGCGCCCGCCACGAGGCGACCCGAGGCGAAGATGAAGACGTTCACCGCATAGGTGAGCATCGACAGGCCGAGGACGACCGGGAAGGTCCGAAGGCGCAGCATCAGATAGACCCCGGATGCGGTCATCGCGCCGATGGCGATGGCGACAAGCGCTTCCATGTCAGGTCTCCTCCGGATTGATGGGCTGGCGCTCGGCCTGCGGGTCCACGTCCATGGGCGTCAGGTTGATCCCCTCGCCCGCCCGCACGCCGATCCGGCTGAGGCTGGCCAGCGCCAGCATCACCGCGCCGACCACGGTCAGGAACACGCCCAGATCGAACGAGGCGGCGCTGGCCAGGTGGATGCGGTCCAGCGGCCAGATCTGCACGTATTCGCTGGTCGAGGTGAGGAAGTTCCACCCCAGGATGACGCTGGCGATGCCGGTGAAGACGGCGATCAGCACGCCCGCCGAGATCAGCCCGTGATAGGCCACCTTCTGCCGCGCCTGGCTCCAGGCAAAGCCCGAGGCCATGTATTGCATGAGGAGCGCGATGGCGACGACCAGACCGGCGATGAAGCCCCCGCCCGGCTCGTTATGGCCGCGCAGGAAGATATAGACACCGACCGTCAGGGCGATGGGCAGCGCCAGACGCGTGGCCACGACCATCATCAGCGGGTGGCGGTCGCGGGCCTGCGCCATCTCGGGCACCCAGTTCTGCAACCGGCGCGAGGCGGGGCCGTGCAGCATCACCTCGACCAGCGCGTAGATCACGAGGCCAGCGATGCCCAGAACGGCGATCTCGCCCATGGTATCGAAACCGCGGAAGTCGACGAGGATCACATTGACCACGTTGTTGCCGCCGCCGCCGGTATAGGAATTGGCGACGTGGTAATCGGAGATCGTCGGCAGCGACATGTCGCGGGTCAGGATGGCGAAGGCCAGCGCCCCCACCCCGCCACCGGCGGCGAGCGCGATCACCCCGTCCCGGAAGCGACGCGCCGGACGGGATTCGGCCGGGGTCTCCTTCGGCAGGTAGTTCAGCGCCAGCAGCAGCAGGATGACCGTCACCACCTCGACCGTGAGCTGGGTCAGGGCCAGATCGGGGGCCGAGAATTGCACGAAGGTCATCGACACCACGAGCCCGCAGATCGAGATGACGATCAGCGACAGGAAGCGCATCCGGTGCAGCAGGGTCACCCCGGCGACCGCGACCATCAGGATGGCGAAGAACACCAGCTCTACCGGGCCGATCGGCAGCATGGCGCGCGCGCCGGGGGTGAATTCGCCGCCCCAGAAGGCCCAGCCCGCATAGGCGACGATCACCGCCGTCAGGATGCCGAGATAGCGCGAGATGGCCCCGTCATGCAGCGCATCGGTCAGGCTGATGGCGCCCTTGGCCGCGTTGTTGACGATGGCGTCGAAGATCGCCTTCGCCTCGGGCCGCGGCGCGCGATCCCAGAGCGGCGCGAGCCCGCGCTGGAACGACAGCAGCACGATGCCCACCGCCACGGCGATGCCCGACATGATCAGCGCGGGCGTGACCCCGTGCCAGAGCGCCAGATGGACATGGACCTCGGTCCCGGTCACGGCGCTGGCCACGGTATCGACGAAATGACCCACCGTCTGGTCGGGGAAGAGGCCGATCGCCAGCACCAGCACGCAGAGGAAGGCGGGCGAGATCCACATGCCGAAGCCCGGGTCATGCGGGTGGTGGGGGTAATCGTCCCTCACCGGCCCCATGAAGGTGTGGAAGATGAAGCGGAAGGAATAGGCGACCGAGAAGATGGCGCCAATCGTGGCGACGACGCCGAACCAGGTGCCCGCGTCATGCGTGGCCTCCAGCATCATCTCTTTCGACAGGAAGCCGTTGAAGAACGGGATTCCGGCCATCGACAGCGCGGCGATCGTGCCGATGGTGAAGGTGACGGGCATCAGTTTGCGCAACCCGCCCAAGAGGCGGATGTTGCGGGTATGCGCCTCGTGATCGACAATCCCCGCGGTCATGAAGAGCGCGGCCTTGAAGGTGGCGTGGTTGATGATGTGGAAGACGGCGGCGGCGGCGGCATACTCGGTGCCGAGGCCCAGCAGCATGGTGATCAGGCCCAGATGCGACACGGTCGAGAAGGCCAGCAGCGCCTTCAGATCGTCCTTGAAGAGCGCGATCACAGCGCCCAGCACCATGGTGATCAGCCCTGCCCCGCCGACGATCCAGAACCATTCCGGCGTGCCCGACAGCACCGGCCAGAGCCGCGCCATCAGGAAGAGCCCCGCCTTCACCATGGTCGCCGAATGCAGATAGGCCGAGACCGGGGTCGGCGCGGCCATGGCGTGCGGCAGCCAGAAGTGGAACGGGAATTGCGCCGATTTGGTGAAGGCGCCCAGCAAGATCAGCAAGAGCGCCGGCAGGTAATACTCTGAGGACTGGATCAGATCCTTCTGCTCGAGGATCACGCTCAGGTCGTAGCTGCCCGCGATCTGGCCCAGGATCAGCATGCCGCCGATCATCGCCAGGCCCCCCATGCCGGTCACCGCCAGCGCCATGCGAGCGCCCTGACGGCCCTCGGGCAGGTGCTTCCAATAGCCGATCAGCAGGAAGGAGGAGAGCGAGGTCAGCTCCCAGAAAATGAGCAAAAGCAAGATGTTATCCGACAGGACAATCCCCACCATCGCGCCCTGGAACAAGAGCAGATAGGTGTAGAAATTGCCCATCGGGTCATTCTTCGACAGGTAGAACCGCGCGTAGAGGATGATCAGCAGGCCGATGCCCAGGATCATCGTCGCGAACAGGAACCCCAGCCCGTCGAGCATGAAATTCACGTTAAGGCCGAGTTGCGGCAGCCATTCATAGCCTTCAGTCACCACCCCTCCGGCGCCGATGACGGCGGGGGCGTGCAGCATGAGGCCGATGAAGGCGAGGCCGGTGGTGGCGAAGGTCACGCTGGCGCAGGTGTTGCGACCCGAGCGGATCAGGAGGCCGGGCAGAAGCGCGCCAAGGAAGGGCAGCGCCGCGATCAGGGCAAGGGACATGTCGGTTCCTTTGTCCGAGGGCGGCCCGCCCGGGATCGGACGGAAGGGCCGGTGTGCGAAACGGGCCTCACGGCCCGCGGCCCTAAAATTGAAAATGACGCCGTGAAGTCAAGCGAAACCGGACGCGGAAATGCCGGATTCGACCGCCGCAACGAAAACGGGCGACCCCTGGGTCGCCCGTCAGAATTTCACTGTGGCAAATCGCCTCAGGCCAGAACGAGATTCGAGGCCGATTCACGGCCGTCGCGGCTGGTCTGCAGGTCGAAGGTAACCTTCTGGCCGTCCTTCAGGCTCTGCAGGCCCGAACGCTCGACGGCGCTGATGTGAACGAAAACGTCCTTGGAACCGCCATCGGGCTGGATGAAGCCATAGCCCTTGGTGGCGTTGAACCATTTCACGGTGCCGGTAGCCATCGTGAACACTCCTGTCGTGGCGCTGCCCACACTATGCGGCAGCCTGGCTCAGTCAAATCGGGATCGAGCGCAGAGTGCCTTTGCGGGCCGAACAGGTCGATAGAGATAACGTCGCGTTGTTTTTCATGCCTGATTCCATGCCATCGCGCAAGACGCTTGAAGGGCCGGAAATCGCGCTTTTGTTGAGGTTTCGACGCATGGGGGCGCTACCGGCGCGGGCCTCGGGGCGCAGGTAGCGTCAACGGTTCATCAACCTTGTGCGCGCTAGGCTCGGCTCTCCTTTCCGGTGGAACCGGCTGCCCGCGATGAAGATGTCCCGCCCCCTCCTGCCCCTGGCCTTTCTGGGTCTCGCGCTGCTCGCCGCGCCCGCTTCGGCACGGCCGGAACTCTGCGAATCCGCCGCTGTCACGGCCGCGCGGGAAACCGGCGTGCCGCTTGATGTGCTGCTGGCCATCGCCCTGACCGAGACGGGGCGCAGCCAGCAGGGCAGCACCCGCCCCTGGCCCTGGACCGCCAATGCCGAAGGCCGCGGCCATTGGTTCGCCACGCGGGAGGAGGCCGCGCGCTTTGCCCGCGCGCTGCTGGCCCGGGGGCAGGATCTGTTCGACCTCGGCTGTTTCCAGATTAACTGGCATTGGCACGGGCAGCAGTTCCGCCAGCCCGAGGATCTGCTCGACCCCCTGACCGCCGCCCGCTATGCCGCGCGCCTCCTGGCCTCCCTGCACGAGGAATTCGGCTCGTGGGAGGGGGCGGCGGGCGCCTATCACTCGCGCAACCCCACCCATGCCGAGCGTTATCGCGCCCGCTTCCGCAGCCTGCGCGCCGGGCTCGACCCCACACCGCCGCTGATCGCCGCCCCACGGGCCGAGCGGGTCAATACCTTCCCGCTTCTGGCCGGAACCCCCGCCGGTGCCTCGCTGGTGCCGCTCGGCCTGCCCTCCTCCCGCCCGCTGTTCGAGGCCCTGCCGTGAAACTGACTGCCGCCCGCATCTTCCAGCCGACCGTCCTGCTGGCCATGGCCCTGATGGCGGTCATCGTCATGATGATCCTGCCGATGCCGTCCTGGATGCTGGACATCGGCCTGGCCGGTTCCTTCGCGCTGGCGATCCTGATGTTCACCATCACGCTTTTCATCGAGCGGCCGCTCGATTTCTCGATCTTCCCCACCGTGCTGCTGGCGTCGCTGATGCTGCGGCTCTCGCTCAACGTCTCGTCCACCCGGCTGATCATCGGCGAGGGGCATACCGGGCCGCAGGCGGCGGGCTCGGTCATCCAGGGCTTCGCCAGCTTCATCATGGGCGGCAGCGTGTTTCTGGGCGTCGTGGTCTTCTGCGTCCTGCTGATCGTCAATTTCATCGTCATCACCAAGGGCGCGGGCCGCATGGCCGAAGTGGGCGCGCGCTTCGCCCTCGACGGCATGCCCGGCAAGCAGATGGCCATCGACGCCGACATGTCCGCAGGCGCGATCAGCCACGCCGAAGCCAAGGCCCGGCGCGAGCGCGAACAGGCGGAAACCACCTTCTTCGGCTCGCTCGACGGCGCGTCGAAATTCGTCAAGGGCGACGCGGTGGCGGGGCTGCTGATCACGCTTCTGAACATCGTCGTCGGCCTGCTGATGGGGACGCTGGTCCACGGCCTCTCCCTGGGCGAGGCGTTCGAGACCTATGCGATCCTCACGGTGGGTGACGGCCTGGTCAGCCAGATCCCCGCCGTCATCATCTCCATCGCCGCGGCGCTGCTGCTGGCGCGTGGCGGGGCCAATGGCGCGACCGACAGCGCGCTGATGGCACAGCTTGGCCGCTATCCGGCGGCGCTGGCCACGGTCGCGGCGCTGATGCTGGTCTTCGCGCTGGTGCCGGGCCTGCCCTTCCTGCCCTTCGTCGCCGGGGCCTGCCTGCTGGCCGCCGCCGCCTGGCTCGCGCTGAGGGCCGCGAAGGCCCGCGACAAGGCCGCCGCGCCGCAGCCCGAGGCGGTGCGGCCCACCTCGCTGGGCGATGTCCTCGACCTTGATGAGGTGCATGTGACCTTCGCCCCCGATCTGGTGCCGATGGTGCTGGACCCCGCCACAGGGCTCGATGCGCGGATCATGAACATGCGCAACCACGTCGCCCGCAACTGGGGCCTGATCCTGCCCGAGATCCGGCTGACCGACGATCCGGCGCTGAACCCCGGCGAATACGCGATCCTCATCCAGGGCGTCGAACAGGGCCGCGACCGGCTGCGCCCCGACCGGCGCCTGGCGCTGCTGCCCGACGGTGCCAGCGCCGGCGCCCCCTCGGGCATCGACGTGAAGGAGCCGGTCTATGCCGCCCCCGCCCGCTGGATCGCCCCCGAGGACGAGGAGGAGGCAGCGCTGGGCGGGTTGACCGTCGTCGGCCCGGCCGAGGTTCTGGCCACCCATCTGCTGGAGGTGCTGAAGGTCAATTTTGCCCGCCTGCTGACGCTGCGCGGCCTGCGCCGGATGCTGGACGAGATGACCAACCTCTCGGACAGCCGCCGGGCCGAGGCCAACCGCCGCCTGATCGACGAACTGATCCCCGACAAGGTGCCGGTCGACACGCTGCTCGCCGTGCTGCGACTTCTGCTGGACGAAAGGGTCTCGATCCGCAACCTGCCGATGATCCTGGAAGCCATCGCCGAACTGCGCGTGCAGCATTTCACGCCCGAGGCGATCTGCGAACACGTGCGCCAGCGGATGGGCTTCCAGCTGGTCGCCGGGCTGAAGCGCCAGGACGGGACGCTGCCCTTGGTGCAGCTGGCCCCCGAATGGGAAGACGTCTTCACCCGCTACCAGATCGAGGGCGAGAGGGGCGGCACCGACATCGCCCTGCCGCCCGCCGATTTCGGCAAGCTGGCCAATGCCTTGGCCCAGACCTTTTTGTCGCTGTCCGAACACGGGACGCAAGCCGCATTGGTCTCGCCCGCCCGGCGACGGCGGTTTCTCAGGACGGTGATGGCGGCGCGCGACGTGTCCGCGCCGGTCCTGTCCTTCGAGGAGATCGGCATGGAGGCCCGCCCCGCCCTCGTCGGCCAGATCGCCGCATGACGCCCGAGATGATCGCCGCGCTGACCGCGCTGGCCGCCCAGGTGCAGGCCTGGATGGCGGGCGGCGGGCTGGTCTTCGCCCGGATCGGCCCGGTCTTCGCGCTGGTCCCGGTGCTGGGCGAGCGCAGCGTGCCCGCCCGCATCCGGCTGGTGGCGGCGCTGGCCATGACGCTGGTCGTGGCCCCGGCGGTCGCCCCCCGGATCCCCCTGCCCGACCCCAACCCCATCGGGCTGGTGCTGTTCGTCGGCGGCGAAACCCTGATCGGGCTGATCCTGGGCCTCAGCCTCAGGCTGATGATCCTGGCGCTGATGATGGCCGGGACCAAGGCGGCGCAGGCGACCTCGCTGGCGCAGGCCTTCGGCGGCGCGGGCGTCGATCCGCAACCGGCGATGGCGCAGCTGCTGGTCATGGGGGGGCTCTGCGTCGCGGCGATGAGCGGCATCCCGGAGCGTCTGGCGCAACTCCTGGTCCTGTCCTACGACCTGTTCCCGGCCGGGATCTGGCCCTCGCCCGAGGGTGTCGCGCAATGGGGGGTGGCGCGCGTCGCCCATGCCTTCGCGCTCAGCTTCTCGCTGGCCGCGCCCTTCGTCATCGGCGCCGGGCTCTATAATCTGGCGCTCGGCGCGATCAACCGGGCCATGCCGCAACTGATGGTGGCCTTCGTCGGCGCCCCGGCCCTGACGCTGGGCGGGCTCGTGCTGCTGATGCTCTCGGCGCCAGTGATGCTGGCGATCTGGGCGCCCGCCTTCCTGTCAATCCTCGACAACCCGGTCGCGCCATGAGCGCGCAGGGCCAGGACGACGGCGCCGACCGCCCGCACGAGGCGACACCGCGCAAGCTGGACGAGGCGCGCAAGAAGGGCGACCTGCCGCGCAGTGCCGATGTCACGGCGGCGGCGGCGACGGCGGGGTTTCTGGTGCTGGCCCTCCTCCCCGGCGGCTGGGTGCCGCCCCGGCTGGGCGAATTGGGCCGGACGCTGCTCGACCGGGCCGAGGATCTGGGGCCCGAGATGCTGGGCGGCGGCACGGCGATGACCGGGGCGCTGTTGCAGGGCGTGGTGCTCGCCATAGCCCCGGCGCTGGCCATCCCCGGCCTGCTGGCGCTGACGGTGCTGATCGCGCTGCGCGGCATCGTCTTCGCGCCCGAGAAACTGTCACCCAAACTCTCGCGCCTCTCGCCCATCTCGAACGCCAGGAACAAGTTCGGCCTCTCGGGTCTGGTCGAATTCGGCAAGTCGGCGCTGAAACTCACGCTCTATGCCGGGCTGCTCTGGGTCTATCTGCTGTCGCGCCTGCCCGAACTCATGGACACGATCGGCCAGAGCCCCGGCCAGGCGACGCTGGCGCTGTTACATCTGACGGTCGAATTCATGGCCATCGTCGTGCTGATCATGCTGGTGCTGGGGGGGCTCGACTACCTCTGGCAGGTCTTCGACCACCGGCGGCGCCAGCGGATGAGCCATCAGGAATTGCGCGAGGATCACAAGCAATCCGAGGGCGATCCGCATATGAAGAGCGCCCGGCGCCAGCGCGCCCAGGCCTATGCCACCAGCCAGATGATGGCCGATGTGCCGAAAGCGGCGGTGGTGATCGTGAACCCCACCCATTACGCCGTGGCGCTGAAATGGGCGCCGGGGGCCGAGGGGGCGCCGGTCTGCGTGGCCAAGGGCGTGGACGAGGTGGCGGCGCGGATCCGCGAGGCGGCCGCGGAAGCGGGCGTGCCGATCCATTCGGACCCGCCGACGGCGCGGGCCCTCTATGCCTCGGTCAAGCTGGGCGCCGAGATCGCACCCGAGCATTACGCCGCCGTCGCCGCCGCCATCCGCTTCGCCGAGGCGATGCGGCTGCGCGCCCGCCAGCAGGGGCGGCGCTGATGGACCGCAAGCGGGCCGAGGCTCTGGCGCGGCTCGCGGCCCTCGCGGCGCTGAAGCGCGAGGCGGAGCTGGCGAAACTGGCCGCCGTGGCGCAATCCCGCGCCCGGTTGCAGGGCGCGCTGCAGGCGCTGAAGGCGGTCGAGGCGCCGCTCGATCCGGGCGAAGCGGTCAGCGACCCGGCGCTGGTCGGCGCCCGGCTCGCCCATCGCCGCTGGTCCGAGGCGCAGAGCCGGCGGCTGAACCAGCAGCTGGCCATGGTGACCGTCGACTGGATGCGGCAGAAACCGGCCGCGGCCAAGGCCTTCGGCCGGGCGGCGGTGCTGGAGGGACTGGCCGGCAAGGCCGAGGCAGCGCGGAAGGCGGAAACGGCAAAGCGGGAGTGAGCGGGGCCGGGGGGCCAGCCCCCCGGCCCCCCGCTCAAGGGGACCCTCGGGCCCCCTTGAGAAACCCCTGCGCCCCGCCCTAGCCTGCCTGGCCGAGCTTGCCGGGGTTCAGGATGCCCTTGGGATCCATCGCCCGCTTCAAGGTCTTCATCAGCTCGACCGCCGCGTCGCCATGTTCGGCCCGCAGGTATTTCAGCTTGGCCAGCCCGATCCCATGCTCGCCGCTCGCCGTCCCGCCGACCTGCAAGGCCCGCTCGACCAGCCTTTCGGCGAGCCGCGCGGCTTCGGCCATTTCCTCGGGACTGTCGCGCATCACCAGATAGCCCGCGTGGTAATTGCCGTCACCGACATGGCCGATGATCTGCCCTTCCAGGAAACTCGCCTCGATATCGGCGCGCGCCGCCTCGATCTGGCCCGCCAGTTCCGAGATCGGCACGCAGATGTCGCCGGTGTAAAGCTCGCACCCCGGGCGCCGCGCCTTGGTCGCCCAATAGAGGTCGTGGCGCGCCTGCCAGAGGCGGGTGCGTTCCTCGGCATCCGCGGTCCAGACGAAATCCGACCCGCCATGGCCCTCCGCCAGGCTTTCGACGATCTGCGCCTGTTCGGCCGCCCAGGCCTCGGTCCCGTGGAACTCGAACAGGAGCGTCGGCGCGACCCTGAGCGTGAGGCCGGAATAGGCGTTGACGTTCGACACCGCCACCTCGTCCAGGAACTCGACCCGGGCCATCGGCAGGCCGTATTGCACCGCCTCGATCACGCAGGCCACGGCGCTTTGCGCGTCGGGAAAGGCGCAGATGGCCGACGACACCGCCTCGGGGATCGGATGCAGCCGCACCGTCAATTCGGTGATGACGCCCAGCGTCCCCTCGGCGCCGACGAAGAGATGCGTGAGGTCGTAGCCGGTCGAGGATTTCCGCGCCCGGCTGCCGGTCTTGACCACCTGCCCGTCCGCCGTCACCACCCTGAGCGCCAGCACATTGTCGCGCATCGTGCCATAGCGATACGCCATGGTCCCCGAGCCCCGGGTCGAGGCCATGCCGCCCAGCGAGGCATCGGCCCCGGGATCGACCGAGAACATGAGGCCGGTGGCCCTGAGTTCGGTGTTGAGCTGCTTGCGGGTGACGCCCGCCTGCACCACGGCGAGACCGTCCTCGGGCCGGATCTCCAGCACCTTGTTCATGTCGCGCATGTCGATGGTGACGCCGCCGCGGGTCGGGATCGTATGCCCCTCCATCGACGAGCCCGCGCCGAAGGGCACCACCGCCACGTCATGCTCGGCGCAGAGGCGGACGATTGCCTGCACCTCGGCCTCGGTCCGCGGGAAGGCCACGGCATCCGGCAGCGCCGCCGGATGCCAGGAACTGTCATGGCTGTGGTGGTCGCGCACCGCGTTCGAGGTGGCGAGGCGGTCCCCCAGAAGGGACCGCAGGCCGGTGATCACATCGTCCAGGCTCACGGGTAGAGGTTCCCCGAGCCGCGCGGATATTTGGAGGATTCGATCTCCTGACAGGTGATGAACTCCAGAAGCGCCGGTTGCCCCGCCTCGGTCGCGGCGATGCCGCGCTTGATGGCGGGGATGATCTCAGACACTTCAGTGATCCGCTCGCCATAGCCGCCCATCGCCTTGGCGAAGGCCGCGTAATCGCCGCCGATGTCAGTCGAGCGGTATTTCTCGGTCGAAACGGGCATGATCGGCAATTCCATGGCCATGGAATGGTTGTTCAAGAGGATCGACAGGATCGGGATGCGTTCGCGCACCGCGGTTTCGAAATCCATGCCGGTAAAGCCGATCGCCGCATCGCCCCAGACGTTGATGCACAGCTTGTCCGGGCAGGCGAGCTTGGCGCCCATCGCCAGCCCCAGGCCATAGCCCAGCTGCGTGGACTTGCCCCAGCCGATGTAGCTGAGCGGCGTGGTCGAGACCCAGAAGGGCGAGAGCTGATCGCGGGGCGAGCCCGCATCATGGGTGATGATGGTGTTCGCCACATCGACCGTCTGCTGCAGGTCCCAGAGCACGCGGTAGGGCCGGAACGGCGCCTCGTCCGAGCGCAGCTTGACCATCCATTTCTTCATCCATTGCGCGCGGATGCGCTGGATCTCGTCGGCCACGGATTGCGGATCGGGCTTCGGCAGCCGTCGCCCCTCGATCTCGGCCAGAACCGCGTCCAGCGTCAGGGCGGCGTCGCCGATCAGCGCCACCTCGGCCTCAAGGTCCTTGTTGACGTGATCGGGGTCCAGCGTGGCGTGGATCACCCGCTTGCCCAGCGGCATCTCCACCCCGAAGGCGGTTTCGGTGAAGGAGCAGCCGATGCCGAAGATGACGTCGGCGTTGTCGAGGAAATGCCGCACCGTCAGCGGCAGCGCCGCGCCGCCCGAGCCCAGCGCCAGCTTGTGATCCTCGGGGAAGGCGCTTTTGCCTTCCAGCGAGGTGCAGACCGGGATCGACAGCCGCTCGGCCAGCGCCTTCAGCTGCGGCCAGGCCTTGGCGTAATGCACCCCCTGCCCGGCGTAAATCACCGGCCGCTTGGCCCCGGCCAGCAGCGAGACCGCCTCGACCACCGCCGCCGGATCGGGGCCGAATTTGGAGCGCAGGACGGGCTTGTAGTTGAGGGGCTCGGGCACCTCGTCACCCCAGATGTCATTGGGGATCTCGACCAGGACCGGGCCGCCGCGGCCGTTCTTCAGACGCGAGAAGGCGCGGCGCATGATGTTCGGGATCTCGCGCGCGTCGTTGATCGGCTCGGCCGATTTGGTGATGTCGCGCATCGAGATGGTGGAATTGTAATTGGGCGAGACATGCGCAAGCCGCCGGTGATAGCCGCCGGGCATCACCAAAAGCGGCACCGATTCCGCATAGGCCTGGGCGATGGCGCCATAGGTATTCTCGGCGCCGGGCCCCGATTGCATGACGAAGACGCCGATCTTCTCGCCGCTGGTCATGCGGCTGATGGCGTCGGCCATGTGGGCGCCGGTGCGCTCCTGCCGGACGATGATCGGCCGGATATTGGCGATGGCGGCATATTCCAGCACATGGTTGACCGGGTAACCGATCACCATCTCGACGCCTTCGCGCCGCAGGATCTCGGCGATTGCATCCCCGACTTTCATGGCCACCCCTCCCTGGATGTATACATTGATTGCGAGACTGCCCGACCCTTCCGGGCAGTGCAACGGGCGAGTGCGACCCTGCGGGGCCTTCGCGGCGGAAATCGGGCGCAAAGGCGGCATGTTCGGCACCCTGACATGAAAAGCACCCCGGCCGCCGGGAAAAACCGGGACGGAAGCGGCCTTGATATCCCGTCAAAAAAGCGGGCGACGCCGGGCGATTCGGCCGGAAGGGGCGCGGATCAATGCGGCGCCGGACACGCGCGCGGAATGCCGCGCCGCAGCAGAAGCCGGGGCGGCACCGCCATCCAATGTCGTTTGATAATCCAGAAATTGCTTGTCCGAATCCCCTTGGCATGTACACATATTTGCAGAAGCCCTGCCCCTGCGGATTCCGCGGCGGCAGTCAGGACTTCACAGGGAGGAGAAGAATGACCGTCAGAACCTTGGCAGCCGCCACGGCCGTTGCCCTGTGCCTTGGGCACACCGCCGGCGCGCAGGAATACAACCTCAGCCTCGCCCATTGGGTGCCCGCCACGCACCCGCTGCAAGTCCTGGGGATGGAGCCCTGGATGCAGTCGATCACCGAGGAATCGGGGGGCCGCATCACCTTTACCGTCTATCCCGCCCAGCAGCTGGGCGCCGCGGCCGACCATTACGACATGGCCCGCGACGGGATCGCCGATATCGCCTTCATCAACCCGGGCTATCAGCCGGGCCGCTTCCCGATCCTGGCCGCCGCGGAACTGCCGTTCCTCTTTGCCAATGCCACCGGCGCGGTGCGCGGGCTGACCGAATGGTATCAGCAGGGCGGCTACGACGACATGGAAATGAGCGACGTCTATTTCTGCATGGCGCTGACCCATGACCCGGGCACGATGCACGGCAAGGAGCCGATCCTGGTGCCCGAGGATGTGCGCGGACGCACCGTGCGCCCCGCGAACGCCACCGAAGCGCGCTTCGTCAACCTTCTGGGCGGGGCCTCGGTGCAGGTGCCGGCGCCCGCGATGCGCGAGGTGCTGTCGAACGGCACCGCCGACATCACCCAGTCGCCCTGGCAGTCGCTCTATATCTTCGGCGCCGACACGCTGGTCACGCATCACCTCGACATGCCCTTCTATGCCTCGATCAACGGTTTCGTCATGAACCGGGCGATGATCGACGGCATGCCCGAGGATCTGCGCACCATCATGATGAACCACTGCTCGCCCGAGGCGGCCGAGGAGATGTCGACCGGCTGGGCCGGGGCCGAGGCCGCTGGCCGCGCCTCGATCGCCGCCGATCCCGCGCATACGATGCACACGCCCGACGCCGAGCAAGTGGCGCTGTGGCAGGCCGCAGCCGAACCGCTGACCGCGGAATGGCTGGCGCTGATGGCCTCGCAGGGCCGCGACGGCGAGGCGATGCTGCAGGGGCTGCGCGATGCGCTGGCCCGCTATGACGGGCTCTATGGCCAGTAACCGGCCCTGATCCCCTTTCGGCACCGGGCGGCTGGACCGCCCGGGCCTTCCTTCTGACAGACGGACCCTCGCCTTGGTCAAGATCCTGGAACGTTTCTGCCAGATCGTGGAAATGCTGGCCGGGCTGCTGCTCGGCCTGTGCACGATCCTCATCGTCGTCTCGGCCATCGGCCGCTATGCGCTGACCACCCCCGTCCCCGACAGTTTCGACGTCTCGCGCCTGCTGATCGGCGCCTGCATCATGTGGGGCTTCGCCTCGGTCGGCTATCGCGGCGGCCATATCACCGTCGACCTCTTCGTCGAGATGATGCCCGAACGCGCCCGCCGCTGGGTCGAGTTCCTGGCCTGGGCGGTGCTTCTGCTCTTCGTCGTGCTGCTGGCCTGGAAGATGTTCGGCCGCGTCGACAGTGCCATGCGCTCGAACGAGTCGACCTTCGATCTGCGGCTGCCGGTCTGGCCCCTGATGGCGCTGATCTGGGCCGGGACCGCGATCAGCATCCTCACCGTCACCGTGCGCCTGTTCCTGCTGGCCAGCGGCAAGGCGAACCCCGAATTCGAGCGCGAAGCCGCGCAGAAGCTGGACTGACATGACGACCCCTGACCTTATCGCCCTGCTCGGCTTCCTGGCGCTTTTCGGCATGATGGCGCTCAGGGTGCCGATCGGCATCGCCATGGGCCTGGTCGGCGTCTTCGGTTTCGCCGCGATCCGCGGCATCAACCCGGCGCTGAACCTGCTCGCCACCTCGCCCATCCGGGTGATCACCGACTTCAACCTGACGCTGGTCAGCTTTTTCATCCTGATGGGGATTTTCGCCACGAATTCAGGCATCAGCAAGGAGTTGTTCAAGGCGGGCAACGCCTGGCTCGGCCCCTTCAAGGGAGGCCTTGGCCTGTCGACCATCGCAGCCTGCGGCGGCTTCGCGGCGATCTGCGGATCCTCTGTCGCCACCGCCGCGACCATGACCAAGATCGCCCTGCCCGAAATGCGCCGCTATGGCTACCGCGAGGATGCGGCGACCGGCGTCATCGCCGCGGGCGGCACGCTGGGCATCCTGATCCCGCCCTCGGTGGTGATGGTCGTCTATGCCTACATCACCGAAACCGACGTCGGCAAACTCTTCATCGCCGGGATCGTGCCGGGGCTGCTGGCCATCGCCATGTATATGGCCGCGCTCCTGATCGGGCACCGGAAGTCTCTGCCCCCGGGCACGCCCTTCAGCCTGCGCGAGGCAATGCGCTCGCTGGCCGGGATCTGGGCGGTGGTGCTGCTCTTCGTCATGGTGATCGGCTCGATCTACTGGGGCGTCGCCACGCCGACCGAGGCCTCGGCCATCGGCGCCACGCTGACCATGGTGGTGGGCATCGTCCGCGGGCGGCTCAACTTCCGCCAGATCGTCGACAGCCTGACCGAGGCGCTCCGGACCTCGGTCTCGGTCTATACCGTGCTGATCGGGGCGATGCTGTTCGGCTATTTCCTCGCCATCACGCAATCGCCGCAGAAGCTGACCGCCTGGCTGGTGGCGCTGGACTTCGGGCCGATGGGGACGCTGGCGCTGATCCTTCTGGTCTTCATCATCGCGGGCTGCATCCTCGATTCCATGGCGATGATCATCCTCATGGTGCCGATCGTCTATCCGGTGATCGTGCATCTGGGCTTTGACCCGATCTGGTTCGGCATCATCATCGTGATGACGGCGGAACTGGGGCTGATCACGCCGCCTGTGGGGATAAACGTCTATGTGATCAACATGATAGCCAAGGAAGTGAAGCTGCCGGTGATCTTCCGCGGCGTGCTGCCCTTCATTGCCGCCGATGTGCTGCGGCTGGGCATTCTGGTGGCTTTCCCGGCCATCGTGCTCTGGCTGCCGAGGACGATGTGATGCAGACCCCCGCGCTCCGCCCCGTGTGCGAGATCCGCTGCGACCTGGCCCCGCCTCTGGAAAAGGGCGCGGCCGACGGGCTGACCTGGCGGATCATTCCGATCATCGGCGGCACCGTGACCGGGCGGATCGAGGGACGGGTGCTGAACCTCGGCGCCGATTGGCAGACGATCTACCCGGGCCATGCCGAGTTGGACACCCGCTATGCCATCGAGACCCATGACGGCGCCCTGATCGACATCCGCAACTTCGGCTACCGCCATGGCCCGGCCGAGGTTCTGGCCCGGGTAGCGAAGGGCGAGGCCGTTGACCCGGCGGAATACTACATGCGCACCCAGCCCCGGATGCACACCGGCGATCCGCGCTATGCCTGGGTCAACCGCACCATCTTTGTCGGCACCGGCGCCCGCTTTGCCAATTCGGTCGAGATCGGGATCTGGGAGGTCGCCTGACCCCGTGCCCCCTCTCCTGCCCCTGAAACAGAAACGGCCCGGGCGAACCCCGGGCCGTTTCGTCCTCCGCTCCCAACCCGCGGATTACCCCATGTGGATGGACTTGGTTTCGAGGTAGTTCTCCAACCCCTCGATCCCGCCCTCGCGCCCCTGCCCCGATTGCTTGAAGCCGCCGAAGGGCATGGTGATATCGACGATCATCGAATTGACCGACATGTTGCCCGCCCGCATCCGCCGGGCGAAAGCATAGGCCTTTTCCGGGTCCTGCGAGAAGACGGCGCCCGCCAGCCCATAGACCGAGTCATTGGCCTTGCGCGCCGCGTCATCCTCGTCCCGGTAGCCGATGACCGAGACGACCGGGCCGAAGATTTCCTCCTGAAAGATCTTCATGCCGGGGGTCACGTCGGTAAAGACCGTGGGCTCGATGAAGAAGCCCTTGTCCAGCCCCGCGGGACGCTTGCCGCCGCAGAGCACCCGCGCCCCGCCCTCGATCCCGGCCTTGATGTAGCCCTCGACCCGCTCGCGCTGGCGGGCCATGGTCAGGGGGCCCATCTGGGTCGCGGGATCCGAGGGATCGCCCAGCTTGATCGACTGGACGGCCGGGACGAACAGGTCCAGGAATTCCTGTTTCCGCGTCTCGGGCACCAGGATCCGCGTCAGCGAGAAGCAGACCTGCCCGGTGATCGGCATGGAATAGATCAAGAGCGGCATCAGCGCCTTCTGGAAATCGGCATCCGGCAGCAGCACGGCGGCCGATTTGCCGCCCAGCTCCAGCGACACCCGCGCCAGGCGCTCGGAACAGACCGCGGCGATATGCTTGCCCGCGGCGGTCGAGCCGGTGAAGGCCACTTTGTCGATGTCCGGGCGACGGATCAGGTAATCGCCGACGTCGCGCCCGGCAGGCACCAGGTTGAAGACACCCGCAGGCAGGCCGGCCTTCTCGATGCATTCGGCCATGATATAGGCTTCCAGCGGCGTCTCGGGCGAGGGTTTGGCGACGAAGGTGCAGCCCGCCGCGAGGCCCGCAGCGATCTTGTAGGTCAGCAGCACCATCGGCGCGTTCCAGGGCGAGATGGCGGCGGTGACGCCGACCGGCTCCTTCACCACGCGGGTGGTGCCGCCATCGGCGCGCTTGCGGGCGTCGATGAACGGATAGCTCTCGATCATGTCGGCGTAGAAATCGAAGAGCTGCGCGTTCTGCGGCGCCAGCTTCTTGGCCAGCATCACCGGCACGCCGACCTGCGCCACCCAGGCCTGAACGATATCGTCCATCCGGTCTTCGATGTTGCGGGCGATCTTGCGCAGGTAGCGCGCGCGCTCGGTGGGCGAAAGGCGCGGCCAGGGGCCTTCGTCGAAGGCATGGCGGGCGGCGGCGACGGCGCGGTCGATGTCGGCGGTCCCGGCCTCGGGGTAGCGCAGGATCACCTCCTCGGTCATCGGCGAGACGACTTCGAGGCTGGCGCGCGACAGGGGCTCGACCCATTCGCCGTTGATGAAGAATTTCTCGGGCGCCTTCAGGCGCCCCCCCTGGGTGGCGCTGACCGCCGGGGCGGTGTTGGTCATCACGTTCATGGGCTCTTCCTCCCGTTGAGCTGTCTCGGTCTCGGGCTGCGGCCCGATCATCACTTCCAGAAGACGCGGACCTTTCCGCGCCAGCATCTCGCGGATCGCGCCGGGCAGCGCGGCCGGATCGGCGCAGCGCTCGGCGGGCACGCCCTGTGCCCGGGCGATCTGCACGAAATCGAGGTGGTTGATCGCCACCCCGGCCACGTTCCGCGCCTGCGTCTTCTCGGCGATGCCCTTCAGCGCGGCATAGCCACCGTTGTTGAGGATCAGGATGCAGAGGTCGGCGTCATGTTCCGCCGCCGACCAGAGCGCCTGAATGGAATAGAGGCTGGAGCCGTCGCCCATGATGGCGATGACCGGCCGGTCCTGCCCGGTCAGCGCGGCACCGACCGCCGCCGGCAGGCCAAAGCCCAGCCCGCCCGAGGCGGTGGCGAAGAAGCCGCCGGGCCGGTCGATGGGGAAGTAATCGTGCAGCGCGTCGCGGGCGCTGGGGGCTTCCTCGACCACGATGCTGTCAGGGTCTCTCAGGTCGCTCAGCACCTGCATGAACCATTCGTTGGTGATCGTGGCGGGTTGCGGCACGCCCGGGATGTCGCGCATCGGCCGGGACGGCAGGTCGCGGGCGGTGCAGCGGCCGGTCAGGAACTCCGCCGCCGTGCCGCAATCGGCGACCAGCGACAGGCCGATGGCCGCGCCCGCCGCCTGCGCCGGGTCGTCGGTGATCTGGTAAAGGCCGGTGCCGGGGCGCAGATGCTCGGGCATCCCCGGGAAATGATAGGTGAAGACCGGCGCGCCGAGGACCAGCACCGCATCGGCCGGCGCCAGACGGTCCGAGATGGCGGGCTGCACGGCGGGCAGGAAACCCGCAAACAGCGGATGGGTTTCGGGGAAGGAACAGCGCGGCGACATCGGGCTGACCCAGACCGGCGCCGCCAGCCTCTCGGCCAAGGCGATGACTGGATCCCAGGCCCCGTCGCGGTCGACGCCGGGGCCGACGACGAGGGCCACCTGCCGCGCCGCTTCAAGCCCCTCGGCCACCCGCTCCAGCGCCGCCAGATCGGCGCCGAGCCTCAGCGAGACCTCGCGCGGCTCGATGGGCGCGGCGGGGCGGGACCAATCGTCCAAGGGCACCGAGACCAGCACCGGCCCCCGAGGCGCCTGCATCGCCCGCCAATAGGCCTGTTCCAGCGCACGCGGCACATCCTCGGCCCGGGCGGGCTGGATCGCCCATTTGACGCAAGGGCCGGGCATCGTCTCGGGTGCCTCGTTGCCCAGAAACGGCTCGCCCGGCAGCAGGGCGCGGGTCTGCTGGCCGGTGGTGACAATGAGCGGCGTGCGGTTCTTCATCGCCGTGTAAAGGTTGCCCATCGCGTGCCCCAGCCCCGCGGCGGAATGCAGGTTCACGAAAGCCGCGTTGCCGGTGATCTGGGCATGAGCATCGGCCATCCCCACCGCCACGGATTCCTGCAGGCCCAGCACATAGGTGAAATCCTCGGGCAGGTTCACGAACATCGGCAGTTCGGTCGAGCCCGGGTTGCCGAAGATCTTGTCGATCCCGTGCCGCCGGAGCAGCGCGAAGCTGGCCTCGGCCACGGTTTCGACAGCGCTGCGGACGCCCTGCGGTGCCGGACGCGATTGGTCGTTCATCAAAGCCTCCCTCGCGGATCCGGGGACCGCGGAAAGGTCAATCTGGCACGATTCGCCCCTGCGACAGAATTGCCAAGTTTGTTAAAAAGTCATACCCATCAGGTATGGCTTTTGATGTCCGCGACGCCCGTATCCTGCTTGCCTGCGCGCAGAGCCGCTCCATCGGCCGGGCGGCGAGGGCGCTGAACATGGCGCAGCCCGCCGTGACCCGGGCGCTGAACCGGCTGGAGGCGCAGCTCGACGCCCCCCTCTTCGAGCGCACGACACGGGGGGTGGAGCCCACGCCCTATGGCGCGGCGCTGCTGCCCTATGCCGAACTGATGGTCTCGGAATCCGCCCAGGCCGAGGAGCTGATCCGCCAGATGCGCGGCGCCGGGCGCGGGCTGGTCAGGATCGGTGGCGTCGGCTCGGTCGCGGGGGGGCTTCTGGTCGAGGCGCTGACGCTGCTGCGCGAAAGTCATCCCGAAGTCACCTTCAGCGTGACCGAGGAGCTGGAGGACCGGCTGGTCGAGGGGCTGAAGACCGGCGCCGTGGATCTGGCGGTGCTGCCGGATTCGGCGCTGGATGACGAGATCCGACTGGCGGCGGAAGAGAGTTTCCACGACGAGGTGCGGGTCTATGTCCGCGCCGGGCATCCGGCGGCGGGGCGCGATCTGACGCTGGCCGAGGCCGCGCGGCTCGACTGGGCGATGCCACCGCAGGCCACGCCCATCACCCGCGAATGGATGCGCCGCTTTCACGATCAGCGGCTGGAGCCGGGCCTGCCGGTGCTGCAATCGCGCTCGACAGCGGTGATCCGGGCGGCGGTGCTGGCCGGGGATCTGGCCTGCTGGATGCCCGAGCCGGTGCTGCTGGGCGATCTGGCGCAGGGACAGGTGGCGCCGGTCCGGGTGCCCGACCTCGACTGGCGGCGCAGCTTCAAGATCTACCGCCGCCGCCGGGGCCTGCTGCCGCCCAGCGCCGATCTGCTGCTGGGCGCGCTGCGGCGGCTGGCGGGGTAGCGGTTACGCGTCGTCCTCGTCCGTGGCCTGTTCCTCGGGCGCGCCGCGATAGCCCAGGGCGACCACGTATTTCTCCGAGGAATCCGAACGGCTTGCGGGCGGTTTCACGTTATGGACCTTGGTGAAGCGCTGCTTGAGCAGACCCTGCAGATCGCCCTCGGCCCCGCCGGCCAGCACCTTGGCCACGAAGGTACCGCCCGGCGCCAGAACGTCGAAGGCGAACCAGGCGGCATGCTCGCAGAGCGCCATGATCCTGAGGTGGTCGGTCTGCTTGTGGCCGGACGAGGCGGCGGCCATGTCGGACATGACCACATCCGCCTGCCCGCCCAGCCAGGCCTTGACCTGATCGTCCGCGCCATCGGCCATGAAATCGAGGACATAGGCATCGGCCCCGGCCAGCGGCTCGACCTCCTGCAGGTCGACGCCCAGCACGGTGCCCTTGCGCTTGCCCGATTTGGCGCCCAGCGCGTTGACGCGGTCCACCGCCACCTGCAGCCAGCCGCCCGGCGCGCAGCCCAGATCGACCACCCGGGCGCCCGGCACCAGGAAGCGGAACTTGTCGTCCAGCTCCACGATCTTGAAGGCCGCGCGGCCCCGGAACCCCTCGCGCCGCGCGCGGGCGACATAGGGGTCGTTCAGCTGCCGTTCCAGCCAGCGCGTGGACGAGAGTTTCCGCCCCTTCGCCGTCTTGACCTTGACCTTGAGCTCGCGCTGACCGCGGCCCGAGGTGTTCTTGCCGCCCTCGTTCGCCATGTTGAAACCTTTCAGAGAAGCCCGTTTATAATCCGGCTAGCACGCCGTCGTGGGTCATCTGCGCATAGAGCAGCCCCTCGCGCAACCCGCGGTCGGCGACCGACATCACGTCGGTGGGCCAGACGCGCATCAGCGCCTGCAGGATCGCCGCGCCCGACATGATGAGCCCGTGACGCTCGCGCCCGATGCGGGGATCGGTGCGCCGCCCCTCCGGCCCCAGCGCCAGGTAATCGCGGATCACCTTGTCGATCTGGGCCGAGGTCATGGTCAGCCCGTCGACCTTGTTGCGGTCATAGCGTTTGAGGCCGAGATACGAGGCCGCGACGGTGGTCACGGTGCCCGAGGTGCCGATGATCTGGAACCCGTCGCGCGGGGCCGGGTTCTGGTAGGGAGAGAAATCGTGGAGCTGTTCCTCGAAATGCCAGGACATCAGCGCGAAACGGGCGGCGTCATCCTCGACATCGTTGAATTGCTCGCGGAGCGTCGCGACCCCCAGCGGCACGCTGATCCAGTCGACCACCCGCGCCTGACCCGGCAGCTGCGGCGCCTGCACCTGGCTGCGCAGCCCCAGCTTGACGGCCAGGATGGCGCGGCGGCGTTCCTCAGGGGTGACGGCGGCGAGGTCGATCCAGACCAGTTCCGTGGAGCCCCCGCCGATGTCGATGACCAGAAGCTGCTCGGTCTCGGGCGCGACCAGCGGCGCGCAGGAGATCATGGCGAGCCGCGCCTCCTCCTCGGCCGGGATGATCTCCAGCCTGAGGCCGGTCTCGCGCTGGATCTTGCGGATGAACTCGGCCGAATTGCGCGCGCGGCGGCAGGCCTCGGTCGCCACCAGCCGCATGCGGATCACTGCGTGGTCGTCCAGCTTGCGGCGGCAGATCCTGAGCGCCTGCACGGTGCGGGCCATCGGCACATGACCCAACCGGCCCGTGCTTTCAAGCCCGGTCCCCAGCTCGACGGCGCGGGAAAAACTGTCAACGACTTCGAATTGCGCGCCGTTGGGACGCGCAATCAGCATGCGACAGGAATTTGTCCCCAGGTCGAGGGCAGCATAAAGCCCCCCGTCCTCGGGACCTGACTGGCGCTTCGGCTCTTTTCCGGCCGGAGTCCGACCCCGTTTGGGTGGCCTCGACGATTTCGGAGTCGGATGCGCCGCCGCGCCTGCGGGACGCTCGGGCGTCATGGCCGCCCTCCATTTCGTGTTGCCCTTTACCCTAAAGATCGGCCGCTGCGCGCGCAAGCGCGTTCCGGCCCGGGGCAGGTGCGCGGACCTCGCGGAAATCCGCCGGTCGGGCCCGGGTCACCGAAATAACGCGGGCTTGTGAATTGAACCTCCCGACCAGGAGCCCAAAATAACGGCAGACCGAGCAGGAATTCCCCCGGGGACCCTTGAAGAGCGGGCGCAAGACGCCCGGAGACTGGAGACGACGATGAACAGATCTGGCATTGCCGCGCTTGCCGCAGCGCTTGCCCTGACCGGTTCGGCGGCCCTTGCCACGGGGCCTGTCGCGCCTCAGGCCAACATTCCGACGGGCAGCGTGATCGCGCCCTACAGCAGCTATAACTGGACCGGCGGCTATGCCGGGGTCCGGCTGGGCACGCCCCTGGGCGAAAACAACTGGGCCGAACGCGGCCTCGGCGCCGAATCGATCCCCGGCAACTGGGACGGCACCACCTGGGGCCTGACCGGCGGCTACGATGTGCAGAGCGGCGCGCTCGTCTATGGCGGGGCGCTGGATTACACCGGCGGCGAGATCATGGCCAGCTCGCCCCAGAGCCTGGGCTTCGGCTGCCCCGGCGGCAGCTGCGAAACCTATGTCGAGAACGCGATGGCGCTTCGCGGCCGCATCGGCTGGGCCATGGACCGGACGCTGTTCTACGCCACCGCGGGCCTCGCGACCGGCGAGGCGCGGGCCAATTTCACCGGCGGCGCCACGCTGGGGTCGGACCGGCTGAACGGCTGGACCGCGGGCCTCGGCGTCGAACATGCGGTGACGGATTCCTTCTCGCTCAGCGCCGAATACCTGTTCACCGACCTCGGCCGGCTCGAGATCCCCGCCAGTTGCGGGACCGATTGCTACACCGATGTCTCGTATGGCCGGATCCGCCTGGGGGCGAATTTCCGGTTCTGAGGATGTAACCGAGGACCCTTCCCGTGACCCCCAGATAACCCGGGGGAGTGGTGAAACTTTGGCGGTCCTCCTCCGTATCTTGATCGAGCGTGACCATGGAAACACGCGTTCGTCAGGGAAACGTCCGAAGCCAGTCGGAACCATTCGCGGCCTCGGACGTTGACAAGCAGGATCCCGGCTCAAGTCGGGACAAACAGTGGAAACGACTTCGTGGAGACCACAATGAAAACCATCATCGCCGCCGCCGCCCTTGGCCTCGTCGCGACCAGCGCGCTCGCCTCGGGCCCCGTCGCCCCGCAACCCTATGTCCCCCCGGTCACCGTTCCGGTCGCCTCGGGCTATGACTGGAGCGGCGCCTACGCCGGTCTCGGCGTCACCTATGGCCGCATGCAGTTCGACACGAACGGTGCCATCCCCTCCTACCCGGACGCCACCGGCTGGGGCCTGAGCGGGATCGCCGGTTACAACTGGCAGAACGGCAACCTCGTCTATGGTGGTGAAGTCGTCGCCGACTTCTCGAACCGTGAAGGTGCCAACGATTGCGGCGCGCCGGGCAACACCTGCACCAGCGCTGTCGAGAATCAGCTCTCGATCCGCGGCCGTGTGGGCTATGCCATGGACCGCTCGCTGATGTTCATGACCGTGGGTTACGGCCGTGACGAGCGTGGCGCCGCGGGCACCCTGGGTGGCGGTTCGGCCGTCTACTCGGGCGCGATGCTGGGCGTCGGCTACGAGCAGGCCATCGGCAGCGGCGCCTGGACCATGCGCGGCGATCTGGAGCACTATTTCTACGGTGACGAGCAGATCAACGGCATCGCCACCAACGGCGACAGCTCGATCCTGCGCCTCTCGGTCATCCGCCGCTTCTGATCGGCGCCTGATCTAGCCCATCGACCCGCCCCCTCACCGGGGCGGGTTTTCCTTTGCGCCTCACCATGTTGGTGAGGATTTTTCATGTCCGGGCGGCTGGCCGCGCCCCGGCCCCGCCTGTTATCAAGGCCGCGTCGCATCCTGGCGCGGCGCGGTCGGAAACGGCACGGCGACAGGCCCGGTTAGCGGCGAGGAATGAGGGGTCCAGCCCCCGAGGAGCCCCCATGTCTGACCCCATCTCCGGCACGACGCCGCAGCCCGTCACCATCGTCTTCTGGCGCGACATCCCCGCCCAGGTCATCGTCGGCAAGGGCCGCCGCGGCGCCAAGGTGCAATTGCCCGAACGCTTCGAACAGGCGATCGACCGCTGCGCCATGAAGATTGGCGCCCGGGACAGCGATTCCTACCTGTCGGAATGGCGCAAAGCCGACCCCTATGATGTCGCTGGCGAACAGGAACAGGTCGCCCGCGCCGAGGCCCAGCGCCTGGAAGCGGAATACGACACCGACAGGATCAAGGCGCTGATCGCCAATGACGGTTGGGACCGGCGCGCATAGGGAGATTTCCATGGCCCTCTTCCCCTTCGCCCGCAAATCCGGTGCCACCGGCTCGGCCGCGGTCGCCGCGTTCCTCGATGGGTTCTCCATCGAGGTGATGCCCCGCACCGCCGAGAAGATCGAGGATTTCCGCACCCTCCTGCCCCAGGGCACGCGGGTTTATATCGCCCATATCGACGGCACGCCGATCGAGGACATGGTCGCCACCGCCAAGCGCCTGCGCGCCGAGGGCTATGAGCCGATGCCGCATTTCCCGGCGCGGATCATCGCCGACAAGGCGATGCTGACGGATTGGGTCGCGCGTTATCAGGGCGAGGCCGGGGTGAAACAGGGCCTGATCCTGGCCGGCAACCCGCAACAGCAGAAGGGCGAGTTCCACTCCTCCATGCAGCTGCTGGAATCGGGCGCTTTCGACGGGTTCGAACGGCTGCATGTCGCCGGCCACCCCGAGGGCAACAAGGACATCGACCCCGACGGCTCGGACCGGATGGTGATGGAAGCGGCGCTCTGGAAACAGGCGTTCTCCGAGCGCACCGATGCGAAAATGGCCATGGCCACGCAATTCTGCTTCGAAGCGAAGCCGGTCATCGACTGGGTGAACAACCTGAAGGCCAACGGCATCGACCTGCCGGTGCATATCGGCGTCGCCGGTCCCGCGAAGCTGCAGACGCTGATCAAATTCGCCATCGCCTGCGGCGTCGGCCCCTCGCTCAAGGTGCTGCAGAAACGCGCCATGGACGTGACCAAACTGTTGCTGCCCTACGAGCCCGACGAGTTCGTCACCGAACTGGCCGAGCACAAGGCCGCGAACCCCGATTTCGGCATCGAGGCCGTGCATTTCTTCCCGCTGGGCGGGATCAAGACCAACGCCGACTGGACCCAGCGCAACGGCCAGCGCCCGGCGCAGGCAGCCTGAGACCATGCAGCGCATCGCGGATCGTGATTTGTCGAAGGCGGGAGGCAGCGGTTACGCTGCCGTCCTTGCCTTTTCGATCAGAGAGTTTCGCGATGCTCCGTTTTCTGTTGCCGGCCGCGCTGGCGCTCATTCCGTCCCTTGCCTCTGCGCAGGCCCAGTACATTCCCGGGCGCTGGCGCTGCATCCTCAACTCGGTCCCCGCCACCGTCGACGTGATCGTCGACATGGCGCCCGATTTCACCGCCTATGCCGAGGGGACGTGGATCCTCAACCAGGGTCCCGGCATGAACGGTCCGCAGATCCGCGAGATCCGGGCGCCCGGGCGCTGGGCTTTCGGCCCCCTGCCGGGCATGCCCTCGCAGCAGGGTCTGCATTTGCAGCTCGTGCCGAACAACGTGCCCTCGTTCACGCTCTACCCGGCCTGGATCGGCGATCCCGGCGCGCTTCGGACCTATGTGCCGGATGGCGCCTATCCGGGCGCGATGCTGGAATACGCCTGCCAGCGCCTGCGCTGAGCCCGCAATCCTGCGGGGGCCGCGCATGAGGCCCTCGCCCCGCGCCGCGCTGCTGTTCGATCTGGACGGCACGATGCTGCACACCGATCCGATCCATTTCGCCATCTACCGCGACCTGATGGCCGCGCGGGGAATCGCGATTGATCAGGCCTTCTACGACCGGCATGTGCTGGGGCGGCTCAACACCGATGTGTTCCGCGACTTCCTGCCGGACGAGGCCGATCCGCAGGGCCTGTCCGACGCCAAGGAAGCGGAGTTTCGCCGCCGCCTGCCCCGCCCCTTCCCCGCGACCCCGGGTCTGGGGCGGCTGCTGGACCGCGCCGAACACGCCGGGCTCGGCCTTGCCGTGGTGACCAACGCCAACCCGCTCAACGCCGAGGCGATGCTGGCGGCCATCGGCCTGCGGGACCGTTTCGCCGTGGTGATCAGCGGCGAGACCTGCGCGCGGGGCAAGCCCTTCCCCGATCCCTATCTGACCGCCATGGACCGTCTGGGCGTCGCGCCCCGCGATTGCATCGCCTTCGAGGACAGCCCCTCGGGCATCCGCGCCGCCACCGACGCCGGGGCCTTCGTCATCGGCCTGCGCTCGACGCTGGACGATGCGGCGCTCCGGGCCGCGGGCGCCCACCTCACCCTTGCCGATTTCACCGATCCCGCGCTCGAGGAATCCCTCACGCGCCTAGAAGGAGTTTCCTCATGACCCGTACCGTCCTCGAATCTGCCACCAAGACCGTGATCATCGGCTTTGACGAACCCTTCTGCGTGATCGGCGAGCGCATCAACCCGACCGGCCGCAAGAAACTGGCGGCCGAGCTGGAGATGGGCGATTTCTCGACCGTCGAGCGGGACGCGCTGGAGCAGGTGATCTGCGGCGCCACGGTGCTGGACGTGAACTCGGGCGCCGTCTTCACCAACAAGATGGCCGAAGACCCGCGTTACGCCGACAACAACTTCGTCGAACCGCCGCTGATGAAGGCGCTGATCGAGCGGATCCAGGCGATCACCGATGTGCCGCTGTGCATCGACTCGTCGGTCCCCGGCGCGCTGGAAGAGGGGCTGAAAGCCGCGCAGGGTCGCCCGCTCTTGAACTCGGTCACGGGCGAGGAAGAGCGTCTGGAACTGGTCCTGCCGCTGGTCAAGAAATACAACGTCCCGGTGGTCGCCATCTCGAACGACGACACCGGCATCTCGCAGGACCCCGACGTCCGCTTCGCCGTGGCCAAGAAGATCGTCGAGCGCGCCGCCGATTTCGGTATCCCGGCGCATGACATCGTGGTCGACCCGCTGGTGATGCCGGTCGGTGCCATGGCCTCGGCCGGGCGGCAGGTCTTCGCGCTGGTCAAGCGCCTGCGCGACGAGCTGGGTGTGAACACGACCTGCGGCGCCTCGAACATCTCGTTCGGGCTGCCCAACCGGCACGGCATCAACGGCGCCTTCCTGCCCATGGCCATCGGCGCCGGCATGACCTCGGCGATCATGAACCCGGTCCGCCATCAGGAGATGGAGGCGATCCGCGCCGCCAACCTGCTGATGGACCACGATTCGAACGGCGGCGAATGGATCCGTCTGGCCAAGGTGCTGGAAGCCATGCAGGCGGGCGCCACCTTCGCCGAAGCCTCGGCCGCGGCCTCGGCCGCCTCCTCGGGCCGCCGGGGCGGCCGCCGCGCACGGGGCTGAACCACTCTCACCCGAAACAGCGAAGGGCGGCCCGCGACGGCCGCCCTTTTTCATGGCAGGATGCGCCCAGCTTCCAGCATCGGGTGCCCCATGTCGCAAAACGTGACGATCTGGCTGATCGTCCTGGCCGTCGCCACCGCCTTCCTGGCCCTCGCCTATGTCAGCCCGGAATTCGCCCGGCTTCTGGGCCAGCTGGCGCGGATCTTCGGCCTGATCGGCCGCGCCTTCGGCTGAGCGCCGCTCAATCGATGGCGGGCAAGCGGATCCGCTCGACCAGCGCCGCGTCGGCGATCTCGATGTAATCGGGGAACCAGGTCCAGGCGATGGGCTGGCAATCGGCGGAATAGAGCGGCGTGGCCAGCGTCTGCCCGGTGCCAAGGTCGATGACCGCGTTGCGCACCATCGTCACCAGCGCCTAGGTCCCCGGATCGCCCGAGAAATATTGCAGCAGCGCCACCCGCCCGCCGTAGCGGTCGAGCCGCACGAAATCCAGCACCTCGGGGATGACCGGCGCATCCATGGTCAGATCGACCGTGAGACCGGGAAAGGCCGGGTTTTCAGCGGTGAAGGCGAAATCCTCGCCCTCGATCACCTGCCAGCCGCTGGCCGGGGCGCTGGGTTCGGGCAGCGCGCATTCGGCCAGCGCCGCGCCGCCCAGCCCCGCCCCGATGATGGCCGCCGCGATAAGCCGCATCGGCGATTCCCCTTTGGTCCCTGTCAGCGCCACCATAGAAAGCCGCCGCCCGGCCGATCAACCATCGGGGTGGAAAATCGGCGGTATCACGCCTTTGCGGCAATCGCTGCCGCCGCGCCGCCCATGACCAGGGCACTCAGCCGCTGGGACAGGCGAATCGCGCGCGGCGTCCTGAGGAGCCTGCGGGCATGCTGCGCCAGCAGGATCCAGCCCAGATCCGCCACCGCCAGCACCGCCAGCGTGACCAGCGCCAGCAGCCCGGCCTCGCCCCAGCCCAGGCTCCGCGTGTCCAGCAGCGTCGGCAGCAGCGCCAGATAGAAGAGCATGATCTTCGGATTGCCCAGCGTCACCGCCATCCCCGCCCCGAACATCGACCAGGCCGATCCCCGGCGCGGCAATTCCGCCGCGCCACCCTCCCCCGGCGCGCGCCACATGCTCCAGGCAAGCCAGACCAGATAGGCCACGCCCAGCCATTTCAGCCCGGCAAACAGCCAGTGGAAGGTCTGCGCCAGCGTCGCCAGCCCCGCCAGCGCCGTCAGCAGCCAGATGAGTTCACCCAGCCACATCGCCAGCACGAAAGGCATCACCTCACGCCAGCCGCGCGACAGCACGCGTGCCACCAACGCCGCGATCGAGGGGCCGGGCGTGCCCGCCGCCAACAGAAGCGCCAGCGCGAAAACCGAAACCGACAGAATGTCCATGCCCGAGCCCCCGCCAAGCCGCGTGACATCTTTCGCGGCGCTTGTATCCTGCCCTTTCAACCCGGAGGTGTCATGTCCCGAAATCTCGCCGCCCTCGTCGCCCTGGCCGCCCTGTGCGGGCTGGTCCTGCAATTCCTCGCCAGCGGCGCGACCGAAGGGCTGGCCGACCCGCTGCTGCGCCTCTGGGCGCTGGGACGGTTCTTCACCATCCTGACCAATGCGCTGGTCTTCGTCAGCTTCGCCCTCTTCGCATCGGGCCGGAACCCGGGCGACGGCTGGATGGCGGGGGTCGTGCTGTCGATCGGCATGGTCGGCCTCGTCTTCCATCTGCTGCTGGCGCCCGAGGCGCCGCTGACCGGGCTGACCTTCTGGGCCGATCTCTGGCTGCACACGCTGACGCCGCTCTTCGCCGTGCTCTGGTGGCTGGGCTGGGGCGGGCGGGCCCTGACGCTGGCCGATGTGCCGCGCTGGCTGATCTGGCCCGCAGGCTATTGCCTCTATGCGCTGCTCAGGGGCCAGATCGACGGGATCTATCCCTATTTCTTCCTCGATGTCGGCCGGTTCGGTGCCACGCGCATCGCGCTGAACATCGCCGGGCTCTGCCTCGGCTTCGCGCTGGCCGGACTGGTGCTTCTGGGGATCGCCCGTGCCCTAGCCCGGGGCGCAAGACTGGCAAGACCTTGACCCAGATCATGTCCGGGGGCGATCCTCGGCCCTATCTTCACCCTACGCGAACTGGAGAGAAGACCATGTACAAACACATCATCGTCGCCGTCGACCTCAGCCATGGCGAAGCCGGCAAGGCCCTGATCGACAAGGCCGTTCAACTGCTGGATGCCGGCGGCGTGATCCGGCTGCTGCACGTCCTGGAGGATGTGCCGAGCTATATCGCCGCCGAACTGCCGCGCGACCTGAACGACCGCCGCCAGGCCGAGGCAAGGGTCGAGCTGGGCCTTCTGGCCGATGGCGTCAGCGCCGATGTCCAGTCCGAGATCCGCACCGGCGCCCCGGCCAGCCAGATCCTGCAATGCGCCGACGACACCGGCGCCGATCTGATCATGATCGCCTCGCACCGCCCGGGGCTCAGCGATTATTTCATCGGCTCGACCGCCGCCCGCGTGGTGCGCCACGCGCAATGCTCGGTGCTGATCTCGCGCTGAGCCTCAGCGGAAGTGAATGTTGAACCGGCTGCGGATCGCCAGATCCGTGGCCGGGTCGATCTGGCAGGGCGCGCGGGCCAGGATCTCGGCCACCCGCTTCTGCGCCTCGTCCAGCAGCAGCGGCCGCCCGGCCTCGTTCCATTCCTTGGGGCTCATCCGGTTTCCCAGCACTGGGTAGATGTATTCGGTCTGCATCAGCTTCAGCGTCTGATCCGAGCCGAGGTAATGGCCCGGCCCGCCCAGACAAACCTGTTTCATGACATCGAGGCTGACCGCATCCTCGGTCACGTCGATCCCCCGCACGCAGCGCAGCGCCTGCCCCAGCAGGTCATCGCCCAGCACCAGCGATTCGAAGCTGAAGCCCAGCAGCGAGGCATGCATGCCGACCGCCTCATAAACCATGTTCAGCCCCGACAGCCCGGCCAGCGTGTTGGAAATCGCCTGCTCCCAGCCCGCCTGCATATCGGGCAGCTTGCTGTCGGCGATCCCCGCCGCCGCGCCGCCCGGCAACCCGTAGAAGCGGTGCATCTGCGCGCAGCCCGCGGTCAGCAGGGCCTGTTCGGCGCTGCCCCCCGACATGGCCCCGGTCCTCAGGTCGCTGACGAAAGGCCAGGTGCCGAAGATTGCCGGATGGCCGGGGGCGATGGCGTTGACATAGACCACCCCCGCGAGGCATTCCGCCACCGCCTGCACGATCGAGGCGGCGATCGGCGCCGGGCTGGTCGCCCCCGCCTGCCCTGCGCTGAGCAGCAGGACCGGCATGCCCGCGCGGATGCAGGCCTCCATGGTGATGCAGCTTTCCTCGGCGAATTTCATCGGCGGCACGACGAAGCAATTGGAATTGCTCACGAAGGGCCGGGCGCGCCAGGCCTCCTCGCCCCCCGCCACCAGGTGCAGCAGCTCGAAACAGCCCGTCACATGCGACGGGTCGCTGAACGAGGTGCCCACATGCTTGGTCGTCCCCGCCAAAGCGCCATAGAGCGTGTTGATATCCATGTCGAAATTGTCGGTCACATCGCGACAGACGCAGATCCGCTGGAAGAAATGCACATTGTCCAGATGCTGCACGATCCGCGCCGCGTCATGCAGGTCCTGCGCGGTGGACTCGCGGTAGTCGAGCGTCGCCAGATCGACCACATGCACCGCCGCCCCCGCCGTGCCGTAATGGACCCGCGTCCCCTCCAGATGCAGATCGTGCCGCGGGTCGCGGCCATGCAGCGTGATCCCGCGCGCCGCCTTGGCCAGCATGTCCTCGACCAGCGCCCGCGGATAGCGGAGCCGCCCGTCATCGCCCAGCACCGCGCCCGCCCGCGTCATGACCTCGACGCCCGAGGCCGGGGCATTGGCCAGCCCCACCACCTCCAAGGCCTCCAGCGCAGCCTGATGGATGCGCAGCACAGCGGCCTCGCTCAGGGGGGAATACTGCCCCCCCGGCAGGCCCGCCCTGACCGGGCGCTTCCCCTCCTCCAAGGGTGCCGCGCGCAGGGCGACCCGCGCCCCCCGCCCCCCGCTGCGCCGCGCCTTCACCGGAGCACAGACTTCTTCGCCCATCTTTGTTCTCCAAATATCCACGGGGGGTTTCCAAAGGGGGGAGCGTGCTCCCCCCTTTGGGCAGGGGGTGCGGGGGGCGGCAGCCCCCCGCCTTCTTACGTTCTCTGGGGGCGGCAGCCCCCCGGCCTTCGTCACATCCGAACGCGCAAGGCTTTCGGGTCATAGAGCGGGCTCAGCGAGGCCCTGGCCGGCACCCGCCGCCCGGCGATGTCGATCTCGAACACGCCGTCGAAACCGCCTTCCACCGGCACATAGCCCAGGGCGACCGAGCCCCCGAGGGCATGCCCGTAATTGCCCGAGGTGACGGTGCCGACGATCCGGCCATCCCGCCAGATCGGCTCGTTGTGGTAGGCCATGGCGTCGGGGTCCTGCAGCAGGAACTGCACCATCCGCCGCTCCAGCCCCGCCTCCTGTTTGCGCAGCACCGCCTCGCGGCCGATGAACGCGCCCTTGGCCGGCTTCACGGCGAAGCCGAGGCCCGCTTCCAGCACATGATCCTCGTCGGTGATGTCATGGCCCCAATGACGGAAGGCCTTCTCGATCCGGCAGCTGTCCAGCGTATGCAGACCGCAAAGCGTGATCTCCGGCGCGGCCTCCATCAGGCTCTCGAAGACATGCGCGGCCTGATCGGTGGGCACATAAAGCTCCCAACCGAGTTCGCCCACATAGCTCACCCGATGCGCCCGGCCGAGGCCCATGCCCAGCTCGATCTCCTGCGCCGTACCATAGGGGAAAGCAGCACTATCCAGGGCGGCGGGGGTCACGCGCGCCAGCACGTCCCGCGCCTGCGGCCCCATCAAGCACAGCACCGCCTCGCCCGCCGTGACATCGGTGATGACGGCGAAGGCCTCTCCGACATGGCGCCTGAGCCACGCCAGATCCCGTTGCAGCGTCGCCCCCGGCACCACCAGCAGGAAGGCGGTCTCCGTGAGCCGCGTCACCGTCAGATCGCTCTCGATCCCGCCCTTCTCGTTCAGCATCTGCGTATAGACGATCCGCCCCGGCGGCACGTCCATGTCATTGGCGCAGACGCCCTGCAGGAAGGCGCAGGCATCCCGCCCCTCGACCCGGATCTTGCCGAACGAGGTCATGTCGAAGAGGCCCACGCCATTGCGGACCGCCAGATGCTCGGCCTTCTGGTTCTCGAACCAGTTCTGCCGACCCCAGGCGTAGCGGTATTCCCGCTCTTGACCCGGCCGCGCGAACCAATTGGCGCGTTCCCACCCCGCAACTTCCCCGAACACCGCGCCCCGCGCCTTCAGCGCCTCGTGCAGGGGCGAGCGGCGGACGCCGCGGGCGGTCTCCACCTGCCGGAAGGGGAAGTGATCGGCATAGAGCAGGCCCAGCGTTTCCGTCACCCGCTCTTTCAGGTAGCGGCGGTTCTTCTGGAAGGGCTGGGCGCGGCGGATATCCACCTCCCAGAGGTCGAAGGGCGCCTCGCCCTCATTCATCCAGCTGGCCAGCGCCATCCCGGCCCCGCCCGAGGACACGATCCCCACCGAATTATACCCCGCCGCCACCCAGTAATTCCCCAGCTCCGGCGCCGGGCCGAGGTAATAGCGGTCGTCGGGGGTGAAACTTTCCGGCCCGTTGAAGAAGGTATGGATGCCGGCCGTCTGGAACAGCGGCATCCGGTTCATGGCCATGCCGAGGATCGGCTCGAAATGCTCGAAATCCTCGGGCAGGCTGTCGAAGCAGAAATCCTCGGGGATGCCACCCATGCCCCAGGGCTTGGCCTTGGGCTCGAAGGCGCCGAGCATCATCTTGCCCGCGTCCTCCTTGTAGTACGCGCATTCGTCGGGGACGCGCAGCACCGGCAGGCGGCCCAGCCCCTCGATCGGTTCGGTTACCAGATAGAAGTGTTCGGCCGCGTGCAGGGGCAGCGTGACGCCGGATTGCGCGGCGAGGTCGCGGCCCCACATGCCGCCGCAATTCACCACATGCTCGCAGGCGATGGTGCCCGGCCCCTCCGGCCCCTCATAGGCGACGCCGGTGACCTTGGCGCCATCGTCCAGCACCTTCGTTACCTTGACGCCTTCCTGAATCACCGCGCCGCGCATCCGCGCGCCCTTGGCCAGCGCCATGGCGATGTTCGCGGGGTCGCATTGGCCATCGAGCGGCAGATGCACGGCCCCCACCACATCGCCCACGTTCAGATGCGGGTACATCGCCTTGACCTCGGCCGGGCTGATCTCGGTTACGTCGACGTCGAAGGCCCGGGCCAGCGCCGCCTGACGGTAGAGTTCCTCCCGCCGGGCCTCGGTCAGCGCCACGGAGATGGAGCCGGTCTGGCGCATCCCCGTGGCGATCCCGGTCTCGGCCTCCAGCTTCACGTAAAGATCCGCCGAATAGCGCGCGAGCCGCGTCATGTTCCGCGACCCGCGCAATTGCCCGATCAGCCCCGCCGCATGCCAGGTGGTGCCCGAGGTCAGCTGCTTGCGCTCCAGGAGCACGATGTCGGTCCAGCCCGCTTTCGCCAGATGATAGGCGACCGAGCAACCCGAGACGCCCCCACCGATGATGACGACACGGGCATGGGTGGGGAGCGTCATGGCAAGGCCTCAGCGGATGGTGTGACCGGCCGCGCGCAGGCGGCGGGCGAGTTCGGCGATATGGGCAGGTCCGGTCTCGCAGCAGCCACCGACCAGCGTCGCCCCCTGCCCGACCCAGCCCAGGGCGAAATCGGCATAGCGTTCGGGCGTCAGTTCCGGGCGGTTGGTCAGCGCATCGACCGTGGCATTGTCCTTGAGGAAATCCGAGGTGATCAGCTGGAAACCGTTGGCATAGGCGCCGAAGGGGCGGCCGAAGGATCCGAGCACCGGCATCGCCTGATCCATCGCCTCGGGCGCCGAGCAATTGGCCAGCACCGCGTCGACGCCCTCCAGAAGCGGCGCGAGATCGGCGAGCGTCTCGCCCGAGCGCAGCAGGGTGCCGTCGCGATCCTCGACCGTGACCGAGAGCCAGAGCGGTGTGTCCGGCGCGCCTTGCTTCGCGCCCTCGATCAGCGCCCTGGCATGGGCGAGCGAGGCGACGGTTTCCCCGATCAGCAGGTCCACCCGCGGCGCCATGATGGCCGCGACCTCGGCGTATTTCGCCACCGCCTCGGCATGGGGCGGCAGGGTCTCGGGCCGGTAGGAGGCAACGAGCGGCCCCATCGACCCGGCGAGCAGCCCCCGCCCATGCTTCGCCCGCGCCGCCTCGGCCTCGGAAAGCGCGGCCTCGTAGAAATCGAGAAAGCGGTGGTCGAGGCCGAATTTCAGGAACCGGTCGTGGTGCAGGGCATAGGTATTGGTCGTCGCCAGGCTGGCACCGGCGGCGAAGTAATCGTCATGCACCGCCTGCACCATGCCGGGATGGTCGATCATCACCCGCGTGGCCCAGAGCGGCGTCGGCTGATCCCCGGCGCGGTGGATGAGTTCCTGACCCATGCCGCCGTCGAGGAGGGTGATCGGGGGGGCTGCTCGCCCCCCCGGGCCCCCCTCGCCAAAGGGGGAGTACACTCCCCCTTTGGAAACCCCCGTGCGTATTTGCGGCAAAGTGATCATGAGCGGAGCCTTTCATTCCCTGCGTCCCAGAGCGGACCGGCCCCTTCTACCAGCGCCTTGTGGCGGCTGCCGTAGATTTCGACCTCAAGGGCGGTGCCCGGCGTCGTGTGCTGGCTCGCGATCATCGCCAGCGCCACGCAGGCGCCGGTCCGGTAGCCCCAGGCGGCCGAGGTCACTTCGCCCACGATCCGCTCGCCCGCCCAGACATTGGCCACGTAGGGTGGGTCGAAGTCAGGGGCGTCGACGGTGAGGATGGTGAAGCGTTTCGCCGGGCCCTGCTGGCGTTCGCGCTCCAGCGCCGCCTTGCCCGGGAATTCCTTCGACCAATCGATGAAGCGCTCGAGCCCGCCCTCCAGCAGCGAGTAATCGGTGGAAAGGTCCCCCTTCCAGGCGCGATAGCCCTTCTCAATCCTCAGCGAATTCAGGGCTTTCATGCCGAAGGGGACGGCGCCCTGCGCAAGGATCGCGTCATAGATGGCGGGCGCATCGGCGCGGTCGCAATGCACCTCCCACCCCAGTTCACCGGCGAAGGAGACGCGAACCAGCGCCACGTCCTTGCCCGCGACCTTGGCCTGATACTGGACCGAGAGCCAGGGCAGCGTCAGATCGCCTTCGGTGATCGGGGCGAGGATGTCGCGGGCTTTCGGGCCGGTGACGATGAAGCAATGGATCAGGTCCGAGAAATCCTCCAGCACCACGCCCTCGGGCAGGTCCTTGCGCAGGAGGTCGGCGTCGTGGCTCTGGGCGACGGCGGCGGTGATCACGCCGATCTCCTCGTCGCTGAAGGGCAGGACACTCATTTCGGTGACGATCCGCCCGCGCGCATCGGCGAAATAGATAAGCCCGATGCGCCCCGGCGCCGGGATGCGCGAGGCGGTCAGGCTGTCGAGATGGGCGCGCGCGCCGGGGCCCTTGAGCCGCAGACGGGTGAAACCCGGCAGGTCCAGCACGCCGCAGCCGTCGCGCACCGCCTCGCATTCGGCCTGAATGCGCGCCGCCCAGGGGCCGTCGCGGCGGAAGGTCTGCGTGGCTTCCCACGAGGTATCATCGCCCGGCGCCGCGAAATATTCCGCCCGTTCCCAGCCGTTATAGGGCGCGAATTGCGCGCCCAGAGCCTTCAGCCGCTCATGGACCGGCGAGAGTTTGCGGTCGGGCGCGGCGGGCCAGCGCGCCATGGGGAAATGGATGCCGTATTCGTGGCCATAAATCTCCTTGCCCTTGGCGAGGCAATAGGCGTCATCCTCCCAGCCGGTGAAGCGGCGGGGATCGCAGGACCACATATCCCATTCGGTGCCGCCCTCGGTCACCCATTCGGCCAGCACCTTGCCCGCGCCCCCCGCCTGACAGATGCCGAAGGTGAAGACGCAGGCCTCGAAGGCATTCGGCACGCCCGGCATCGGGCCGATCAGCGGATTGCCATCGGGCGTATAGGGGATCGGGCCGTTGATGACCTTCTGGAGGTTGGCCTTCTCCAGCAAAGGCACCCGGGCCATGGCGTCGTTGATATGCCATTCCAGCCGTTCCAGATCGTCGGGATAGAGCTGGAAACTGAAATCCTCGGGCATCGGATCGTCGGGGCTGGCCCAATGGGCACGGCAGGGATCCTCGTAGGGGCCGAGGTTGAAGCCCATCTTCTCCTGCCTCAGGTAATAGGAACTGTCGACATCGCGCAGCAGCGGCAGCTTGTGGCCGGTATCGCGGGTCCATTGCTCCAGCTCGGGGATCGTGTCGAACAGCAGGTACTGGTGGCTCATCACCATCATCGGCACCCGGCGGCCGAACATCGCGCCGACGCGGCCCGCGTAATAGCCGCCCGCGTTCACCACGTACTCGCAACGCACCTCGCCCTTCGGCGTCTCCAGCACCCATTCGCCGTTGTCGCGCCGGACGCCGGTGACGGGCCGGAACCGCTCGATCCGCGCACCCAGCTGCCGGGCCCCGGCCGCCAGCGCCTGCGTCAGCTGTGCCGGGTCGATATCGCCGTCATAGGGATCGTAGAGCGCGCCCTTGAGGTCGTGCGTTTCGAGGAACGGGTATTTCGCGCGGATCTCGTCCGGCCCGAGGGTTGCGAGATCCATCCCCTGATACCGGCCCATGCCGACCACCTTCTGGAACTCGCGCATCCGCTCGTCGCTGTGGCCAAGGCGGACGGAGCCGGTGACATGGTAGTTCATCGGGTAATCGACCGCCGCGCCGAGGCCCCGGTAAAGCCCCGCCGAATACCGCTGCATGTTCATGATCGACCAGGAGGAGGAGAAAGTCGGCACATTCCCCGCCGCATGCCAGGTCGAGCCCGCGGTCAATTCATTGCGCTCCAGCAGCAGGCAATCGGTCCAGCCCTTCAGCGCCAGATGGTAAAGCGCCGAGGCTCCGACCGCCCCGCCCCCGATGATGACCACACGCGCTGTTTCGACCATGACCTGCCTCCGCTTGCCCGCCATTTGAGCGCAGCGGCGGGCCGAGAGCAATTCGCCTCTCCGCGCCCATTTGATCGGGATTTCCGATCAGTGAGCTTGGCACGCCGCTCATTTGTAGAAGTTGACACAGAGTGTAGCCTTGACTACATTTCTCCAACAACAACGGAGCCCCCCATGCGCACTGGCCTTGCTGCCCTCACCCTTGCCCTCGGCCTCGCCACCCCCGCGGCGGCCGAGCCGGTGCTGCTGGCGACGATCGGCATGATCGGCGACCCGGCGCAGCGGATGGCGGGCGAGTGCGTCAGGGTCGAGGTGCTGATCGGCCCCGGCCTCGACCCGCATCTCTATCAGGCGCGGCCCTCCGACATCGCCAGATTGCGCGAGGCCGACCGGATCGTCGCGCTGGGGCTGGGGCTGGAGGGGCGGCTCGGCTCGGTCCTGGAACGGGTGGGGGCGGCGGTCCTGGGCGCCAGCGTCCCGGCGGACAGGCTCCTCACCCATGGCGAGGCGCCCGATCCGCATATCTGGATGGATCCTTCGCTCTGGGCCACGACCTTTCCGGCGCTGGCCGAGGTGCTGACCGGGATGGCGCCCGACTGCGCCGAGGCCATTGCCCGGGGCCGCGACGCCGAGATGGCGCGGGCGGCGGCGCTCGATGCCTGGGCAGCCGAGGCGCTGGACTCGATCCCGGCCGAACAGCGGATCCTGCTGACCGCGCATGACGCCTTCCAGTATTTCTCGCACCGCTACGGGCTGGAGAATGCGGCGATCCAGGGGATTTCCACCGAAAGCGAACCCTCGATCGCCGATATCGACGCGACCGCCGACCTCGCCGCCGCCCGGCGCGTGCCCGCCGCCTTCATCGAGACCACGCTCAACCCCCGCGCCGTCCGCGCCCTGGTCGAAGCCGCAGCCTCGAAGGGCCATACACTCGAAATCGGCGGCTCGCTCTATTCCGACGCTCTGGGCGAGGTCGGATCGGGGGCCGAGACCTGGCCGGGGATGATCGTCGCCAATGTGACCACCATCACCCGGGCGCTGGGGGGAACGGTGCCGCCCGTGCCGGGCGAGGTATTGCCGTAGGCCGAACCGGGGGGCTACTCGCCCCCCGGACCCCCTCGCCAAAGGGGGGCACGCCCCCCTTTGGAAACCCCGTGGATATTTGCAG
>NZ_JAUCCQ010000018.1:0-47036 GCF_034676075.1 Pararhodobacter sp. | reverse complement strand
AGCCCTTAATTGTGAGATGCGAAATCCAACGAAATCAGCGGCTATACTTTGCCCTTAAATATGAGATTTCGCCTTTAATTCCGATACTTTTGCCCTTAAACCTGCGACAGGGTTCACAGACATGTGCGGCAAGTATCGATGGATGATGATGGCAAAGACTCCGTTGCCGTTGGTGCTGAAGAGGCACGCAGGGCCGCCGTTCTGCGTCCGCTTGTTCAGGCATATCTCAAAGGTACTGGCAGGCTGGAAAGTGGCATCAAGGACGCCGTTTGGGAGCTTGGTGTCAGCAGGGCGACGGTCTGGCGTTGGATAAAGCGGCTGGCGGAAGAGGGTGGGCGCACCAGCGCTCTGGCTCCGCGAAAACGGGGCCGCCCGGCCGGTACGACCTTGATATCCAGCAAGGTCGAAGCGGTGATCGAAGAGCATCTTCGCCGTTATTTCTTGCGCCGGGAACGATCCAGCCTCTCACGCGTCGTGACAGAGATCCGCAGCGCCTGCTGGCAACAGGGCTTGCAGCCACCGACACGGCGGACGGTTCAGAGCCGTCTTGACGCAATGGATGCCCGCGAAGTTGTGAAGGCACGAGAAGGCGCAAAGGCGGCACGCCAGAAGCTTGCGCCGGTCACAGGCGAGAACAAGGCCATTCAGCCACTGGAGATCGTGCAAATCGACCATACGCCTGCGGACATCATTCTTGTCGACAGTTTTGAGCGTCAACCAATTGGCCGGCCTTGGGTCACGCTGGCGATCGATATAGCAACGCGGATGGTAACCGGATACTACGCCTCTCTCGAGGCACCTTCGCGTCTGTCAGTGGCGCTTTGCCTGACGCAGGCGGTGGCCCCGAAGGCGGAACTTCTGGCTGAATTGGTGTGCAGTGTTCCTTGGCCCGCACAGGGCAAACCGCACAGCATCCACGTCGATAATGGCCACGATTTCAGGTCACGGGCCTTTCGGTCGGCCTGTGCGGAATGGGGGATCGATCTGGTCTATCGACCGCCGGGAAGCCCTCACTTCGGAGGTCACATCGAACGGTTGATCGGGACGATGATGGGGGCCGTTCACCTGTTGCCGGGAACAACGCAATCCTCGATCGCGGCCAAGGGCGACTATGACGCCGAAGGAATGGCCACGATGACCTTGAGCGAATTCGATCACTGGTTTGCTCTGGAAATCTGCCGTTACAACAACAGCATTCATTCAAGCCTTGGCTGTACGCCCGTTGCCAAATGGGAAGCGCTCTCAGAGCAAATGACGGGCGACATCCCTTTCGAGATGGAAGCCTTTCAGGTGAGCTTCCTGCCCAGCGAACTGCGCAAAGTCAGGCGTGACGGCATCCATCTGTTCCAGATACGGTACTGGTCCGATGCCCTTGCTGGCCACATTGGGCGCGGCGATGGAAAGGTGGTTGTTCGCTACGACCCTCGCGATATCTCAATGATCTGGGTTGAACTGGAAGATGGCCGATATGTTGAGGCGCGGTACAGAAACCTGGAAATTCCGCCCGTGTCACTATGGGAATATCGAGATGCGATGAGGAAGGCTCGTGCACTTGGCAAGTCCGGGTCCAATGAACTGGTCCTGGCTGAGCTGATCCGACAACAACGCCAGATCGAGGCTGAGAGCCGGGGCCTGACGAAAGCAGAACGCCGATCCCGTGAAAGAAAAGGGACATTGGACGGCACCAACTCGGCTGTCGCGACAACCGAAGGGCTGCGCCCGATCGATACGGGTGATACATCGCGCCCATTGTTCAAGGTGGAGAGATGGTGAATTGAGGGCAGGGGCAACTGAGGAAGACGGTCGGATCGCCCTCATTCAATCGGATATCTGGATCGGCTTTCCGCGGGCCGAACAGGTGTTGGACCGCTTGCAGGGTATGATCGAAGCGCCACGGCAAACCCGTATGCCTGGGCTTCTTGTGCATGGCGCGTCCGGGATCGGAAAGACGATGATCGCCCGAAACCTGTCGCGCAAATACGCACCAGAATACGATCCGGCGTCAGGCATCACCCGCACACCGTTGTTGCTCTTGCAAGCGCCACCGGCACCCGACGAACGGCGGTTCTACCTGCACATCCTTGCCGCCGTCGGCGCCCCGGCGACGGCACTGAGCGCCCGCGCTCAAAATGTGGCTTCCCTTGAGGTCCGTGTCATCTCGCTCCTGCGCGATCTTGGCCTGCGGATGATCATGATCGACGAGGTCCACAATCTCTTGGCCGGGACCCACCGTGAACAGCGCCGCTTTCTCAATGTCCTTCGGTATCTCAGCAATGAACTCGAAGTGTCGCTGGTCTGCCTTGGCGTCAGCGAGGCCGTTGATGCCATCCGTGGTGATATCCAGCTTGCCAGGCGGCTGGACGAACATCACCTGCCAAACTGGCGCGACGATGCCGAGTTCTCGGACATGATCCAGACACTCATCGCGGCAATGCCCCTCGAGAAGAAATCCAATCTGAAGGTCAAGTCGCTCAAACAGATACTTGCGCTGACCGGCGGAGTGACCTCGCGCATCTTCGCCCTGATCAAGAATCTCTCCATCGACGCCATTGTCACTGGTGATGAATGCATCACTGATGACGCAATCGCGAAATGGACGCCGGTTTGGTCGCGCCATGCAAACGCACATCGGCGGCTCGAGAAGTCCGGGGTGTGACGCCGCGACCGCTCCCGAAGACTGTCGCGCCGCTGCCAGACGAGTTGTTGTCAGGTTGGTTATCTCGGCTGGCGGCGGCCAACTACTGTGATCACGCCGAACTGCTGGCTCATATCGAGATCGACACCACGCATGGCACCGCCTTGGACTTCAGCATCGACGCGGCTGCGGCAGAGAAGATTGCCAGCACCGCACGTGTCGGCCCAGATGTTGTGCGATCTTTGACCTTTCCGGCAATGACGCCACGAGAAGCCTTGCTGACGGCCCAGATACCATTCCAGCATTGCCCGCAATGCGCCCGAGAGGGTCTTTCGCTCAGGCATTGGAGGCGGGCCTGGGCATTCGACTGCCAAGTTTGCGGGACGAGACTTTTGCAGACCCTTGGCAAAACCGGTGGGGAACAAATATCCAGAAAATTGAAGTACCGAGCGCGCCGCGGGGCAGAGATTCTGGAACACGCCGCGCGATCACGCGGGCCCAGACAACTTCGGCGCGCAATGCGCGCAGTCACATTTGCCATGTCACTTAAGGGCTGCCACGGGAAGCCGTTGTTTGCTCTTCACAGCCACAAACCGGAAGTGAGGCTGTTTTGCCTTGCTGCCATTGATGCAGCCCAATCTCGTCCACTGATCAAAGCGGCCATCTCAAGCTCCGGCATCGACGACTATGCAAAGGTTGCTCTCTTGCGCGCCTTCGAGAAGGAACAACGCCTGCTTGCTGCGGTTGATCACATCGCGCAAAGGCGCGCGAGAAGCAAAGGCCCCATGACAGCCTAATCTCGCAATTAAGGGCAAAACTCGACGCCGAAAGTGACTCGTCTCAGATTTAAGGGCAACGCGACAACTGCCGAGGTAGATAGCGCTGATTTTTGGAACAGTCATTCTGTGAAAAATGCCTGCTTTTCGACGAAGTTGGCTGTCCAAAGGAAGGGGAACGGGTGGCTTTCCATCCAGGTCAGCATTTCATTGAGCTGAGCCGTCGCGCGGCAGGCCCCCTCAACCTGTTGGTCGACAGCACAGTGATCAAGTTCTTAGGCGATGGGGAATGGCTGGCGCGCAAGCATGGCACCCACCGCCGACGCCAGTATCGCAAGGTCCATCTGGCAATGGATACCGCCACCGGGGACATCTGCGCGGTGGAGTTCACCTCCAGCGACAAGGGTGACAGTCCCGTTCTGCCGGATCTCCTGGACCAGATCCCGCCCAATGAGACGATCGGCACCGTGACCGGAGACGGCGCGTTCGACATGCGCCGCTGCCACACCGCGATCCTGGAGCGCGGCGGCACCGCGATCATCCCCATTCGCAAGAATGGGCGGCGATGGCGGGAGGATTGCCCCGCTGCCAAAGCCCGCAACGAGATCCGTCGCGCGACACAACGTCTCGGCCGAACCATCTGGAAGCGCTGGACCGGCTATCATGCCCGAAGTCGGGTCGAGGCGAAGATGCGATGCTTGAAGGCTTTTGGCGAGAGGATCGCATCACGTGACCCGGACCGCCAAACCGCCGAAATCCACATCCGAATTGCCCTCATGAACCGCTTTAACGCGCTCGGCACCGCCGAGATCGAACGCGTTGCCTGAACCAAAAGGGAAAAGGGGCTGCTCGCTCCGCCGCTGACTTCTGCAACATATGTAACCGCCCCAAGCGCAAGAGGGATTTTGAAGCATTTTATGACGCGTTGTCGGGTGCTGACATATGTCCGGCCTCATGATGCGACCTCACAGATGCCGCGGGCCCGTATGGTGTTCGCGGATCAGGCTCCAAATCAACGCCGCGTGCTCGGTGGCACTTTGTTGCAGGCTGGTTCCTCTGATCCCGTCTCACGACCGTTGCGCCAAACTTCTCCTTGCCCTCTTCCGCTTCGACGTCCTCGCGACCGATGGTCGGCTTATGCCGCCACGACCGGAGACTGGTAGACGCCTCCCCGGGCCATCAGGGCCCAGACGATGCGCGCCATCTTGTTCGCCAGCGCCACCCGCACCAGCATTGGCGGCTTGCGCGTCAGCATCCCGGCCAGCCACGAGCCTGGTCTGGCTGCGGCATGGACGTGCCGTTTGATGATGACGCTGTTGGCGCCAATGATCAGCAGACGCCTCAGTGATCGCTCGCCCATCTTCGTCGTGGCCCCGAGCCTTTGTTTGCCGCCCGTCGAATGCTGGCGGGGCGTGAGGCCGAGCCAAGCAGCAAAATCCCGGGCCTTGCGGAAGGTCTCGGGCGGCGGCGCAAGGGTCGCAATGGCCGTGGCGATCAGCGGGCCGATACCGGGCACCGTCATCAGCCGCCGCGCGACGTCGTTCTCCTTGGCGCGACGGGCGATCTCGGTATCGAGCTTGCCGATCTCTGCCTCCAACTGCGCCAGTGCCACGACCAGAACCTTGAGCGTAGGGATGGCGTCGGCAGGCAGATCGCATTCCGGATCTTCGATGATTGCAATCAGCTTCGTCGCGTTGGCCGCCCCTTGTGGCACGACCTGTCCGAACTCGCCCAGATGCCCTCGAAGTGAATTGATGGTCTGGGTCCGCTGCCGGATCAGAAGCTCGCGCACGCGAAACACCATCGCCGCGCCCTGCGTCTCTTCGCTCTTCACAGGCACGAAGCGCATCGTCGGGCGCAGTGCGGCCTCACAGATCGCCTCGGCATCGGCCGCATCGTTTTTCTGACGCTTCACGAAGGGCTTCACGTAGGCGGGCGGGATGAGCCGCACGTCGTGGCCGAGCTTCCCGATCTCGCGACCCCAGAAATGCGCACCGCCACAGGCTTCCATCGCGACGACGCAGGCTGGCAGTTGTCCGAAAAACTCAAGGACCTGATGCCGTCTCAGCTTCTTGCGAAGCACTGCCCGACCTGAGGCGTCAGCCCCGTGCGCTTGGAACACATTCTTCGCCAGGTCGAGCCCGACCGTGATAATCTCCGACATGACCGTCCTCCTTTGTGGATCATTGTAGACCCACCTTGGCACATCGATGCCGTCGGGGGGCGGTCACATCATCAACGCCCATCGCGCCCCATGTTCAAGGTGGAGCGCTGGTGAATTGAGGGCAGAAACTGAAGACGACGGCCGCATCGCCCTCATTCAATCGGACATCTGGATCGGCTTTCCCCGAGCGGAGCAAGTGCTGGACCGGCTGCATGGTCTGATTGAGATGTCGCGGCAGACCCGCATGCCTGGCCTTCTGGTGCATGGGGCGTCCGGCATCGGCAAAACAATGATCGCCCGCAACCTGTCGCGACGCTATGCGCCGGAGTATGATCCGGAGTCGGGCGTCACCCACACCCCGTTACTTCTGTTGCAGGCGCCACCCGCTCCTGATGAGCGGCGGTTCTATATGCACATCCTCGCAGCCGTCGGAGCCCCGTCGTCGACGCTGAGCCTGAAGGCGCAGAGTGTTGCCTCGCTGGAAGTTCGGGTCGTGGGCCTTTTGCGCGACCTCGGGCTGCGGATGATCATGATCGACGAAGTCCACAACCTTCTTGCGGGCACGCATAGGGAACAGCGCCGGTTCCTCAATGTCTTGAGGTATCTCAGCAACGAGCTGGAGGCATCTTTGGTCTGCTACGGTGTCAGCGAAGCCGTCGATGCCATTCGCGGCGATGTCCAACTGGCCCGTCGGCTTGATGAACACCACCTGCCGAATTGGCGCGATGATGCCGAGTTTTCGGATATGATCCAGACATTGATCGCGGCCATGCCGCTGGAGAAGAAATCCAATCTGCAAGTGCGGTCGCTCAAGCAGATCCTCGCATTAACTGGCGGGGTGACGTCCCGCATCTTTGCCTTGGTCAAGGATCTGTCCATCGACGCGATCATCAGCGGTGACGAGTGCGTCACTGATGATGCCATCGCAAAATGGACACCGGTCTGGTCGCGCCATGCAAACGCTCAGCGACGGCTCGAGAAATCTGGGGCGTGACGTGTATCCCGCTGCCGATATCGGTGACGCCAGTGCCGGACGAGTTGCTTTCTGGTTGGTTATCGCGACTGGCCGCTTCCAATCATTGCGAGGTAGCAGACCTGCTCGCCCATATCGGGATCGACGCAAAATATGCTGCAGCCCTTGATTTTGATCTCGACATGCTGGCCGCGGATAGGATTTCCGTTGCGGCGCGCTTCGATCCAGCGTTCGTGTCGTCGATGACTTTCGCGGCGATGCCGGAAGCAGAGATGCGGTTGACCGCACAGGTGCCGTTCCAGGCTTGCACAAGCTGCGCTGATGGCGGCCTTGAGCTCAGGCACTGGCGTAGGGCCTGGGCGTTCGACTGCCAGATTTGTGGTGCCCGGCTTCTTCCAAAGGCCGACAGGCAAAATGGCGCAGCGGTCTCCGAAAAGCTGGTTGATCGTGCCCGCCGGGGGGCACGGATCCTGGAGCGTGTCGCGGTGTCGGGCAGCGCGCGTCAACTACGCCGAGCCATGCGGGCGGTCACCTTCGCGATGGGACTCAAAGCTTTATGTGGAGACCCTTTCTTCGCGCTTCAAAGCCCCCGCCCGAACATAAGGCTCTTCTGCCTTGCCGCCATTGCCTCCGCCCAATCGCGTCCACTGGTAAAGGCTGCGTTGTGCAGCATGGACATCGACGTCTACGCACGAGTTGCCCTGCTTCGCGCCTACGATAAGGAGCCCCGACTGCTTGCAACCGTCGACCAGATTGCTCAGCGGATGCGACTACGCGTCGGCGGTTCAGCCACCTCATCTCAAATTTAAGGGCAAGAAAGGCCGGAAAACGCGCCGTGTCTCGGATTTAAGGGCAAGGCGACACCCACTTCCGAGAGAACCAGGAACGGTTGCCTGACCATGCTGCGGCTGCCATCCATGCGTTGATCTGCCAAGCGGAGGCGATTGCCGATCAGGCTGAGGCCCTGGAGAAACGGATCCTCGAGTGGCACCGGACGCACGAGACGAGCCGGCGACTGGCGACCATTCCCGGTATCGGACCGATCACCGCCAGCGCAATTGCTGCAAATGTTCCGGATCCGAGCCTGTTCCGCTCGGCACGACAGTTCGCGGCCTGGCTAGGCCTGACGCCACGGGCGAACTCAAGCAGTGGCAAGGATCGACAGACCGGGATCAGCAAGCAGGGTGATGGATATATCCGGCGACTGCTCGTTTCCGGCGCGACTGCGGTGCTTCGCTTTGCAAGGCAGGGCGATGCCGGCAAGGCTTGGATGCTTGGGCTTAAAGCACGCAAGCGACCGAAAGTCGTTGCGGTCGCGCTCGCCAACAAGACTGCCCGGATCGCTTGGGCGCTCCTGCGCCGCAACGAGATCTACGCGGCCCCTGTCTCCTGAGCGCGGAACCGCTGACGGAATGCGTGAAGCTGAGAAGAGATGACAAACCGGTCGAACCGGGGATCGGGACACCCCAGGGGGTCAAGGCGCAGAAAGCGCGCAATTTTGATTGGGACCCGATCCGCGGACTTCATCTGGGCCAGCGGCTAGACCGCACCACAAAGGCCGTAGACATGACTGCTTTCGGCATAGGCGCGTCAATTCCCAGCTTGCGCAGCAGGGGTCGTCCAGACATGGGAACACTTGCCCTCGCCAGAGATGCCCACTGCGCGTTGGCGACGGTCCACCAATGACTTGCGCCACCGGACCTGTGGGGGAACCGGCGCAGCGCCAGTTCCCCATCGGCTCATTCTGCCGGAACCCAGGGCCGGTTATAGGCTGCCACGCGCCAATCACCGTGTTCGATGAACCGGGGGGCGCTCCCGGTTTCCAGCGCCTCGGCTGCGGCGTTCAGCGCCTCGGGCGATGTCTCGGGCCAGGCGCCCGTTTCGATCCGTTCGACCAGGGTCTCGACGATGGCCGTGCTTTCGGCAGCCGTGAACTCGCAATGGCCCGTGCCCTGGACCAGCGACTGCCGATACAGATCGCCGGTACCCTGCTCCTGCACCAGCGCGCCGTAGCCTTCCATCAGCGTGTAGGGAATGGCCCAGTCGCCCAGCATGTGGATGCGGATCGCCGGAACCTGCAGATCGCCGGTCGTCGTGCGCCCGTCTGCGGCCCAGAAATCGCGCGCATAATCCGAGGCCGCGATGCGGGGGGCGGCGTCGATCCTGGCAATGTCGGCCTGAAGGTCCAAACCGGCCTGTTCGTAGAGCGCCTCAACCGTCCGCGCCATCGCGGGTGCGGCATTCTGGTAGAAGGCGGCATAGTCGACCCCCTCGTTCCCGGAAAGTTGCTGCCCCGATGCGGCGTTTTCGAACAGAAGCCGCGAGGTCCCGCCAACATTACCGCCGATGCGCAGCGCCGAGGCCACGATCATGTCGGCCATGGCGCCGGCATCCGCGGTGTCGGGTAGTTCGGTCCCCTCGACCATCCACGGCGACCACTGTCCGATGGCGAAGGCAAGCGCCAGCCGCGCGCGGCCCTCCGGGCTTTCGCCCGCCGTTTCGATGGCGGCCATCCAGGACGCACGGATCGCGTCAAGGCTGCGCTCGCCACCCGCTCCGGCATTGGGCAGGCCGACGATGGCGAGATCGCTGGCCGGACCGTGCCCAGCGGCCTCATAGCTTTCGCCCAGCAGGGTCTGCATGGCGAACCAGCCATCCAGGAAACTGCTCATGATCCAGACCGGCGTATGGGCGGCAAGCACGGCGGCACCGTCGATCCTGTCCGGGTAATCCTCGGCCGAAGCGAGGCTGTCGAGCCCTCCGCCAGAACAGCCGTATTGCAGCACCATGTCAGGAGCGCGCTCCAGGTCCGTGAAAATGTCCTGAACAGCTTGTAGATTCAGGATTTCACGCTGCGGATCGTATTGCCACAGGCGCAGCGGGTGCCGGGCGAGCCCGGCGAAGGCATAGCCACGACCGAGCAGGTCGTCATACCGCTGGACCGCTGACGCGACCGAAACGTTGCTGGCGAAATCCAGATCCCTGAGTAGTCGACCATTCCAGTTCTCGGGCACGCGGATCAGCCATGCCGTCCCGTCCGGCAGGGTTCCCGCATGTTCGTTGAAGGCGGGCTGCTCCTGCGCCGACGCGAGCGGGGCGAAGCCCGCGGTCAGAGCGAGGCAAAGCACCACCATTCCGGTCCGCGAACGCGGGCCGGCCAAATTGGCTGTCCGTGACATGAATTTCCTCCAGTTTGATGCAGCGATGAAATCCGGCTCCTCTTCCGGGGAACCATCGCCGGGAAAAACATAGATAGCTAATTATTAGTGTCAAGGGCTCTGATGCACAAATCGGCTTAAGGCCGAGGTTCCCCTTTCCCCGGACGGACTTATCCCACAGCTTCCGTGACGGGTATTCCGAGCGCGGTGTAGCCGTTCAGGACGGCGATGCGGACCTGGAGTTCGGCGACCTGTCGGTCGAAGTCCCGTGCCATGAGCCGCTGGCCCAGCAACTTGATACAATGCATCTTTGTCTCGACGCGGCTTCGGCGGTGGTATCCACTCCATCGTCGCCAGAGCGCGCGGCCCAGGTATTTCGCCGCGCGCAGGGCCTCATTTCGCGCCACGGCTCCGGCGGTGATCGTCTTCCAGGGCTTCGCGTTCTTGCGGGGCGGGATGACGGCATGGGCACCGCGATCTGCAATCGCATCGTGGCATTTGCGCGTGTCGTAGGCGCCATCAGCCGTAACGCTACCGATTTCCTGGTCCTGCGGGATTTGGTCGAGAAGGTGGGTAGGATGGGCGCATCACCGATGTGGCTCCCGGTGACTTCGACGGCCCGGATCTCCAACGTTTCTTCATCGATCCCAAGGTGGAGCTTGCGCCAGACGCGCCGTTTCGGGCCGCCATGCTTGCGTGCGTGCCACTCGCCTTCACCTTCGACCTTGATCCCGGTGCTGTCGATCAGCAGGTGCAACGGCCCCTTGGAGCCGCGGTAGGGGATGTTCACGGCCAAGGTCTTCTGGCGGCGAGATAGCGTGCTGAAGTCGGGCACCGTCCAGTTCAGGCCGACCAGCCGTAGCAGGCTCTCGACGAACCCGGTCGTCTGCCGGAGCGCCATGCCGAACAGCACTTTCATCGAGAGGCACGTCTGGATAGCGGCATCGCTGTAGGTCTGCTGGCGGCCACGCCTGCCTGTCGGCGCGGCATCCCAGCTCATCTCGGGGTCAAACCAGATCGTCAGCGAGCCCCGGCGCTTGACTGCTTCATTGTAGGCTGGCCAGTTCCTGGTCTTGTAGGTCGGGGGTATGGGTCTGCTCATGCAGCCTGACTAACAGACTGGATTCGCAAGGTGAAACCTTCACAGCATTTGCGCAACATGTATAACCGCCCCTTGCGCAAGAGGGTTTCTGGATCAGTTTCGCGCGGTGTCGGGTGCTGACATGTATCCGGCCTCTGTTGCGGCCATCATCACGCCGCGGGCCCGTATGGTGTTCGCAGGTCGGGTCCAGATCAAAGCCGCGTGCTCGATGGCACTCTGTTGCGCTCTGGTTCTCCCGATCCCGTCTCACGACCGTGCGCCAAACGTCTCCTTGCCCTCTTCCGCTCCGACGTCCTCGCGACCAGTGACGGCTTACGCCGCAGCGGTCGGAGACTGGTAGGCGCCGCCTCGGGCCATCAGCGCCCAGACGATCCGCGCCATTTTGTTCGCCAGCGCGACCCGCACCAGCATCGGCGGCTTGCGCGTCAGCATCTCGCCAAGCCATGTGCCCGGCCGGGCAGCGGCATGAACATGCCGCTTGATGATGACGCTGTTGGCCCCGATGATCAGCAATCGCCGCAACGACCGTTCGCCCATCTTCGTGTTGGCCCCGAGACGCTGCTTGCCTCCTGTGGAATGCTGACGGGGCGTGAGCCCGAGCCAGGCCGCGAAGTCGCGCGCTTTGCGGAACGTCTCGGGGGGCGGAGCCAGAACCGCTATGGCCGTGGCAATCAGAGGACCTATCCCCGGGACTGTCATCAGGCGCCGCGCCACCTCATTCTCCTTGGCACACCGGGCGATCTCGGCATCGAGCTTGCCGATTTCCGCTCCGAGATGGGCGAGTGACGCCACCAACACCTTGAGCGTGGGGATGGCATCGGCAGGCAGACCGCTTTCCGGGTCTTCCACAATGGCAATCAGCTTCGACATGTTGGCCGCGCGCTGCGGAACGATCATTCCGAACTCGCCCAGATGCCCGCGCAGGGCATTGATGGTCTGGGTTCGCTGCCGGATAAGCAACTCGCGGATGCGAAAGACCATCGCCGCGCCTTGGGTCTCCTCGCTCTTCACCGGCACGAAGCGCATCGTCGGGCGCGTCGCCGCCTCGCAGATCGCCTCGGCATCAGCCATATCATTCTTCTCTGGTTGCCGCCCTTGGTGCAAGTTGCTTTTGGCCGGTCGGGGCAGGTGATCGAATGCGTTCTTCTCTCAGGCCTTTTGAGTGCGGCCGTTCGAGAAGCCGCTGGCCGGGATGGCGATCTGCGGATCGGGTCCATATCTTCTGCAAGAGCTCTGCCGCTCGAGAACGATGTCTGGTTTTCCCAACCCAGATCTTTTCGATCATTGTGCCCATTCAGGTCATCGACTTCTCACACCTCCTTTACCGGCGCTCAGCGCGCACGGGGCTTGCGGCCCTCATGCGGGAACTGCCGACGCCGGATCTCGATAATCCTCCTTCCTTGTCATCATCGCCCAGATAGTCCGTGCCATCTTGTTGGCCAATGCGATGGCGACCAGCATGAGGGGCTTGCGGTGCAGCATACGTGCCAGCCATGAGCCCTCTTGGATCGACTTCCGGGCCAGCACTGTCAGGCGCGACATGGCGCCGATGATCAGCAGATATCTGATGTCGGTCTGGCCGGCTTTCGAGATGCGCCCCAGGCGTTCCTTCCCGCCGGAGGTGTATTGGCGTGGCACAAGGCCGAGCCAGGCCGCAAAATCTCGGCCGCGCTTGAAACTCTCCATGGGCGGAGCAAAGCTGTTGATGGCCAACGCCGTCTGCGGCCCCACGCCGGGCATCGTTTGCAGCCGCCGCGCCGTATCATTTGTCCGAGCAAGATTCCGGGCCTTTGCCGTCTTGGCTTCGATCCGGGTTGTCTGCTCGGCTATCTGCTCAAGCAGATCCTGGCACTCCTCCCGCACCAGCGCAGGCAAGTCGCTGGCAGGCTCTGCAAGGACTGCTTCGATCCGCTTGAGATGGGCGAGACCTCTCGGAAACACATGGCCATATTCGTAGAGCACTGAACGCAGGGCATTCACGAGTTCGGTGCGCTGATGGAGAAGTCGTTCACGCGCCCGGAAAAGCACCGCGCAAGCTTGCTGGTCTTCCGACTTCGGCTCGACGAAGCGCATCTCGGGGCGCTGTGCCGCTACGACGATCGCCTCGGCGTCAGCAGCATCGTTTTTCTGCCGTTTCACGAAGGGCCGGACATATTGCGGCGCGATCAGCCGGACCTCATGGCCAAGCTTGGCCACTTCCCGCGCCCAATAGCTCGCGCTGCCGCAGGCCTCCATCACCACAACGGCGGGTTCGTGCTTTGCCAGAAAATCCCGGAACTGGACTCGCGTCATCTTCTTGCGGAACTTCAAGTGCCCGGCCATGTCGGCCCCGTGAAGCTGGAAAACGCTCTTTGCCAGGTCCACGCCGATCATTGTATCTTTCATTTGCCGTCCTCTCCTTTTCGTGGCGTTGAACACCACGATCTTGGCACATCGCGATGCCGTCGGGGGAGGGCGGCAACCATCCCATCTTCTGCCGTTTGACGAAGGGCTTCACGTAGGCCGGAGGGACCAACCGCACGTCATGCCCGATCTTCCCGATCTCGCGCCCCCAGAAGTGGGCGCCACCGCAGGCTTCCATCGCGACGACGCAGGCCGGCAGCTGTCCAAAGAATGCCAGACCTGATCTCTTCGCAGCTTCTTGCGCAGCACCGCCCGGCCCGTAGCGTCGGCACCGTGGACCTGAAACACATTCTTCGCCAGATCGAGCCCGACCGTGATAATCTCCGACATGACCGCTCTCCTTTGTGGATCCTTGCAGACCCACCTTGGCACATCGATGCCGTCGGGGGGGCACACCATCAAAGCCGCAAATCCTCATGAAATGCGCGGCCCGCCTCGGCGTCGTAGCACCGGTAGGCGCAATAGTGCTGCTGCAGGATGGGCGAGGGCGCCCGCCCGCACAGGGTCTTCGTCATGATGTATGTTGCTTTCGTGAGTGTCGGCATTACCCGGTTTCCAGCGCCGCGGGGGACCGTAACGCCTTCCGCGTCGAGCTTGAGTGGGGGGATAGCAAGCTTTGGTATCTAATCGTTGACAATCTCCTAGCGAGGGCTTTAAAGATAGATGTCTAAGCTATGTTTCGCAAACCACCGATCCGGCCCCCGTGTTCCGGATGTCGGACGGGAGAGGGGCGCGACGCAGGGCCAAACGGGAGGACATGATTATGCGTTTCACTGCAATCGCGATGGCTGCCGGCCTCGCCGTCTCGGCGACGGCTGGTCACGGCCAATCGCTCAACCTCACTCTTTCAGGCGGGAACCCGGGCGGCCTTTGGTCGCTGCTGGGCGCCGGCATCGACCGCGCCGCGCAGGTGGCGGACACCTCGGCCGTGGTGACCTATCAGGCTACGGGCGGCGGGTTCGCCAACATCGGCCTGCTGGGCGCCGGGCGCACGGATCTGGGCCTGGTGCACGACGCCGAGGCGCAGCTCGCGCTGGGAGGCGAAGAGCCCTTCCGCGGGCCGATCACGAACATGCGGGCCATCGGCTACATGTACAACTGGGCGCCGATGCACTTCTTCCTCGACCGCTCGATGGCCGAGCAATACGGCATCGACAGCCTGGACGACATCGCCGGCAGCGGCGCGCCGATCCGCATCGGCATCAACCGCTCGGGGAACATCACCTCGAACATCGCGCTGATGATGTTCGAGCTGGTGGGGGTGACCGACGAATCCCTGGCCGAAGCTGGCGGCCAGTTCGTGCGCGCCGGCGCCAATGAGCAGGGCGAGCTGCTGCAGGACGGACGGCTCGACATGATTACCAACGGCATCTTCATCAACCACTCGTCGTTTCGCGCGGTTGACACGAATGCTGACGTTGTGCTGCTGTCGGTCCCGCAGGAGGTCATCGACGCCACCAACGAGCGCTTCGGCACCGGCCAGATGGTCATTCCCGCTGGCAGCTATTCGAACCAGCAGGCGGACGTGAACACCGTGACGCTGGGGGCGCTGCTGGCCGCGACCGACGCGATGAGCGACGACGACGCCTATGCCTTGACCAACGCCCTCATCACCAACATCGACGAGGTGCGCGCGGTTCACAGCGCCATGCAATCCCTGACGCCCGAGTTGCTCGCCACGCCCAGCGTGCTCGAGTTCCACCCCGGCGCCGCCCGTGCCTACAGTGAGGCAGGGCTGTCGCAATGATCGGGACACTCGTCTCCACCGGCCGCAGGAGGGATCTTGCGGCCGGCCAGCAACGGGCCATCGTCGTGGTGGCCGCGATCTTCTCGGCCTGGGTGATCTACGCCAACCTCTTCACCATCTCGGATCCGCTAGTTCTGGGCATCCTCTTCGTTTCGGGGATCTACGCGATCATGTTCGCGGCGATCGGTGCCACGCCGAACGCTCCCGACCGCATCCCGTTCTATGATATCGCCCTGTCGCTGCTCAGCCTGGCAGCGGGCATCTTCTTCTTCGTGAACGCCACCGCCATTGCGGACCGCATCAGCCTGCTGGATCCGTTCACGCCCGCGCAGCTCTTCTTCGGCATCTCGCTACTCCTCCTGACCCTCGAAGCGACGCGCCGGACCACGGGCATGGGACTTACCATCGTGGTCGTGGCCTTCCTGGCGTACAACTGGTTCGGCTACCTGCTGCCGCCGCCCTTCGGGCATGGCGTCGACGATTTCACCTACCTGCTCGATATCCTGGTCTTCACCACGGATGGCGTGTTCGGGGTGCCGATCCAGGTGGTCGCCAGCTACGTCTTCCTGTTCGTGATGTTCGGCACTTTTCTGTCGAAAGCGGGCGGGGGCGAGTTCTTCTTCAACCTCGCGGCGCTTCTGACCGGGCGCACCCGCGGCGGTCCGGCGAAGATCGCGGTGATTTCCTCAGGGCTCTACGGCACGATGTCGGGCAGCCCGACCTCGGACGTGGTGGCGACGGGCTCGATCACCATCCCGGTGATGAAGCGACTGGGCTACAGCGCGCGCTTCGCCGGCGCGGTCGAGGTCGCGGCCTCGACGGGGGGCAGCGCGATGCCTCCGGTGATGGGGTCGGCCGCTTTCATTCTCGCCGAATATACCGGCGTGGATTACAAGGCGGTGGTCGTCGCCGCCGTGGTGCCCGCACTGCTCTACTACCTCGGCGTCTTTAGTCAGGTCCACCTGCGCGCCGTGCGCGAAGACCTGCGCCCGTCCGAGGACGAGATGCCGACCGTAGCGCAGACGTTCCGCACGGGCTGGGTCTTCCTGCTGCCGATCATCGGCATCGTGGTGGCGCTGCTCTCGGGCTATTCTCCGACCTTCACCGCCGGGATCGGCGTGATGGGTGTCATCATCGCCTCGACGCTGCTGAAGGCGACGCGCCTGTCGCCGTGGCAGGTGATCGAGGGCTTGGGCGAGACCACGCTGCGCATCCTGCCGGTGGCTGGCGCCTGTGCCGCCGCGGGTCTGGTGATCGGGGGCCTGTCGATGACGGGGCTGGGTATGAAGGCCGCGAACCTGATCCTGGTGATTAGCAACTCGCAGCCGATCCTGACGCTGGTTATCGCCGCTGTCGTGACGATCATCCTGGGTCTCGGCATGCCGACCCCGAGCGCCTACATCCTGGCTGCCGTGCTGGTCGGTCCGGCGCTGGCGCAACTGGGCTATCCGGTGCTGCAGAGCCACATGTTCCTGCTGTACTTTGCCGTTCTCTCGGCGCTGACCCCGCCGATTGCGGTGGCGGCCCTGTCGGCGGCGGCGATTGCACATGAAGACCCGTTCAAGATCGCCTTCACCTCGGTGAAACTGGCCTCGATCGGCTTCATGCTGCCCTTCGCCTTCGTTTGGAACCCGGCGCTGATGCTGCTGGCCGACCCCCTGTCGAATACGCTGGCCGTGGTAGGAGGCGTGATTGCCACGCTGGCCGTGGCCACCGTGGTCGAGGCCTTCGCCAGCAAGCCGGTGTCGCCGGCGGAGCGGCTGCTTATGCTGGGCAGTGCGATTGCGGCTGTCTCGCCCTTCCAGCTGTTCGCGGTGGCGGGCATCGCGATCGGGGCGGTTCTGCTGGCGCGTCACCTGGTGGCGGGGCGCCGGGCCAGCGTGCAACAGAACGCCGCCGGCTGATGCCACTCTGGCGCAGCCTAACAGATCGCGCGGCCCGGACCCCTCCGGGCCGCGCGTCCTTTTGCAAGAGAGACCGACGTGACCCATCCGACCCAGACCGCCGACCGACTCACGACGCAGAGCCCCTCCGCCGTGCCGCCGCAACAACCGAAGTTCTGGAAGCGCTGGGCGGTCAGCATGCTGGCCGTCTATCCCGCGCTTATCGTCCTGGTGCTGGCCACGCGGCCCTTCACCCAGGGCATGCCAATGGCGGTCTCGCTGTTCATCGTGGCGCTGCTGCTGACCGGATTGAATGTCGGGCTGATCCTGCCATTCCTGAACAGGAAGCTGGGGCGCTGGCTGGCTGCGCGCTGAGGCCGGAACGGGCAGGGCGGTACGATTTCATATATGTGAAATGTCGCAATGATCCCGCCGGCAATCAAGACAAGGTGCTCTCCGCCAAATAAGCTTAGATAGCTTACCCTTTAGGTTGAGCAGCCAATCCAGACCAGACTGTCCGCCCAGGGGCGGCGCAGTCGGAACGCTACGGGAGGAGCGAGCGACATGACTTCATCCACCACATTCACCAACAAACTGCGTGCCCTTGCGGGCGCTTCGGCGCTGTCGGCCGCGACGCTGGGCCTGACTGGTGCCGCCGAGGCACGCGACTTCCGCCTGCTGTCGGGCTGGGATTCCAGCTATGTTGCGGTCGACGTGCTGACGTCGTTCATCGAGACGCTCGACGAAGCCGTGACCGAGGGCTTCGGCGTCAACGTCATGGGCCCCGAGACCGTGCCCCCGTTCGAGCAGTTCGACCCGGTGTCGCGCGGCCTGTTCGACCTGCTGTTCACCAATGGTGCCTATCACTTCAACCAGACTTCGGTGGGAATGGCGCTGGACGGCCTGTCGGGCGATACCGAGGCCTTGCGCGAAGCCGGAATTTGGGACGCGGTGGATGCCGATTACCAGGAGCAGGGGTTGAAGCTGATCGCCGTGCTTTACGACCTGAATGGCTACCACATCATGCTGAACGAGCCGGTCGGCGAGAACGGCCTCGAAGGACGTCGCGTGCGCGGCACGCCGATCTACCACCCGGCGATCAACGTACTGGGTGGCTCGCCCGTGGTGCTGCCGGGCGGCGAGATCTACCCGGCGCTGGAACGCGGTGTGATCGACGGTGCGGCCTGGCCGACCATCGGCGCTCTGTCCTACCGCTGGTTCGAGGTCGCCGACTACATGATGCGCCCGACCTTCGGCCAGGTCGGCCATCTGGTGTTGATGAACCTTGACACCTGGAACGACCTGTCCGAGGAAACCCGGGCCGAGATCGAGACCGCCGCGCGCGAGTTCGAGATCGAAGCCAATGGCCTGTTCGACACGCTAGTCGCCGAAGAGAGCGCCGCCCTGGAAGCAGAGGGCATGAGCGTGACCGAGCTGTCCGAGGAACTGGCGGGCACGCTCAGCTCGGCCTGGTTCTCGGGCGTGATGGACCTCGCGGCCACGCAATCGGGCGAGGCGATCGAGGAAATTCGCCGTCTGGCGACCGAAGCCGATCTCGACGGCTGATCGGGGCCCGGCCCCTTCCGACGCGCGGCCGCTTGGTGCCGCGCGTCTTTCCGTCCCCCGGTCCTCCTTCTCGGCCCATTCTCTTCGGCCTTTCCGTTCCAGGAGCTTCCCTCCATGCGACCGATCCTGACGCTTCAGGACGTGCTGACCCGGCTGATGTTCTTCATCGGCGTCGGTGCGCTGGCAGCCATCGTGCTCATCTACGCCTTCGAGGTCGTCTCGCGCTATGCCTTCGGCGCGCCGACCCTCTGGGCGAGCGATTTCGTTTCCTTCCTGCTGCTGATCACGGTGTTCAGCACCGCGCCCTGGCTGACCCGCGAAGGCGGGCACGTGGCCGTGACTATCCTGCCCGACCTGGTCGGCCGGCTGCGCCAGGTGATCCTGCGCGCGGGCTTCCTGGTGGCGGCGGCGACCTGTCTCTGGGCTGCCTGGCTTTGCATCGGCGAGGTGCAGCACCTGGCCTCGCGCGGGACGGCGACCCTGACCACCGTGCGCATTCCGAAATGGATCCTGGTGGCCTTCATCACCTATGGCGTGGCCAATTCCGGCCTGTATTTTCTGCGCCTCGCCTTCGGCCAGGCGCTTTCCGAGACCGACTCCCAACCCGAGGTGACCCATGGTTGAAGGTATCGCCGCCGTCGCGACCGGCGTGGGGCTGCTCCTGGGCTTCATGGCCGTAGGCCTGCCCGTCTTCGCGGCCTTCCTGCTGGTCAACCTGCTGGCCGTCGCGGTCATCATGGGACCGATGGGCTACGGCATGTTCGTCAACTCGCTCTACGAGACGACGACCACGCAATCGCTGGTCACCATCCCGCTGTTCATCCTGATGGGCGAGATCCTGTTCCGCTCGAACTCGGTCGAGGTGCTGCTCCGGTCCATCGACACTCTGGTCGGTCGGGTGAAAGGGCGCCAGTACGTGCTGTCGATCCTGCTGGCCACGGTGTTCAGCACCCTGTCGGGTGCTGCGATGGGCGTGGCGGCCATGCTGGGCCGCTCGCTGCTGCCGGGCATGGTCGCGCGCGGCTACGACGCGCGGCTGTCGGCCGGCACGATCCTGGCGGGCGCCAGCCTGGCGCCGCTGATCCCGCCCAGTGTGCTGGTCATCATCATCGGCACGCTGGCCGGCGTCTCCATCGCCGGGCTGCTGATCGCCGGGATCATTCCCGGCCTGATGTTCGCCGCGATCTTCCTGGGCTATTGCTTCATCCGCGTCTGGCTGAACCCGTCGCTGGCGCCCGACGAGCCCGACGACGGCACCCGCGCCACGCTGGCCGACAAGGGCTGGGCGCTGCTGCGGGTGGTGCCGTTCTCGATCATCATCTTGATGGTGATGGGGCTCATCCTGGTCGGCATCGCCACGCCGACCGAGGCCGGCGCGATGGGTGTCATCGGTTCGCTGATCATCGCCGCGATCTATCGCAACCTGTCGTTCAAGATGATCGGCGAGTCGCTGGTTTCCTCGGCCAAGGTGGCGGCGATGATCCTGTTCATCATGGCCAGCTCGAAACTGTTCAGCCAGCTGCTGGCCTTCACCGGCGGTGCCTCGGCGATGACCGAATGGGTCGTGGGGCTGGAACAGTCGCGCTGGGTGATGCTCATCCTGCTGATGCTGCTGCCTTTCGTGCTGTGCATGTTCATCGACCAGATCGCGCTGATGCTGATCGTCATCCCGATCTACCTGCCGATCATCGAGGAACTGCAATTCGATCCGATCTGGTTCTGGCTACTGTTCCTGGTGAACATCACCGTGGGGGGCATGACCCCGCCCTTCGGCTACACGCTCTTCGCGCTGAAAAGCGCGTGGGAAGACGCCAGCCTCGGCAAGGTCTTCTCCTCGGCCTGGCCCTTTGTGCTGCTGTACCTGCTGGGCATGATCGTGCTGGCACTGGTTCCCGGGCTGTCGACGCTGCTGCCGTCGATGCTGTGACAACCCTCGGCGCGGCGGCCCCGGTCGCCCGCCTTTCCTGAGACGCCATCTGTAAGACTAGGAGGGCTCCATGCTCGAACCGACCCTGCCCGCGAACCTCGGGCTCTACTACGGCAATGCATGGCACGCGGCACAATCCGGCCGCACCGATCCCACCTTCGATCCGGCCACCGGCAAGGTGCTGGCGCAGGTCGCCACGGCGGGCGAAGCGGACGTGGACGCGGCCGTGGCCAGCGCCCGCGCGGGCTTCCGCGAATGGCGCGACGTGGCGCCCCTGGAGCGCGCGCGCGTGCTGAAGGAGATCGCCGCCATCATCCGCAAGCATGGCGACGAGCTGGCGCTGCTGGATTCCGCCAATTGCGGCAACCCCTATACCGAAATGCGCGGCGACGCGGGTGTCGCCGCGGCGCAGATGGAATTCTTTGCCGGCCTCGTCACCGAGATGAAGGGCGACACCATCCCGATGGGCCCCGAGCGCATCAACATGACCCTGCGCGAGCCGTTGGGCGTGGTGGCGCGGATCCTGGCGTTCAACCACCCGCTGATGTTCTGCGGCGGCAAGATGGGCGCACCGCTGGCTGCGGGCAACGCGGTCATCATCAAGCCTCCGGTGCAGGCGCCGCTCTCGGCGCTGAGGCTGGCCGAGCTGATCGACGGCCTGCTGCCCAAGGGTGTCTTTACCGTGCTCCCCGGCGGGACGGAGGCGGGCGCGGCGCTGGCCTCGCAAAAGGGTGTCGACAAGGTCACGTTGATCGGCTCGGTGGGGGCCGGGCGCGCGGTGATGCGCGCGGCCAGCGACACGCTGAAGCCGGTGCTGCTGGAGCTGGGCGGCAAGAACGCCCTGATCGCCTATCCGGACAGCGACCCCGACAAGGTGGCCAACGCCATCGTCGCGGGCATGAACTTCAGCTGGTGCGGGCAGAGCTGCGGCTCGACCAGCCGCGCCTTCCTGCATGACGACCTGCACGACGCGGTCGTCGAGCGGCTGGCGGCGGATGTGTCGCGCTTCAAGCCGGGCATGCCGACCGACCCCGCGACGACAATGGGCGCGCTGGTCGGGCGCGAGCATTTCGATCGGGTGATGGGCTACATCGCCTCGGGCAAGGCAGAGGGCGCGCGCGTCGTCACCGGCGGCAACGCGGTGACCGAGGGCGCGATGGCGGACGGCTGCTTCGTCGAACCGACGATCTTCGCCGATGTCACACCGGACATGCGCGTCGCCAGGGAGGAGATTTTCGGCCCGGTGCTGGTGCTGCGCCGCTGGTCGGACGAGGGGGCAATGATGGACGAGGTGAATGGCCTAGACGTGGGCCTGACCTGCTCGATCTGGTCGAAGGACCTGGCCACGGCGCATCGCGCGGCGGCCCGCGCGGAGGCCGGCTTCGTCTGGATCAACGAGGTCGGGCGGCACTTCCTGGGTGCGCCCTTCGGCGGCTACAAGCAGTCGGGCCTCGGGCGCGAGGAGGGGATCGGCGAGCTGATCTCGTTCACGCAGGAGAAGAACATCCACATCAACCTGGGCGGCCAGTAAGCCTTTATCCGGACTGTGGCAAAAGGAAAGGGGGCGGATCATCCGCCCCCTTTTTCGTGTCTCAGCGGGGCGCCAGCCGGCCCACCGGGTCGCGCTCCCGCAGCCACTCCAGGAGGTCTGTCAGCTGGCGGTCGCGCTCCAAGACGATCTCGGCATAGGGCGCGTCGTACTCGTACCAGCCGCGTCCGGTGATCGCGCCCATGTGCCCGGCCTCGACCAGGTCGCGCAGCGCCTTGCGGCCCTTGTAGTTCTCGTCCCCGGTCTGGTGGTACAGCGAATCCGTGACGGCCAGCGCCGTCGCCTTCGACACGATCAGATCCTCGGTCAGCAGCGGCCCCCACAGCGCGAGGCGCGGCCCGATGCTCAGCCGCACGGCCGCGTCGATATCGTCGCGGCTGGCGATGCCTTCGTCCATCAGGCGATAGATCTCGGTCAGCATGGCGAACTGGATCTTGTTGATCAGGAAGCCCGGCCGCTCCCCGCAGGCGACGCCCACGTGATCGATGGATTCGACGAAGGCCCGGCCCCATTCCACCAGCGACGCCGGGGTGAAATCGGCGTGGATCACCTCGATCGAGCGGATGATGTGCCCGGGCGTGATATAGTGCAGGCCCAGGATCCGTTGCTTGCCGTTCACCTTGGCGCCGATGTCCGACAGCAACAGCGACGAGGTGTTGGTGGCCAGCACCACCTCGGGCGGGCAGAACGCGTCCAATTCGGCGAACAGCGCCTGCTTGGTCTCGAGCTTCTCCTGCACCGCCTCGTGCACCATGAATGCGCCCTTCACGGCCTCGGCCAGCGAGGGCTCGGTGCGCACACGCGCCAGCATCGCGTCGACGGCGGCCGGGTCGTCTGCGAAGGTCGCGGCGATCGGGCGCGCGCGCTCGGCAAAGCTGGCCAGCAACTCGGTATTCATGTCGCACAGCGCGACATCATGGCCGTGGTGGGCATAGAGCGTGGCGATCACGCAGCCCATGAAGCCCGCGCCGACGACGCAGATCGTGCCGGACGACGGCGGGCGGGGGATGGAGGGGGCGGTGTCGGGCATGGAACCTCGTCTGGTGTCAGGGGCGGTCGGGGCGTGCCGGCCGCCTGCCGAAAGGGATGAACGGGGAGGGCCGTGCCGCTGCGCCATCGCGCGCGCATCCCGCCGTCTCCCTTGCCGACAGCCTTGCGAAATCGGGCCTCCGGTCAACGCCAACCGCCCCGCACGGCGGATATTTCGAGGATGTGAATTCTGCCCGTAGTCCCGTGCGCCGGCTGCGGGACATCCGCCGGGGCCGCGTCGCGAACCCTTTCCGCAGCGCGCCGATTCGCCTAGATTGGGACAGGACGGAGCTGGCCGGTACGGGTCGCCGAGTCGTGTGAATCGGAAGGGCAGGAGAGATGACCGCAGACAAGGTGAAATCCGCCGCGCGGGTGTTCGAGATCCTCGAGTTCTTCGCCAGTCACCGACAGCCTGCCCGGCTGCACGAACTGGGCGCCGCGCTCGGCTATCCGGTTTCCAGCCTGACCGCGCTTTTGCGTACAATGCTGGACATGGGTTACATGACGCTCGATCCCGCGACCCATGGCTATCTCCCCGGGCCCCGGCTGCAGACGTTGACGGGCTGGATGCAGGTCGACGATTATGAGCAGACCGTGCTGTTCGATGCCCTGTGCCGTCTGCGCGAGGCTGCGGGCGAGCCGGTGGTGCTGGCCGCGCCCGCCGACCTGCATGTCGATTACGTCACCTCGCTGCACCGGCAGGAGGGGCGCAACACCCATATCCGCGCGGGCGACCGGCGGCTGATGGTGCAGAACGGCACCGGCTGGCTGATGCTGGCGCGCGCGCCGCGGCCGGTGGCGCTGCAGATCTACCGCCGCACCGTGGCCGAGGGGCTGATCTCGCCGCGCGACTACCCCCAGGCGGCCTTCGAGGCGGTGCTCGACGCCAATCGTGATACCGACGTGTCGATCCTGCACGCGCGCGACCTGCTGGACATTCCGACGCACCGCACGGTGCATTGGGATGCGTCTATGATGTCGACGCTGATCCCGGTGCCGCCGGGGCACGCACGCCCGCTGGGCATCGGGATTCATGGGCCGACGGAGCGCATATCACGCCGCGCGGATGAACTCTCCGAGCTGCTGCGCCGGACGTCGGCGGAGCTGGCGGCGCGCCTCGAAACCGTCTGAAGAGGCGCGCGCAACTCTGAACAAGACCATGAAAAAAGGCCCGCACGATTGCTCGTGCGGGCCTTCCCTGCGTGCGCCTTGGGAGGAAAGCGCCAGCGCGTCACTCGGCCGCTTCGGCCGGGTCATGGGCGACCAGCGTGCGCCAGTCGACATCCTTGGGATAGACCCCCTCGTGCGAGGCGATGCGCGACTGCAGCGCGAAGCTCGCGGTGCCGATCGCCGGGCCGCCCTCGGCCACCTTCTGCGCGGCGTCGGTCATCAGTCGGCGGAACTCGACGATGGCGAGGTCCGAGGCGCCCAGCACGTCGGTATGGCGCTGCACGCGGCTGCCCATCGACACCCACATGATGATGTCCTCGTTCGGGATGCCCGGAACGCCGGTGAAGTGGCCTTCCTTCATCAGCTCGCGGTCCTGCTTGAAGTCGTTGTCCAGCGTCCGAAGCGTGCGCCACTTCTCATCCAGGTCCTTGCCCGGAACAGCGTGGTTGAAGGCGCGCCATTCCTCGGTCGAGGGCACTTTCGGGCCGCCGAAGGCGAGGAAGTGGAACGCAGTCTCGTCGTCGTTGATCGGCACGATGACGCTGGCGACCTTGTAGGCGTTGTTGGGCGGGATCAGCGAGTAGTATGGCGCCACGAACTCGGTGATGCGCAGGTAATGATGCGTTGCTGCGTTCTTGATCGGCTTGCGGATCGCTGCGTAGTGGAAGCCGTAGCTGGTGGTCTCGGTCTGCATGCGCGGCGATTTGTCGGTCGACGGGCGGTACCACGATTTGTCATCGGCTGCGGCACTTTCCACGCGGGCCGGTTTCATCGTTGATGAATGCAGCGACGAGGAATGCGCGCTGTCGATCTGTCCTTCGTGGATCTGCGCCCAGTTGGCGGGGACACGGATCTTCAGGATGGCGACCGGGGTGTCTTCGGTTGGGGCGAAGGCGGGGGGCTGGAACTCCGGCATGTCGGTCTTGTCGCCGAGCCACGCCCAGACGAAACCGCCCCATTCGCGCACCGGGTAGGAACGGGCCTTGACCTTGTCCATCAGCGGGCTGCCCTCGGGCTCGGACGACATGGCGACGACGTTGCCGTCCACATCCATCTTCCATCCGTGGTACAGGCAGCGCAGGCCGCAATCCTCGTTGCGACCGTAGACCAGCGAGGCTTTGCGGTGCGGGCAGAGCTCGTCGAGCATGCCGAGACGGCCCTTGGTATCACGGAACGCGACGTAGGATTCGCCAAGCACTTCGACGCGCAGCGGCTTGCCGTCGTTCTCCGCCACTTCTTCCATCAGGCAGACCGGCGTCCAGTGCTGACGCATCAGTTTCGCCATCGGCGCGTCACCCGTCACGCGGGTCAGGACTTCGTTCTCTTCGGGGGTCAGCATCTCGTACTCCTCCTGCGGCCCGGGCCCGTGAAGGCCAATCTCGAATGCTTGACAACATATACTTAGCTATCTAAATGAGCAAGGGCAGATACACGTTTTTTGGGAGGGGCGAATGGAGCTCATCAGGATGCGCGTCGGTGCAAGACGCGCGCTGACCCCGCAGATCACCGAATTCACGCTGGTTCCGATGGAAGAGGGCGCGCTGCCCGGATTCACGCCCGGCGCGCATGTCACGGTCGAGACGCCCTCGGGGGCAATGCGGCGCTATTCGCTGGTCAACGACGGCACCGCGCCGGACCATTACAAGATCGCCGTGAAGCGCGAGCCGGCCAGCCGGGGCGGCTCGGCCTCGATGCATGACGAGGCGGTCGAGGGGTTCGAGCTGAACGTCGAGGCGCCGGAAAACGACTTCCCCATGGCCGACGCGCCGCGCTACCTGCTTATCGCGGGCGGCATCGGGGTCACGCCGATCTCGGCCATGGCCGCGCATCTTGAGCGCGAAGGCAAGGATTTCAACATCATCTACCTCAGCCGCAGCGCGGAAGAGGCGGCCTACCTGGAAGACCTGACCACCGCTTACGGCGACCGTGTCCTGGCCCATCACGACGAGGGCGACCCCGAGAAGATCTACGATTTCTGGGACCATTTTGCCGAGCCGCAGAAGCTGAATGTCTATTGCTGCGGGCCAAAGCCCCTGATGGACGAGATCGAGGCGATCTCGGGCCATTGGCCGGAAGGCCGCGTCAACTTCGAGGATTTCAAGCCCGTCGACGTTGTGCGCGCCGATGACGAGGCCTTCGAGGTCGAGCTGAAGAAGACCGGCATCACGCTGACCGTGCCCGCCGACCGTTCGATCCTCGAGGCTATGCGCGATGCCGGGTTCCCGACCGTCAGCTCGTGCGAGAGCGGCACCTGCGGCACCTGCAAGACGCGACTCCTGGAGGGCGAGGCCGATCACCGCGACATGGTGCTGATGGACGAGGAAAAGGTCGACAAGATCATGATCTGCGTCTCGCGCGCCTGTTCGGGCGGGAGGCTGGTCCTTGACCTCTGAGCCCGCGCAAATGCCCGTCAGGCTAGGCGTCGTCGGGCTGGGTCGCGGCTTCATGCTGATGATCCCGACCTTCACCGCCGATCCGCGCGTGAAACTGGTCGCCGCCGCCGCCCCCCGCGCCGAAAGCCGCGCGGCGTTCGAGGCCGAGTTCGGCGGTCGGACCTATGACGACATCGTGCCGCTTTGCGCCGATCCTGAGGTGGAGGCGGTCTATATCGCCACGCCGCACCAGATGCACGCCGACCACGTCTGCACCGCGCTGGCCGCCGGCAAGCATGTGCTGGTCGACAAGCCGATCGCCATCTCGATGGCGGATGCCGACCGCATGGTCGCGGCCGCCGAGGCCTCGAGCAAGCATCTGATCGTAGGCCCCAGCCACAGCTTCGACCCGCCAGTCGAGGCCGCGGCGCGCCTGATCGAGAGCGGTGAGGTGGGATCCCTGCGGATGATCCAGGCGTTCAACTACACCGATTTCCTCTACCGCCCCCGGCGCCCCGAGGAACTGCGCACCGAAGAGGGCGGCGGCATCCTGTTCAGCCAGGCGATCCACCAGATCGACGTGGTGCGCCGGCTGGCCGGTGGCCTTGCCACCCGAGTCACCGCGATGACCGGCGCCTGGGATCCCGCGCGCCCGACGGAAGGCGCGTTCAGCGCGCTCATCGCCTTTGCCAATGGATCCTTCGCCAGCCTGACCTATTCCGGCTACGCGCATTTCGACAGCGACGTCTGGATGGATAATGTGGGCGAGCTGGGCCAGCGCAAGGACCCCGCCGCCTATGGCAAGGCGCGTCGCGCCTTGCAGGGGCTCGACGCCGAGGCCGAAGCCGCGCTCAAGCAGACCCGCACCTACGGCAGCGGGGCCGGGCTTATCGAGGCGGAAAACAACGAGCATTTCGGCCCGGTGATCGCGCTGTGCGACCGCGCCGACCTGCGGCTGACGCCTGCCGGGCTGGATGTCTTCGGCGACATCGAGCGCCGCTTCGTCGAGGTGCCCTTCGGCCCCGCCCCGCGCGGACCTGTCATCGACGCGCTGGTCGGCGCCGTGCGCGAGGATCGCGCGCCCGCCCAGACCGGCGCCTGGGGCCGCGCGAGCCTCGAAATCTGTCACGCGATCCTGGAATCGGCGGCCTCGGGCCAGCCGGTGGATCTGCAGCGCCAATGCGGCATCACGTAAAGGAGGAACACGTGTCCGATCTGAAACTCTCCCTCGCCATGGGGAATTACGACCGCACGCGGGCCATCGTCGACGGCCGGGTCAAGATCGACGGCGTCGATCCCGTGCCGATGCTGCTGTCGCCCGAAGAGATGTTCTTCCGCGCCTTCCGGCACGAGGCCTTCGACATCTCGGAGCTGTCGCTGTCGTCCTATTCGATCTCGGTCGCGCGCGGGAACCCGCATTACGTCGCGATCCCGGTGTTCCTGAGCCGCGCGTTCCGTCATACCTCGGTCTATATCCGCACCGACCGCGGCATCGACCGGCCCGAGGATCTGAAGGGCAAGCGCATCGGCATCGCCGAGTACCAGCTGTCGGCCAACGTCTGGGTGCGCGGCATCCTGGAAGAGCATTTCGGCGTGAAACCCTCGGACGTGACCTGGGTGCGCGGCGGCATGGACACGCCGGGCCGCCCGGAAAAGATCGCGCTGACGCTGCCCGACGACATCACCATCGAGCAGGCGCCCGAGGGTGCCACGCTGAACGGCATGCTGGCGGCGGGCGAGATCGACGGCTTCATCGGCCCGCGCTGGCCGCGCTGCTTTGCCGAGGGCCATCCCCATGTCGGCCGCCTGTTCCGCGACAGCATCGGCGCGGCCGAGGAGTATTTCCGCCAGACCCGCATCTTCCCGGTGATGCACGTTCTGGGCGTGCGCCGGACCTTGGTCGAGGAATACCCCTTTCTGCCCGCAGCGCTGCTCAAGGCGTTCTCGGAGTCGAAGAAGCTGGCCGAAGAGGCCTTGAACGACACCTCGGCCACCAAGGTGACGATGCCCTTCGTCGAGGACACGCTGAACCGTGCCCGCGCGCTGATGGGCCCCGATCCCTGGAGCTATGGCGTCGGCGCCAATGCGCATGTGCTCGACAAATTCCTCGACTACCATTTCGCGCAGGGCCTCTCGCCGCGCCGGGTGCAGGTCGACGAGCTGTTCCACCCCTCGACCCTCGAAGCCTACAGCCTGTGAGCAAGGAGGCCCCATGAGCCGTTACCAACCCGGCGATATCGTCGAGATCCGGCTGGAGCAGGGCCTCGCCTATGCCCAGCTGACCCATGAGCACGAAAGCTACCCGCCCGTCGTGCGCCTGTTCCGGGGGCTGAGCGACAGCCGCCCCTCCGATCTGGAGGCGCATGTCGCGCAGGCTCCGCGCCTGACGGCGATGATCCCGCTGGAACAGGCGCTGGACCGGCTGGGGCTGGCGCATGAAAAGGCGGGCAGCGCCGCGCTGCCCGAGGACGAGCGCAAGTTCCCCACCTTCCGCATGCCGATCCGCGACAAGCAGGGCGAGATTGTCTATTGGTGGTTCTGGGACGGGCAAGGGCTGAGCTATTCGGTCGAGCTGGACGCGATCCAGGACAGCCTGCCGCTGCGCGAGGTGATGTCCTCAGCCAGGTTGCTGCAGGAATTGCAGGCCCCGGCCTGAGCACGAAACACGACAGGTCCCCATGATCCCCTTTATCGGCGAGATCTTCGCCATCCTCGCCGCCTTTTGCTATGCCTTCGGCTCGGTCGCCGCGACCAAGAACGCGCGCGAAAAGGGCGGGCGGGGCAATGCCGTGCTGCTGTCGATCGTGTTGACGGCGCTGTTCTCGGGCGGGTTGTGGCTGATCATGGGGCCGTCGCTGCCGCCGATTGACACAGGCTTCTGGATCGGCGTGGCGATCTTCGTCGTCGCCGGCATGCTGGCCACGGTGCTGGGGCGGATCTTCTTCTTCCGCTCCATCGAGCTGGCCGGCGCCATCGAGACCGGGCTCATCCGCCGGCTGATCCCGGTGTTCGCCGCCGTGCTGGCGATCCTGTTCCTGGGCGAGAGCCTGACCATCGCCAGCGCGCTGGCCTTCGTGCTGGTCTTCGCCGCCGTGGCGCTGGTGGTGTTGTCGAACAGGGGCCAGATCGTCGCCGATGACGAGGACGCCCGGCGAGCGGCCGGCGAGCGCAACACCGGCCGTGTCCTGGCGCTGATGTCGGCGGCGAGCTATGGCGGATCCTACGTGGCGCGCAAGTTCGCCATGCGCTGGCTGCCCGATCCGCTGATCGGCGCCTTCATTGGCGCGGTAGCCGCCTTCGTGTGGTTCGCCGTCGCAGCCCTGTTCAGCGCCGCCTATCGCCGCCACCTGAGCGAACTGTTCCGCCGCCCGACCGGCTGGCAGCTGGTGGCGGCCGCCTTCGTATCGCTGGGCCAGACCGCGCAATTCGTGGCGCTCAGTTTCACTACCGTCACCGCCGTGGCGATCATCGGCACGATCGAGATGTTCCTCGCGGCCTGGCTGGCCGCCTGGGTCCTGCGCACCGAGGATCGCCCCGGCCCGATCTTCGCGCTGGCTTCGCTGATGGCGATGGCAGGCGTGATCGTGCTGGCGCTGGTGCGCACCTGAAATAACACAAGAATTCCGAAACGGGAGAGAGACAGATGACCAGGGAAACCGACCGCCCCACACCCTGCGAGGTGAAGACGCTCTACGGCAGCGACGCCATCGCCGAGATGCTGCGCCGGCTCGACACGCCCTACGTCGCGCTCAACCCCGGCTCGAGCTTCCGGGGCCTTCATGACAGCATGGTCAACTACCTCGGCAACCAGGATCCGCACATGCTGCTGTGCCTGCATGAGGAACACGCGGTTTCCATCGCCCATGGCTGGGCCAAGATCACCGGCAAGCCGATGACCGTGGTGCTGCACGCGAATGTGGGCCTGATGCACGCCGCGATGGCCATCTACAACGCCTGGTGCGACCGCGTGCCGATGCTGATCCTCGGCGCGACCGGCCCGGTCGACGCGGCCAAGCGTCGGCCCTGGATCGACTGGCTGCATACCTCGCGCGATCAGGCGGCGGTGGTGCGGCCCTATGTGAAATGGGATGATCAACCGGCGTCGCTGGCCGCCTCGCTGTCGTCGCTGATGCGGGCGATGCAGATTACCACCTCGGCCCCGATGGCGCCCACCTATGTCTGCTTCGACGTGACGGTGCAGGAAACCGCCATCGAAGCCATGCCCGCGCTGCCCGATCCCGCGCGTTTCGCAGCCCCTCAGGCCCCGGGTGCGAGTGCCGCGCAGGTCTCGGCCCTGGCCGACATGCTGGCCGAGGCGCAATCGCCGGTGATCCTGATGGGCCGCGTCTCGCGCGATGAAGGGGACTGGGCGCGGCGCGTGGCGCTGGCCGAGTATTTCGGCGCCCGCGTCATCACCGACATCAAGACCGGCGCCGCCTTCCCGACGCGCCACAAACTGCACGCGGGCGCGCCCGGGTTCTTCCTGTCGGCTGAATCGGTCGAGGCGCTGTCGGGCGCGGATCTGGTGCTGTGCCTCGATTGGGTGGACCCGGCCGGCACGCTGGCGCAGGGCAAGCTGGGCGCCGGGGCCAAGGTGGTCAACGCCACGCTCGAGCCGATGCTGACGAACGGCTGGTCGATGGATCATCAGGACGTGGTGGCGAGCGATCTCACCATCCTGACCGAGGCCGATGCGCTGGTCGCGGCGCTGTGCGAACGGCTGGGGCTGGAACCCGCCGCACCCGCGCCCCGCACGGCACCCGCGCCGCACGGGCAGGAGCCCGATGCCGTGCTGTCGCTCGACGCGCTCTCGCATGTGCTGCGCGCGGGGCTGGCCGAGGATCCGCACACGCTGGTGCGTCTGCCCCTGGGTTGGGACGGTCGCCATTGCGATTTCACCGGGCCGCTCGATTATCTGGGCTATGACGGCGGCGCAGGCATCAGCTCGGGCCCCGGCATGGTCGTGGGCGCGGCGCTGGCACTGAAGGACACGGGCCGCATGCCGGTCGCGGTTTTGGGCGACGGCGATTTCATCATGGGCGCGACCGCGCTGTGGACCGGGACGCATCAGAGCGTGCCGATGCTGATCGTGGTGGCCAACAACCGCTCGTTCTTCAACGACGAGATCCACCAGGAACGCGTCGCCCGCGACCGCGACCGCCCGGTCGAGAACAAGCATATCGGCCAGGCGATCGACGAGCCGGATATCGACATCGCCGGCCTCGCGCGGGCGCAGGGCGCGGTGGGCATCGGCCCGGTCGCGACGGTGGCCGCCTTCGAGGCCGCGCTGGCCGATGCCGTGGCGCAGGTGCGCGCGGGCAAGTCGGTGGTGATCGACGCCCGCATCCTGCGCGGCTACGTCAAGGAGATGGCCGAAGGCATGACCGCGGAACAGGACGGCTGAACAGAATGGCTATGCGGGGCGTCGTGGATGGGCAACGGGTGACACGAAACGGTTGAAAAGACATCTAACCCTTGCGTCCTGCACGGGAAATCAGCACAAATGGAAGCGACCCGTCGCCGGCATCGCGCTGGCGACGGGGCTTTCGTTTCTGGCCGATTGAGACCGTTCCACATGGATGAAACCGCGCCCTCGGGGCATGAAGACTTCGATCCCAAGCTGACCGAAGAGCGCCTCGCGCGTCTCGTTCGTCTCGCCGCCAGGGCTTTCAACCGTTCGCTGCAGATGCGCCTTCAGGACGAGGGGATCACCTTCGGCCAATGGATCTTCCTGCGCATCCTTTGGTACAATGACGGGTTGTCGCAGCGCGAGCTGAGCCAGCGCGCGCATCTGACCGAACCCACCGCGCATGCCGCGCTGACCAAGCTGGAGAAGCAGGGCGTGATCACGCGGCAGAAGATGGACGGCAACAAGCGGACTTTGCGGATATTCCTGACGCCCAAGGGCTGGGAATTGCGCGACCGGCTGGAGCCGATGGCGCATGACGTCAACCTGATCTCGCTGAAGGGGCTGGAGGAGGACGAGGTGCGCGTGCTGCGCAAGGGTCTCCTGGCGATCATCACGAATCTCGAGGCCGATGAGAACGCCGCCGCCGAGCAGGGGATCAAGGTGCCCGCGACCCGGTCGAGCTTCTGACCGGGTCGCAGGCGGGTTGGTGGGGCAGGGCGCCGTTCAGGCGCCCGCCATCTCGCGCATCAGCGCCGCGTCGAGCGAGACCACGTCGGCATATTTCGCCTGCAGGTCCAGCAGGCTCTGCTCATGTGCGGGCTGGCTGCGGTCGCCCACCGCCTCGCGCACGACGATCGGACGGAAGCCGTTCTGCAGCGAGTCCACCGCCGTCGCGCGCACGCAGCCCGAGGTCGTGCACCCGGTGATCACGAGCGTGTCGACACCCTCGGCCACCAGCCGGCTCGACAGGTCGGTGCCGAAGAAGGACGAGGCGTATTTCTTCACCAGCGTGCGTTCTCCGGCCGCGAGGCTCAGCCTCGGGTCCAGCTCGGCCCCATCGCCGCTGGCGGCCAGAGTCTTCAGCCCGCCCTGTTTCAGTGGCCAGATCCCGGCGTCAGACAGATCCGGCTCGTCGTAGCGCACGGTGGTGAAGAACACCGGCTCGCGGCGGGCCGCGAAATCGGCGATCAGTGCGTTGATCGCCACGATCTGCGACGACAGGTCCGCGCCCAGCGGCAGGTCGGGATTGGTGAAACCCTTGATGACATCGATCACCACCAGCGCCGAGCGGCGGCCGAAACCGATGGTCTGCCCGAATCCACGGGCCTTGAAGGCTTGTTCGTCCATGAAGTTTCTCTCAGTTTGGATCCCGGAAGCCCAGGGATCGGGATATGGAATGGGCATAGAGGCGGTTGAGCCGCCCGGTATCCTCGCGCCGGCCGTCGCGGCTGCCGTCACGGTCGTAGATCGTGCTGAGCACGCCCACCGGCGCACCGGTCTCGTCGCGGAAGGCGCATGCTGTGCCCTCGATATTCTCCAGCCCGCTGCCGAGGTTCTCGGCGTAACCCAGGTCGCGGGCGGCGGTGACGTGCTCGGCCAGACCCTCGTAGGTCAGGCCGCTGTCTTCCAGGTGGCGGCTGATCTCATCGCGGCGCGAGGTCAGCTCGACCTCGGGCTTGGCGGCGATATAGGCGATCTGGAAGGCCACGAAATCGGACCAGCCGTTGATGATTCGCCAGATCGGCACGCGGGTGCCCGTGGGCCAAAGCCTGCGCATGGGATGGGCGATCGGCGTACCGATCCGATCATAGAGAATCAGTTCCTGGCTTTCCTCGGCTGCCAAAGTGATGTGCACGAGGCAGTTCGCCTTGAGCGCGAGCCCGTCCGCGTCGTTCAGCGCAACTTGCCCCGCGCGCGAGTGCAGCCAGACCTCGTAGCCCATCTCCCAGTAGCGCAGCGAAGGGCTGTAGCGGGACTTGGCGTTCTTGTGAACGAATCCATACGCCGCAAGGGTTTGCAACAGGCGGTGCACGTTGCTCTTGGTCATGCCGAGAGCCGCCGACAGGTCGCTGATGCCCGCCGGCGCCTCGCAGGTTGCCAGGTGCCGCAACAGGATCAGCCCCTTCGAGAAGGACTTGTCAAGACCTGCCTTATTGTAGGGCAGATCGGGGCTTTCGTCGGTCATGCTGCACGCCTCACTCGACGGAAAGAAATGTGAAAGACTATTCTCTAATTCCGGTACGCATTTTCTACAATATAGAACACTGGAGGCCAATACGATCCGCCATACCGGAAAGCCCCTTCTCACCACCGCGCTTTCTTCCGCGCTGTTCGCAGGTGGCTTCACCGGCCCCGCGCTGGCGCAGGAGCTGAGCCAAGGGCATCTCAACATCATCGGGCTCAGCCAGCTTCATGCCGCTCTATGCCGAGCGGGATATGCCGTTCTGGACCCAGACCCTGGCCGAGGTGTTCTCTGTGACCTCGAACTGAACGGGGCGTTGGGTCTTGCTCTGGATGACGGAGACGCGCACGCAACCGCCGTTGACACCGTGAACCTTGATCGCCTCATTGTCCGTCTCCTGGTTGGGGCGGACTCTACCTCAAACTGGAGGAAGAAGTGGGGCTCAGGTCAGAAGGAGCGATGCTTACGTAGACAGCATTTAAAACCCCACTGCATCATCCTATCCGGAAGATATGTGGCCAACGCCGGGAACAGGATCAGGATCCCCACCAGCAGGATCATCGCCACCCAGAACGGCAACACGCCGAGGAAGATTTCAGCCAGCGGCACCCGGGGCGCGATGGATCGGACGATGAACACATTGACCCCGACCGGTGGCGAGATCATCGCCATTTCCAGCACGATGACGATGATGACGCCGTACCAGATCGGATCGAAGCCCAGCCCGATGACGATGGGGTAGAGGATCGGCATGGTCAGCACGATCATCGACAGCCCCTCAAGGAAGCAGCCCAGCACCAGATAGCACAGCAGGATCAGCACCAGCGTGGTGATCGGCCCGGCGGTGACCCCGGCCAGCCATTCGCCCACCACATGCGGCACGCCGGTGAGCGAGATGAACGGGTTCAGGATATAGGCCGAGATCAGGATCAGCATCACCGTCGCCGTGGTCCGGCCGCTGCCGAGGATCGCCCGCCAGAGCCCCGCCAGCGTCAGGCGGCGCAGCGCGAAGCCCAGCACGATGGCCAGTCCCGCGCCGACGGCCGAGGATTCGATGGGCGAGAAGATACCGGTGTAAATCCCGCCGATGGAGACGAGGATGATCGCCAGGATCGGCAGGGCGCCGAGGGTCGCGCGGGCCTTCTCGGTCCAGTTGGTGCGCGGGCCGCGGGGCCCCCAGCTGGGGAAGATCGTGCACAGAAGCGTCACGGTGCCGACGAACAGCAGCGCCAGCAGGATCCCGGGCACCACCCCCGCCAGGAACAGGCGGCCGATGCTCTGCTGGGTCAGGATCGCGTAGAGCACGAAGCCGGTCGAGGGCGGGATCAGAATCCCCAGCGTGCCGCCCGCGGCGACCACGCCGGTCGACAGGCGCGGGGAATAGCCGAAGCGGTCCATCTCGCCGATCGACACCTTGCCCATGGTCAGCGCCGAGGCGATCGACGAGCCGGACAGCGCCGCAAACCCGGCGCAGCCGACGATGGTGGCCGAGGCAAGCCCGCCCCTTAGCCGCCCGATCCAGGCGTAGGCCGCGTCGTAGAGAGAACTGCTCATCCCGGCCTGTGTCGCAACATTGCCCATCAGGATGAACAGCGGCACCACGATCAGCTCATAGGAGGTGGCGACGGTGAAGCTCTCGGTGGCCAGCATGCTCAGCGCCGGGTTCAACCCGTTCAGCGCCGCGGTTCCGGCCAGACCCACGGCCAGCATGGCAAAGGCGATGGGGACGCGGATCGCCATCAGCACGAAGAGGGCGAGGATCCCCAGCCCCCCGATCATTGCGGGTGTCACGTTGCGGGCTCCTGCTGCGCGGCGGGGGATTGGGCCCGACCCAACGCGATTTCGATCAGGTGCAGCACCATCGACAGCGCGACGATGCCCGAGGCCAGGGTGATGGCGATCTGGAACGGCGCCTTGGGGATGCGCAGCACATTGGTGCCGAGGTTCAGCATCCGCGAAATCTGCGCCGCCTCCCAGCATTTCCAGCCGATCAGCACGAAAAGCGCGGCCCCCAGCGCCGTGGCGATCAGGTCGAAGACGCGGTTCAGGGCGGGCGGGAACAGGGTTTCCAGCAGATCCAGCCGCACATTGCCCGCGGTGCGTTCGCACAGCGGCACACAGCCGAAGACGATGACCACGAAGCACATCTGCACGATGTCGGGCGAGCCGGACAGCGGATGCCCGAAGGCCCGGGCGATCACGTCATATAGCACGACGCCGAGGCCTGCGGCCAATCCCAGGCCGCCGACCCAGGCCGAGAGGGTGACCAGAAGGTCGACCCCCTGACGCGCCACCACCAGATGTCAGCATCCACCTGCGCGATCACATCACGTACGCGCTGGAAGTCCGCCTCACTTCGCGGTCGGCATCCACGATCGGTATCAGCGACCAGATGCTCGATGTTCCAGCTTGCGATCCGTAGCGTCTCTGCATGTGCAAGTAGCGGAGCGATCAGAAGCGTGATGAGCAAAAGAAATCGCATGAACTTTCCCGTTGAGGCCTGAGAGGCAACAGATTTCCTAGCCTCGATCCGCAACGGGCATCCGGGTAGCGCAAGACGGGCAAACTGCAGACATGTTACCGGAAAAACCGCGCCCGGGCCAGACTTTACCGGATTTCAGACGCTATTCGAGAGCGTGCTGGAACTGTCCGTACTGCTCGACCACCTCACGCGCCTCGACAAAGGCGCGCGCGCGTTCCTCGTCAAGGCAGCGGAAATAAGTCTGGACCTCGGCGATGTAGGTCTCGAAGTCCGCGCGCAGCAGATCGGCGTAGCGGCGCATGTCCTCGCGTGATTGCGGCAGGAAGGGGCGTTCGGGTGCGAGACAGGGTGCAGCCACAGCGGCTTGCGCTGGTGTCGCCACGATCATCAGCGCAAGAATAGCGTTGCGTGCACATGACATGTGCAGGGCAAAACTCCTTTTGCGCCTTTAATGTTGCAATCTCGTCCTGTAGCACCGTTATCAGAGCAAGGCGATTTTCGTCAAGTCGTTATTATTGTCTTGCTATCGTTCATGTTGTCTCGTATCGACCGCGGTGTTGCGACCCCGCGGGCCGATGCTGCACCCCAGGCAGGAAAGGACCCAAGGGAAGGCCATGATAGAAGAAGCCCCGAATGTGGTTACAGAAGACGGACTGCGAAGCCTGCTTGCAGATGGCTACCTCCTCGAGGTGGTTTGCAAGGAAGCTGGCGAGAAACGGCACAACAGCTGGTACGGCACATGGGTTGCGCGCGCCGTCGCGGAAGACGGTCGGGCCGACAAGATGCTTGTCACTAGCCGCAGTTACCTCAAGGTGCGCGAGTTCAAGACCATCGTCGGTCTTGTCAGCTTCCTCGCCGAAATGGGCTGCACAACCGCCAGCATTCCCCTTGAAGAAGGCGGACGCGAGCGTCACGCCGCCCCCGGCCGCGTGGCACAGCTGCGGACTGGCCCGGTTCTGGTCAAGGACGACTGACCGCGCGTTCGCGCTCGTCGTTGCATTGGGTACAGGTGTTTGTTCCGCACCCTTGGCCCTAGCAGACGGTTTCATCTTCCAGGTCAGCCCCGACGGACAGCTGATCGATATCGCGAACGGCACGCAGTCGCTGCGGGCGTTCGACAGTTCGGACGCCGCTCCCGACGGGACGCAGACGGACCGCCTCTTTCTTTTCGCAAGACCACAGACCGCTGACACCCAAGCGCCCTTGGCGCAGCTTGCGGCACTTGCCCCGACACCACGCGCGATCCGCGCCTCCCCCGAAATCCTCCACGCCATCGAGACCACGGCGCTGCGCTATGGCAGCCATGACGCCCTGCGTCAGGCAGGTCTGTCGGTCACCGACTGGACGCTGTTCTACCGCGCCAATATCGAGGTTGAGAGTGCTTATGACCCGCGCGCGCTGAGCCCGGTCGGGGCCATCGGGCTTGGCCAGCTCATGCCCGGAACCGCGCGCGATCTTGGCGTCGATCCTCATGACATTGCGCAGAACCTCGACGGCTCGGCCCGGTACCTTCTGATGATGCTGGAGCGCTTCGGCGATCCTGCGCTGGCGTTGGCCGCCTACAATGCCGGACCCGAGGCGGTCACCCGCCATGGCGGCATTCCCCCTTTCCGCGAAACCCAGGGCCATGTGGCCCGTGTGACTGCCGTGTTCCAACGGCTCAGAGGAGATCTCTCGTGACATCCAGACTTTCCCCCGTTGCCGCCCGCGCGGTGACTTGCACGCTCATGGGCGCGATGGCCCTCATCGTGCTCGCAGATCCCGCACTGGCGCAGAGTATCGATCTCTCGCCGGTCCAGACCTTGCTGCAGGGCATCGTGAACGCCATCACCGGCCCCTTGGGCATCGTGATCGGCACGTTGGCGCTGATCGGTGTGTTCCTCTCCTGGCTCTTCGGCATCCTCGATTTCCGCCAGGCGCTCTGGGTCGTGGTCGCGATCGCGGGCATCGCTGCAGCCCCCACCATCGTCGCCGCCATCTGGACAACCTGAGCCAGAGCTTCCGGAGGTCTCGGACATGTCCGACCAGTCCCGCGTGTTCATCGGCCTTCTCAGGCCGCCCAAGCTGATGGGCTTGCCGATCATGTATGCCATGGTCTGGCTCTTCGGCTCGACGCTCCTGTTCCTCTGGGTCCAGAGCTGGGTGGTGGCCGTCTTCGCGGGGCTGGCCTGGCCGGCGCTTTGGAAAGCCGCGGACTGGGATCCGAACTTCCTCGACGTCCTGGTCATCACCTTGCAGGAAACCCCGCCCACGACGAACCGCAAGCTTCACGGAGGTGACAGCTATGCCCCGTGATGGAATTGCCGATGAGGTGGCGGAGGGTCTCGATCCGCTCACCGCGCTGCCGGCATGGGTCAAGGGCGAGAAGCGGCTCTCGTCCATGCTGCCTTACGTCAGCCTCGTGACCGACCGAACGATCCGGACGCGCGGCAACGAGCTGATGCAGTGCATCCGGCTCGAAGGGGTGAACAGCATCACGAGCGAGGATGGGCATCTCGACCGGATCGGCGGGCTCCTGGCAGGCATCGTCGCGCAGGTGGGGACCGAGTTCTCCTTCTACCTGCACAAGGTGTCAAAGGCGGTCGACGTGACCCTGCCGCCCATCCCGGGCGAAGGGTTCGCCGCCGCCATCGACCAGCGCTGGCGCGCGCATCTGGGTCAAGCGGGCCTGCGTGACAAGACACTGACCCTGACGGTCCTGAAGCGCCCAGAGACCGGCAGCCGCTTGCCGTTCGGTCTGGGGGCATCCCGCGCCCGGCATGCGGCGGATACGACCCGGCGCTTGCGCAAGCTCGACGAGGTCGTGGGGTTTCTGCTGTCGTCTTTCGATGAGCTGAAGCCCCGCCTGCTTGCTGCCAGCACCGGCGAGCTTCTGGGCTTCCTCGGTTCACTCAACACGGGCGAGGAACACCCGCTCTTCCCGCGCTCGCGCCTGGGCGTGATCGCCGAAGATGTTGCCAATACCCGCGTCACCTTCCGGGGTACGACCGTCGGGCTGTCCGACGGTGCTGTGGGCGACAAGCTCGGCGCGATCTTTGCGGTGAAAAACTACCCCGCGAAGACCGACAGCCTGATGCTCGACGAGCTGAACCTGCCCGTCGACATGGTGGTCACCCACTCCTTCGTGCCGATCAACGCCAATATCATGGCAGGCCGCATCAAGCGGCAGCTGCGCCTCATGCAGGCGGCCAATGACGGGGCCGTCAGCCTCGCGCAGGAGTTGGAACTCGCCCAGGACGATCTGGAATCCAAGCGCCTGATCTTCGGGGAACACCACATGACAGTGGCTGTCTATGCGCGCAGCAAAGCGGCGCTCGACGACATCGCGGCCGAGATCCGCAACATCTCGGCCACCTCCGGCATCAACCTGATCTCGGAAGCCTTCGGCGCGCGGGCGCATTTCATGGCGCAGCATCCCGGCAATACCGGGGCGCGCAGCCGCAAGGCCGCGATCACGAACCACAATTTCGCCGATCTCGCCACTTTCCACCGCACCCCGCTCGGCAAGACTGGTCAGGAAGTGCCCTGGGGCGTGCCGATCACGCTTTTTCCGACGCCGGAGCGCAGCGGGTTCCGCTTCAACTTCCACGAACAGGGCGCGCCGGATCGCGAGCCCACGGGTGGCCACACCCTGATCCTCGGCCGCCCCGGGTCCGGAAAATCTGTGCTGGCGGCGTTCCTTATGACCATGGCAAAGCGGGCAGGCGCGCGGCTTTTCGTCTTCGATTATCGTGCCGGTATGGAAATGGCCGTCCGCGCGCTTGGCGGCAGCTATTCGACGGTGCGGGCCGGACGGCCCACGGGCCTCAATCCCCTGCAGACAGAGATCGACCCGCGCGGACAGGCCTGGCTGGCCGACTGGCTCGCAAGCCTCCTCGAGCGCCGCGATCGGCCCCTGACCCCGGTGCAAACCAACCGCCTGCAGGAGGTCGTGCGCCAGAACGCCAGCGCCGGGAATGCGGGGCTCAGGAACTGGTCGGACTTCGCCTCGCTTCTCGTCTCCACCGATGACGAGGGCGATCTTTTCGAGCGGATGCAGGAATGGACCGCTGATGGCCGCTATGGGTGGATCTTCGGGGCCAATGCCGAGGACAGTTTCAGCATCGATGGCGACGTCGCAGGCTTCGATTTGACCGGCATCCTCGACTCCGAGAGCGAGCGGGAACGCATGGCGGTGCTGTCGTACCTTTTTCGCCGGGTCGAGCGGGTGATCGAGGACCGCAAGCCGACGATCATCGTGATCGATGAGGCCTGGAAAGCCCTCGACAACGCCTATTTCGCCGAGCGGCTCTCGAACTGGCTGGTGACCGCCCGCAAGCAAAACGCTGTCGTCGTGATGATGACCCAATATGCCAGTCAGCTCGAGCGCACCCGGACCGGCAAAACCATCGTGGAAGCGGTGCCAACCCAGGTGCTTCTGCCCAACATCCGCGCCTCGGCTGCGGATTACGCGATGCTCGGCCTCAGCGAGAAGGAGCTCGATGTGCTTCTGGGCGTCGGCTCCGCCTCGCGGCTCGCGCTTATGCGCGATGACCGGGGTTCGGTCGTGATCGACGCCGATCTCAGCGCACTCGGCACCCTCGTGACCATCCTTGGCGGCATGGAGAAAGGCGAGGCCCTTGTCGGCCCTGACTACCGTGACCGCCCTGATTTCTGGAGAGTGACATGACCCGTATCCTCACCCGCAGCGCCGTGCTGCTTGGCCTCGGCCTGACCCTGACAGCCTGCGCGCAACACAATCCCGCACAGGCCAATTGCTTCAACTTCCGCGATGCGCCTGCCCGCTCCGCCTCCGCGGTGACGGTCTCGACCAGCGGCGAGATCGCGACCCGGCGCGATACGTCCTGCGATTTCGTGCTGCTGGGGGCGGGCGGCTGATCCGATGACCACCGCCCGCATCCGAAACCTGGCAAGCGCCGCACTCCTGACAGGGGCGACCGTCGGCGCCTGCGGCGTCTGGCTCGGAGCCACGGCCAGCGCTCAGGGCGTGCCGACTTTTGACGCGCGGCTTTTCGCGGGGCGGCAGGCGATCATCGATCAGCGCGAACAGGATCTGGCGCTGCAGCAAGATCGCCTCACCCGCGAGGAGGAACTGGCCGAAATCGAGCGCCAGCAACTCGCGGCGCTGAACGGGATCATGGACGCCATGACCCTGCGCGCCGGTGATGTCGCAGGCACGGTCGCGGGTCTTGAGGCAGGGCAGGGGGAGGCCGAGGGCGTCAGCACGGCCGCGGCCAGCCTCTATGCGCCCGAGGACAACAACCCGGCGGCAGCACGGATGTTCGGCGATGCCCGGGAAGGGGTGGAGGAGCTGATCATCCGCGCCGCACGCCACACCCATAGCCTGCCCGGGGTGAGCCGCGCAGGTCTCACGCTCGTGCAATGGCGTTGCCTGCTGCAGGCGCTGATCTGGCAGGAAAGCCGGTTCCAGGTGGGGGCGCGCTCGCCCGTGGGGGCGTTTGGTCTCACCCAGATCATGCCCGGCACGGCGGGCGATCTCGGGATTTATCCGGCCTATTACGGCGACCCCTGGCTGCAGGTCACGGGCGGCGCGCGCTACCTCGCGCAGATGCTGAACATGTTCGATGGCAACATCATCCACGCGCTCGCGGCCTATAACGCAGGCCCGGGACGGGTGCAGCAATATGGCGGCGTGCCTCCTTTCGCGGAAACCCAACACTACGTCGTGGTGATCCCGCAGCAATACAACCGCTACCTCGCCGCGGTCGGGGGCATCGATGCCTTGGGCACGATTGATCCGGTTCTTCTGGCGAATGCGAGCTTCAGCCTCTCGGCCCATGGCGCAGGCGTCTATGGCGACTATTCGCTGGTCTCGGTCCAGGCCGCCGCCCTGCGGGTTCAGGACATCATCCGCCGCGTCAGTGAGACCGAAGACATCCACGAGGCCATCGCGCTCAACACCTATGCGCGCGCCGAGCTTGCCCGGCTGGTCGCGATCCGCACCCGGATCAAGGCCGCCCAGACCCAGCCGCTGAGCGAGGAGCAACTCGCCATGGCCGCAGCCCAGGCCGCCGAGCGGCAGTTCATGAATTTCACCCTGGAGAGTTTGCGATGATCAGGCGCTTTTCCCGTTCCCTTGCCATCGGTGCGGCAACGCTCGCGCTGGCCACCGCCCTTGCGGGTCCTGTGAGCGCGCAAGGTGTGCCCACGGTCGACACGCAGAACATTGCCCAGGAAATCCGCCAGTTGCAGCAGATGCTGCAGGATTTCGGGATCCAGACTGACCTTCTAGACAACGCGCTCGAGCAGCTCGAGGTCGTCCAGAACCAGCTCGATCAGTTGCAAGAGATGTATGCCTCGCTCACCGGTCCGCGCAGCATCCTCGGCATGGTCATGGGCGACGGCCTCGACGGCCTTCTCGAGGCCAAGTTCCGCGATCTGCCCGGCCTGATCCGGGGCATCCAGACCGGGGATTGGAGCAACCTTCTGGGCATCACTGCGGGCCCCATGCGCACGCAGATGGAGCAGGTGCTCGCACGTGCAGGCTTTGACGAGGACTCGCTGCGCGAGATCGCGACCAGCGGCAATCCCGGCGCGGAAGGTGTCGCCACGCGCGCCACGACCGGCGCCGTCATGTCGGCCGCGGCCCAGAACAGCCATGCCGAGGCCGCCCAATCCCTCGAACGCGTCGAGCGGCTCGTCACGATGATCCCGCAGATGGAGGATCTGAAGGCCGCGATGGACCACAACACCCGCGTCACCGCAGAACTCGCCATCGCCATGACGCGGATGTGGGAGCTTGAAGCGATCCAGACGCTCGGCGCAGGCAATGCCGGGGTGGTCGATGCCGCCACCATCGCCGAGGAACGCCGCTACATGGACTTCACCCTGCCGAGTTTGCGGCCATGAGCGGGGCACCTGACATGACCACTGGCCTGAGCACCCGCGAACTCGTGGAAGAGGAGCTGATCCACGGCGCGCTGCGCCGCGAGCGGCTCTGGCAGATGATCGGGATCGGCGGCGCGGGGTTCGGCGTAATCGGCTGCCTCGCCGCCGCCGCCGTCGCCCTGATGATCGAGACCCCGCCGCCCGTGGTTGTGCCCTATGACCCGGAAACGGGCATGGCGCTCCCGAATGCCACGGTCGCTGCCGTCTCGCTCGCCGAGCGGCCCGCCGTGATCGAGGCGCAGATCTACCGCTACATCCTCGACCGCGAAGCCTATAACCAACTCGACAACGACCTGCGCGTGCGCCGGGTGCTGGCCCAGTCCACCGGAGCGGCTGAAGCCAGCATGCGCGCCATGTGGACCTCGGGTCAGGAGAGCTATCCCCCGACGCGCTATGGCCCTTCGGCCGAGATGGCCGTCGAGATCGCCTCGATCACGCTGATCGGCGACAACCGCGCCCAGGTTCGCTTGCGCAAGCGCCTGACAAGCCCGCAGGGCGCGCAGGCTGGCATGTTCACGGCCACGCTGATGTTTGCCTTCCGCCCCGAACGGACCCGCTCGATCGATGATGTCTGGCAGAACCCCTTCGGCTTCACCGTCACCCAATATGCCATCCGATCGGACCGTTCCGAATGACCCGTGCCCTTTTGCCCGCCGTGCTCATCGCCAGTGCGATTTCAGCCTCCGCAGCCCTCGCCGAAGTGACCCCGCACCCCGGTGCCCATGACAACCGCGTCCGGATCGCAACCTGGACCGAGGGACAGGTCTACCGCGTGGTGACCAGTCTCACCCGCGTGACCACAGTCGAGTTCGGCGAGGGCGAGACCATCCGCTCGATCATCGCCGGCGACACGGTGGGCTTCCAGTTCGACGGCGTTCCCGGCGGGCGGGCATTCGCGATCAAGCCTGCGGCCTCGGGGGTTGCCACCAACATCACGGTCTATACCAACCGCCGATCCTACTATTTCCATGTCGTCGAGGCGCGCGAGACGCCGCATTATGTCGTGCAGTTCCGCTACCCCGAGGCCCGGGTCCAGCCCGCCCGCGCCGTGGCGGCCGATGCCCCGAACGCAAACTATGCCGTCAGCAGCAGCCGGGAGTTCACGCCCACGGCCATCTGGGATGACGGCACCTTCACTTATTTCCGCTTTGCGCGGAACGCTCCCGTCCCTGCGATCTTCCGCTACACCAATGGCGGCGAGCGCGCGGTGAACAGCACCGTCCTCAGCGATGGTGTGATCCGGGTCTCCGGCGTCAACCCCCAATGGGTTCTGCGCTTGGGCGATGACGAAGTCTGCGTGCAGGACATGGGGGCGCCCACGTCATGAGCCAGGACACCGAAGACCTCGCCACCCGCCTTGCAGCCCTGGAAGGTGCGACCGGCAAGCGCCGCGCGCGCGGCAGTGCCAGCGTTCTGACGGCCCTTCTCGGGGTCGGCGGGATCGCCACGCTTGGCGGTGTGATGTGGATCGCGCTGCAGCCCAAGCCCGAGGCCATGCTGGTGACCGCTGCCCCGGACGAGTTCCAGACCCTCGGCTCAGGCTTCGGCGATCTGGCACCGATGCGCCAGCCCGATCCGCCACCCGCCCCGGACCCGGTCGAGACCGGCCCGTCAAGCGCCGAGCTTGCCCTGATGGAGAGCCTCGCAACCCTGCGGGCTGAGCTCGAGGAGCTGCGCGCGCGCCCGACCGAGGTGCCCGATGATCGCACCGAGGCCGCAATCGCGGATCTCACAGCCCAGATCGCGGCGCTCCAATCGGCATCGACCGATGCGCAGCGCGCGCTGGAACGCCAGCTGACCGAACGCGACCGTCAGCTTGACCAGTTGCGCATGGAGCTTGAGGTCGCGCGCCTGACACCGCCCACCCCCGCCCGGATCGGACCTGACGAGGAGGAACTGCGTCTGGCCGAACTTGAGCGCCGTCGCCTGGCCGAGGCCGAAGCGCAGGCCGCCCGCGTGGCCTCGCCGATGATCGCCTGGTCCGGAGCCGGACAGGCCGGTGATCGCGGCGATGCGCAGGAGCAAGCGCGGCTCAGCGCGGACGAGGCCTTCGTGCGCGCAGGCGCACGGCCGGCACCGGTCACAAGGGCCGAGGTGATCGTGAACCCTTCGCACACGGTGGTGCAGGGCACGATGATCCAGGCTGTGACAGAAACAGCCCTCGACAGCACGTTGCCCGGCGCGATCCGGGCCATTGTCTCTGAGGATGTCCATTCCTTCGACGGCAGCCGCATCCTGATCCCGCGCGGGGCACGGCTGATCGGGCGCTACCGCTCTGATGTGGCGCTGGCACAATCGCGCGTCATGGTAGCTTGGGATCGCATCATCCTGCCTGACAACCAGACCGTGGAGATCAGCGCTTTCGGCGGAGACGAGCTCGGCCGCACCGGCACCACCGGCTTTGTCGACACGCGCTTCGCGCAGCGCTTTGGATCGGCCGCGCTGATTTCTCTCATCGGCGCGCTGCCTTCGGTCGCCGCAGGCCAGATCGAGGACACAACAACTGCGGGTGCCGCGCGCGATGTCTCGGGCGATCTGCGCGACGCGACGCAAGGCGTGATGCAGGACTATCTCGCAATCCGGCCTGTGATCCATGTCGATCAGGGCACCCGGATCACCGTCATGGTCGACCGCGATCTGGAGATTTTCTGACATGGCGGCGAGTTATCTTGAAGACTCGCTCGACCGGCTGGGCGCGACAGTGCAGCGCGATGACACGATCGAGGTCTGCATCAACCCCGACGGCCACGTCTGGGGCGAGTTCCAGGGCGATCATTTCATGCGGGGCCTCGGCACGCCGCTGACACAGACCGAGATCAAGGACCTCGGCAACCAGATCGCCTCGGCCGCCTCAACCACGCTCAGCACCAAGAAGCCAATCGTTTCGGTCTCAATCCTCTACCGGGATCGTCCGATCCGGGCGCAGGTGATCCAGCCCCCGGCCGTCGAGGGCGGGTTCTCCATCTCGCTGCGGTTCTTTTCCTCCCTACCGCTCGAGGCGATCAAGCTCGGGTTCCTCTATGGCAAGGAGCGCAGCCTCGAAGGCCTGCGCTTTGAGCGAAACGCCGCCTTGCGCGATGTAGTGGCCTCTGGCGACATTGACGCCGCCCTGCGGTTTTGCGTCGAAAACAAGCTCAACATGATCGTCTCGGGCGGCACATCGACCGGCAAGACCGTCGCGGCGCGCAAGATCCTCTCCTTGATCCCACCCGAAGAGCGGATCATCACCATCGAGGAGGCGGCTGAACTGCGCCCCGAACAGCCCAATGCCGTAACGCTGATCGCCGACCGGGATACCGACGCCCGCAGCGCCGATGTGCTTCTGGCCTCGACGCTGCGCATGCGGCCCGACCGGATCGTGCTGGGCGAGGTCCGGGGACGCGAGGCCATGACCTTCCTCGAGGCGATCAACACCGGCCATGGCGGCTCGCTCACGACCCTGCACGCCGAGACCCCGCAACTCGCGGTCCGCCGCCTCGCCATTGCCGCGCTCAAGACCGATGTGCCGATGACCTATGCGGACATGGTCGATTACATCGAGGGCTCCATCGACGTGATCATCCAAGCTGGGCGCCACGATGGCGCGCGCGGCATCACCG
>NZ_JAUCCQ010000017.1:0-48582 GCF_034676075.1 Pararhodobacter sp. | reverse complement strand
CGCATCTGGACCGCCGAGCGCGATCAGCAGATGTGGGCCGATCTGCAGGGCTGAGGGCTCAAGCCAGCTTCCGGCGATGGCCCCGGCGTTGACGCGCCGGGGCTTTTGCATGGGCGTGGATCGGCGGGGCAGGGGGGACTCGACTTCGGCCCGCCGCGCGCTTCATGTAGGTTTCGACCCTGACCCAGCCGGAGCCGCCCGTGCCCTCGTCCAGTCTGACCGCCTATCCCCTCCGTCCCGCGCGCGTGCACGAGGCCTGTGGCCCCTCGGCCGCGAGTTTCGCGCTCTGGACGGCGGCGTTGAGCGGGGGCGATGTGATCTGGGTGCGCGAGGGCTGGCGGTCCGAACAGCTCAATCCCCTGGGCTTTCAGGGGCTCGACCCGGCGCGGCTGATCCTGGCGCAGACCGGGGACCAGAACGACACGCTCGCCGTCGGCGAAGAGGCGCTGCGCGATGGCGCCGCCCCCTTCGTGGTGCTGGAACTGACGGCGCCGATCGGCCTGACCACCGGGCGCCGGCTGCAGCTGGCGGCGCGGGCCGGGGGGACGACCGGGCTGTGCCTGATCCCCGAGGGCATGGGCTCGAACGCGGCCGAGACGCGCTGGCATTGCAACCCGGTCTTCGACGCGCAGGACTCGACTCGTCAGCGCTGGAGTCTTATTAAGAACAAATCAGGAACATGTGAGGCCTGGAATGTTCGATGGGACCCAGAGGCGCATCGTGTCGCTGTGGTTTCCCCGGTTCGCGAGTGACCGGGTTCTGCGCGCGCACCCGCAGGAGGGACCCTTCGTCCTGACCCTGCAGCAGGGCAATGCCAACCGGGTCCATTGCCTGAACGAGGCCGCGCAGGCCCGGGGATTGCAGCGCGGCATGGCCTTTGCCGATGCCCGGGCCTTCTGCCCCGACCTGTCCAGCCGCCCGGCCGATCCGGTCGAGGATCAGCGCTTTCTGGCCCTGCTGCGCCGCTGGGCGACGCGCTGGTGCCCCTGGGTCGGCTTCGAGGGGCCGGACGGGCTGGTTCTGGACATCACCGGCTCGGCGCATCTGTTCGGCGGCGAGGCGGCGATGATCGCCAGCCTCACCGCGCGGCTGACCCGGGCGGGGCTGGCGGTCGAGGCCGGGACCGGCGGCACGCGGGGCGCCGCCTGGGCCCGGGCGCGCTATGGCGCCGAGGGGCCGCTGGAGAGCCTGCCCATCGCGGCCCTGCGCCTCGACCCCGAGACGGTGACCGGCCTGCAGCGCATGGGGCTGCGCAGCATCGGCCAGGTGGCGGCCAGTCCGCGCGCGCCGCTGGCCCGCCGCTTCGGCGCCGAGCTGCTGTTGCGGCTGGATCAGGCGCTGGGCACCCGGCCCGAGCAGATCTCGCCCGAGGCCGAGCCGCCGCATTACGCCGTGCGCATGACCCTGCCCGAGCCGATCGGGCGGACCGCCGATGTCATGGCCGGCACCGCGCGGCTGCTGGAGCGGCTCTGCGGCAAGCTCACCGATCATCAGACCGGGGCGCGGGTGCTGTGCCTGAGCCTGCGCCGGGTGGATGGCGATTACCGCGCCGTGGAATTGCGTCTGGCCCGGCCCCTGCGCGATCCGGCCCGCATCCTGCCGCTCTTCGAGCGCGGCGTGGACGAGGTGGATGCCGGTTTCGGCATCGACCAGATGCGGCTCGAGGCGGTGACGGTCGAGCCCCTGCCGGTCGAGCAGATCGCCCAGACCGGGACCCGCGATCCCGGGCGGCTGGATGATCTGATCACCCGCATCGGCACGCGGATCGGGCTGGAGAACGTAATCCGCTACCTGCCCGCCGACAGCCATATCCCCGAACAGGCCTTCACCATCGCCCCGGCGGCCTTTTCCAGCCCCGGGAACGGCTGGGCCAGCCCGCGCCCGCGCCCCGTTTGGCTGTTCCCGCCCGAACCGCTGGCCGTCACCGGCCCGCGTCCGCCCCGGCAGTTCGTCTGGCGCCGGATGACCCTGACCACCGGCCGCGCCACCGGGCCCGAGCGGATCTCGCCGGAATGGTGGCTGATCGACGAGGCCTGGCAGAGCGGCATGCGCGATTACTGGCAGGTCGAAACGGTGCAGGGGCGGCGGCTGTGGCTGTTCTACACGCCGCAGAACCCGGGCTGGTTCGTGCAGGGGGAATTCGCATGAGCCCCCGGCCCGGCTATGCCGAATTATGCGTGACCTCGAATTTCACCTTTCTCACCGGGGCCTCGCATCCCGAGGAGATGGTGACGCGCGCCGCCGAGCTGGGGCTCGAGGCCATCGCCATCACCGACCGCAATTCGCTGGCGGGCGTGGTGCGGGCTTACCGCGCGCTGCAGATCCTGCGGGAGGCGGCGGCGAAGACTGTCGCGATCCGCTCGCAGCACCGGGTGGATTCCTGTTCGCGCCAGGAGATCGGCGAGCCCGAGGATTTGCCCCGCCCCGAGGGCGCGTCCCTGCCCAAGCTGATCGTCGGCGCCCGGCTGGTGTTGCGCGACAGCCCGGTCGAATGGATCGCCCTGCCGACCGATCTGGCCGCCTATCAGCGGCTGACCCGGCTGTTGACGCTGGGCAAGCGGCGGGCAGGGAAGGGGGAATGCCATCTGGACCGCGCCGATCTGCTGGAAGGGGGCGAGGGGCTGATCCTGATCGCGCTGGCCCGGGATCTGGAGGCGGCGGCGGTGGACCTCCAGACCTTCCGCCGCCGCTTTCCGGGGCAGGTCCATCTGGGCGCCGCGCCGCGCTATGACGGCTCGGACCAGGCCTGGCTTGCCGCCTGCGCCCGGCTGGCGCTGCGTTGCGCCACGCCGATGGTGGCGGTCGGCGATGTGCTGATGCATCGCGCGGCGCGGCGGCAGCTGGCCGATGTGCTGACCTGCCTGCGCGAAGGCTGCACCATCGACGCCATCGGCACCAGGGCGCTGGCCAATGCCGAACGGCGCCTGAAGGGCGCGGCGGACATGCAGCGGCTGTTCCACGCCCATCCCGCCGCCCTGCGCCGCACGCTGGAGATCGCCACCCGCTGTACTTTCGACCTGTCGCAATTGCGCTACCAATACCCCGACGAGATCGCCGAGGGCGGCGAGACGCCGATGGAACGCCTGACCCGGCTGGCCCATGAGGGGCTGGCGCGGCGCTATCCGCAGGGCGCGACCGACAAGGCCCGCACCCTGCTGGCCAAGGAACTGGCCGTGGTCGAGGAACTGAACTACCCGGCCTATTTCCTGACCGTCCACGACATCGTGCATTATGCGCGCGGGCAGGGGATCCTGTGCCAGGGACGCGGCTCGGCCGCCAATTCGATCCTGTGCTACCTGCTGGGCATCACCGATGTGAAGCCCGAGATGATCGGCATGGTCTTCGAGCGCTTCATCTCGCGCCACCGCGGCGAGCCGCCCGATATCGACGTCGATTTCGAGCACGAGCGCCGCGAAGAGGTGATCCAGTGGATCTATCAGAAATACGGCCGCCACCGGGCCGGGCTCTGCGCCACGGTGATCCATTTCCGCTCGCGCGCGGCGATCCGCGAGGTGGGCAAGGTCATGGGCCTCAGCCAGGATGTGACGGCCAATCTGTCGGGGCAGATCTGGGGCTATTCCAGCGAGGGGCCCAAGCTGGACCGCATCCGCGAGCTGGGGCTCGACCCTGAGGACCGGCGTCTGGCCCAGACGATCCGCCTGATCCGCGAGATCATCGGCTTTCCCCGGCATCTGTCCCAGCATGTCGGCGGTTTCGTCATCACCCGGGGCCGGCTGGACGAGCTGGCACCGATCGAGAACGCGGCGATGGAGGACCGCACGCTGATCGAATGGGACAAGGACGACATCGACACGCTGGGCATCCTCAAGGTCGATGTGCTGGCGCTGGGCATGCTGACCTGCATCCGCAAGGCCTTTGACCTGCTGCGCGACCATGACCGGCTGACGCTGGCGCTGGACAGCGTGCCCGCCGAAGACCCCCGGACCTATCGCATGCTGCAGGTCGCCGATGCGGTCGGCGTGTTCCAGGTCGAAAGCCGGGCGCAGATGAACTTCCTGCCGCGGATGAAGCCGCGCGAATTCTACGATCTGGTGATCGAGGTCGCCATCGTCCGCCCCGGCCCGATCCAGGGCGGCATGGTCCAGCCCTATATCCGCCGCCGTCAGGGGCTGGAGGCGGCCGAACCCTTCGGCCCGGCGCTGGAAGAGGTCACGCGCCGCACGCTGGGGGTGCCGCTGTTTCAGGAACAGGCCCTGCAGATCGCCGTGGTGGGCGCGGGCTACAGCGCCGAAGAGGCCGACCACCTGCGCCGCTCGCTGGCCAGTTTCCGCCGCATGGGCACCATCGGCGAGCATCGCGAGAAGTTCGTCAACGGCATGATGGCCCGCGGCTATGACGCCGATGTCGCCGCCCGCTGCTTCGGCCAGATCGAGGGGTTCGCCGATTACGGTTTTCCCGAAAGCCACGCGGCGGCTTTCGCGCTGCTGGTCTATGTCTCGGCCTGGCTGAAATGCCATCACCCGGCGGTCTTCGCCTGTGCGCTGCTGAATTCCCAGCCGATGGGCTTTTACGCCCCCGCCCAGATCGTGCGCGACGCCCGCGAGCATCAGGTCGAGGTCCGGCCGATCTGCGTCAACCGCAGCGAGTGGGACAACACGCTGGAACGCCGCCCCGACGGCGGGCTGGCGCTGCGGCTGGGGTTCCGGCAGATCAAGGGCTTCCGGCAGGAGGACGCGGCCTGGATCACGGCGTCGCGCGGCAACGGCTACCGCGATCCCGAAAGCCTCTGGCTGCGGGCCGGGGTGGCGCCCGCGGCGCTGGAACGTCTGGCCGAGGCGGATGCCTTCTCCGCCATGGGGCTGACCCGGCGCGACGCGCTCTGGCAGGTCCGCGCCATCCGCGCCCCGGCGCAGCTGCCGCTCTTCAAGGATCCGATCGACGGCGAGGTGATCCACGAGCCCGCTGTCAGCCTGCCGCAGATGCATCTGGGCGAGGAGGTGGTCGAGGATTACATCGCCACCCGCCTCACGCTGCGCGCCCATCCGATGGAATTGCTGCGCCCGGCGATGCCCGGCCTGACCTGCCATGACGCGCTGCTCACCGCGCCGGTGCAGCGTACCACCGTCTGCGGCCTGGTCATCACCCGCCAGCGGCCCGGCACCGCCTCGGGGGTGATCTTCCTCACGCTCGAGGACGAGACCGGGGTGGCGAATGTCGTCGTCTGGCCCAAGGTCTACGATGCCTTCCGCCGGGCGGTGATGGGCGGGCGGCTTTTGCGGGTGACGGGCACGCTGCAGCGCGAGGGCATCGTCGTGCATCTGATCGCCCAGCAGATCGAGGATGTCTCGCACCGGCTGTCCTATCTGGGCCATCCGATGGACGATGCCATCGGCCAGACCACACCGCAGACCGACAACGCCCCGCGCCCCCGCCCGGCCCCCCGCGCCATGCATCCCCGCGACCAGGCCAAACGCCTGTTCCCGAGCCGGGATTTCCATTGAGGGGGCAGGGGAGGGTCAGGCACCCGCCGTCTGACGGACCCGTGCCGTCTGGAGAGGGGATGGTAGGCCCGGAGGGACTCGAACCCCCAACCAAGGCGTTATGAGCGCCCTGCTCTGACCATTGAGCTACAGGCCCGGCCGCGTCCTGATTAGCAGGGTGAGCGCCCGGGTCAAGAAGCCGCGCCAGCCCGGCTTGGCGCAACCGTGATCCGTCGGGGCGCCGATCTGCTTGACCCCCCTGCCGCCCACTTCCTAAAATGGCGCTTATTTCGTGAATTTTGGAACCGCCCCCTGATGGTCATCGCCCGCGCCGCGATCCTTGTCGCCCTGACCCTCGGCAGCGGGGCCCGCGCCGATCAGGCGGGCGAAGGGGGCGTCGACCGGGTGCTCTACCGCTATACCGGCGATCCGGCGGGCGAGGCCTCGGGCGTGCTGATCGATGGCGCGACCGGGCAGATCGCCCGGCTCCAGCATGCCGTGAACCTGGCGCTGCTGGCCTGCGGCGAAGAGGCCGGGATTGAGACGGACGGCATGTTCGGCCGCCAGACCCAAAGCGCGCTGGAGCGCGTCGCCGCCTGCTCGCCGATCGCCGCCCGCCTGCCCGAGGGCTCGGAAGCCACCCAAGGCGCGGTGACCGAGGCGCTGTGGTCCGTCCTGCTGCCCGCCCTGCCGCCGCCCGATGCGCGGATGCGGATGCGGGCGCTGCTGCTCGCGTTCGAGGGGACCGACATCACCCGGGGCGCCGCCTGGAACTTCTGCCAGAACAACCGCGAGGTCTATGATGCCTCGACCGCCGATCAGCCCTGTTTCACCAACGATCCGGCCTCGTATCTGACCTGGGGGCCGAATGGCGCCACCGCAGGCCACGGGCACGAGATCCTGTCGATCCTAGCCCGGGTCGAGGCGCTGGATACCCGGCTGATCGACAGCGCCTTCGGCGAGGAGGCCGCGCCGGTGCGGCGGATGTTCGATCTGCGCTTCGGGAATGCCGAGGAAGGCGCCGAACCCGGCGAGGCCGACCGCTGGGGCCGCGACGGTGAACTCAGGCGTTATCTCTGCGGCGTCTATCTGGACCTGCCGCGGCGCGAAATCTGGTCGCAGGGTTTCGCCCGGCTGGGCCAGAACCCCGCGGTGCAGGCGATCTACGAGGCGGTCTATGAATCCGCCAGTTTCGACGGCGGCAAGATCCGCATCTTCCTCGATGCCTGGCGCGATGCGGGGCTGGAGCCGACCGAGATCGACTTCGCCTTCTTCGCCGACCGCGCCGCCCATACAAGGGTGCGCAATGTCGAGGTCCGGCGCATCCTGCGCCGGGTGCTGGCGGCGCTGCCCGAGGGCGCGCTGCCCGCGCAGGTCCGGCGCGGTTATGCAAGGGTGGCACGGGTGACGAACGCCAGCCAGCGCTCGGCCCGGCTGGGACGTGACGTGGCCTATTACATCGACGCGCTGGAGGACCGCCTGACCCGGGCCGAGCATCACGCCTGGGAGGCCCGCGGCGCCCGCCGGGCCACGGCGGTGGGATTGAGCGACGCGCGCCCGGCGCCCGGGCTGCGGGTCGGGCCGCCCGATGGCTGGCGCGCCACCGGCCTCCGTCCCCTGACCGAGGCCGAGGCGGCGCTCTGCCCGGCGCCGGTGCTGAACCCGCGCCGCCCGCCCGCGCGCAGCTGAGCCTCAGCCCAGCGTGGCCTGCACCTTCTTCGGCAGCGCCCCCCGGACCAGCCGGTAGGACGCGAGCAGCCGGTGGTGCAATTCCTCATGCGGGGCGTCGAGGGGCAGGGTGATCCAGCTGGCGTGGAAATAGCGCGCCCGGGTGCCGACCCCCGCTTCGATCAGCATCGCCGCCGTCTCGCGGCTGTCGGTCTTGACGCTGACCCCGGGCGTCACCGCGCCGATGGAGGCGAACATCTTGCCGCCGACCTTCCACACGTCATGCCCGCCGCCCCAGGGGTCGGAGCGCGTGGCACCCGGCAGGGCGGCACAGAAATCGTTCACGGGGGCGCGGTCGGGGCTCATCGGGCGATGATGGCATTGTTTCGCGCCCGGGGAAACCTCAGCCGCATTGAAGACCGCACGCGGATAGGGTAACGCGGCGCCAAACCAGCGCGAGGGAACGCGATGACCGGGAACAAGGGACTCACCTACGCTCAGGCGGGTGTCGATATCGACGCCGGCAACGCGCTTGTCGACCGCATCAAACCGGCGGCGAAACGCACCTCGCGGCCGGGCACGATGTCGGGGCTGGGCGGGTTCGGCGCGCTCTTCGACCTCAAGGGTGCGGGCTACAACGATCCGATCCTGGTGGCGGCGACCGATGGCGTGGGCACCAAGCTCAGGATCGCCATCGACACGGGCAACGTGGACACGATCGGCATCGATCTGGTGGCGATGTGCGTCAACGATCTGGTGTGCCAGGGGGCCGAGCCGCTCTTCTTCCTCGATTACTTCGCGACCGGGAAACTGGACGTGGATCAGGCGACCCGCATCATCGAGGGCATCGCCGAGGGCTGCGCCAAATCGGGCTGCGCGCTGATCGGCGGCGAAACCGCCGAGATGCCGGGCATGTATCACAAGGGCGATTTCGACCTGGCGGGCTTTGCCGTCGGCGCGATGGAGCGCGGCGAGGATCTGCCGCAGGGCGTCGCCGAGGGGGACGTGCTGCTGGGGCTGGCCTCGAACGGAGTGCATTCCAACGGCTATTCGCTGGTCCGCAAGGTGGTCGAGAAGGCGGGCCTGTCGTGGGACGATCCCTGTCCCTTCGAGGCGGGGACCGTGGGCGAGGTGCTGCTGGCGCCGACCCGGCTTTACGTCCGGCAGGCGCTGGGCGCGATCCAGGCGGGCGGTGTGCATGCGCTGGCCCATATCACCGGCGGTGGCCTGACCGAGAACCTGCCGCGCGTCCTGCCCGAGGGGCTGGGCGCCACCATCGACCTGGGGTCGTGGGAACTGCCGCCGGTCTTCCGCTGGCTGGCCGAGGTGGCCGAGCTGGACGAGCCGGAACTGCTGAAGACCTTCAATTCGGGGATCGGCATGATCGCCGTGGTCGATCCGGCCAAGGCCGACGACCTCGAAGCGCTGCTGATCGGCGCGGGCGAGCAGGTCTTCCGGCTGGGCCATGTGACCCCGGGCGAGGGCGTGACCTACACCGGCGCCATCCTGTGAAACGCGTCGCGATCCTGATTTCGGGCGGCGGCTCGAACATGATCGCGCTGGCGCGTTCGATGCAGGGGGACCATCCGGCGCGGCCGGTGCTGGTCCTGTCGAACGACCCTTCCGCCAAGGGGCTGGAACGCGCGGCGGCGCTGGGCATTCCCGTGGCCGCCGTCGATCACCGCCCTTTCAAGGGCGACCGCGCGGCCTTCGAGGCGGCGCTGGTCCGGCAACTCGACGCCGCGGCGCCGGATGTGATCTGTCTGGCGGGCTTCATGCGGATCCTGACCGCGGGCTTCACCGGGCGCTACGCCGGGCGGATGCTGAACATCCATCCCTCGCTTCTGCCGAAATACCCCGGGTTGCACACCCATCAGCGGGCGCTCGACGCGGGCGACGCCGAGGCCGGCTGCACGGTGCATGAAGTGACTTCGGTGCTGGACGATGGTCCGATCCTGGGTCAGGCGCGGGTCCCGGTCCTGCCGGGCGACGACGCCGACAGCCTTGCCGCGCGGGTGCTGGTGCAGGAGCATGCGCTCTATCCCGCGGTCCTCAGGCGCTATGTCAGCGGGGACCGGACGCCGGTTCTGCTGTAACCCGCCAGGGCACCGCCGCCAGCAGCAGCATCGACACCAGCGCCAGCGCCGCGGCCAGCCAGAGCGTGGTCCCGGGGCCGAGCGTGGCCAGCGACCCGGCCATGGCGAAGGGCGAAATGGCGGCGACCAGCGAGCGCAGGCTGGCCAGTTTGCCCAGCCGCGCCGCATAGCCCGTGAGCCCGAACAGCGCCAGCGGCACCGTGCCCCGCACCATCGTCGCCAGCCCCTGACCGGCGCCGAAGAGCACGGCAAAGACCGCGGCCGAGGCAAAGCCCACTGGCGCCAGCACCAGCACCACGATCGACACCGCCAGGCAGGCCATGGCGAAAAGCGCCGTGCTCATCGGGTGGCGGTGGCTCATGAAGACCATTTCCAGCACCCGGGCGCCGACCTGCGCCGGGCCCATCAGCGCCCCCGCGCTGACCGCCAGCCCCTGCGACAGCCCGACCGCCGCCATCACCGGTACCCATTGCGCGCTGAAGGCGGACATCATCGCCCAGCTGGAGGACAGGCCAAGCGCCAGCAGCACCATGGCCCGGCTTTGCAGGGCCTTCGGCAGGGGAGGGAAGGCGGGCTTCGAGGGGGCGGCGCCCGGGCCGCCCCGGTTCAGGCGCGGCAGCGACAGATGCAGCGGCAGGCAGAGGCAGAGGTGCAGCGCCGCGAAGGCGAGGAAGGCGCCCCGCCAGCCCAAGCTCTCCGACAGCAGCAGGGTCAGCGGCCAGAACACGGTCGACGCGAAGCCGCCCAGCAGCGTGGTCAGCGTGATGGCCCGGCGGGCGCGGCCCTCGCCCACCGCCTGCGCCACCGCGGCAAAGGCCGCATCGTAGAGGACCAGCGGCGCCATCAGCTCCATCAGGATCAGGGCGGCGCCAAGGCTCCAGGCTCCCTCGACGAAAGCCAGCAGCGCAAAGGCCAGCGCCACGGCGAGCGAGCCCACCGCCATCGCCCCGCGCGCGCCCCGTGCGTCGATCACCTTCCCTGCGATGGGCGCGGTGATGGCGCCGGTCAGCAGGCCCAGCGACAGAAGGCCGTAAGCCAGCGTCACGCTGAGCCCCAGCTCGGCCGAGAGCGGCGCGACCAGCACCCCGAAGGCGTAATAGATCGTGCCGAAGCCGACGATCTGGGTGATCCCCAGCGTCAGCACCGGGCGCAGCATGGCCGGGAGGGGAGAGGGCGCGGGCGGGTTCGTCATCGGTTTTCACAGCCTGGTGCCGCCGGGCGGCCGAGTCTCAGCACGGGGTCTCAGGGCGGGGCGATCACGTCCTCGTCAGTTGTGATCACGCGATTTCAGGGCGTGATCACAAACCGAAGAAAAACCCCTGATCGCGCAGTTTTGCATGAAATAGCGGTTTGTGCCACGATGCCTTTGTGGCATGACACGCCCAAATTCGCAGCAGACGGGGGCAGTTCCGTGAACATCCATGAATACCAGGCGAAGGCCCTGCTTCGCAGCTACGGCGTGCCGGTGTCGGACGGCCGTGTGGTCCTTCGCGCCGAAGACGCCAAGACGGCGGCAGGCGAGCTGGACGGTCCGCTCTGGGTCGTGAAGGCGCAGATCCATGCCGGCGGCCGCGGCAAGGGCAAGTTCAAGGAAGCCGAAGCGGGCGAAAAGGGCGGTGTCCGCCTCGCCAAATCGGTGGAAGAAGCCGAGGCGATGACCAAGCAGATGCTGGGCCGGACCCTCGTGACCCACCAGACCGGCCCGGCGGGCAAGCAAGTCAACCGCATCTATATCGAGGACGGCTCGGACATCGAGCGCGAACTCTATCTGGCGCTGCTGGTGGACCGTGGGTCGTCGCGCGTCTCGTTCGTCTGCTCGACCGAGGGCGGCATGGACATCGAGGAAGTCGCGGCCCACACGCCCGAGAAGATCCTCTCGTTCAGCGTCGACCCGGCCACCGGGCTCTCGGACTTCCACGGCCGCCGCGTGGCCTTCGCGCTGGGACTGACCGGCGCCCAGGTCAAGCAATGCGTGGCCCTGGTAAAGAACCTCTATCGTGCCTTCATCGAGAAGGACATGGAGATGCTGGAAATCAACCCGCTGATCGTCATGACCGACGGCAACCTCAAGGCGCTGGACGCCAAGGTGGGCTTCGACGGCAACGCGATCTACCGCCACGCCGACATCGCCGCGCTGCGTGACGAGACGGAAGAGGACCCCAAGGAACTCGCCGCCTCGAAGTTCGACCTGAACTACATCGCGCTGGACGGTGAGATCGGTTGCATGGTGAACGGCGCGGGCCTCGCCATGGCCACCATGGACATCATCAAGCTCTATGGCGCCGAGCCCGCCAACTTCCTCGACGTCGGCGGTGGCGCCACGAAAGAGAAAGTGACCGAGGCCTTCAAGATCATCACCTCGGACCCGAACGTCAAAGGGATCCTGGTGAACATCTTCGGCGGCATCATGCGCTGCGACATCATCGCCGAAGGCACCATCGCCGCGGTGAAGGAAGTCGGCCTGAAGGTTCCGCTGGTCGTGCGTCTGGAAGGCACGAACGTGGAACTCGGCAAGAAGATCATCAACGAAAGCGGCCTGAACGTGATCGCCGCCGACAACCTGTCGGACGCCGCGCAGAAGATCGTCAAGGCTGTGAAGGGTTAAGAAGCAATGGCCATTCTCGTCAACGAAAACACCAAGGTCATCTGCCAGGGCTTCACCGGCTCGCAGGGGACCTTCCACTCGGAACAGGCCATCGCCTATGGCACCAAGATGGTCGGCGGCGTCACGCCCGGCAAAGGCGGCGGCACCCATCTGGATCTGCCGATCTTCAACTCGGTGCATGAAGCCAAGCACGTGACCGACGCCAACGCCTCGGTCATCTACGTGCCGCCGCCCTTCGCCGCCGATTCGATCCTGGAAGCGATCGACGCCGAGATGGAGCTGATCATCTGCATCACCGAGGGGATCCCGGTCCTCGACATGATGAAGGTGAAGCGCGCGCTGGTCGATTCCAAGTCGCGCCTGATCGGGCCGAACTGCCCGGGCGTCATCACCCCCGACGCCTGCAAGATCGGCATCATGCCCGGCCATATCCACAAGCGTGGCTCGGTCGGCGTCGTGTCGCGCTCGGGCACGCTGACCTATGAAGCGGTGAAGCAGACCTCGGATCTGGGCCTCGGCCAGTCGACCGCGGTCGGCATCGGCGGCGACCCGATCAAGGGCACCGAGCATATCGACGTGCTCGACATGTTCCTGTCGGACCCCGAGACCCAGTCGATCATCATGATCGGCGAGATCGGCGGCTCGGCCGAGGAAGAAGCGGCGGAATTCCTGGCAGCCCAGAAGAAAAAGGGCCGCTGGAAGCCGACCGCCGGTTTCATCGCCGGGCGCACCGCTCCTCCCGGCCGCCGCATGGGCCATGCCGGCGCCATCGTCTCGGGCGGCAAGGGCGACGCGGAATCGAAGATCGAGGCCATGAAATCGGCCGGGATCATCGTTGCCGACAGCCCCGCCTCGCTGGGCGAAGCCGTGATGAAGGCCATCAAGGGCTGAGCCGATGCTGAAGCCGTTCGCCGCTCTGCTGCTCTCTGCCGTTCTCGCCGGGCCTGCCCTGGCGGGGGCGCTGGAGGATGCCTCCGCGCTTTGTTCCGACCCGATGACCACCGGGCCGGAAAAGCGTGAGCAGATGCTGCGCTACGGCTTCACCCCGGCCGAGGCCGACCCGCAGGGGGCGCTGGGCGATCTGGCGATCGCCCATATCCTGCCCTTCACCAACGGGATGCCGGATCTGGCCTCGCGCTTTGCCGCGGCGCCGCGGCTGGCGGCCAATTTCGCGGCGATGATCGAGGAAGGGACCATCTCGCTCTGGCAGCGGGAGGGCGCGCTTCTGGCCATCTCGATCGGCCAGACGCCCGAGGGGACCGAGCATGTCAGCTGCTATTTCGCCGGTCCGCCGAGCGATGACCTGCGGGCCATGTTCGACCGCTATGGCGAGCCCGAGGATCTGCCGCATCTGGAAACCCTGGCGCTGCGTTTCGACGAGACGGCGATCAACATGCAGACCGAAACCCGCTACCGGATGGTTTCCATCTGGTCGCGGCTGACCTCGGAGCCGCCGCGGACGCCCCTGACCGATGCCTATCGGTTGGAGCGGATCGAGGAGCCAGCGGACGGATGACCCAGCCCCTGCTCGCCCCGACCCTCTCGACCCTGGCCCGCGGCGCGCAGACGCCCCGGGCGTTGTCTGTTCTCGCCGCAGCTGACCGGGGAGGCCGGGCATGACCGACAGTTTCCCGCTGCCGCTCGGCCTGCGGCTGAAGCATCGCGTGGGCACCTCGCCGCTTGCGGCGCCCGCCAACTGGCTGCGCCACACCGCCGCCCGGCTGAAGGGCGCGGGCCATCCCGAGCTGGGCCTGCTGCGCCAGGAAGACGCGATGATCGACGCGGTGCTGACCCGTCTGGTGAAACCGGACTGGCATTGCCTCGATGTCGGCGGGCATCTGGGTTCGATCAGCTACCGCCTGCAGCAACTCGCGCCCCATGGGAAGCTGACCATTGTCGAGGCCAGCCCCGGCAAGGCCGCGCAGCTGGCCCGCCGCTTCGTCGGCGCCACCGTGCATGCGGTGGCGGTCAGCGATGCCCCGGGCGAGGTCAGCTTCTACGAGAACCTGATCCAACCCGGCTTTTCCTCGCTGGCCGACCGCTCGGACCGCGGCGCCACGCGCGAGATCCGCGTGCCCGCCCGGCGGATCGACGATCTGATGGGCGAGGCCCGGGTCGATTTCCTCAAGATCGACGTCGAGGGCTTCGAATACCCCGCGCTGCGCGGCGCCGAGGCGCTGCTCAGCCGCGAGCGGCCGGTCATCCTGTTCGAAGCGGGCGCGCTGGGCGATGCCTCGATCGACGCGGGGCTTGCCGACCAGCTCTTCGACTACCTGACCGCGGGGCATGGCTACCGCATCCACGCGGCCTTCGACCTCTACTACGACCGCCCGGCGATCAGCCCCGAGCTGTTCGCCTCGTACCGCCGTTACCCCTATCTAGCCTTCAACTACTTCGCCCTGCCGCAAGGCGGCAACGGCGCAGACCTCTGATCCCCATCCTGATCCCCAGGAGGACATAATGACCGAGCAAAGCCCCACTTCCCAATTCCAGGCGACCAGCTTCCTCGATGGTGCGAACGCGGCCTACATCGACCAGATGCAGGCCCGCTACGCGCAGGACCCCAGCAGCGTTGACGCGGCCTGGGCGCAGTTCTTCGAGGCGAACGGCGATGATTTCGTCACCGCCACCCGTCAGGCGCAGGGGCCGAGCTGGGCACGGACCGACTGGCCGCCGCAGCCCGCCGATGACCTGACCGCGGCGCTGACCGGCATGTGGCCGGCCGCTGCCGCCGCCAAGGAAGGCAAGGCCGCGGGCGACAAGATCAAGTCGGTCGCCGCCGAGAAAGGCGTCGAGATCACCGACGCCCAGGTGCAGCGCGCTGTCCTCGACAGCCTGCGCGCGCTGATGATCATCCGCGCCTACCGCATCCGCGGCCACCTGATCGCCGACCTCGACCCGCTGAACATGCGCGACGAGTCGATGCATCCGGAACTGGATCCCTCGTCCTACGGCTTCACCGAGGCCGACATGGACCGCCCGATCTTCATCGACAACGTGCTGGGGCTGCAGGTCGCCTCGATGCGGCAGATCATGGAGATCTTGAAGCGCACCTATTGCGGCACCTTCGCGCTGCAGTTCATGCATATCTCGAACCCCGCCGAGGCCGCCTGGCTGAAAGAGCGGATCGAGGGCTATGGCAAGGAAATCACCTTCACCAAGATGGGTCGCCGGGCGATCCTGAACAAACTGGTGGAAGCCGAGGGTTTCGAGAAGTTCTGCCACGTCAAGTTCATGGGCACCAAGCGCTTCGGCCTTGATGGCGGCGAGGCGCTGATCCCGGCGATGGAGCAGATCATCAAGCGCGGCGGCGCGCTGGGTGTGCAGGAAATCGTCATCGGCATGCCGCACCGCGGGCGCCTTTCGGTGCTGGCCAATGTGCTGTCGAAACCCTACCGCGCGATCTTCAACGAATTCCAGGGCGGCAGCTACAAGCCCGAGGACGTCGACGGTTCGGGCGACGTGAAATACCACCTCGGCGCCTCGTCGGACCGCGAGTTCGACGGCAATGTCGTGCACCTCAGCCTGACCGCCAACCCCTCGCACCTCGAGGCGGTAAACCCGGTCGTGCTGGGCAAGGTCCGCGCCAAGCAGGACCAGAAGAACGACCCCGAGCGCCGCTCGGTCCTGCCGATCCTCCTGCACGGGGACGCGGCCTTTGCCGGTCAGGGCGTGGTGGCGGAATGCCTCCAGCTCTCGGGCATCAAGGGGCACCGCACCGGCGGCTGCATCCATATCATCGTCAACAACCAGATCGGTTTCACCACGGCGCCGCATTTCTCGCGCACGTCGCCCTATCCGACCGACATCGCCCTGATGGTCGAGGCGCCGATCTTCCACGTCAACGGCGATGACCCGGAGGCCGTGGTGCACGCCGCCCGCGTTGCCACCGAGTTCCGCCAGCAATTCGGCAAGGATGTCGTCATCGACATCTTCTGCTACCGCCGCTTCGGTCACAACGAGGGCGACGAGCCCATGTTCACCAACCCGGCGATGTACAAGAACATCAAGCGCCACAAGACAACGCTGCAGCTTTATACCGAGCGGCTGGTGCAGGACGGTCTCATCCCCGAGGGCGAGATCGACGACATGAAGGCCGCTTTCCAGGCGCATCTGAACGGCGAGTTCGAGATCGCCAAGGAATACCGCCCCAACAAGGCCGACTGGCTGGACGGGCGCTGGAAGACGCTGAAGCCGAAGGATGTGGAGAATTACCAGCGCGGCCAGACCGCCATCTCGTCCGAGACGCTGGCCGAGATCGGCAAGGCCCTGACCACGGCCCCGGCCGATTTCGACCTGCACAAGACCGTCGCCCGTCAGCTCGAAGCCAAGAAGGCGATGTTCGAGACCGGCAAGGGCTTCGACTGGGCCACGGCCGAGGCGCTGGCCTTCGGTTCGCTGGTGGTCGAGGGCTTCCCGGTCCGTCTGGCCGGTCAGGATTGCACGCGCGGCACCTTCTCGCAGCGGCATTCGGCCTTCGTCGACCAGACGACCGAGGAACGCTACTATCCGCTGAACCACATCCGCGCGGGTCAGGCCCGCTACGAGGTCATCGACTCGATGCTCTCGGAATACGCGGTGCTGGGTTTCGAATACGGCTATTCGCTGTCCGAACCGAACGCGCTGACGCTCTGGGAAGCGCAGTTCGGCGATTTCGCCAACGGCGCGCAGATCATGTTCGACCAGTTCATCAACTCGTCGGAATCGAAATGGCTGCGCATGTCGGGTCTGGTCGTGCTGCTGCCGCATGGCTTCGAAGGGCAGGGGCCTGAACACTCCTCGGCCCGGATGGAACGCTTCCTGCAGATGTCGGCCGAGGAAAACTGGATCGTCGCCAACTGCTCGACCCCGGCGAACTATTTCCACATCCTGCGCCGCCAGCTGCACCGCGACTTCCGCAAGCCGCTGATCCTGATGACGCCGAAATCGCTGCTGCGCCATCCGCTCTGCGTGTCGCAGGCCGAGGATTTCGCCGAAGGCTCGACCTTCCACCGCGTGCTGTGGGACGATGCCGAACGCGGCACCGCCTCGACCCTGACGCTGAAACCGGATGCCGAGATCAAGCGCGTGGTCCTGTGCTCGGGCAAGGTCTATTTCGACCTGCTGGCCGAGCGGGACGCCCGCGGGCTCGATGACGTGTATCTGCTGCGTGTGGAACAGCTCTATCCGGTGCCGACGCAATCGCTGCGTCAGGAACTGGCGCGCTTCCCGCAGGCCGAAATGGTCTGGTGCCAGGAAGAGCCGAAGAACCAGGGCGCCTGGTCCTTCATGGAGCCCAACCTCGAATGGGTGCTGACGCAGATCGGCGCCAAACAGACCCGCGCCCGGTACGCCGGCCGCGCCGCCTCGGCCTCGCCCGCCACGGGCCTCGCGTCGAAGCACAAGTCGCAACAAGAAGCGCTGGTCAACGAAGCGCTGACCTCGTCGGAAGGAAACTGAAGTCATGAGCATCGAAGTCCGCGTGCCCACGCTGGGGGAAAGCGTCTCGGAAGCGACCATCGCCACCTGGTTCAAGAAACCGGGTGACGCCGTCGCGGCCGACGAGATGCTGTGCGAGCTGGAAACCGACAAGGTGACGGTCGAAGTGCCCGCACCCTCGGCCGGCGTCCTGTCCGAGATCATCGCCCAGGAGGGCGAGACGGTCGGCGTCAACGCGCTGCTGGCGATCCTGACCGAAGGCGGCGCCGGTGCCGCCCCGGCCAAGGCTGCCGAGGTGCCGAAAGAAGCCGCGAAGGAAGCCCCGAAAGAGGCCGAAGCCGCCGCTGCCGCCCCCGCCGCCAAAGCGGGCGAGGATGCGCCCTCGGCCAAGAAGGCGATGGCCGAGGCCGGCCTCACCGCCGATCAGGTCACCGGCACCGGTCGTGACGGCCGGATCATGAAGGAAGACGTGCAGAAGGCCGTGGCCTCGGGCACCTCGTCCGCTCCGGCCCCGGCTCCGGCGCCCGTCACGGTTCCGCGCGGTGCGGTCCCGGCCGAGGATGCGGCCCGCGAAGAGCGCGTGCGCATGACCCGCCTGCGCGCGACCATCGCCCGCCGCCTGAAGGACGCGCAGAACACCGCCGCCATGCTGACCACCTATAACGAGGTGGACATGTCCGGCATCATGGGCCTGCGCGACGAGTACAAGACCCAGTTCGAGAAAAAGCACGGCGTGAAGCTCGGCTTCATGTCCTTCTTCGTGAAGGCCTGCTGCCATGCGCTGAAGGAAGTGCCCGAGGTCAACGCCGAGATCGACGGCCAGGACATCGTCTACAAGAACTACGTCCACATGGGCGTGGCGGTCGGCACGCCGACTGGCCTCGTGGTTCCCGTGGTGCGCGACGCCGACCAGATGAGCTTTGCCGCGATCGAGAAGAAGATCGGCGAGCTGGGCCTGCGCGCCCGTGACGGCAAGCTGTCGATGGCCGAGATGGCGGGCGGCTCGTTCACCATCTCGAACGGCGGTGTCTATGGCTCGCTGATGTCCTCGCCGATCCTGAACCCGCCGCAATCGGGCATCCTGGGCATGCACAAGATCCAGGACCGTCCGGTGGTGGTGAACGGTCAGATCGTCATCCGGCCGATGATGTATCTGGCGCTGAGCTACGATCACCGCATCGTCGACGGCAAGGGCGCCGTGACCTTCCTGGTGCGCGTCAAGGAAGCGCTGGAAGATCCCCGCCGCCTGCTGATGGACCTGTGATCGGCTGGTGATGGACCTGTGACTCTCACCCTGTAGGATGGGCAATATTGCCCATCCTACGCCCGGTGCTCCGATGAAACCCACGACGCCTCCCTCCCTGTCCCGCCGTGCCCTGCTGCGCCTCTGCGTGGCGCTGCCCGCCGCGGCATTGCTCGCCCCCGCGGCCGAGGCGCAGAACCGCCGCGCGCCGCCCGCCATGGCCCCGGCCCATGAACAGGCCGATTACATCCTGGTGCTGAAGGCGGCCCGCCGCCTGATCCTGTTCCGGCAGGGAGCGGCGATCCGCGAATACCGCATCTCGATGGGCGACGGGGCCAATGAGGGGCCGAAGCGGTTCGAGGGCGATGGCCGCACGCCCGAAGGGCTCTACACCATCGACTGGCGCAATCCGAATTCGGTCTCCTACCTGAGCCTGCATATCTCGTACCCGAACGAGCAGGACGTGGCCTACGCCGCCTCGTATGGCCGCAGCGCGGGCGGGGACATCATGATCCACGGCATCAACAACGGCTGGGGCTTCCTCGGCGCGCTGCAGCGCTCGCGCGACTGGACCGCCGGCTGCATCGCCGTCACCAACCGCGAGATCCGGCAGATCTGGTCGCTGGTGCCCGACGGCACCCCCATCGAGTTGCGGGCATGAGCCCCGAACTCGCCGCCCTTTCCGCCGTCGCGCTGGTGCATTTCGCCACGATCTTCGTGGCGCAGCGCTTCCTTACCCGTGACATCGGCCGCGACGGCAATGCCGGCACGCGCGAGAACCTCGACGACCGGCTGTCGCCGATCAGCCTGCGCCTGCGCCGGGCCACGGCGAATTTCACCGAGAATGTCGGCCCCTTCATCATCGCCGTGCTGGTGGTGGTGCTGGCGGGCAAGACCTCGACCTGGACCGCGGCGCTGGCCTGGGCCTATGTCGCGGCGCGGGTCCTTTATGTGCCCGCCTATGCCCTGGCCTGGGTGCCCTGGCGCTCGGTCATCTGGTTCGCGGGCTTCGTGGCGACGCTGGCGCTGCTGGTGCTGGGGCTGATCTGATGATGACGCCGGAACTCACCGTGCTGGCGCTGGCCGTCCTGTTGCAGGGCCTGCAATTCGCGATCTTCTCGGTCAGTGCGCAGATGCAGGTCGGGCCGCGCTATGCCGCCTCGCCCCGCGACGAGCCGCGCCAGCTGACCGGCCTCGCGGGCCGTGCTCAGCGGGCGATGACCAACCATTTCGAGGGGCTGGTGATGTTCACCGCCGCCGTGCTGGTGGTGGTGGCGGGTGGCCAATCCTCGGACGTGACCCAGGCCGCGGCCTGGACCTATCTCGGCGCGCGCGTGCTCTACGTGCCCGCCTATCTCCTCGGCTGGGCGCCCTGGCGCTCGGCCATCTGGGTCGTGGGGTTCCTCGCCACGATGCTGATGCTGATCGCGGCGCTGCTTTAGGCCGCCGCACCAAGGCCCCGCGGGGGCATACGGAAGGACGACATTATGGCTGACTTCGATCTCATCGTTATCGGCGCGGGCCCCGGCGGCTATGTCTGCGCGATCCACGCGGCGCAGCTGGGCCTCAAGGTTGCCTGCGTCGAAGGGCGCGAAACGCTGGGCGGCACCTGCCTGAACGTCGGCTGCATCCCCTCGAAGGCGCTGCTGAACGCCACGCACCAGCTGCACGAGGTGCACGAGAATTTCGAGAAGATGGGCCTGATGGGCGCGCATCCGACCGTCGATTGGGACAAGATGCAGGCCTACAAGCAGGACGTGGTGAACGGCAACACCAAGGGCATCGAATTCCTGTTCAAGAAGAACAAGGTGACCTGGCTGAAGGGCTGGGGCTCGATCCCCGAGGCTGGCAAGGTCAAGGTCGGCGACGAGGTCCACAACGCCAAGAACATCGTCATCGCCACGGGGTCGGAAGCGGCCTCGCTGCCGGGCGTCGAGGTCGATGAGGAGGTGATCGTCACCTCGACCGGCGCGCTGGCGCTGGGTAAGATCCCGAAATCGGTGGTGGTGATCGGCGCGGGCGTCATCGGGCTGGAGATGGGCTCGGTCTACAAGCGCCTCGGCGCCGAGGTGACGGTGGTCGAATACCTCGACGCCATCACTCCCGGCATGGACGCCGAGGTCGCCAAGTCGTTCCAGAAGATCCTGACCAAGCAGGGCCTCAAGTTCATCCTCGGCGCTGCCGTGCAGAAGGCCGAGAAGGGCAAGGGCGGCGCCACCGTGACCTACAAGCTGAAGAAGGACGACAGCGAGCACACGCTGGAGGCCGAGGTCGTGCTGGTCGCCACGGGGCGCAAACCCTTCACCGACGGGCTGGGTCTGGCCGAGCTGGGCGTCGAGCTGGAAAAGCGCGGTCAGGTGAAGATCGACGGGCATTGGGCGACCAATGTAAAGGGCATCTACGCCATCGGCGACGCCGTGGTCGGCCCGATGCTGGCCCACAAGGCCGAGGACGAGGGCATGGCCGTGGCCGAGGTGATCGCCGGCAAGCATGGGCATGTGAATTACGGCGTGATCCCGGGCGTGATCTACACCACGCCCGAAGTCGCCTCGGTCGGCCAGACCGAGGAGCAGCTGAAAGAGGCCGGCGTCGCCTACAAGGTCGGCAAGTTCCCCTTCATGGGCAACGCCCGCGCCAAGGCGGTGTTCCAGGCCGAGGGCTTCGTCAAGCTCCTGGCCGACAAGGAAACCGACCGGGTGCTGGGCTGCCACATCATCGGCCCGGGCGCGGGCGACCTGATCCACGAGATCTGCGTGGCGATGGAATTCGGCGCCTCGGCGCAGGACGTGGCGCTGACCTGCCACGCGCATCCGACCTATTCGGAAGCGGTGCGCGAGGCCGCGCTGGCCTGCGGCGACGGCGCGATCCACGCCTGACGGGGGAAGCGGGGGGCCAAGGTCCGGCCGCGCCACGGGCGCGGCGTTCGCGGCGAGAGGCGCGCCACTGGCGCGTTTCCGAGACGCCGCTCACCCCCGCACCCCCCGCTCAAGGGGGTTTTCTACCCCCTTGAGGAACCCCCGAGGATATTTCCGGAACAAAGATGAAGGCGCGGCCCGTGGGCTGCGCCTTTCCCTTTACCAGGGTGTCGGATCGTCCGGGTGGCTTTGGCCGAAGACGTTCTCCCGGTGCCAGCGCAGGTTGGCGGGATGGGGCCAGCATTGCGGATCGGCGGGCAGGCGGAGCTTGCCGCCGGGCTGGATCAGGCGGTCTGCGACCTCGGACGGGACCTTGTTGCGCGAGACCAGGATCGTCAGATCCTCGGCCACGGAAACGAGGCCCCGGTCGAACATCCAGTGCAAGGTTCCCGACAGCGCGAGGCCGTTGCGGACCGAATCGCTGCCTTGCTGTTCGACCGGGCGGATATGGGCCGCCTGTACCTCGGGGCGGCCGCCGCCGTTGCGCAGGCGCAGGCCCGAAACGGCGCAACGGTAATCATAGGCCTCCCGAACCTTGCGGCGGAAGGCGACCTCGCGATAGGGGCGGCGCGTCAGACGCTCCAGCACCGGGCGATGGAAGGCCAGGGCGGGTTCGGCCAGGGCGACCGGCCGGGGATCCCAGCGCTGGGCCTCGATCGTCTCCAGATTCTCGGGCAGGCCGAGATCGACAATGCGGGCAAAGTCGGCGTCAGGCAGGCGGCGGACAGCAAGCTGGGTGGCGCCACCACGGCGCGGTGACCCATCGGCCTCGGTCAGGGCGGCTTCGAGGGGACGGCCGTCGATGAGCCGGGGAACCTCGCGATCAAAGGGCAGGAAACTTCCCGGGGCGATCAGCGCGAGATAGCGCCCCTCGGCGTCGGGCTTCGGGATGACCTGCTGGATGCGGGCGGCGGCGAAGTAACCCCGGGGCCCGGCCTTGACGGGTTCGTAATAGATCACCCAGTCGCCGACAGCCTCCTGCACCGCCCTCAGATAGGGGCGGGGGAAGTCATAGACGGAATCGGGCTCGTCGTCATAGATCGAGTCCGCCTTGTGCATCAGAACCAGCTTGACCATGGGCGAAGGGAAATCCATTCGCCCATGGCTGGCAAGACCTTATGTCCTCCTCAAAGCGCGCGGAAACCGGCGTCGAGGGCGGAGAGGATCACCTGCGCGTCGGCCGAACTCAGCACCAGCGGCGGTGAGAGGATGATGTTGGGACCCGAGACCCGGATCATCGCCCCCGCCTGATAGGCGGCCGTCTGGATCTTGGCCGCCACCGCCTTGTCGGGCGCGGCCTTGGTGGCGCGGTCCGAGACCAGCTCCAGCGCCAGCATCAGCCCGTGGCCGCCCCGGACATCGCCGATCGCGTCGTATTTGGCCTGAAGCGCCAGCAGGCCCTCGTGCAGTTCCTTGCCCCGGGCATGGGCATTCTCGGCTACGTTCAGGCGCCGGGTCTCGGCCAGGCAGGCGAGGGCCGCGGCGGCGCCGACCGGGTGGCCGGAATAGGTATAGCCATGGCCGATGGCCGCCTTGCCGGTCTCGTCCTTCTCGAAGACCTCGGCCACGTGATCGGCGATCATCAGCGCGCCGAAGGGGAAATAGCCGTTGGTGATGGCTTTGGCGGTGGCCATGAAATCGGGCTTCACCCCCCAGAGGCGCGATCCGGACCAGGCGCCGGTGCGGCCGAAGGCGGTGATGACCTCATCCGCGATCAGCAGGATGCCGTTCCGCCGGCAGATCTCGGCCACGCCGGGCATGAAGCTTTCATGCGGCGGGATCACGCCGCCGGCGCCGAGGATCGGCTCCATGATGAAGGCGGCGATGGTGCCGGCGCCCTGGAAGGCGATCTCGTCCTCAAGCTCCGCCAGGATCAGCTGCGCGAGCTTCGCCGGGTCCGTCTCGTTGAACGGGTTGCGGTAGGGATAGGGCGCGGTCAGGTGGAAGCAGCCGGGCAGCAGCGGCTCGTACATGGTGCGGAAATTGGCGTTGCCATTGACCGAGGCACCGCCGAAATGCGTCCCGTGATAGCCCTTCTTCAGGGACAGGAATTTCACCCGCCCGGGCTCGCCCTTGATCTTGTGGTATTGCCGCGCAAGGCGCAGCGCGGTTTCCACGCTGTCGCCGCCGCCCGAGGTGTAGAAGGCGCGGCTCAGCCCGTCAGGGGCGAAGAAATCCTTCAGCTCCTCGGCCAGTTCGATGACCTTGTCGTTCGAGGTGCCGCGGAAGATCGAGTAATAGGGCAGGGTATCGAGCTGCGCCGAAATCGCGTCCTTCACCGGCTGGCAGGAATAGCCGAGGTTGACGTTCCACAGGCCGCCGACGCCGTCCACCACCTGATGGCCGTCGATATCGGTGATCCTGACGCCCTCGGCCGCGGTGACGATGGTCGGCGGGTTCTTGTGGTGATCCGCCGGGTGGGTCATCGGATGCCACAGGTGGCGCGCGTTGTTGGCCTTGAGGAAGTTCTCGTCCTTGGGCATCGGAGGCTCCTAATAGGTGATGCGGTGATGGGCGGGAACCCGGCCGCCCAGACCCAGCGTCGCCTCGGCGGCGGCGGGGGCGAGGGCGGCGAGGATGCCGCGTTCATGGGGCTCGCTGACGCGCGAGGCGGGTGTGGCCACGGCCAGCGCCCCGCAGGCGAAACCGTCCGGCCCGAAGAGTGGCACGGCGAGGCCATAGACTTCGGCCTCGAAGGTCTGGTCGGCCACGGCAAAGCCGCGCCTTTCGGTGCGGGTCAGCATCTCGGCCAGGCCGTCGCGGGTCACCGGCGTGGTGCCGGTGATGGCGGGCAGCTTGCGCCCCAGCACCCGGTCGCGCTGTTCGGGCCGGGCGAAGGCGGTGAAGGCGAGGCCCGAGGCGGTGGCGTGCAGGGGCAGCGCCAGCCCCGGCTCGATATAGACGCGGTTGGCGCGGGTCGGTTCGACCACGCCGATATTGGCCAGATCCCGCCCCGACAGGAGCGAGGCATGCGCGGTCTCGCCCGTCTCGCCCGCCAGCCGCTCCAGGATCGGGGTCAGCACGCGCGTCACCGGCTGCGCCGCCTCGCGCAGGCGGGCCAGCCGCAGGATGCCCGCCCCCAGCCGCCAGCGCTTGTTTTCGGGGTTCTGCTCGACAAAGCCGCTTTCTGCCATGTCCTGCAGCATTCTGAGAACCGTCGCCTTGTCGATTCCCGAGAGCCGCGCGAGGTCGGACAGGCCGATCTCCGTCACCTTGTCGGTGAAGAAGTCCAGCAGTTTCAACGCTTTCTCGACGGTTCTCATGAGGGCCCCAGGGCGGGAACGGAATTCATTCATTGCGGTTGCAAGAAAAGTCTTGACCGAATCCACACCGTCGCGCAAGCTAATTTTTGAAACGTCGGTGTAAATAATGAACCAACGAGGAGGCCAAGAATGAAAATGCGCGTTTCCCTTGCCCTGGCGGCTGCTCTGGCGGTCCAGGCCGGTGCAGCCCTCGCCGAATACCCCGAGGGGCCGGTCACCTTCCTGGTGCCCTGGCCGCCCGGGGATCTGGAGGATGTGCTGACCCGCATGATCGCCGAGGATTTCCAGGCGGCTTACGGCCAGCCCGCGGCGGTGCTGAACCGTCCCGGCGGCGGCGGCGGTCCCTTCCCGGGCGCGGTGGAAGTGGCGACCTCGGCCGCCGATGGCTCGGTGGTCGGCTCCTTCGTGATCGGCGTGCCGGTGGTCGGGCCCGAGATCGGCATCCCCGAGCTGAACCCCAACCCCTTCACCCCGGTCGGGATCTTCCTGACCTATCCCTTCGTGCTGGCGACCTCGGCCGGTTCCGAGTTCCAGACCATGCAGGAACTGGCCACCTATGCGCAGTCGAACGACGTGCTGCTGGGCCATTTCGGCGCCCAGCTGACGCCGACGCAGGTCAGCTTCGCGCTGGCGCATGAGATGGGCTTCGCCTGGGGTGCGGACGCGGCCTATGACGCGCTCGATTGCAACACGCTGGCCTCGGGCGACGTCGATGTGATCAACACCACGATCCAGCTGATCATGCCCTGCCTCGACGATGTGACGATCCTGGCCGCGGTGACCGGCGAGCGTCTGCCGCTGGCGCCCGACGCGCCCACCGTGGGCGAACTCGCGCCGGATCTGGCGATTTCCCTCTGGAACGGGCTTTTCGTCCCGAACGGCACCCCGCAGGAGGTGATCGACCGCATCGCCGAGGTGGCGCAGGCGACCATCGCCAGCGAGCGTGCCCAGACCTTCGCCGCCGAGACCGGGGCGCAGATCTATTGGCAGGACACCGCCGCCGCCACCGCCCAGATCGAGGGCGATATCGCCACGATGGGGCGGATCGCCGAGATCACCGGCCAGTGACCCGATGGCCCCGGCGCAATCCGCCGGGGCCTTTTCCTGCGAGGGGCCCATGAGCGACGACAACGCGCACGACCTGTCCGACCTGACCCATCCGCCGCACCATCGCGCCGAAATCGTCTTTGCCGTGGCCTCGTTCGTGGTGGCCCTGCTGCTGGCCGCGCTCTGGTCGACCGAGACGCAATGGATCGACGGCCAGCCCTGGAGCCGCCAGCCCGGCCTCTGGCCGCTGATCGCCATCCTCGGCATGCTGGTCTTCGGCACGGGCGAGCTGATCGCCTGCCTGATCCGCAACCTGCGCCATGGCGGGGGCGATGTCCGCGCGGAACTGGGCCTGTGGCTCAGGGTCGGGGAATATGTGCTGTGGTTCATGGCCTATGTGCTGGTGACGCCGCGGCTGGGCTATCTGCCGACGACGCTGGTCTTCACCACGCTGCTGGCCTTCCGGCTGGGCTATCGCCGGAAGGTGCTGTGGCTGGCGCCCCTCATGGGCCTTTTGATCGTTGTGGCCTTCAAGTCCTTCCTAGCCGTGCGCATCCCGGGGGGCGAGGTCTATGACCTGCTGCCGCAGGGCCTGCGCAACTTCCTTGTCCTCTATCTCTGAGGGGCTTCCATCTTGGATACTTTCCTCTCCGCGCTGGCCATCGTCTCGCGCTGGGACGTGATCGCGGCCCTGCTCGCGGGCTCGGTCGGCGGCGTGATCATCGGCGCCATTCCGGGCGTCGGACCCGCCGTCGCCATCGCCATCCTGCTGCCCGCGACCTTCGGCATGGAGCCGATCGTTGGCCTGACGCTGCTTCTGGGCATCTATGGTTCGGCGCTCTTCGGCGGCTCGATCCCGTCCATCCTGATCAACACCCCCGGGACGCCGGTCAACGCGCTGACCACTTACGATGGCTTCCCGATGACCAAGCAGGGGCAGGCGCCGCGGGCGCTGGGCCTCAGTTTCGGCGCCTCGTTCTTCGGCGGCATCTTCGCCGTCATCGCGCTGGTGCTGCTCTCGCCGGTACTGGCCCGCGTCGCACCGATGTTCGGCTCGCGCGAGATCTTCCTCGCGGCCTTCCTCGGCTGCGTACTGGTCGTGGTGGCGCATCGCGGGCAGTCGCTGGCGGCGGGGGCGCTTTTGATGTTCGGCCTCTTCCTCAACACCATCGGCATGGAGGCCAACAATTACACCCGCCGCTTCACCTTCGATCTGAATTTCCTCGACCAAGGGGTCAACCTGATCGTCGTGGTGCTGGGCCTGTTCGCCGTCTCGCAGGCCTTTGTCCTCCTGGTCGGCAAGGACGACATGGAGGCCGCGCCCGAGATCAAGGGCAATGTGCTGGGCGGCGTGCTGGAGGTCTTTCGCCACAAGCGGGTCGCCGCTGCGGGCTCGCTGTCGGGCACGATCATGGGGATCATCCCCGGGGTGGGCGAGTTCACCTCGCAATTCCTCAGCTATTCCTACGCCCGCGCCAGTTCGAAGAACCCGGGTCTGTTCGGCAAGGGCAGCCCCGAGGGGCTGATCGCCTCGGAAACCGCCAACAATTCCGTGCCGCCCGCCGCCATGGTGCCGCTTCTGGCGCTGGGCATCCCGGGCGAGGCGCTGACGGCGATGATGCTGTCTGTCTTCTACGTCCACAACGTGATCCCCGGTCCGACGCTGTTCCGCGACCACATGGATTTCGTGATGGCGCTCTATATCTGCCTGGCGCTGCTGAACATTCTGGCGCTGGCCTTCCTGCTGGTGGCGACGCGGCCGCTTCTGAAGGTGCTGGTGATCCCGAACCGCTTCCTCGGCATGATGATCCTGACGCTCAGCTTCGTCGGCATCTATTCGCTCAGGAACTCGGCCATCGACTGCATGCTGGCTGCGGCCTTCGGCCTGCTGGGCGTGGTGCTGAAACGGCTGAACCTGCCGCTGGTGCCCATCATCCTGGGCATGGTGCTGGGCGGGATCATGGAGAACAAGTTCCGCACCTCGCTGCCGCGCATCCGCTCGCTTTATTCATGGATCGACAGGCCGGTGGCGATGGTCATCTTCTGTCTCATCTGTATCGTACTGGCGCTGCACCTCTGGGGGCTGTGGCGTGACTGGAAAGGAAAACGGGATGGAACAGTCGAGCATTGACGCGCTGGCCGCGCAAAAGGTTGCGCCTCAGGGCCTGTTCATCGGGGGACAGCGCGTCGCCGCTACGGGCGGGGCGGTCATGGCCGTCACCTCGCCCATCGACGGGCAGCATCTGACCGATATCGCCGACGCTTCGGCCGCCGATGTCGATGCGGCGGTGCGGGCGGCGCGGCGGGCCTATGCCTCGGGCGTGTGGTCCCGCGCGGCCCCGGCCGAGCGCAAGAAGGTCCTGTTCCGCATCGCGGACGCCATCGAGCGCGAGGCGCTGTCGCTGGCGGTGCTGGGCGTGAGGGATAACGGGACCGAGATTTCCATGGCGGTGAAGGCCGAACCCGGCAGCGCCGCCGCGACCTTCCGCTATTACGCCGAGGCGCTGGACAAGATCGGCGGCGAGATTGCCCCCACGGCGGGCAACGTACTGGGGCTGGTGCATCGCGAGCCGGTGGGCGTGGTAGGCGCCATCGTGCCGTGGAACTTCCCGCTGATGATCGGCGCGTGGAAGATCGCGCCCGCCCTGGCGATGGGCAATTCGGTGGTGCTGAAACCCTCGGAAGTGGCCTCGCTGACCCTGCTCAGGCTGGCCGAGATCTGCGCCGAATGCGGCTTGCCCGAGGGCGTTCTGAACGTGGTGACCGGCGCGGGCGCGGTGTCGGGCGAAGCGTTGGGCCTGCATCCCGATGTGGACGTGCTGGTCTTCACCGGCTCGGGCGGCGTCGGCCGGCGGCTCCTGGAATATTCCGCCCGATCGAACCTGAAACGGGTCTATCTGGAACTGGGCGGCAAATCCCCGAACGTGGTCTTTGCCGATGCGCCGGACCTGCGGCAGGCGGCCAGGGTCAGCGCGGCGGGGATCTTCCGCAACTCGGGTCAGGTCTGCGTGGCGGGCTCGCGCCTGCTGGTCGAACGCTCGGTGCACGAGGAATTCGCGGCGATGCTGGCCGAGGAAGCCCGCGCCATGAAGATCGGCAACCCACTCAGGCTGGACACGCAAGCCGGGGCCATTGCGTCGGAAGCACAGCTCGCCCGGGTCCAGCATTACGTAGAGAAGGCGCATGAGGAGGGCGGCGCGCTGCGCACAGGGGGCGAGCGGATCCTGACCGAGACCGGCGGCAGCTATTACGCTCCGACCGTCTTTGACAACGTGACCCCGGACATGACGCTGGCGCGGGAAGAGGTCTTCGGCCCGGTCGCGGCCGTCACCCCCTTCGACACCGAGGAGGACGCGGTGCGGATGGCCAACGGCACCGATTTCGGCCTCGCCTCGGCGGTCTGGACCGGCAACCTCAGCCGCGCGCATCGCATGGTCCGGGCCATCGACGCGGGCGTCGTCCACGTCAACACCTATGGCGGGGCCGACAATACCGTGCCGCTGGGCGGGCACCGGCAATCGGGCAACGGGCATGACAAGTCCCTGCACGCGCTGGACAAATACGTGAACCTGAAAACCGCCTGGATCCAGCTGTGACCGAGACCCTGATCGAACGCCGCGCCCGTCTGCTGGGCCCCAACATGAGCACCTTCTATGACGAGCCCGTGCATCTGGTGCGCGGGCAGGGGGTGCATCTGTGGGATGCGGACGGTCGGCAATACCTCGATTGCTACAACAACGTGCCGCATGTCGGGCATTGCCATCCCAAGGTGGTCGAGGCGATCTGCCAGCAGGCCGGGACGCTGAACACCCACACGCGCTATCTGCACGAGGGGATTCTGGAGTATGTCGAGGCACTGGTGGCGACTTTCGATGCGCCCTTCGACACGGCGCTGATGTGCTGCACGGGGTCCGAGGCCAATGACGTCGCACTGCGCATGGCGCAGGCGCTGACCGGCAAGACCGGGGTGATCGCCACCGACCACACCTATCACGGCAACACCACCGCCGTGCATCAGCTGAGCCAGACCAACCCGCCGCCCGGCGGCTATTGGGACTCGGTCCGCTTTGTGCCGGCGCCGGACAGCTACCGGCCGCTCGGCGGTGTCCCCGGCACGGCCCATGCGCAGGCCTTCGCCGCCAAGGTGCAGGAACAGATCGACGCGCTGGAGGCCGCCGGGCATGGCTTTTCCTCGCTGATCCTCTGCCCCTTCTTCGCCAATGAGGGGTTCCCCGATCTGCCAGCCGGCTGGCTCGACCCGGTGCAGGCGGTCGTGCGCAAGGCCGGTGGCGTCATCATCGCCGATGAGGTGCAACCGGGCTTCGGACGGGTCGGGACGCATTTCTGGGGGCACCAGAAGATCGGCCTCAGGCCCGATATCGTGACCATGGGCAAGCCGATGGCGAACGGCCACCCGGTCGCCGCCGTGGTCGCGCCCGCCGCCACGATGCAGGCCTTCCGCCAGCGGTTTCGCTACTTCAACACCTTCGGCGGCAACCCGGTCAGCGCCGCGGCGGCGCTCGCCACCCTGCGCGTGGTGCAGGAAGAAGGGCTGCAGGAAAATGCCCGCGTGGTCGGGGATTACGCCCGCGACGGGCTGCGGGAGTTGGCCACAAGGCACGCATGCATCGGCGATGTGCGCGGCTCGGGGCTGTTCTTCGGGGCAGAGATGGTGCTGGACCGGGGCACCAGGGAACCCGCCACCGCCTTTACCAAGCGCGTGGCCAATGCCATGCGGCAGCAGGGTATCCTGCTGAATTTCCTCGGCATCCATTACAACGTGCTGAAGATCCGCCCGCCGCTGCCGTTCAGCAAGGCCAACGCCGACCAGCTGATCGAGACGCTGGACCGGGTGCTGGCCGAGACCCCGCTGGCATGAGCCGCGTCGCACACGCGGCGGCCCCGCTCTGGGGGCTCGATCCGGCGCAGGTTTCGCTGGTCGCGAAGCGCGAGAACGAGGTCTGGCGGGCCGAAGGTCCCGGCGGGCCCTATGCGCTGCGGCTGCACCGGCCGGGTTACCGGACCGAGGCCGAGCTGCAATCGGAACTCGACTGGATGGCGATGCTGGCCGAGGGCGGGCTGACCGTGCCGCGGCCGATCCCCTCGCTGTCCGGGCGGCTGGTCGAGGTTGTCGGCGACACGCCGGTCGATCTGCTGACCTGGATGCCCGGCCGGATGGTCGGCAAGCAGGGCGCGCTGGAGGGGATCGCGGACCGCGAAGGGTATATGCGCCACCTTGGGACGTTGCTCGCCCGGCTGCACGACCTTTCAGACAATTGGACCCCGCCCGGGGGCTTCACCCGGCCACGTTGGGACCGTCCCGGCCTGCTGGGCGAGACGCCGCTCTGGGGCCCGTTCTGGGAGAACCCCGACCTGACCGAGGCGCAGCGCGCCACCCTTCGGCAGGTGCAGGCGAGGGCCGAGCCGCATCTGGCGCGGCTGGAGCCCGCGCTGGACTTCGGGCTGATCCACGCCGATGCGATCACCGAGAATGTCATGGTCAATGGCGACAGGCTGGTGCTGATCGACTTCGACGACGGCGGCTGGGGCTTTCGCGATTTCGACCTCGCCACCGTGCTGATGCGGCAGCTTTCCGCGCCCGATTACCCCGCCCTGCGCGCCGCCCTGTTGGAGGGCTATGCCGCCCGCCGCACCGTCGATCCGGCGGCGCTGGACCTGTTGCTGCTCTGCCGGGCGCTGACATATCTGGGCTGGATCATCCCAAGGCGGGACGAGCCCGGCGGCGAAGAACGCTCGCGCCGCGCCGTCGCCACGGCGATGCCGCTGGCCGAAACCTATCTGGAGGAGAAACATGGCTGACCGCACCATCCTGATCGTCGGCACCTATGACACCAAAGAGGACGAGCTGGGCTATCTGGCGCAGGTGATCCGGGGGCAGGGCGGCGCGGTGCTGACCATGGATGTCAGTGTGCTGGGCGACCCCGCCACGCCTACCGATTACTCGAAGCATCAGGTGGCCGAGGCCGGGGGCGCCTCCATCGCCGAGGCGATTGCGGGCGAGGACGAGAACCTGGCGATGCAGATCATGGCACGGGGCTCGGCGGCGCTGGCCAAGCGGTTGCAGGGCGAGGGCGCCTTTGACGGGGTGATCGTGCTGGGCGGCTCGATGGGCACGGATCTGGCGCTGGACCTCTGCGCGGCGCTACCCTTGGGGGTGCCCAAGTACATCGTCTCGACCGTCAGCTTCTCGCCGATGATCCCGCCCGAGCGGCTGGCGGCGGATGTGCAGATGATCCTCTGGGCGGGGGGGCTCTACGGGCTGAACTCGGTCTGCAAGGCGTCCCTGTCGCAAGCGGCGGGGGCCGTGCTGGGGGCGGCGCGGGCGGTGGAGAAGCCGGTCCGGGACCGGCCGCTGATCGGCATGAGCTCGTTCGGCAAGACCGTGCTGCGCTACATGGTCCCCCTGAAACCGGCGCTGGAGGCGCGGGGCTATGAGGTCGCGGTGTTCCACGCAACCGGCATGGGCGGCCGGGCGTTCGAAGCGCTGGCCGCCGAGGGCGCTTTTGCCGCCGTTCTGGACTTTGCCCCGCAGGAGGTGGCGAACCACCTGCACGGCTCGGCGATCTCGGCGGGGCCGGACCGCATGACGGCGGCGGGCAAGGCGGGGGTGCCGCAGATCGTCTCCATCGGTTGCTATGATCTCATTGACCTGGTGGGCTGGCACGAACGGCCCGCGGCCCTGCGCGACCGTCCGGCGCATGCGCACAACCGGCTGATCACCTCGGTCGTCATGACGGCCGAGGAGCGGCGCGGCATGGCGAAGGCGCTATGCGAGCGGCTGGCCGAGGCCAAGGGTCCGGTCGTCTTCCTGCTGCCGCTCAAGGGCGGCAACGAATGGGACCGCGAGGGCGGGCCGCTCAGCGACCCCGAGGCGCTGGACGCCTTCACTCAGGCGATGCGCGACGAATGCCCGGCGAATGTGACGCTGGTCGAACTCGACGCCCATATCAACGACCCGGAATTTTCCGAGGCCGCCTTGCAGGTGGTCGATGGCTGGATCGCGGCGGGGCTGTTGCCCCGCGCCTAACCGTTCAGCTTGTCCAGCCGGGCGCGGACGCTGAGCCCGTGCGCCTGCAGGCTCTCGCTGGTCGCCAAGGTCTCGGCCGCGGGGCCGATGGCGCGCAGCGCTTCGGGCGTCATCTTGGCCAGCGTCGTGCGCTTCATGAAATCGAGTACGCTGAGGCCGGACGAGAACCGGGCCGAGCGGGCGGTTGGCAGCACATGGTTCGGGCCGCCGACATAATCGCCGATAGCCTCGGGCGTCCAGTGGCCGAGGAAGATCGCGCCGGCGTGGCGGATCGCCCCCAGCAGCGCCTCGGGGTCGTCGACGCAGAGTTCGAGGTGTTCGGGCGCCACGCGGTTCGACAGCTCGGCGGCTTGCGCGAGCGTCTCGCAGACCACCACCGCGCCGTAATCGCGCCACGACGCCCCGGCGATCTCGCGCCGTTCCAGCACCTCAAGGTGACGGTCCACGGCGGCCATCACCGCGTCCGCCTCGGCCTGCGAGGTGGTGACGAGGATGGATTGCGCCACCTGATCGTGTTCCGCCTGGCTGAGCAGATCGAGCGCGATCCAGTCGGGGTCGCCGGTGCCGTCGCCGATCACCAGAATCTCGGAGGGGCCCGCGATCATGTCGATGCCGACCTTGCCGAAGACCCGGCGCTTGGCCGCCGCGACGAAGGCATTGCCCGGCCCGGTGATCTTGTCCACCGGCGCGATGGTCGCCGTGCCATAGGCCAGCGCGGCAATCGCCTGCGCCCCGCCGATGCGATAGATCGTGTCGACGCCCGAGATCTTCGCCGCCAGCACCACCAGCGGGTTGACCGCGCCGCCCGGGGTCGGACAGGCGATGACCAGCCGTTCGACCCCTGCCACCTTGGCCGGGATCGCGTTCATCAGGACCGAGGACGGATAGGACGCAAGCCCCCCCGGCACATAGAGCCCGGCGGCAGAGACGGCTGACCAGCGCCAGCCCAGCGAGGCGCCGGTGGCGTCTTCCCAGCGGGCATCCTCGGGCTTCTGGCGTTCGTGATAGGCGCGGATCCGGTCGGCCGCGAGCTCCAGCGCCTCGCGTTCCGCAGGCGGAACCTGGGCGCAATAGGCCTCGATCTCGGCCGGGGTGAAGGCCAGGGTTTCTGGCGTCAGCGCCAGCCGGTCGAACCGCTCGGTCAACGCGATCACCGCCGCGTCGCCGCGCTCGCGGACATCGGCGATGATCCCGGCGACGGTGGCGTCAACGTCCGGGGAATCCTCGCGCTTCATGCCCAGAAGATGGGTGAAGTCCGCCTCGAAACCGGCGTCTCGGGTGTTCAGAACCTGCGGCATGGCATTCTCCTGCGTCATGCCGGGGGATAGGCGAAGCGGGCGATGGCGTAAAGTGCCTTCGCCCGCTTCAGGAATGCCGGTGGTAAGGCTCAGCCGCCGATGCGCAGGACTTCGTTGCGGCCGTTCTTGACGTAGCGGACCTCGCCATCGCCGATGGCCGCGACCTGCCCGCCGTCCAGCCGGTCGCCGACCTGCACCCGGACCACGCGGCCCGAGGACAGGCGCACCAGCGCGCGGCGCGAGTTCGGCGTGCCGAAGACGCCGATCAGGTTGATCCGGTTCAGGCGGATCGCGTTTTCCTCGGTGGCCTGACGCGAGACCGAGGCCGAGGTCGGGATCGAGGGTTCGGCGCGGGCCACGGCCTGCACCGGCTCACCAGCCTGATCCTCGGCATCGGTGTTGTTGTTGGCGACCGGGGCGGCAGCAGCGCGGGCGGCAGCGGCGGCGGCGAGGATGGCGCGGGCGCGTTCGGCCAGATCGTTCGGGCGCGCGCCCGGCATCGGCGATTCGGCCACCGCCTCGGGCGTGGCGCCCGAGAGGTCGATTTCCGGCGTGGGTTCGGGCGGCGGCACCAGATCGGTCGGACGGCGCTGCGGCCGCAGCGTGGCCAGCGCCACGCCGCCCGGGCCGGGCGCTTCAAGCGCCGCGAGTTCGACCGCGGCGCCGCCTGCGTCACCGCCACGGGTGGCGGCGGCATCGTCCACCAGCCCGGTGGTCGAGGCGGCGCCAGCCAGCACCGCGGGATCGGTCGCGTCGGCGGCGATGGCGGTGGGGGCCGTGGCGGCGGGGTCGACCAGCTGGGTCTGGTCACCCTCGGCCGCCTGACGCTCGGCTTCCAGTTCCTCGCCGATCTGGCGCACGCGCTCGGGGCGGGGCAGGGGACGGGCACCGGCCAGCGCCGGATCGGCGCGGGGCGTGTCGTCGGCCACGGCCGGCGCCTCGGCAGGCGGGGCCTCGCCCACCGCTTCGGCGATGGCGCTTTCGATGGCGGCGGCGACCGGCGGAGTCGGTACGGCGACCTCTGCCGGGGCTTCGGCGGGCGCCGCTTCCACCGGGGCAGTCGCGGTTTCGGCCGGGGCCGCTTCGGCGGCGGGCGGCGGCGCGATCGTGCCGGGGCGCGGCGCGGGCACGGCATCGGGCCTGCGGGCGAAGACGGTCACGCCCGAGGGGGTCAGCGCCCCTTCCGGCGTCGCCTCGACCAGACCGCGGCTGTCGAAGGTGAATTCGGTCCCGAAGGGCGGCGGCGGCGGCGGCGCGGCGAAGCTGACCTCGGCGCCACCCGGCACTTGGAAGCCGCTCGGCAGGCTGAGGCGGGTGGCCGCAGCCTCGGCCGGGGCGACCTGCGGCGAATCGCTGGTCCCGGCGAGTTGCGTCTCACCGCCCGAGGTCGCGGCCTCGGGGCTCGCGTCAGGGGCTTCGGCGGTCTCGGCGGCGACGGCGGGCGCTTCGGTCGGGGTCTCGGTCGGGGTCTCGGTCGGCAGGGCCTGGCTCGGCAGCGTCTCGTTCAGCGCTTCCTGGACCAGGGTTTCGAGCATCTGGTCAGGGTCGGGCGCCGGGGCGCTGGCGGTTTCCTGCGGCGCGTCTTCTGGCACGGGCTCAACGTCGGCGGTCTCCGTCGCGGCCGGTTCCGGAGCGGTCAGGGCCGCCGGGGCCTCGGTCGTGCCGGTGGCGGTGGCCAGTTCGGTCGGCGCCTCGATCCCGGGGAGGACGCCGGTTTCGACCGTGCCGCTGCCGGTGGCGGCCAGCGGCATGTCGTCGTCCGAGCCGCTGAAATAGAGCGTCCAGACGCCGACCGCGACCACCAGCAACAGCCCTCCGCCCGCGGCCATCAGGCCACGGCGGGCGAGGCTCGGCTCGCTGCGCTGCATGCCGCGCGCGCCGAAAATGGTCATCGCCTCGGCTTCGCGTTCCTTGTCGCGGTCATTGACCAGCGGGCGCGAGGCGGCAGTGAGGGGCTCGGCGCCCGCCCCGTTGCGCGCCGCGCGCTTGTCGAGCGGCGGGGTGACGGGCGCCGGGGGCGCACTCACCGAAGGCGTTGCTGCCGGGGCCGTTGGCACCGGGGCTTGCGGCGCGGCAGGATCGCGGCGCAGGGTCGAGGCCTTGCTGCGCGCGTTCTGCGCGGCGGCGCTGGCCCCGGCGAAGGCGGTCTTGGCCCCGGCCCGGGCGCGGTCCAGCATGCGCTGCGCGGCGCCCGAGGTGGGCTCGCTGCGGGCGCCGGGCAACACGGCGATCCGGCCGCCGGGGTTGGCGGCGGGGGAGGCGTCGGCCTTGGGTGCGGCCGAGGGCACCACGGCCACCGGCGGCGCAGCCTTGCGGCGCGAGGCGAAGGAGAGCGCCTCGGCATCCGGCTTGGCCTCGGCGTCGGAGGGCTTCGTCACAGCAGGCGTCGCCGGGGGCGTTGTCGCTGCCGGGGCCGGGACCGCGGGCGGCACCGGCAGGGCAGGCGAGGGGCCTGCCGCCGCGGGGCGCAGCGGGGGAATGGCGGGGGCGGCCTTGCCGGCGACGGGGCCCGGTTGCGACGTGGGCTTCGGCGCGGCCGGGACTTCGGCCTTGGCCGAGGCCGCCTGTTCGCGGCGCAGGCGGTTGCCCATGCGGCGGACCAGACTGCCCACGCGCGAGGTGCTTTCCGGCGCGCCCGGATCGGCCGGGAAGCCTTGCGGGATCGGCTGCAGCGCGGGCGTGCGCAGCACCGGCGCGGGGGCGCGGGATTCGGGCGTCATCGGCGCGACGCGGGGATTGAGCGGGCGGGCAGGGGCCGACGCCTCGGGATCAGGAACCGGGGCCGGACGCGGGGCGGCGGGCGTCGGGGCCTCGGCCTTGGGCGCCTCGACCTTGGAGTCCGGGGCCTTGGGTTCGGCAGCCTTCGGCGTCTCGCTCTTCGGAGCCTCGCCCTTCGGCGCTTCCACCTTGGGCGCGGGGGCCGGTTTCGGCGGCTCGGCCCGGCGCGGGGCGACGATGCGCATCGCCTCGGCATCGGGCTGCACATGGTCGCCCGCGCGCAGCAGCGTCGGCGCCACCATCGTCTCGCCGAAGAAGGGCTCGCCCAGGAATTGCCCGGCCTCGGGATGGGCCACGAAGCTCACCGGGTTGAAACCGTACCCCTCGGCAAAGGTCTCGGCCTCGATCAGCGTCTCGCGGGCGCAGACCACGACCAGCGCGTGATCGTCCTCGACCGACCAATCATAGGCCAGCTCCTCGATGCCGTAAGGCGTGAGGCGCTCGACCTCGGCCTCGATCTGATAGCGGCGCGCCTCGTCCGTGGGGCCGGGGGCCACCACGGTCGCATAGCGCAACTCGCTTTCGGGCAGCACGAGCTTGGTGCGGACCCCCTCAGGCTCCAGCGCCTGGGCCTGTTTGATCAGACCGGCGCAGGCGGAGGCGATATCGTCCCCGTCAAAGGAGACAGACCCGACAGGCGCCCAGCCAGCCGGGACCCGGTGCAACAGCTCGGCGCCGTCGTTCGACAGTTTCAGGGCAAAATTCGGTTTCATGCCGCGCGTTTATCACAGCCAACGGGGATCAGCCGAGTCACCGACTCGTGCTCCCTCCTCCGTATAGCAGGATTCCGCCGAATGAAAGAAAAAGCCCGGCGGTGGTGCCGCCGAGCCACAGAAAGTCAAGGAATTGTGTGTGAGCGCGTCAGGCCGAGGCTTTGGCCAGCGCCTGATCGAGGTCGGCGATGATGTCATCGGCGTCCTCGATGCCAATGGACAGCCGCACCAGATTGGGCGCCGCGCCCGCCGCCTTCTGCTGCTCGGGCGTGAGCTGGCGGTGGGTGGTCGAGGCCGAGTGGATGACCAGGCTGCGCGCGTCGCCCAGGTTCGCCACATGGCTGAAGAGTTCGAGCGAGTCGACCAGCTTGACGCACGCCTCGTAGCCGCCCTTCAGCGCCACGGTGAAGAGGGCGCCTGCGCCCTTCGGCAGCAGCCGCTCGGCCCGCGCCTTGTAGGGCGAGCTGTCGAGGCCCGGATAGGTCACGGCTTCGACCGCCGGATGCGTCTCCAGCCAGGCGGCGACCTTCTGGGCGTTGGCGACATGTTTCTGCATGCGCAGGCTCAGCGTCTCGATCCCCATCAGCGTGTAATGCGCGGCTTGCGGGTTCATCGTCATGCCGAGGTCGCGCAGGCCGATGGCGATGCCGAAGAACGTGTAGGCCAGCGCGCCGAAGGTCTCGTGGAACTTGAGGCCGTGATAGGCGGGCTCGGGATCGGCCAGCGACGGGAACTTGCCGTTCGACCAGTTGAACTTGCCCGAATCGATGATCGCGCCGCCGGTGACGGTGCCGTTGCCGGTCAGGTATTTGGTGGTCGAATGGACGACCAGCGTGGCGCCCATCTCGATGGGTTTGGCGAGGTACGGCGTCGCGGTGGTGTTGTCCACGACCAGCGGAATGCCGTGCTTGTCGGCGATCTTGGCCAGCGCCGGGATGTCGGTGACATAGCCGCCGGGGTTGGCGATCGTCTCGCAGAAGATGGCGCGGGTGTTTTCGTCGATCGCGGCCTCGACCGCAGCCAGGTCATCGGTGTCGACGAAATTGGTCGACCAGCCGAAACGTTTGAAGACCTGGGTGAACTGGGTGATCGTACCGCCATAGAGGCGGGTGGACGACACGATGTTCTTGCCCGGCCCCATCAGCGGGTACAGCGCCATGATCTGCGCCGCATGCCCCGACGAAGTGCAGATGGCGCCGACGCCACCCTCCAGCGCCGCCAGACGCTCGCCCAGCGCGGCGACGGTCGGGTTGGTCAGGCGCGAATAGATGTAGCCCACCTCTTGCAGGTTGAAGAGGGCGGCGGCGTGGTCGGCATCGCGGAACACATAGGCGGTGGTCTGGTAGATCGGCACCTGCCGTGCGCCGGTCGCCGGATCGGGGCGGGCGCCTGCGTGGATCTGGAGCGTGTCGAAGCCGAAATCGGTCATGGAATCCCCCCTGAGGAACTGTCCTGAGAATCTGGCGCGACGCTAGAGGATCGCCGTGCGGCAGGCAACAGCGCGGCGGGCCCCGGCGCGGCGCCGGGGGCGGAAAGCGTTCCGCGTTCCGGGGGTTGGGCCCGGGTTTCCGGCGGTGGACCTGCCGCCCGGCGGGAAAGCGTTCCATCGGCGGCCGCGGCGCCGGGCGGCGGTTTTTTCGTCGGTGGGGCGGTGGGGAAGGAAAAACGCCCCGGAGCGAACTCCGGGGCGTGGTGGGACTGAAAAGGGATAGAATAGGATTAGGTGATGAAAGCCGGGAGGCTCGGGTCTGAAAGTCGCTCTTGCAAAGGCGGTGCGGACTGGCCGCTTGAATGCCCGTAAGTCGCGGGGGGCGGGGAAGGGGTTCAAAGAATTCTGCCGCCCGCGCGATGTTTTTTCCGGCGCTGCCCGGCAGGGCGGAGGCGCGGCAAAAAAAAGCCCCGGAGCGAACTCCGGGGCAGGGTTGGGACAGGAACGAGGGATACAAAGGTCGGAGCGGCACGAGGGAAAACGGGCGGGCTGGCTGGCAGCGGGCTCTGGACCTCAGGGACAGTATCGCATCGTGACCATGGGTCGTGCGGCCCCCGCGACCGGTTCAAATTTTCCGCCGGTTTTTTGCGCGGGCGGCAGCCGGGGCGCCGGAAAAGCCAAGGACCGCGCGGATCACTCCGGCGCGGCCCTTCCGTCTGTTCCTCAAAGCCCGGTCAGCAGCCGTTCGACCGCACCAGCCCATAGCCGAAATCGGTGTTGCGGCTGCCCGGGCCCAGGGGCTCCACCCCCTGCCGCAGCGCGCTGCGGATCGCGTCGGTCGAGCCACGGCCCTGGGCCATCAGCCGCGCCGCCAGCGCGGTGACGATGGGCGCGGCAAAGGAGGTGCCGCTGACATAGCGCGCGCCGCGGGCCTGGGCGGCGTAGATGTCGACGCCGGGGGCGGCGAATTCCATCTCGACGCCGGTGTTGGCCATGCGGAAGCGGTGGCGCGCCGCATCGACAGCGGTCACGGCGATCACTTCGGGCGCGGCGGCGGGCCAGGCCACGACCGGGCGGCGCTCGTTGCCCGAGGCGCCGACCATCACCACGCCCCGTTCCGCCGCGGCGGCGATGGCGCGGCCCAGCGCTTCGTTCGGCGGCCCGGCCAGCGAGAAGTTGATCAGCCGCACGCCATTGGCGACCAGCCGGTCGATGGCAGCGGCGATGCGCTCGACATTCGACTCGGGCTCTTCCTCGGTCTCGGAGAAGACCGAGATCGCGTGCAGCCGCGCGCCCCGCGCAAAGCCCGACAGCAGGCCCGAGGGATCCTCGCCCACCAGCAGCACCGCCACCGCGGTGCCGTGGTTCGAGGCGGGGGAGCGGTTGCCCTGAACCATGGTCTCATAGGTGACGTTGACGCCACGCAGCGCCGGGTGCTCGGTGTTCACCGGGCCGTCGATCATGCCGATGGTGATGCCGCCCGCGACGCTGCAGCCCCCGGGGCCGGCGTCGCCGATCAGCTGCGGCGCATAGACCCGCGGGCCGCTGGCCGATTGCGCCATGTAATAGATGTGGTTCCACGACAGCGAGGAATTGGGCGCCAGCGCCGCGATCGCCTCTGTCGCGCGCTGGCGGGCGGCTTCGCTGGGGAAGAAGGCGATCTGCTGCACTTCGCCCAGCGCACCCAGATCGCCGCGCCGGGTGATGGTGCCGCGATTCTCGATGATGATCCGGCGCACGGCTTCTTCTTCGTCGGGCGGGCCGATGACGATCCATTCGTAGCGCCCGCCCTCGCCGGTCTGCACCCGCACCGCGCGGCCCTGGCCGGGGGTGACGAAGGGTTCGGTGCTGGGGCCCGAGGGATCGTCATGATAATAGCCGTTGCCCGGCGGATAGCCGCTCTCTTGTGCCAAAACCGCCGGCGCTGCAACGAGCGCGGCGGCGGTCAAAATGGACCTGGCAACATTCCTGAAATCAGTTTTCGGCATTCTCCACACTTTCTACGATGGTCCGCGCCGCACGCAGCGCCGCGGTAGCGGTGTCCAGGTCGCCCCCGTCGAGGACGTCGAGGCGATAAAGCCCCAGAGCCGAGGGGCCCGAAACGATTTCCAGGTCGGCGCCGACCAGCAGGTCGCGGATCTGCAGCTCGGGCGTGTCGGGGGCGAAGCTCACGACCAGCGCGCCCGGCGCGCTCGCCCCGGCCAGCACATAGCCCTCGCCCTGCGGTGCGCCGGTGGTCGGCAGATAGGCCTGCACCGCCAGCGCCAGCACCGCCACCGCGGCGGCTGCCTGCCACATCCAGGTGCGCGAGCGCAGCGCCACGACCTTGGTTTCGGCCGCGGCCGGGGCGGCGGCGTCGCGGTTCACGTCGCGCATCAGCCGGGCCAGGCCGAACTCGCCGGGAGTGCGGATCTCCTCGGCCTGCATCTCGGCGCGGATCGTGGCCAGTGCGTCGCGCTCGGCGGCCAGCAGCTCATCCTCGGCCAGCAGCGCTTCCATCTCGGCCATTTCGGCCTCGCTCAGCGTGCCGTTGACCAGAAAGGCCAGGTCCAGTTCCATCTCGTCGCGGGAGCGGGTCATGCCACGGCCCTCCCGCGGATACGGCCGGAAAGGCAATGCAGCAGCAGCTTTTTGGCATGGTGCAGACGCGACTTGATCGTGCCCTCGGGCACGCCGGCGATCTCGGCGATCTCGGCGCAGGTCATGTCTTCGTAGAACGCCAGCGAGACGGCGCTGCGATGGTCGTCCGACAGCGTGCCCATGCAGAAACGCAGATGCTCGGCTTCCTGCTTGGCGGCATAGCCCGCATCCGCCGCCTCGGCGACATCGCCGGTTTCGGGCACTTCATCCGTGACGGTCACCCGGCTGCGCTTGCGATGCGCGTCGATGACCTTGCGATAGGCAATTCCGAAAATCCAGGTTCGCACTTGGCTTCTCCCCTCGAAGCTGGCGGCAACGCGCCAGATGTCCATGAAGACTTCGTGGAGTATGTCGGCCGCCTCGTGCGGATCGTTCAAACGTGAAACGATAAATTTGTAGACCGGTCTTTCGTAGGCGCGATAGAGCGCGGCAAGGGCCTGTTTATCCCCCTTGCCCACCTGCTGAACCAGAAAATGATGGTTCTCGGTCATGTTCCAACGCGCCTTGAGTCAACGCGCCGGACGCTACACCATCCCCTGCCCTGAGGGAAGCGGCTCGGCCGCTCAACCCTGCGCGAAGGTTGTGCGAACCCGGCCGAAACTGCCGAAGTCGGCGTCGAAAACGCTGCCCGGTGGCGCTTCGACCGGCCGGATGAAGGATCCCGACAGCACCACCTCGCCCGCGCCCAGCCCCTGCCCGTACCGCGCGAGTCGCTCGACCAGCCAGACGATGCCGGTCACCGGATCGTCTAGCACCCCGGCGCCGAGGCCGGTTTCCTCGACCACCCCGTCGCGTTTGAGGATGGCGCCCACCCAGCGCAGGTCCAGCCCACGCGGGTCATGGCGCTGGGCGCCCAGCACGATCCCGGCATTCGCCGCATTGTCGCTGATCGTGTCGGTGACGACCCGGACGCGGCCCGTGGCGGGATCGGCGCGCAGGATGCGGGTGTCGAGGACTTCCAGCGCCGGCGCCACCGCCACGGTCGCGGCCAACACCTGTTCGCGGGTCACGCCCGCGCCCTGGAGCGGCGCTTTCAGCAGAAAGGCGATCTCGGCCTCGATCCGCGGTTGGATGAAGCGCCCGGCCGGGATCACCGCCCCGTCCTCGAACAGCATGTCATCGAACAGGACGCCCGAATCCGGCGTGTCGATCTTCAGCGCATCCTGCATGGCGCGGCTGGTCAGGCCAATCTTCCAGCCGATCACCTGCCGCCCGGCGGTCTTCTTGCGCTGAACGAGCGCCGCCTGCACCGCATAGGCATCGTCCAGCGTCATCCCGGGATGGGCGAGGGACAGAAGCCTAATCTGGGTGCCGGTCCGTTCGGCCTGAAAAAGCGCCTCGGCGGCGGCCTGATGCTGCTCCGGTGTCATTCGTCGGCCACCCCGTTTCTGAGGATGCCGATGCCCTCGACCTCCACTTCCACCACATCGCCGGGCACCAGATAGCGCGGCGGATCGAAGCGCGCGCCGGCCCCGGTCGGCGTGCCGGTGACGATGATATCGCCCGGCACCAGCGTGGTGAAGGTCGAGATATAGGCGATCTCCTCGCGGATCGGGAACATCATGCGGGAGAGCACATCGTCCTGCCGCACCTCGCCATTGACCCGGGTGACGATCCGCGCCTGATCGAGCTGCGCCGGATCCTCGAAGGCCACCATCCAGGGGCCGATGGCGCCCGAGCGGTCCCAGTTCTTGCCCTGCGTCACGTTGAATTTCGCATGCCGCACCCAGTCGCGGATCGTGCCCTCGTTGCACAGCGTCAGTCCGGCGATGTGGTCATAAGCGTCCTCGGCCCGGATCCGCCGCCCCGGTTTGCCAATCACCACGGCGACCTCGCCCTCGTAATCGAGGGTCTGGTTCTCGGGCGGGCGGATCAGCGGCTGGCCATGGCCGGTGAAGGAGCGGGCGAAACGCGGGAAGAGGGACATGAACCTGGGCTGCGCGGTGCCGTCCTTGTATTCGGCATTCCGGTCGGGAAAGTTCACGCCGACGCAGAGAATCTTCTCGGGATCGGGCACCGGGATTGAAAAAGTGAAACTCCCGTCGGGATGGGTCACGGCCCGCCCCGCCGCTGCGCGCGCCAGATCGTCCAGCCCGTCCGCCGCGATCACCGCCCTCAGCGTCGGCCAATGCGGGAAGTCATCGGACAGCACGATGAGTCCGCCCTCCACGACCACGCCGTACACCTGCCGCCCCCCGGCCTCGATGGTCGCGAACCGTGTCTTCATCTTTGCGCTCCAAATATCCTCGGGTGGATTTTCAAGGAGGGTGGAAAACCCTCCTTGAAGCAGGGGGTGCGGGGGGCGGCAGCCCCCCGCCCTTTTCGGACTCCGGGGGGTGGCAGCCCCCCGCCTCTCACGGGGCGACGATCGGCTGCGCCGTCAACAGCGACTCCACCAGCTCCGCACCCTCGAACACCGCCCCTTCCTCGAACCAAGACCGCGGCGCCGGCGCCCCCCAGAGGGTCTGGCGCTGCGGATCCTTCAGGTCCCAGCGGATCGGCTCCAGATCGGGGTCGACGGTCTGGTAATCCGAGCAATAGATCTCGATCCGGTGCCCGTCGGGGTCGCGGATATAGAGGAAGAAGGCGTTGGAGATCCCGTGCCGCCCCGGCCCGCGCTCGATATTCGCCACATAGCCGGTGGTCGCCATCAGATCGAGCAGGTCGATGATGTTGAGCGGCGTCGGCACCCAGAAGGCGGTATGATGCAGCCGGGGTCCCCGGCCATTGGTGAAGGCCACGTCATGCACCCCGCCCTTGCGGTGCATCCAGGCGGCCCAGCAACGGCCGCTTTCCGCATCCTCTGTGTACTCCGTCACCCGGAAACCGATCTGGTTGTAGAAGGCGACCGAGGCGTCCACGTCCGAGGCGAACATGTTGAAATGGTCGATCCGGAGCGGCTTCACCCCCCGGTAAAGCGCGTATTTCTGGTGGATCGGTTCCAGCCGCTCCATCCGCGCGTAGAATTCCAAGGGAATTCCGAACGGATCGCGGGTGCGGAAGGCGCGGGCGATGAAGGGGCTTTCCACCCAGTCCACCGGCAGGCCCCGACGGGCGAACCAGGCGGCGGCCTTGTCCAACTCGCCGTCGTCAAAGACCTTGAACCCGAGCACGCCGACCGAGGGCTCGGCGGCCTCGACCAGCGTCACGCAATGATGCCCGCGCTCCTCCATGGCCCGCAGGTAGAGCCGACCGGGTTCCTCGCCGGTCACCTGCAATCCCAGAGTATCGACCCAGAAGGCGCGCGAGCGGGCGAGGTCGGTCACCCGGTATTCGACATGGCTCAGCCGCAGGATGTTGAAGGGCGGGTAGAGATTGGGCGCGGGGATCGGCATGGGGCCTCCTGACAAAGGCGGGCGAATGGCGGCGTAGGATGGGCAATATTGCCCATCCTACAGGGGAAAGATCACATTGACCTGCCCGGTCCCGGAGGACGGGAAATAGGGCGTCACCACCTCGCATTTGCCGGTATAGGCGTCCCAGCCCAGGGCGCCGTAAAGCATGGCGGTGTCGTGCATCGAGCCCTCGCCCGAACAATGCTGCGCGTAATCGCCCAGCATCTTCAGGAAGGTGGCGTGATCGCCCCGCTGCCACATGTCCAGCACCATCAGATCGACCTGCCGGTTGAACTCGGAGCTGATGGTGAAGGTGCCGTTGTTCGGCGCATAGTCCTTGTTCGACCAGATCTTGTGGCTCAAGGACCCCGAGGCGACCAGCAGCACCCGGCTGTCCGAGGCCTCGATCGCCCGGCGGATCGCCTGACCCAGCACCCGGCTCTCGTCATGGCCATGCACGGTGCAGAAGGCGGCGACGCTCACGACCTTCATGTCATGCTCGCGCGACATGAAGCTCATCGGCACCAGCGTGCCGTATTCCAGATCCAGAGAATCGAGGTGATGGGCCAGCGTATAGACCCCCATCTCCGTCGCCGTTTCGGCGATCAGGTCGCCCAGCGCCGGGTTGCCGCGATGGGCATAGGGCATGTCGCGGATGAATTGCGGGAACTCGCTGGAGGTCAGCAACCCCTCGAACCGCTCATTTGCGTTCACATGGAAGCCCGCGTTCACCAGCCAATGCGTGTCGCAGATCACCACGGTATCGACACCTAGCGCCTTGGCGCGCCGCGCGATTTCCAGATGGCCGTCGATGGCCGGCTGGCGGGTGCCCTTGAGGCGCCCCTCCTGTTCCGACATCTGCAGCGTCGGGACGTGCGTCATCTTGGCGGCGAGAACCAGCTCTCCCATGATCCCCTCCCTCAGGCGCCGAGGCGCTGGATCTTGTGCTGACCCAGCGCGAAGGCCACGTTCTTCGTCTCCATGTAGAAATCGAACGACCAGTCGCCGCCGTCCCGCCCGATGCCCGAGGCCTTCACGCCGCCGAAGGGCGCGGGCAGGTGGCGGACGTTTTCGGAGTTCACCCAGATCATCCCCGCTTCCAGCCGGTCGGCGAAGGTCAGCGCGCGCGTCAGGTCGTTGGTCCAGAGATAGCCGGTCAGCCCGTAGGCCACGTCATTGGCGATGGCCAGCGCCTCGGCCTCGTCCTCGAAGGGGATCGAGGTCAGGAAGGGGCCGAAGACCTCCTCCTGCGCGATCCGCATGCCGGGCGTGGCGCCGGTGAAGAGGGTCGGGGCCACGAACCAGCCTTTGTCGCCGACCCGCTCACCGCCCGCGGCACAGGTCGCGCCCTCGGCCTTGCCGATGCCGACATAGGACAGGACCTTGTCGAAATGGACCTTGTGAATGAGCGGCCCCACCTCGGTCGCCGGGTCCAGCGGGTGGCCGACCTTGATGCGCTTCACGCGCGCTTCCAGCATGGCGTGGAACTTTTCCGCAATCGACTCCTGCACCAGCAGGCGCGAGGAGGAGGTGCAGCGCTCGCCGTTCAGCGAATAGATCATGAAGATGACGGCATCGAGGGCGCGGTCCAGATCGGCGTCTTCGAAGACGATGACCGGATTCTTGCCGCCCAGCTCGAAATGCACCCGTTTCAGCGTGTCGGCGCCCTGTTTCATGATCATCGAGCCGGTTTTCGACTCGCCCACGAAGGCGATGGCCTTGATGTCGGGATGCTCGGTCAGCGCCTTCCCGGCATCCTCGCCAAAGCCGTTCACCAGGTTCAGCACGCCGTCCGGCAACCCGGCCTCGCGGCAGATCTCGGCCAGGATGCGGGCGGTGAGGGGGCTGAACTCAGCCGGTTTGTGCACCACCGTGCAGCCGGCGGCCAGCGCCGGGGCGATCTTCCAGGTGGACAGCATGAAGGGCGTGTTCCAGGGCGTGATCACGCCCACCGGGCCGATGGGATGGCGGCTGGTCATGTTCAGCTGTCCCGGCGCGCGCAGCGTCTGGCCGTCCCGGGCGCCGGGCGCCTGATCGGCGAAGAAGCGGAAGTTCTCCGCCCCCCTCAGCGCCGCCTTGGACATGAAACGCCAGGCCTGCCCGGTATCCCAGCATTCGCAGAGGGCGATTTCCTCGGCCCGGGCCTCGATCAGATCGGCGATGCGATGCAGGATCGCCTTGCGCTTGGTGCCGTCCATCGCCGCCCAAGCCGGGAAGGCGGCCTTGGCGGCCTGGGCGGCGGCATCGACATCAGCGGCAGTCGAGCGCGAGACGGTGCAGATCAGGCTTTCATCGACCGGCGAGCGGGTCTCGAAACTGCCGCCCGATCCGGCCACGTCCTGCCCGGCGATCAGGTTCAGGATGCCGTGGTCGCGATAGCGGGCGAGGTGGGTGTCCAGCTGCGACAGGCGGGTGGCGAGGTCACTCATGCTTGCATGTCCTTCGGCAGGAAACGGCGGATGGAGCTGGTTTTCGGGCTCAGCCCCGGGTCGATGTCGCGCATTTCCAGCGAGAGCATCAGCGAATTCGTGGCCAGATCCTCGGCGCAGAAGGCTTCGGCCGCGACGAAGATTGCCGCGGTGGCGCGGGCCTTGTCCTCTGGCGAGCGGCCGCCGCGCAGGCGGACGGAAATGTCGATGAAGGCGTGCTTCGGGTCGCCGTCGGCGATCAGCACATGGTCGGCGGCAAAGGCCCGGACCCGGATCCCGGCGGGCGGAAAGACCCCGGTCGCCACCGCCGCATCGCGCAGGACGCGCAGGAAACCCGGCATGTCGAGCCGCGCCTCGAGGTTGCGCGAATACTCGATCGACAGATGCGGCACGGCTCCCTCCCCGGATTCGATACTTGCTTTGTTAAGTTATTGCCGCGCTCCTGTCAATTGCAAAGATCCGCCGCCCGGCCTTTCGCCTGCGCCAGGCGGCCGCGCAATTCCCTTGCTTTGTGCGGGAGGTTCGGCCAGAGCAACGCCATGAGCAAGACACCGCTGCGCACCACCGCCCGCTCGCTGCCCATCGCGCTGCTGCGCGCGCGGGAGACCGTCATGGGCCCGGTGCGCGAGATGCTGGCGGAATCCGGGATCAACGAGCAGAAGTGGCGGGTGCTGAGGGTGCTCGACGAGGCCGGGGCGCTGGATCAGAGCCTTCTGGCCGAACGGGCCTGCCTGCAATTGCCCTCGCTGACCCGGATTCTCCGGGCGATGGAGGATCAGGGCCTCGTCACTCGCGCCACCGACGCCGAGGACCGCCGCCGCTCGATCGTGACGATCTCGGAGGCCGGGCAACAGGTGATCGAGGACCACGCCCAGGCCAACCGCGCGCTCTTCGCCCGGCTCGAATCCCGCTTCGGCAAGGACCGGATGGAGGTGCTGCTCGACCTCCTCGAGGATCTCCACCGCACCGATTTCAAGAGCTGACCCGTCGCGCCCGGCGGCGGGAGGCACGCTCCCACCCGCCCACCCCGCGCGCCTCCCGCCGCGGAGAGGGAAGCACCCGTAGCAGCCCCGGGGGGCCAGCCCCCCGGACCCCCCGGCGTATTTAGGGCAAAGTGATGGGAAGGGGGGCGCGCTTCGACAGGCGGGCTGCTCTTCGACTTCTTTGCGCTCTAAATATCCTCGGGGGGTGAATGCCCGCAGGGCAGAGGGGGGCA
>NZ_JAUCCQ010000016.1:0-57213 GCF_034676075.1 Pararhodobacter sp. | reverse complement strand
CCAGCGCGTTGGTGTGCAGCGACTGCGTGCCGCCCAGCGCCGCCGCCAGCGCCTCATAGGCGGTGCGGACGACGTTGTTGTAGGGGTCCTGTTCCTGCAACGACACGCCCGAGGTCTGGCAATGGGTCCGCAGCATCAGCGAACCCGATTTCTTCGGGTTGAACTCGGTCATGATGCGGTGCCAGAGCAGCCGCGCCGCCCGCAGCTTCGCCGCTTCCATGAAGAAATTCATGCCGATGGCGAAGAAGAAGCTGAGCCGCCCGGCGAAGGCGTCCACATCCATGCCCCGCGCCAGCGCCGCCCGGACGTATTCGCGCCCGTCAGCCAGCGTGAAGGCCAACTCCTGCACCAGGTTCGCGCCGGCTTCCTGCATGTGGTAGCCGGAGATCGAGATCGAGTTGAACTTCGGCATCTCGGCCGAGGTGTATTCGATGATATCCGCAATGATCCGCATCGAGGGCTCGGGCGGATAGACATAGGTGTTGCGGACCATGAACTCCTTGAGGATGTCGTTCTGGATGGTCCCGGAGAGCAGCTTGCGGTCGACGCCCTGCTCCTCGCCCGTGACGATGAAATTCGCCAGGATCGGGATCACCGCCCCGTTCATGGTCATCGAGACCGAGACCTTCTCCAGCGGGATGCCGTCGAAAAGGATCTTCATGTCCTCGACTGAATCGATGGCCACACCGGCCTTGCCCACATCGCCCACCACGCGCGGATGGTCGCTGTCATAGCCGCGGTGCGTGGCCAGGTCGAAGGCGACCGAGACGCCCTGCTGCCCGGCGGCCAAGGCCTTGCGATAGAAGGCGTTCGATTCCTCGGCGGTCGAGAAACCGGCATACTGGCGGATGGTCCAGGGGCGGCCCGCGTACATCGTCGCGCGGGGGCCGCGGGTGAAAGGCGCCATGCCGGGCATCGAGCCCAGATGGTCCAGCCCCTCCAGATCGGCCTCGGTATAGACCGGCTTCACCGCGATCCCCTCCAGCGTCTGCCAGGTCAGCGTCTCGGGCGAGGCGCCCTTCAGCTCCTTGGCGGCCAGCGCTTCCCAGGCTTTCATCTTGTCGGTCTCGGACATCGGGGTTCCTCCAAAGCGTCAGGCCGCGGCCAGGCGGGGCCGGGGCGAAATCTGTGTGATCACGGGTGCAATCGCCTGGGGATTGCTTATATGGGGGCGAAAGGGAGTCCTACCGCCGATGAAGTCCGTCCTCGTTGCGCTGCTCGTGCTGCTCGCGCCCCACGCATCCCTCGCGCAAACGGTCGAACCGGAGGCGGTGACGCCGGAATTGATGATCCTCGACGCGGCCGATGTGGACCCCGAGGATTTCCTCTGGACGCTGCGCATCGTCGCGGTGATGGCCGACAGCCCCAACGACCCCGCGTTCCAGCGCCAGATGCGCGACATCGCGGAACGGCCCGGCGACCTGCTGACCCGCGATGTGGTGGTGATCGTCGACAGCGACCGCAATTCAGGCAGCCTGCTGCGGCAGAGGCTCAGGCCCCGCGGCTTCATGCTGGCGATCATCGACAAGGACGGCGAGATCAAGCAGCGCCGCCCCGCCCCCCGCGACGTGCGCGAGATCGGCGACATGATCGACCGCTTCCCGCTCAGGCGCCAGGAATTGCTGGAGCGCCTGCCGGCGGGGCGGTAACCCGCGCGCCCCTGCCCCGCCCGAAGAGGCGTATTTGGGGCAGAATGAAGGGCGCGCGGCAGCACTTATTCGAACTCCATGATCACATCGTCGACCATCAGCGAGCCGCCGACGGTGGCGTTGATCTTCTTGACCACGCCCTTCTTCTCGGCGCGCAGGATGTTCTCCATCTTCATCGCCTCGACGGTGCAGAGCGCCTGGCCCTCGAAGACCTCGTCGCCCTCGTTCACCGACAGCTTCACCATCAGCCCCGGCATCGGGCAGAGCAGCAGCCGCGAGGTATCGGGCGGCATCTTCTCGGGCATCAGGCGGGCCAGTTCCGCCTGACGCGGGGTGCGGATATGCACCTTCAGATCAGCGCCGCGCACCCGGATGCGGTAGCCGCCGGTCACGCGGCCGACCTTCATCACCAAGGGCTCGCCATCGACCAGCACCCGGGCCAGCGTCTGCCCCGGCGTCCAGTCCGATTCGACCCGCATCGCCGCGCCATCGGCGAAGGCCACCGTGGCGCCGCCCCGGTCGGCGCGGATCGCCACCGGGAAATCCTCGCCCTGGATCGAGACGACCCAATCGTCGCCGACCTTGCGCTCGTGGTTGTCCATCCGGCCGGACAGCCGCGTGCGCCGGATCTCGGCCACCCGGTTCATCGCCGCCGCCGCCGCCGAGACGCGCTTGAGCATCGCGGCGGGAAGCGAGACGCCGTGGAAGCCTTCGGGGAATTCCTCGGCAATGAAGGCGGTGGTGATGTTGCCCGAGGTGAAGCGCGGATGGTCCATCACCGCCGCGCAGAACGGCAGGTTGTGGCCGATCCCCTCGACCTCGAACGTGTCGAGCGCCAGGCGCATTTCCTCGATCGCCTCGGCCCTGGTCTTGCCCCAGGTGCAGAGCTTGGCGATCATCGGGTCATAGTACATCGAGATCTCGCCGCCCTCGAAGACGCCCGTATCGTTGCGCACGATGCCGCCGCGGGTGGTCGGCCCTTCGACCGGCGGGCGGTAGCGGGTCAGACGGCCGATCGAGGGCAGGAAGTTGCGATAGGGATCCTCGGCATAGAGGCGGCTTTCCATCGCCCAGCCGTTGATCTTCAGGTCTTCCTGCTTGAAGGGCAGCGGCTCGCCATTGGCGACGCGGATCATCTGCTCCACGAGGTCGACGCCGGTGATGAGTTCCGTCACCGGATGCTCCACCTGCAGGCGGGTGTTCATCTCGAGGAAATAGAAGTTCCGCTCGCCATCGACGATGAATTCCACGGTCCCGGCGCTTGTATAGCCCACCGCCTTGGCCAGCGCGCAGGCCTGCTCGCCCATCGCCTTGCGGGTCGCCTCATCGAGGAAGGGCGAGGGCGCCTCTTCGATAACCTTCTGGTTGCGGCGCTGGATCGAGCATTCGCGCTCGTGCAGGTAGACGCAATTGCCGTGCTTGTCGGCCAGCACCTGGATCTCGATATGGCGCGGCTGCGTCACGAATTTCTCGATGAAGATCCGGTCGTCACCGAAGCTGTTCGCGGCCTCGTTCTTGGACGATTCGAACCCTTCGCGCGCCTCCTGCGCGTTCCAGGCGATGCGCATCCCCTTGCCGCCGCCGCCCGCGCTGGCCTTGATCATCACAGGATAGCCGATCTGGTCCGAGATCGTCACCGCCTCTTCGGCATCGGCGATCAGGCCCATGTAGCCCGGCACCGTGCTCACGCCCGCTTCCTGCGCCAGCTTCTTCGAGGTGATCTTGTCGCCCATCGCCTCGATCGCGGGGCTGGGCGGGCCGACGAAGATCACGCCTTCCTTTTCCAGCGCCTCGGCGAACTTCATGTTTTCGCTGAGGAACCCATAGCCCGGATGGACCGCTTCGGCGCCGGTCTGGCGGATCGCGTCCATGATCTTGTCGATGACGATATAGGATTGGTTGGCGGGCGGCGGGCCGATGTGCACCGCCTCATCGGCCATCTTCACATGCAGCGCGTTGCGGTCGGCATCGGAATAGACGGCGACCGTCTTGATGCCCATCTTGCGCGCCGACTTGATGACCCGGCAGGCGATTTCGCCGCGGTTGGCGATCAGGATCTTCTTGAACATGCTCACTCCCCCGCCCCGGACGGGGCCCCAAATTCGTTCTGTGCGGCGATGATCCGAGGGCGGCTCATGCGTCGTCCTCCTCGTCCCAGGGCTCATCCTCCTCGTCATCGTCCTCCTCCAGATCGTCGAAGATCTCAGGGAACGAGACGCGGGCCTTGGCCAGGTCGATGCGCAGCAGCGCGTCGTAGCTTTTCGGATCGAAGGGATCTTCCGCGGCCACCACCTCACGACCGAAGAGCCAGGACAGGCGCCCGGCATCGAGGTTGCCGCGCTCGAAGGGCTCCTCGCCGAAATGCTCCCAGAGCGCGGCCATGAAACCGCGGTCGGCGGCCCGGTCGGGCGCGCGACGGTCCTTGTAGCGCTCGCGCGCGATCAGGGGGGTGGCCCCTTCCTTCACGTTGGCGCGGCGGATGGTGAACTGGAAATCGGTGCCGGGCAGGCGCCCGGGAAAGCCGCGGTGCTTCAGCATGAGGTCACCCCCAGCGGCAGGCGGCGGGCGGGGGGGGGCGCGCCGGGCCCCGCCCGAAACTCTGTCACGCCCGAAGGCGCGCGGTCAGCGGTATTTCGGGGCGACCGGCTCGACGTAGATCGGCTGCGGCGCGGGCTCGACGGCGACGTACTCTTCTTGCTGGTGGTGGAAGTGGCTGCAACCACCCAGAACCGCCAGCGCGAGGGCACCGGCGAAAACGCCGATGGTCGATGTGGACATGCGTTACTCCTGCTCTCTTCGCGGTCCGGTCGCCGGGAGGTCCCGAGACGCCGGATGCTCTTTTCTGCACAAACCACATTGGTTGCGCTGTCCGCGAGCTTACCCGAAGGCAGAGGTCGAATCCAGTTTTTGTGTTCAAACATGGGGGCTTGCGAGGCGTTCTGTGGTTTTGTCGCACCAGGGCGCGAACTGGGTGAGGTGAAAAAATCAACATCTAGCGCCGGCTGGAAGTGCGGCCTCAGATGCTGGGGTCGGTGGGGTCCCGCCATCACAGCGGGATGTTGTCGTGTTTTTTCCACGGATTGCTCAGCTTCTTGCCGCGGAGCGAGGCAAAGGCCCGCGACACCCGGCGGCGGGTCGAACGGGGCTGGATCACCTCGTCGATGAAGCCCTTCTCGGCGGCGACGAAGGGATTGGCGAAGCGGTCCTCGTAATCCTTGGTGCGCGCCGCGATCTTCTCCTTGTCGCCCAGCTCGCTGCGATAGAGGATCTCGACCGCGCCCTTGGCCCCCATCACCGCGATCTCGGCGGTGGGCCAGGCATAGTTGAAATCGCCGCGCAGATGCTTCGACGCCATGACGTCATAGGCGCCGCCATAGGCCTTGCGGGTGATGACCGTGACCTTCGGCACCGTCGCCTCGCCATAGGCAAAGAGCAGTTTCGCGCCGTGCTTGATGACGCCGCCGTATTCCTGGCCGGTGCCGGGCAGGAAGCCCGGCACGTCGACCAGCGTCAGGATCGGGATCTCGAAGGCGTCGCAGAAGCGCACGAAACGGGCGGCCTTGCGGCTCGAATCGATGTCGAGGCACCCGGCCAGCACCATCGGCTGGTTCGCCACCACGCCCACCGTCTGGCCTTCCAGACGGATGAAGCCGGTGATGATGTTCTTGGCGAAATCCTGCTGGATCTCGTAGAAATCGCCCTCGTCCGCGACCTTCAGGATCAGTTCCTTCATGTCGTAGGGGGTGTTCGGATTGTCGGGGATCAGCGTGTCGAGGCTTTCCTCGATCCGGCCCGGCTCGTCGAAGAAGGGGCGGACCGGCGGCTTCTCGCGGTTGTTGAGCGGCAGGAAGTCGATCAGGCGGCGGACCTCGATCAGCGCCTCCACGTCATTCTCGAAGGCGCCATCGGCGACCGAGGATTTCCTGGTGTGGGTCGAGGCCCCGCCCAGTTCCTCCGCGGTGACGATCTCGTTCGTGACGGTCTTCACCACATCGGGGCCGGTCACGAACATGTAGGACGAATCGCGCACCATGAAGATGAAGTCGGTCATCGCCGGCGAGTACACGGCACCCCCGGCGCAGGGGCCCATGATCACCGAGATCTGCGGCACCACGCCCGAGGCCATGATGTTGCGCTGGAACACATCCGCATAGCCCGCCAGCGAGGCCACGCCTTCCTGAATCCGGGCGCCGCCCGAATCGTTCAGCCCGATCACCGGGGCGCCGTTCTGGATCGCCATGTCCATGATCTTGCAGATCTTCTGGGCATGGGTTTCCGACAGCGAGCCGCCGAAGACGGTGAAATCCTGGCTGAAGACATAGACCATGCGGCCGTTGACCGTGCCCCAGCCGGTCACCACGCCGTCCCCCGCCGGGCGGTCCTGCTCCATGCCGAAATCGGTGCAGCGATGGGCGACGAAGGTGTCGAATTCCTCGAACGAGCCCTCGTCCAGCAGCAGCTCGATACGTTCCCGCGCCGTCAACTTGCCCTTGGCGTGCTGGGCGTCGATGCGGCGCTGACCGCCTCCCAGACGCGCGGCCGCCCGCCGGTTCTCGAGCTCTTGCAGAATATCCTTCATCGCGCCCTCCTCGGATTTGGCGCGCAATGTACGTTCGCGCCTGCAGCAAAGGAAGCAAAATCGAGAAAATTTGCAAAGCACTTGGCAAGTGGTCAGTGCGAAATGCAAATCTGCTAATTCTGGCCGCTTGCACGGGGGTGCGGCCGGTTTATAGCCCGCAGTCAAACCGCAATTGCAACCCCCGGCGCGCCATGCCCCTGTCCGTCCCGCAGCAGACCATCCTGCTGCTGCTCGCCTCGAATGTTTTCATGACCTTCGCCTGGTACGGGCATCTGAAGTACCGCAGCGCGCCGCTGATCACCGTCATCCTGATCAGCTGGGGCATCGCCTTTTTCGAATACCTGCTGCAGGTGCCCGCCAACCGCATCGGGCACGAGGTCTTCTCGGCCGCGCAGCTGAAGACCATTCAGGAGGTCATCACGCTCAGCGTCTTCGCCGCCTTTTCGGTGTTCTATCTGAAAGAGCCGCTGACCTGGAATCACGCGCTGGGCTTCACGCTGATCGCTGCGGGCGCCGCGGTCATCTTTCACCGTCCGTTCTGAGGGCACTGGACACTCCCGGCGGGCGTCTTTACGCTTGTGAAATGAATGGTGTGACACCCCGGTTCCTGGACCGCAAAACCCCCCCGCATCTGGCGACGCTGATTCTGCTCTCGGCCGTCTCTGCGCTGTCGATGAACGTCTTCCTGCCGTCGCTGCCGAACATGGCGGAATATTTCGACGCGGATTACCGGCTGATGCAGCTGTCGATCTCGGTCTATCTGGCCTTCAGCGCCGTCCTGCAGCTGGTGATCGGCCCGCTGTCCGACCGTTTCGGGCGGCGCAACATCGTGCTGGTGTCGCTGGGCGTGTTCCTCCTGGCCAGCGTCGGCACGCTGCTTGCCCCCAACGCCACGGTCTTCCTGATCTTCCGCATGCTGCAGGCCTCGGTCGCGACCGGCATGGCCCTGGGCCGCGCCATCGTGCGCGACATGGTGGACGAGGACCGCGCGGCCTCGATGATCGCCTATGTGACGCTGGGCATGTCGATCGTGCCGATGCTGGGGCCGATCGTCGGCGGCGCGCTGGACGAGGTCTGGGGCTGGCAGGCCAGTTTCCTGCTGTTGGCGGTGCTGGGCGCGCTGGTTCTCTGGCTGGTCTGGGCCGATCTGGGCGAGACGATGGAGCGTCGCCCGTCGAGCTTCCGCGCCCAGATCGCCGATTATCCCGAGCTGCTGACCTCGCCGCGCTTCTGGGGCTATGTGCTGACCACGGCGTTTTCCTCGGGCGTGTTCTTCGCCTATCTCGGCGGCGCGCCCTTCGTCGGATCCGAGATCTATGGCCTGACCCCCAGCGAGCTGGGTCTCTTCTTCGGCGTGACCGGCGTCGGCTATGGCATGGGCAATTACCTGTCGGGCCGCTATTCCACGCGCTTCGGCGTGGTGCGGATGATCATCTACGGCAATATCGGCATGGCCATCGGCATCGTGGTGCAGATCTTCGCCGTCGCCACCGGCTGGGGCGGCGCGGCGGGGTTCTTCGTGCCCTTCCTGATCGTCGGCATCGGCAACGGGCTGGTGCTGCCCAATTCGAACGCCGGGATGCTGTCGGTCCGCCCGGCACTGGCGGGCACTGCGGCGGGCCTGGGCGGCGCCTTCATGATCGGCGGCGGCGCGGCGCTTTCGGCCATGGCCGGGGCCATGCTCACCGAAGAGACCGGCGCCTGGCCGCTGATCGTGATCATGAGCGCCTCGATGATCGGCTCGATCCTGTCGATCCTGCTGGTCATCCGCCGCAACAGGCAGCTGGGCCTCTGAGCCCGCTTGGCAAGACCGCTTTGCAAAGCTAGGGTTCAGGCATTGCAAAGCGGGAGGCTGCGATGGCCGTGCAGAAGCTTTATGCGGGGGCAAAGCTGCGCGAGATCCGCTCGCGGCTGCAGCTGACGCAGAAGGAATTCGCGGCCCGGCTGGGCGTCTCGCTGCCCTATCTCAATCAGATGGAGAACAACAACCGCCCGGTCTCGACCGCGGTGGTGCTGGCCTTGGCGCGCGAATTCGGCACCGATGTGACAGAGCTGTCCACCGGCGACAGCGAGCGCATGGTCACCGACCTGCGCGAGGCTTTGGCCGATCCGGTGTTTCCCGCCCCGGCGCCCTCGGCCGCGGATCTGCGGCTGGTGGCCTCGAACGCGCCCGGGGTGGCCCGCGCCCTGCTGGCCCTGCACCGGGCCTATCGTCAGACACATGAACGTCTGGCATCCCTGGACGAGGCTTTGGGCCGCGATGACAGGATGTTACGCGCCTCGCCCTGGGAGGAGGTGCGCGACTTCTTCCATTACTGCGACAATTACCTCGATGCCGTCGACCGCGCCGCCGAGCATTTCGCCCAGGGGCCGGAAAGCATCGAGGCGAAGGCGGGGAAATTGCTGGAGCGGCGCAGCATCGGCTTGCAGTTTTCCGATGATCCGATGCTCAGACGCTACGATCCCCAGCGTCGGATCCTCACTTTATCAACAAAAGCCACCGGCGCGACCCGCCGCTTCCAGCTGCTGCACCAGATCGCCCTGCTGACCCAGAACGAGCTGCTGGAGGCGACGCTGGACCTGGCCCGTTTCCAATCGGACGAGGCAAGGGGCATCGCCAAGATCGGGCTGGCCAATTACTTCGCCGGGGCCGCGCTGCTGCCCTATCGTGCCTTCCTGACTGCGGCGCAGGAAACCCGCCACGATCTGGAGATGCTGGCCGACCGTTTCGGCGCCTCGATCGAGCAGGTCGCGCACCGGCTTTCGACCCTGCAGCGGCCGGGTGCCAAGGGCGTGCCCTTTTATTTCGTCCGGGTCGATCAGGCGGGTACGATCACCAAGCGGCATTCGGCGACGCGGCTGCAATTCGCCCGCTACGGCGGCGCCTGCCCGCTGTGGAACGTGCATCAGGCCTTCGAGACGCCGGGCCGTTTCCTGCGCCAGCTGGCCGAGACGCCGGACGGCGTGCGGTACTTCTCCCTGGCCCGGGACGTGTCGAAAAGCGGCGGCTCGTTCCGGGCGCCGGTGCGGCGCTATGCCATCGGCCTTGGCTGCGAGATCCGCCATGCCGATCAGCTGACCTATGCCGACGACATGGACCTGAGCCATCCGCAGGCCTTCGAGCCGATCGGCATTTCCTGCCGGATCTGCGCCCGACCCGATTGCCACCAGCGCTCGGTCCCGCCGCTGGAGCAGGAGCTGCGCATCGACCCCGACCGGCGGGGCGTGCTGCCCTATGCCATCGCCGAACAGAGCGGCCCCTGAACGCGAAAGGGGCCGCCCGGAAGCGGCCCCTTCAGGCGGTCTGTCGCGCGGTTCAGGCGGTTTCGCGCAGCTTGGCGGCGATCTGGTCCTTCAACGCCATGCGCGTCTTGCGCAGCGCGGTTTCATGCTCTTCCGTCACCGGCTCGACCTTGGTTTCGGCGCGGTGGATGGCCTTGTTCACCTCGTGATACTCGTCGAAGAGCTTGGCGAAATGCGCGTCCGCGGTCTTCAGCGCATGCATGCGCTCGACCTCGGCGGGGAATTCTTCGGCCAGTTCGTGGGGCGTGTTGGACATGCTCGTCTCCGTTCGTTGCCCCTGCAGGCTAGCCCGCCGAATCGCTGAAGCCCTTGATCTGGATCAGAAGCTGACCCCGCGATGCAGAATTATCGGCACGACCAGATCTTCCTCGTCGCTCAGATGCCGGTCGAGGAAGCGGGCGAAGGGCTTCAGCGCCTCATCGAGCCGCGCCGCCGTCTCGCGCGGGGGCTGGTTTTCGGACAGCGCCTTCAGCACCGCATTGGTGCGGTCGGCCAGCGCGTGCAGATGGGCGTCCAGCGTGTGGTGGTCGGCGTCGAGCAGCGCGAACCCGTGTTCGAGGCGCGGCTCGGTCTGGGACAGCAGCGGGAAATAATGGTGATCCTCGACCTGATGGTGGCCGTGCAGGTCATTGAGCAGCGTGCCCGCCAGCCGGACCAGCATCTGCGGCTCGGGCTCGGCATCGCGCTCGATGATGCCGCGGGCGCGGTCCTGCAGCAGCGGCAGCAGGCGGCGGAAGCCGAGGTGCCGTTCGAGCCAATAACTGGTCAGGCCGTGGAAATGCGGATGCGCCTCCCAGGCCTCGCGCGGGTAATCGGCCAGGAGAATGCGCAGCGCTTCGGGCAGCGACTCGCGGGTTTCAAGCTCGTCCATCGGGGTCCTTTCTGAACGCGGCGGTCAGCGGCGGGCGCGGCGCCATCCGGCGGCGCGCGCCTCGGCTTCGGTGCAGAACCAGCGCTCGCCCCGCCCCGTGTCGATCCGGGTGCGATCATAATCGCGCTGGCCGGGCAGATGATAGACCCGCCCGCTGTCCGAGATATTGCCCTTGATCGCGCAGGCGCCCCGGGGCGCCTGCTGCGGCTCTTCCGTCACCGAGGAGCGGTGCGCGGCGCGAAAATCCTCGGGCAGGGTGACGCCGCGCCCGCCGTCCCGCCAGAGACCGCGCTCTTCCGCCCGGGCCACGCGTTCGGCGCCGACGTAATCGAGGGCATAGCGGCGATAGGCGAAGGCCGCCCCGCCCTGCACCATGGCCTGCCCCAGATCGCCGCGCCCGGCGTCGCAGCGCGCCAGCACCCGGCCATAGCGGTCAGGCGCCCCCTCGGAACAGGTGACGCGCCGCCCGCCGATCAGCCGCGCGAGTTCGTCCCGCGCCCAGCGCCCGCAGGCCCAGTCGCCACAGGGCTGGTCCATTTCCGGTGCGTCGATGCCGAAGAGGCGGATGTGCACCCCCGCCACCTCCAGCGTGTCGCCGTCGATGACCCGGGCCACCCCCCGGATGTCAGCCTGCGCCGCCCCGGCCAGCATGAGAACGAGAAGTGAACAAATCTTTAACATGCCCCCGATCTACGGGGGCCGGACTCCGGCCGCAAGGGCGTCGTCAAGATTTCCTTAACGCTGCGCCACCGCCCAGTCGGGGTTGATCCAGGGCTCAAGATTTGAGGCAGGCAGCGGGCCCTTCCCCAAGATATGGTCCGCCATCTTCTCACCCACCAGGATCGAGGGCCCGTTGAGATTGCCGTTGGTGATGCGCGGGAAGATCGAGCTGTCGGCCACGCGCAACCCCTCGACCCCGATCACCCTTCCCTGCGGATCGACCACCGCCATCGGGTCGTCACGCCGCCCCATGCGGGCCGTGCCGCAGGGGTGGAAGGCCGATTCGGCGTGTTCGCGGATGAAGGCGTCGAGCGCCTCGTCCGATTGCACCGCCGCGCCCGGCTGGATCTCGTGCTTCACATGCAGCGCCATGGCAGGCTGCTCCATGATCTCGCGCGTCAGGCGGATGGCGGCGCGGAAGTCGGTCCAGTCGTCGGGATGGGACATGTAGTTGAAGCGGATCACCGGATTGTCGGCGGGATCCTTCGAGCGCAGCCGCACGCTGCCCCGGGACTTGGAGCGCATCGGCCCGACATGGGTCTGGAACCCGTGCCCCTCGGCCACGGCGCGGCCGTCGTAGCGCACGGCGATGGGCAGGAAATGGTACTGGATATCGGGATAGTCGACACCCGCCGCCGAGCGGATGAAACCGCAGCTTTCGAACTGGTTCGAGGCGCCGGGCCCGCGGCCCAGGATCATCCATTGCGCGCCGACCCAGGCCTTGCCCCAGAGGTTCCAGTATTTGTAGAGCGAGATCGGCGTCTTGGTGGCGAATTGCAGGTAGAGTTCCAGATGGTCCTGCAGGTTCGCGCCGACGCCCGGCCGGTCGGCCACCACCGCGATGCCGTGCTCTGCCAGATGCGCGGCCGGACCGATGCCCGAGAGCATCAGCAGTTTCGGGGTGTTGAGGGATGAGGCGGCGAGGATCACCTCGCGCCCAGCGGTGATGACCCGGCCGTCCGACAGTTCGACGCCGGTGGCCTTTCCGCCCTCGATCACCACTTTCGCGGCGAGGCCCCGGACCAGCCGCACCCGCCCGGTCTTCAGCGCCGGTTTCAGATAGGCCCGGGCCGCCGACCAGCGCACGCCGCCCTTGATCGTCGCCTCCATGGCGCCGAAGCCTTCCTGCTGCTGGCCGTTGTAATCGCGGGTGACGGGATAGCCCGCCTGGCGCCCGGCCTCGATGAAGGCATTGAACAGCGGATTCTCGCGCCTGCCCCGGCTGATGTGCAGCGGGCCGTCGCTGCCGCGCCAGTCGGCGCCGCCGCCAGCATCGGCCTCGCCATGCCAGGTTTCCAGCCGTTTGAAATAGGGCAGCACATCGGCATAGGACCAGCCGTCCGCCCCCTGTTCGGCCCAATGGTCATAGTCGCGGGCGTGGCCGCGCACATAGACCATGCCGTTGATCGAGGAGGAGCCGCCGATCACCTTGCCGCGCGGCGTGACCAGCGAGCGCCCGCCGAGGCCGGGCTCGGGCTCGGACGCCATGCCCCAATCGTAGCGCTTCATGTTCATCGGGTAGCTCAGCGCCCCCGGCATCTGGATGAAGGGCCCGGCGTCCGAGCCGCCGAATTCCACGACGATCACCGAATGCCCCGCCTCGGCCAGGCGGAACGCCACCGCCGACCCGCCCGAACCGGCGCCTACGATCACATACTCGGCCTGCATGTCAGCGTCCCTTCAGGGCCAGCGTCAGATAGGCCTCGACCCGCGCCGTGGCCCGGGCCGCATCGGGCGATTCCGCGCCCAGCGCGGCGTGCAGATAGGCCCCGTCGATCATCGCCGCAATGGAGGAGGCAACCTCGACCGCCGCGGCGCCCAGACGGGGGCGCAGGGCGTGGGTCAGGTTCGACACGATGCGCTTTTGATAGACGTTGAGAAGGCGCCGCGCCTCGGGCAGGGTCTGGGCCAGGACGTAGAAATTGAGCCAGGCCGCCACCACCTCGCGCCGGAAATTGGCGCCCGCGAACGAGGCCCGGATCACCGCCCGCGCCCGCCCCTCGCCGCCCTCGGCACTGGCCAGCGCGCCGCGTACCTCGGCACCGTAGACGGTCAGCACATGGCGCATGGCAGCCAGGAACATCGCCTCTTTCGAGCCGAAATAATGATGCGCCAGCGCCGAGGACATGCCCGCGCGCTTGGCGATCCGGGCAACCGTCACCTCGAGCGAGCCCACGGCTCCGATCTCGGTGATTGTGGCCTTGATCAGCGAGGCACGTCGTATAGGCTCCATCCCGATCTTGGGCATCGTACGTTCCCTTCCACCCGGTTCGGACTCGGCCCGCCCCGCAATTTTTGTTGATTCCGTGCTAGACCAATGTTTATTGATCAGTCAATCAACAAAAATATTCTGACAGGAGAGACAATGCGCATTACCCGCTTTTCGCTGACCACCGCCGTTCTGGCCCTGGCAACCGCCCCCGCCTTCGCCGATTGCGGCACCGTCCGTTTCTCGGATGTGGGCTGGACCGACATCACCGCCACCACCGCCGTCGCCACCACGATCTTGGACGCGCTGGGATATGAGACCGAGACGCTGGTGCTGTCGGTGCCGGTGACCTACACCTCGATGGCCAACGGCGATATCGACGTGTTCCTCGGCAACTGGATGCCGACGATGGAGGCCGATATCGCCCCGTTCCGCGAGGCGGGGACCGTCGACACGGTGCGCATGAACCTGACCGGCGCCAAATACACGCTGGCCACCAATGCCGCCGGCGCCGCGCTGGGCATCGCCTCCTTCGCCGATATCGCCGCGCATCGCGACGCGCTGGGCGGCCATATCTATGGCATCGAGCCGGGCAATGACGGCAACCGCCTGATCCTCGACATGATCTCGGCCGACGCTTTCGGGCTTCAGGGCTTCGAGGTGGTGGAAAGCTCGGAACAGGGGATGCTGGCGCAGGTCCAGCGCTCGGACCGCCGCAACGAGCCGGTGGTGTTCCTGGGCTGGGAGCCGCATCCGATGAACGCCAATTTCCAGATGACCTATCTGGAAGGCGGTGACGATTACTTCGGCCCGAACCTGGGCGGCGCCGAGATCTACACCAACACCCGCGCGGGCTATGTCACCGAATGCCCGAACGTGGGCCGGCTTCTTGGCAACATGGAATTCACCCTGGCCATGGAGAACGAGATCATGGGCGCGATCCTCAATGACGGGACCGAGCCCGGTGCCGCGGCCCGGGCCTGGCTGGCCGACCACCGCCATGTCCTCAGCCCCTGGATGGTCGGCGTGACCACGCTGGATGGCGGCGACGGCCTGGCCGCCGTGAACACCGCGCTCGACGGCTGATCCCCTCCTGACCCCGGCCCCTGCGGGCCGGGGCCTTCGCATCCGGTGGAGCACGTATGGCCGACCCGATTTCCGACGCCGTGACCGGGGCCAAGATCCCTGTCGGGCGCACCGTTGCCACCCTCTTTACCTGGGTGCAGGACAATTTCTGGCCGTTCTTCGACGCGGTCGAACTGGGGCTGCGGACCGCGGTGGATGCGCTGTCCACGGCGCTGATGGCACCCCATCCCCTGATCATCATCGCCATCTTCGCGGCGATCACCTGGGCCTTGCAGCGCAAATGGGTGGCGGTCGCCATCGTCGTCGGCTGCGCGCTGTTTGCCTGGAACCAGAATTACTGGGACCTGACGATGCAGACGCTGGTTCTGGTGCTGGGCTCCTGCGCGGTCTGCATGGCGGTGGGGGTGCCGCTGGGCATCTTCAGCGCCCATCACCCGAAATTCTACCGCTTCCTGACCCCGGTTCTGGACCTGATGCAGACGCTCCCGACCTTCGTCTATCTGATCCCGGTGCTGGTGCTCTTCGGCCTTGGCATGGTCCCGGGGCTGGTCGCGACCGTGATCTTCGCCATGCCCGCCGCCATCCGGCTCACCGAACTCGGCATCCGCTCCACCCCCACCGCGCTGAGCGAGGCGGCGACCGCCTTCGGCTCGACCAACATGCAGCGGATCTTCAAGGTCGAGCTGCCCTGGGCCTTTCCCCAGATCATGACCGGGCTCAACCAGACGATCATGCTGTCGCTGTCGATGGTGGTGATCGCCGGACTGGTCGGCGCGCCGGGGCTGGGCGTGCCGGTGGTGCGCGCGCTCAATTCGGTCAACGCGGCCCTGGGCTTTGAATCGGGCGCGGTGATCGTCGCCGTCGCCATCATGCTGGACCGCATGCTGCGGGTGGAGGCCAAATCGTGACCGACGCCACAGAAGCCCCCACCGAAACCATCGCCGTCCCGGCCGAGCCGAAGACCGCCGTCTCGTTCCGCCATGTTTCCATCGTGTTCGGCGACAATCCCTGGCGTGCCATTCCGCTGATGGAGACCGGCCAGTCCCGCAGCGACATCCAGAAGGAAACCGGCCAGATCCTGGGCGTGCACGATTGCTCCATCGACGTGGCGCAGGGCGAGATTCTGGTGCTGATGGGTTTGTCGGGCTCCGGCAAGTCCACGCTGCTGCGGTCCGTCAACGGCCTCAACCCCATCGTGCAGGGCGAGGTCATCGTCCATGACGACGAGTGGAGCGCCTCGGTCGGGACCGCCAGCAAGGCGGAACTGCGCAAGCTCAGGCGCGAATGCGTGGCCATGGTGTTCCAGCAATTCGGCCTGCTGCCCTGGCGCTCGGTGCGCGAGAATGTGGGCCTCGGGCTGGAACTGGCGGGTGTCGGCCGCAAGGAGCGGACCCGGCGGGTCGAGGAGCAGCTGGAACTCGTCGGCCTCTCGCAATGGGCCGGGCGCAAGGTGGCTGAACTCTCGGGCGGGATGCAGCAGCGCGTGGGCCTCGCCCGCGCCTTCGCCACCGAGGCGCCGATCCTGCTGATGGACGAGCCCTTCAGCGCGCTGGATCCCCTGATCCGCACCCGCTTGCAGGACGAGCTTCTGGACCTGCAGGCGCGCTTCAAGCGTACGATCATCTTCGTCAGCCATGACCTCGACGAGGCCTTCAAGCTGGGCAGCCGCATCGCCATCATGGAGGGCGGGCGGATCATCCAATGCGGCACCCCGTCCGAGATCTACACCAAGCCCGCCAATGGCTATGTTGCGGATTTCGTGGCGCATATGAACCCGCTGGGCGTGCTGACCGCGCGTGATGCGATGGTGCCGGCGCCCAGCCCGATGCCCGCGGGCCTGACCCTGCCCGCAGCGACGCCGCTGAAGGCGGCGATGGAGCGGCTGGCCGAGGGGCGCGGTCGGATCCTGCTGACCGAGGGCGGGCAGGTCGTGGGCCTGCTGACCGACGCGAGCGCGGTGGCGGCGCTTGTGGCGCAGCGGGGCGATGGCGGGCGGGCCGAGGAGGCGGTCTGAGCCCCTAGCCGTCCGAATATTGCGACTTGTCGATGCCGAGCTTCTGCATCTTCTCGTACAGCGTCTTCCGCGACAGGCCCAGCGCCTCGTACACCGGCTTCAGTGCCCCGCCCGAGGCCATCAGCGCCCGCACGATCTCGGCCTTCTCGAAGGCCGCGACGCGGTCGGACAGGCGCCCGCCCTCGCCCCAGGTCTCGCCCGCGGGCTCGACCGGCCCCTGCAGGCCCAGTCCCAGCGCGCAGCGTTCGGCGGCGTTGCGCAATTCGCGCACATTGCCGGGCCAGTCACGGGCCATGATCGCCTCAACCAGCGAGGGCGGCGGCGTCACCGGCTCCACCCGGTTGCGGCCCGCGGCCTCGGCCAGAAGCCGGGCGAAGAGCAGCGGGATATCCTCGCGCCGGGCGGTCAGCGGCGGCACATTCAGGCTGACCACGGCCAGCCGATAGAAGAGGTCGGCACGGAACCGCCCCTCGGTCACCTCATGCTCCAGCGGCATGCGCGAGGTGGCGATGAAGCGGATATCCACCGGCCGCGCCTCGTTCGACCCCAAGGGCTGGATGGTCCGCTCCTGAATGACCCGCAAGAGCTTCCCCTGCAGGCCCATCGGCATCGACCCGATGTCATCGAGCAGCACCGTCCCCCCCCGCGCATGTTCGAACCGGCCATAACGCGCCCGCATGGCGCCCGGGAAGGCGCCCGGCTCATGGCCGAAAAGCTCGCTCTCGATCTGCGCCTCGGGCAGGGCCGCGCAATCGATGGCGATGAAGGGCTTCGCGGCGCGGGCCGAAAGGTCGTGCAGCGCCCGTGCCACCACCTCCTTGCCGGTGCCGGTATCGCCGGTGATCAGCACGTCGGTCTCGGCCGGGCCGATGGTGCGGACCCGTCGCCGCAGGTCGATCATCACATTGGACCGCCCCACCAGCCGCTGTTCCAGATCGTCCGCCTGCCCGGCCGAGGCCCTGAGCACCCGGTTCTCCAGCACCAGCCGCCGGTAATCCATGGCCCGGGCGCAGGTTTCGGCCAGCTGCGCGGCGGAAAACGGCTTCTCGATGAAATCATGCGCACCCTCGCGCATCGCCCGGACGGCCAGCTGCACGTCGGAATGGCCGGTGATCAGGATTACCGGCACCTCGCGGTCGATGCCGTGGATCTGGTTCATCAGGCTGATCCCGTCGAGCCGCGGCATGCGGATGTCGGTGACGACGATGCCGTTGAAACCGAAGGAGATCAGCGCCGGCACATCCTCGGGCTGGTCGGTGTCCAGAACCTCGAACCCGGCCAGATCCAGCGCCTGCGCCGTCGATTGGCGCAGGTCGGCATCGTCGTCCACCAGCAGGATACGGCCCCGGGTCATGCCGCTTTTTCGCCTTGGGCGAGCGGCAGCACAAGGGTGAAGACGGCGCCGCCCTCGGGCCGGTTGGCCACGGCCAGCGTACCGCCGAAATCATGGACGATGTTGTAGCTGATCGACAGGCCCAGCCCCAGCCCCTTGCCCACCCCCTTGGTCGAGAAGAACGGATCGAAAATCCGCTCGACCAGCTGCGGCGCGACGCCCGGTCCGCTGTCGGCGATGGTCAGCACCGCCGTGCCGGCCTGCTGCCGGGCGCTGACGGCGATGCTGCGGGCGTCGGCGTCTTCCAGCGCGTCGATGGCGTTCGACAGGATGTTGACCAGCACCTGCTGCAGCCGCACCGGCCCGGCGCGGACCGCAAGCGGCGGGACCTCGACCGTCAGGGCGATAGACTGCGCCCTGAGCCGCCAGCCCAGCAGCTCCAGCGCCGAGGCGACGGCCTCGGTCAGTGCAACGTCGGAGAGCTGGCTGTTCGGTTTGCGGGCAAAATTGCGCAGATGCTTGGACAGGTCGCCCATGCGGCCGATCAGGCCGAGGATGCGGTCGATATTGCCCTTGGCATCCTCGATCCGCCCGCGCTCGATCAGCAGTTGCGCGTTCTCGGCATAGTTGCGGGCGGCGCCCAGCGGCTGGTTGAATTCGTGGCTCAGCGCGGCCGACATCTGCCCCAGCGCCGCCAGCTTGCCGGCCTGCACCAGATCGGCCTGCGTGGCTCTGAGCCGCTCTTCAGTGGCCCGACGCTCGGCGACCTCGCCCTCCAGCCGGGTGTTGACCGCGGCGAGTTCGGCGGTGCGTTCGTCCACCCGGCGTTCCAGCTGCGCCTGCGCCTCGGCCTGCAGCGCCAGACGCTCGCGCAACGCCGCCCGCCGCTGGGCGACGATGACCAGCGCCAGCACCGCCAGCACCACCGCCAACGCCCCCAGGGCCAGCCGGGTCAGAGCCTGCTGGCGGGCGGGCGCGGTATCGACCAGAACCTGCACGGTCCAGTCCGCCCCGGCCATGGCCGAGGACATCACCCGGTATTCGGCCCCCTGCAGCCGCCAGAGCGGCCCGCCATCCGGCCCCGTCGCCCGGACCAGCGGCAATTCGGTCAGCTGCCGGTCGGCGTAGCGGCGGGTCGAGCGGGTGCGCTCCAGCCGTTCCGGCGTCAGCGGCCGGGTCGCGCCGAAGGTCCAGGCGGGGTTGGTGGACATGAAGACGATATCCTCGGGGTCGGTCACCAGAACCTCGGTCCCCGATCCGCGCCAGCCGTCCTCGATGGCGTCGAGGTCGATCTTGATCACCATGACGCCCGCGGGCGCATCGTCGATCAGCACCGGCGCGCCGAAGTAATAGCCCCGGACCCGCGAGGTGGTGCCCAGCGCGTAGAACCGTCCCTGCCCCTGTGACAGGGCTTCGGTGAAATAGGGGCGGAAGACGAAATTGCCGCCGACGAAGCTGAGCGGCTGGTCGAAATTCGAGGCGGCGAGCGTCAGCCCCTGCAGGTTCATCACATAGATGTCCGAGGCCTGCAGCAGCTGCGCCGTGGCCCTGAGGTAGAGGTTCGCGGCCTCGACACGCTCGGGATCGCGGGGGCGGTAGAGCAGCTCGTGCACCACCTCCTGCTGGGCCAGCAGGCCCGGCAGCCGGTCGAAGCGCCGCAGCTGCCCGTCGAGTGCGGCGATGGCCAGACCGAGCGTGCTTTCGCCCTGTCGGGTCAGATCGGCCAGCGCCGCGCGGTGCAGACGGTGATAGGCGAGGCTCCCCAGCCCGACCGCCACCAGCAGCGTCAGCGTCGCCAGCACCACCCAGAAGGCCCGCCCCGTCGGTTCGACCGCGGGGGCAACGGGCGGCAGGTCCGCGATCTGACCGGGCGTGTCACTCATGCTGGTTTCTTAGCATGGGACCGGGCCACGCCAAAGCCCGGCAGTGGCGCGGATTCATGTCAGACATTCGCGTAGACCGCCGCGCCGCCACGTCCCGTCAGAGGACGGAACGGGCCTGCGCGGCGGGCCGAAATGTTTGATTTGTCGCAGATATGGCCAAGGAAGCCCGCTCTGCGCCCCAAAAAGCGCAGAAAAGTCTCAGCTCTCCGAGCGGCGGGCCGGCTTGTTGCGGAAGCGGCGGGGCTTCTGGCCGCGCTCTTCGGCGAAAGCCTCGGCCAGCGCCGGATGGACCCGGGGCTTGCGCGGCTTGGCGGGTTTGGCCGCGGCCTCGCCGGTCTTCGGCCCCTGACCGCCGGTCTTCGGCGCGCCGGGCTTGCCGCCGGATTTGGCTCCGGGCTTCGCCCCCGTCTTGGCGCCACCGGGCTTGCCGCCCTGCGGACGCCCGCCGCCCCGGCCTTGATTGGTCGCCGCCCGCGCCTTGGTGCGCGCGGCCTCGGCCAGCGCCTCGGGCCAGGGTTCGCCGCCGATCACCTCGATCTTCTGCTTGGTCAGCGCCTCGATGGCGCGCAGGTCGGCCATTTCGGCCGGGGCGCAAAGCGCCACCGCCCGCCCATCACGCCCGGCCCGCGCGGTGCGGCCGATGCGGTGGACGTAGTTCTCGGGCACGTTCGGCAGGTCGAAATTGTAGACATGCGCGACCAGCGGGATGTCGAGCCCCCGCGCCGCAACATCGGTCGCCACCAGCACCTTGGTCTCGCCGGCGCGGAACGAGGCCAGCGTGCGCTCGCGCTGACCCTGGCTCTTGTTGCCGTGGATCGAGCCCACCGAGAAGCCCCAGGACGCCAGCAGCTTCGACAGCTTCTCGGACCCGTGCTTGGTGCGACCGAAGACCAGCGCCAGCTCGTCGGGATGCTTGCGGAGGTATTCCTCCAGCAGTTTCGCCTTGTCGCCCTGGGCCACGAAATGCACGGCCTGTTCGATCTTGTCGGCAGCCTTGCCGGGCGGCGAGACCTGCACCCGGACCGGCCGGTCGAGATAGGTCTCGGCGATCTCGGACATGTCCTTGGGCATGGTCGCGCTGAACAGCATCGTCTGCCGTTCCTTGGGCAGGTGGCGGGCGATCTTGCGCAGGGCGTGGATGAAGCCGAGGTCGAGCATCTGGTCGGCCTCGTCCAGGACCAGCATCTGCACCTTGGCCAGCGACACGGCCGAGCGCTCCAGCAGGTCGATCAGCCGCCCCGGCGTCGCCACCAGCACGTCGCAGCCGCGCACCAGCCGGTCCATCTGCCGGTTGATCGAGGCGCCGCCGACCACGGTGACGATCGAGGTGGGCAGGCCCTGCGCCAGCTGCGCCAGCGCCTCGGCGATCTGTTGCACCAGCTCGCGGGTCGGGGCCAGGATCAGGGCGCGGGCGCTCTTCGGCCCGGGCTTGCCCTGCCCTTGCAGCCGGTGCAGGATCGGCAGGCCGAAGGCCAGCGTCTTGCCGGTGCCGGTCTGGGCCAGCCCCATCAGGTCGCGCCCTTCCATCAGCGCCGGGATGGCCCGGGCCTGGATGGGGGTGGGCTGATCCTTGCCGGTCCGCTCAAGCGCCGCCAAGAGAGCAGGCGCGAGCCCCAGCATCGAGAATTCGGTCATGTCGTTCCTTTCGGGCGCCAGCCATGCAAGCGGCGCATGCAGCGCCCGCCGCGCGGCGCAGGGCACCGGGCGGGCAAGCCTGCCAGATGGGGCAGCCCTGCCCGGAAGTCAAGCAGGGCAGCGGCAAACGGGCGTGGCGTCACAACAGCACCCTTGATTTGTTGGGGATTCATGGCATCCTTTTGCGGGTGACAACAGACTTCCTGCGCCCGCGCCTCTCCCAGGCAGCCCGCACGACCCGAAGGCCTGGCTGCACGGCCCGCCGACAATGACGTCGCGGGAAACATGAGAGGAATGGGTACGGACATGGCCACTGGCACCGTAAAATGGTTCAACGCGACCAAAGGGTATGGCTTCATCGCCCCCGATGGTGGCGGCAAGGACGTTTTCGTCCACATCTCGGCGGTGGAACGCGCCGGGCTGAAAGGTCTGCAGGATAACCAGAAGATCAGCTTCGAGCTGCAATCGGGCCGCGATGGCCGGTCCTCGGCTTCGGACCTCAAGCTGCTCTGAGCCTTCGCCCGACCCGGCCGCTTCTCGAAGCCCGCCGGGCTTACCGGCGGGCTTTGTCCCTGGCGTCGATACGAGACGACGCGGGCGGGCGAGCCCCCGCCTGAAGGAACCGCCTCAGGCCACGCCAAGCGCGGCGCGCGCAGCCGGGGTCCAGCCCAGATACCAGACGCCCCCCGCCCGGATCACCGGCCGTTTCATCAGCGCCGGATGCTGCGCGAGAAGCTGCGCCGGGGGTTGTGCGCGCTCCTCCTCGGACAGGCCGCGCCAGGTGGTCGAGGCCCGGTTGACCAGCGCCTCCCCGAATTCATTGAGCAGAACGGCGATCTCGGCATCGGTCAGCGGCGTGGCGCGGATGTCGCGGAACTCGGCCGCGGGCAGGGATTTCAGGGCCTTGCGGCAGGTGTCGCAGGTCTTCAGGCCCCAGAGCTGCAGGGTCATGGCGGGTTCCTTCCGGTCAAAGGGGGCGGGGGGGGGGGGGGGGGGGGGGCCCCTCGCGCCCCGTCGGGGGCCCTGCCCCCGGACCCCCGGGATATTTGCCGCGCAAAGATGCAGGATCGGGACGGCGAGGGGAAGTCACTGCGAACGTCACTCCCGCCGGGGCGGGCTGCGATGGGCGCAGAGGGGGCCGGTGGCGAGGTCCTCGAGGATCGGGCAATCCGGGCGCCCGTCGCCGGCGCAGGCCGAGACCAGCCCCGCCATCGTCGCCCGCATGGCCTGCAATTCGGCGATGCGGGTGTCGATCCGGGCGAGGTGGTCGGCGGCGAGGCGTTTGACATCCTCGCTGGCCCGGCTGGCGTCGTCATAGAGCCCCAGAAGGGCGCGGCAATCCTCGATGGAGAAGCCCAGCCCCCGGGCGCGGTTGAGGAAGGCCAGGCGATGGACCTCATCGGCGCCGAAGGCGCGGTAGCCGTTGCCGTCGCGTTTCGGACGGATGAGGCCGATCTCCTCGTAATAGCGGATGGTCTTGGCGGGCAGGCCCGAGGCCGCCGCCGCTTCGCCGATGTTCATGCGGCCTCCAGTACCGGGCGCAGGGCCTTGAGCCGGAGCGCGTTGGTGAGAACGAAGATCGAGCTGAGCGCCATGGCAGCGGCGCCGAGGATGGGCGAGAACTGGATCCCGAAGGCGGGATAGAGCACCCCCGCCGCCACCGGAATCAGCGCCGCGTTATAGGCGAAGGCCCAGAACAGGTTCTGACGGATGTTGCGCAGCACCCGGCGCGAGAGGTGGATGGCGTTGACCACCGCCGACAGGTCGCCCGACATCAGCACCACCTCGGCGGCCTCGACAGCCACATCGGTGCCGGTGCCAATGGCGAGGCCGACATCCGCCGCCGCCAGCGCCGGGGCGTCGTTGATGCCGTCGCCGACGAAGGCCACCGTGGCGCCGTCCCGGCGCAGGGCCTGGATGGCGGCGACCTTGCCCTCGGGCAGGACCTCGGCCTCGACATGGTCAATGCCGAGCCTTGCGGCGATGGCCCGCGCCGTGGGCGCCGCGTCGCCGGTCACCATGGCGGTCCGGAGGCCCAGCGCATGCAGCGCGTCGATGGCCGGTTTGGTGGTCGGCTTGATGCGGTCGGCGACGATGAAGAGCGCCAGCACCGTGCCATCCGCCGCCAGATAGAGGGGCGTGCCCCCTTCGGCCGCCGCCCGATCCGCAAGGGCGGGCAGATCGCCCAGCGCGATCCCCTCGCGGTCCATCAGCCGTTTGGCGCCCAAAAGCAGCGACTGGCCGCCAACCCGGGCCGACAGGCCGAAGCCCGCGATGGCGGTGGCGCCCTCGGCCGGGGCCAGCGTCAGCTCCCGTTCGGCCGCCGCGCGCAGGATGGCCCCGGCGATCGGATGTTCCGAGCCCGATTCGGCCGCTGCCGCCAGCGCCAGCGCCGCATCTTCGGCCGTGCCGGGCGCCGGGTGGATTGCAACCAGCGCAGGCCTGCCCTCGGTCAGCGTGCCGGTCTTGTCGAAGGCCACGACCTGCACCCCTTGCAAGGCTTGCAAGGCATCGCCCCGGCGGAACAGCACGCCCATCTCGGCCCCCCGCCCGGTGCCGACCATGATCGAGGTGGGCGTGGCCAGCCCCATGGCGCAGGGGCAGGCGATGATCAGCACCGCGACGCCCGCGACCATGGCCTGCGCCAGCCCCGGGCCCCAGCTCAGCCAGATCACGAAGGTCAGCGCGGCGATCCCCATGACCACCGGCACGAAGACCCGGGTCACCCGGTCGACCGCCGCCTGGATCGGCAGCTTGGCGCCCTGGGCCTCCTCGACCATGCGGATGATGCGGGCGAGCATCGTGTCGGCGCCGACCCGTTCGGCCCGGTAGGTCATCGCGGCGCTGCCGTTGACGGTGCCCGCGGTGAGGGGCGCGCCCGGCTCCTTCTCGACCGGGACCGGCTCGCCGGTGATCATGCTTTCATCGAGCCAGGAATGCCCGGTCTCGACCACGCCATCGACCGCCACCCGTTCGCCGGGGCGCAGGTGCAGCAGGTCGCCGGGGCGAATCTCGTCGATCGGCACTTCCTGGATCAGGCCCGCGCGGTCCAGACGGGCGGTTTTCGGCTGCAGGCCGACCAGTTTCTCGATGGCCGCGCCCGTGCGGCCCTTGGCGCGGGCCTCCAGCCAGCGGCCCAGCAGGATCAGCGTGACGATCACCGCCGCGGCCTCGAAATAGACCACGCGCGAGGCTTCGGGCAGCAGGCCCGGGGCGAAGGTGGCCAGCGTCGAATAGCCCCAGGCGGCGGTCGCCCCCAGCACGACGAGCGAGTTCATGTCGGGCGTGCCGTGCAGGAGCGCGGGCACCCCGGCGCGGTAGAACCGCAGGCCGGGGCCGAAAAGGACGGCCGAGGTCAGCAGGAATTGCGCGACCCAGAGGGGAAATTGCCCGAAGATCCCGTGCAGCCAGTGGTGGAAGGCGGGGACCATGTGGCCGCCCATCTCCAGCACGAAGACCGGCAGGGTGAGCGCGGCGGCGATCAGCACGGCGCGGGCGAGCTTCGCCTGTTCCTCGCCCTTGTGGCGGGCCAGATCCTCGCGCGAGGTTTCAGTGGCAACGCGGGCCTCGTAGCCCGCCGAGCGCACCGCCTCGGCCAGCTTTTCGGGAATGCCAGTGAGGGCGAGGTGGCGCACGGTGGCGGATTCGTCGGCCAGATTGACGCTGGCCGCGGTCACGCCCGGCACCTTCTGCAACACCCGCTCGACGCGCGAGACGCAGGAGGCGCAGGTCATGCCGCCAATGGACAGGCGCGTCACATCCTCGGCCGCGGTGAAGCCCGCGCTTGCGAGTTTCTCGGCCAGGCGCGAGGGTTCGGCGGCGCCGTCGATGGCGACGGTGCCGGTCACGAAATTGGCGCGCACGCCGGTCACGCCCTCTTCCTTGCCCAGCATCCGCTCGACGCGGGCGGTGCAGGAAGCGCAGGTCATGCCGTCAATGCGCAGGGTCTGGGTAGTCGGAATATCGGTCATCGGACCCTCCATGGGTGGTCCTGACCGATATGATGCCTCCAGTTACTGGAAGGTCAAGGGCTCGATAGCCGCCGTTTTTCGGCACCAGTCGAGAATCTGGTCGAGGTCGGCGGGCAGGCCCTGCCCCAGCCCCTCGGCGAAATCCTCGAAACCCGGGCGGTTCAGGGGCTTGAGCCCCATCAGCACCGGCACGCCCTGTTCGAGCGCCGCAGCGATCAGCGGGCGGAAACCACGGCCCTCGATCTCGGCCTTGCCGAATTTGTTGAGGATCAGCAGGCGAGGACGGTCGGCCAGCGTGCCCTCGACCAGCGCCACGGCGGTTTCCAGCCCTTCGGGGTCCAGGCGGCAGCCGCGCGATTCCTCGCCCAGGTTCTGGCTGATGCGGATCACCTCGGCCCGGCCCAGCACCTGCAGGTCCATGTCGCAATGCGCCCGGCCCGGGCGGCCGCTGTTCACCTGCACGACACCGGCCAGCGCCCAGCCTTCGGCACTCAGCACCCGCGCCACCTCGGCCAGCAGGCGGTCGGTCTGGCCGCGCTCGGTGCCGGTGACGGTGGCCAGGGGGAAAAGGGCTTGCTCTTGCGGTATCATGGCACCCTGATAGCCTGTCCACAGACAGGGGGAAAGGTGGATGATGGTCGCAGCGGTGATCCTGGCAGGCGGGCGGGCAACGCGGATGGGGGGTGGCGACAAGCCGCTGCTGACCCTGCGCGACCGGCCCTTGCTGGCGCATGTCATCGACCGGCTGGAACCGCAGGTCGAGGCGATGGCGATCAGCGCCAATGGCGATCCCGCCCGGTTCGCGGCCTATGACCTGCCGGTCCTGCCCGATGCGACGCCCGATTTCCCGGGGCCTCTGGCCGGGATCGTGGCGGGGATGGACTGGGCTGCGGCCAAGGGTTTCTCGCATATCCTCAGCGCGCCGGGCGACACGCCGTTCCTGCCCGAGGATCTGGTGGTGCGGCTGGCGCGGCACCCGTTCGCGATGGCCGAGAGCCGGGGGCGCAAGCATCCGGTCGTTGCCCTCTGGCCGGTGATGCTGCGCGAGGCGATCCGCAAGGCGCTGGCCGGGGGTGAGCGGCGGGTCGGCCGGGTCGCCGCGGAATTTGGCGCAAGGTCGGTGAGGTTCGACGGTCCCGAAGACCCGTTCTTCAACGTCAACACGCCCGAGGATCTGGATGAGGCACAGAACCGCCTTGCGACCTGAGCGCCTGGCCATCCTCGACTGGTCGGCCGCCAACCGGCCGCGGCAGGGCAAGGATTCGATCTGGCTGGGCCTTTCGGATGGCACGGCCAGCAATCCGCGCACCCGGGCGCTGGCCTTCGAGGCGCTGGCGGCGCTGATCGAGGACACGCTGACCCGGGGCGAGGCGCTGCTGATCGGCGCCGATTTCCCCTTCGGCTATCCGGCGGGTTTCGCCAGCGCCCTGACCGGGCGGGACGGGGCGCTGGCGGTCTGGGGCTGGCTGGCGGCGCAGCTGACGGACGGGGCGGACAATCGCTCGAACCGGATCGAACTGGCGGCGCGGATCAACGCGATGCTGCCGGGTCTCGGCCCCTTCTGGTTCAACCCGACGCGGCAGGGCTTCGCCGCCCTGCCCCACAAGGGCAGCCTGCGCGACGGCCATGGCTTCCCCGAGCACCGGCTGGCCGATGCCACCGCCAAGGGCGCGCAATCGCCCTGGAAACTCGGCGGCGCCGGGGCGGTCGGCTCGCAGGCGCTGACCGGGATCGCGATGCTGGAACGGCTGCGGCAGGCCTTCCCCGGCCGCATCGCCGTCTGGCCCTTCGAGCCGCAGACCGCGCCGGTGATTCTGGCCGAAGTCTTCCCCTCGATCCTCGCGCCCGAGGTCAACGCGCGGCTCGGGCCGGGGGTGATCAAGGATCAGGTGCAGGTCACGCTGCTGGCGCGGGCGCTGCACGCCCTGCCCTCGCTGGCGCCGCTGCTGGAAACCCCGGACGATCCCCGCATCGCCGACGAAGGCTGGATCCTCGGCCTCGGGCACGAGGACAGCCTGCGAGCGGGGCTTTAGCCGCCCCGGCGCAGCCGATGCGCCAACGCGCCCTCGACCTCGTCGCAGCCCAGATACTCGTGCCCCGCCTGCGTGCAGAAATGCGGCATGTCGATGATCGAGGCCTTGTCCGTCGCGCGGACCCGCAGCACCTGCCCCGGCGCCATGGCCATCAGGCGCTTGCGCGCCTTCAGCACCGGCAGCGGGCACAGCAGGCCCCGTGCGTCGATCTCGTCATCCCAATCCATGCCTTCCGCCTATCCCAGCCCCTCAGCGCTGTCGAGCCCGCCGCCCGCCGGGAACCCGCGACAGGAACCCGGGCGGGCGCCTTGCCACCCAGGCGATGAACCGCGCGAGGCGCGGATGGGCGCGCAGCGCCTCGATCGTGGCATAGTCGCGGGCCAGTTCCGCTTCGGTCAGCCGGCGTGGATTTCCTTGTGGCAGATGGCGTGCAGCAGGACGGTCGGCCCGCCCTTGCCGCCCTTCAGCTTCGGCACCAGATGGTGCAGCGACTGCGGCACGCCGGGCGGGATCGGCCTGAGACACAGGGGACAGAGGGGGTCGCCGCTCAGACCTGCGCCACCATCTGCGGCAGGCTGACCAGCAGCCGCCCGTCCTCTTCGATCCTGAGCGCGCCCGCGGGCTCGCCCCCCGCTGCCGGTGCGCCGCCCGGTGCCAGACGCCCCGGCAGGTCCCAGCTGAAGTGTCCCGCCGCCACCGTCGCCGCGGCGCCCAGCAGCGGGGCCGCATCCTCGACCCGGGCGATCAGCGTGTTGCGGCCGCGGTCGATCTCGACCGTGCCGAGGGGCAGAGCCTGCCGCCAGCGGGTGCGGAACGGCGTGCGGAACAGCGCGCCGATGCCGCCGCCCACGCCCGACAGGTCGATCCGGTCCTCATCGTAAAGCGCCGCGCCCGAGCGCCAGTTGATCGACAGCGCCTGCCGCCCGTCGGTGACGATGACATGGTCGATCCGCGTGGACTGGCCCGCCCCCAGCACCCGAACCGGGTAATAGGCGCCGGGCTGGATCCCGTCGGGGCCATCGCCCAGCGCAGCGGTGGCGGAAAGGGCCGGAAAGGTCAGGGCCAGCGACGTCAGGAAATGGCGCCTGTGCATGGGGTACTCCAATCTGCCTGTGAGAGGCGTTTGGCGGCACCTTATCACGGGCCGCGCTCACCGGCACTCAAACCGGCGTCAACCGCAGATCCCCGCCCGTTCGACCCCGCCCCAGGGCAGAATCACCCGGACATCGGGCAGTTCGCCCGGCTCCATCACCTGCGAGATCAGCCCCTGCAGCCGGGCGGTTCGGGCGCCCTCGGGGTCGAGGACCTGACAGCAGAGGTATTCCTCCACCAGGCTGGCCTGTTGTTCGTAACCGTAGTCGAGGAACCGCGCATTCGCCTCGGTATCAAAGAGATAGGGATCGTCCGAGGCGGCGTGTTCGCGCCCGACCCGCAGCGGCGAATAGCCGGTCAGCGCCCGGTTCTGCCATTGCCAGACATGGGTCAGCTCGTGCACCAGATACATCGCCGCGCCCAGCGACATCAGCCCCTCGCGGTGCCGGGCGAAATCGGGGCGCAGCACGTCGGGGCGGACGTTCACGGTGTTGAACAACACGATCCCCGCCGCGCGGCCCCGTTCATAGGGCTGATCCGGGGGCGGCAGGATGCGCTCGCGGCAGGTGGTGCGGGGCCGCGCCGGATAGAGATGGCTGCGCATGCCGACAAAGCCGTTGCGATAGAAGCGCACCTGCGTGGTATCGAGGCCCGGGCCGAACAGGCGCGTGGCCAGATCGGTCTCATGGACCGTCAGCGGACGCCCGCAGGCAGCCAGCAGCAGCAGAAGGACGAGGGCCAGGCGCATCCCGCCATCCGACGCCGCAACCCCTTGCCCGTCAAGCGATTCGCGGTTCCGTCGCCCCTCACATCTTTGTTCTGAAAATATCCACTTCAGGTGAACGCCTCGCGCACGCGCCCGTGGCGCGGCCGGGGTATCACCACCCCGCCCCATCGCCGCGATGGCCTGCGGGGGGAGGCGACCGGGGTGGGCGGGCGGGAGGTCGCCTCCCCCCGCAGGCCTCAGAGCCGCCCACCCTCCAGCAGCCGTTCCAGGAACTGCCGGGTCCGGGGGTGTTCGGGCGCGTTGAAGAGGGCGCCGGGCGGCGCCTCCTCGACGATCCGGCCGCCGTCGAGGAAGCAGACCCGATCCGCCAGATCCCGGGCAAAGCCCATCTCATGGGTGACGATGACCATGGTCAGGCCCTGCGCCTTCAGCCCCCGGATCGCCGCCATCACCTCGCCCACCAGTTCCGGGTCCAGCGCCGCTGTCACCTCGTCCAGAAGCAGCACCTCGGGCTCACCGGCCAGCGCCCGGGCCAGCGCCACCCGCTGTTGCTGGCCGCCCGACAGCTGCTCGGGATACGACCGCGCGAACCGCTCCATCCCGAAGAGCGCCAGCACCGCCATGGCCTTGTCATAGGCCTCGACCCGCGACAGGCCGCGGACCTTGCGGGGCGCCAGCATGATGTTGTCGATGACCCGCATATGCGGAAACAGGTTGTAGGATTGAAAGACGATCCCCACCCTCCGCTGCAAGCCGGTCTTGCCCCAGGCGGGATCCTCGACCGGCAGGCCGTCCAGCCGGATACTGCCCCAATCGGGCTCGATCAGCCGGTTGATGCAGCGCAGCAGCGTGGATTTTCCCGAGCCCGAGGCACCGATCAGGCAAACGACCTCGTGCCGCGCGACATCGAGGTTCACCCGGTCCAGCACCAGATGCTCGCCGAAATACTTGGTCAGGCCGCGGATCGCGATCATGGGCGTGTCGCTCATGCTTCAACCCGCCAGCTGCAAGCGTCGGGTCCGGTCGCGGTGGGTGACCCAATCGGCCAGCCGGGCCATCGGGATCGTCGCCAGCAGGAACAAGAGCGCCGCCACCACCATCGAGGAATAGTTGAAGGTGCTGGAAGTATAGATCTGCGCCTCGCGCACCGCGTCGCGCACGCCGATGACGGACAAGAGCGCCACGTCCTTTTGCAGCGCCACGACGATGTTCATCAGGGACGGCACCGCGTTGCGCAGGGCCTGCGGCAGGATCGCGTAGAGCATGATCTGCCCCTCGTTCAGCCCCAGCGCCTTGGCGGCGGCGCGCTGGCCCTCGTGCACGGCGTCGATGCCGGCGCGGTAGATCTCGCACACATAAGCGGAATAGCTGAGCACCATGGCGAAGCCGCCCCAGAAGAGGCCGGAACTGGGCAGGCCCGGGATCCGGAGCGCCGGGATGCCGAAACCGAAGAGGATGACCAGCAGCAGCGCGGGCAGGCCCCGGAAGAGGTCGATATAGAGCACGACCATCAGCCGGAAGGGCGCGAACCACGGCCCCCTGAGCGAACGGATCACCGCCAGCAGCAGCGCCCAGACGCCGATACAGGCCATGGCGATCAGCCAGACCTTCATGTTGGTCAGGAAGCCCCAGGCAACACGGGGCAGCGCGGCCAGCATATGGTCGAGGCTGAAGAACTGCCGCTGGATGCGCGGCCAGTTCTCGTTCCCGGCGATCAGCCAGGCGAGGCCGCCGAACACCACCAGAATCGACAGCGAGCTGATCAGCCCCGGCGCCAGCGCGCGGCGCCAGTCGAACCCCCGCCGCCGGGGGGGCGGCGGGGGCGTCGTCGGTTGGTCGGGGATCATTCGGTGATGATCGGCAGCGAGGGATCGGCCACCAGCCAGGTGTTGACCAGCTCCTGCACCGTCCCGGCCTCGATCAGGCGGGTGAGCGAGGCATCGACCCAGGGGATCAGCGCATTGCCCTGCTCGAACAGCAGGCCATGGCCTTCGTCATGCGCGTCGGGCGGCAGGATGGCGACGATCGCCGCCTCGGGGATCTGCACCGCGGTGGCGAACAGCGCTGTCGGCACGGCGGCGACGGTGGCGTCGATCTGGCCCGCCTGCATCGCCTGGAAGACGCCGACCTGATCGTCATAGACCGCCACATCGGTGGCCCCCACGACAGTCTCCAGATAGGCCAGATCGGTGGTGCCGATGGCCGCGCCCCAGCGGGCGCTGCGCAGATCGGCGAAGGAGGTGGCGCCCTCGACCGGCGAGCCGGGCAGCGCGATCACCGCCTTGTCCGATTGGTAATAGACTTGGGAGAAACCGACCACCTCGGCCCGGGCGGGCGTGACCGAGACCTGGTTGATGGCGAAATCGAAGGGCTTGTCGCCCGGGGCGATGATCTGCTCGAACGTGAGCCGCACCCATTGCACCTGATCACGCGCGAATCCCATGTCCTCGGCCAGCGCATAGACCAGCGCATTCTCGAAGCCTTCGCCGCTTTCGGGCGAATCGTTCATCATCCAGGGCGGATAGACCGGGTCAGAGGTGCCGACGGTCAGCATGCCGGGATGGATCAGGCGGGCATCGTCGGGCGTGCCGGTCTCCTGCGCGGGGGCGGCGGTGGCCAGCGTCAGCGCGGCGGCCAGCGCCAGGAACGGGGTGAGAAAACGGTCGGACATGGTGGCGCGGCCTCTCTGTTGGTCCCGGGTCGCCCGGGGGACGTGAGCGATAGCGCAGCTTTGCGTTCCGGGCCGGTTCTGGCAAGGGGGGCCGTGACGATGACGGGTCTGTGACAGCGCTCTGGGCTTTCGGCGGGCGCTTGGGCATAGTCCGGCGCCAATATGACCGACGACTCATCCCTCTCCCCCGCCCTCGCCCAGGCGCTCGCCGCAGCGCTGGCCTCGACCCCGTCGCGGATCCTGCCGCTGTCGGTCGAGGGTCGGCATTACTGGCTCAAGCGCCCCGAGGTTCACCGCACCCTGATCCGCCGCCTGCAGAAGGGCGATCCGGCCCGGGCGCTGGCGGCCGACCGCGCCGGGCTGAAACGCATGACAAAGCTGGGCCTGCCCGCGCCGCGGGTGCTGGCCGAGGGGCCGGATTTCGTGCTGACCGAGGATGTCGGACCGCCGGTCGCCACGCTTCTGCGCGACCCCGGCACCACGGATGCCGAACGCCACGCGGCGCTGGGCGATGCGGCGCGGGCGCTGGCGCGGCTGCACCACCAGGGCATCGCCCATGGCCGCCCCAAGATCCGCGACATCTGCTGGCAGCGGGACCGGGGCGCGACGCTGATTGACTTTGAACTCTTCAACCCGGCGGCCGACCGGGCGGCGCTGGTGCGCGATGCGGTGCTGTTCCTGCATTCGATCCTGCAGCAGCAACGCGACCGCGACGCCTTTTTCGACACCGCCGCGCAGGCCTACCGGGCCGAGGCGCCCGAAGGGATCTGGGAGAAGATGCAGCGCCGCGTCGATCGCGTGCGCTGGATCGCGCCGCTGGCGCGGCTCGTGCTCTGGCTGCAGCCCAAGGCGCATGAAGTGCGCGCCGCGCTGCAATTGCCCAAGGCGCTCAGGGAGTGAAGCGGGTCAGGCGCTGGCGCGGAACGCGTCGGGCTGAAGGGCCTCGACCGGCTGGCCGCAGAACATCTCGTACATGAGGCCGATGGTCCGCGCCGCGCGGGGATCGCCCAGCGAGTAATAGATCGTCTTGCCCTCGCGCCGGCAGGTCACCAGCCCCTCAAGCCGCAGCCGCGCCAATTGCTGGCTGACCGCCGCCTGCCGCGAGCCCAGAAGCTGCTCCAGCTCGGTCACCGATTTCTCGCCCGACGACAGGTAGCACAGGATCAGCAGCCGCCCCTCATGGGCCAGCGCCTTGAGGAAGGCCGCTGCCGCCTGCGCCTGCTCGACCATGTCGTCGACCGGCCGCGACGCGCATTCCCCACCGCCCGCGAGCCCGTCGAAAGCCGGGTCGAACATCGCGTCTTCAGGGGTCTGGGCCGTCGGATTCGGGGCCATTCGCGCCACTCCGGTGGTTTATGGATGCAAGGATCGCAATCTGTCTTTCCATAAATAGGCGAAGCGCCCCCGCCGGGCAAGAGCCCAGAATGGCAAACGGGCGCACAGTCTTGCGACTGTGCGCCCGCCATCTCACCGCAAAGCGGTCGATCAGGCTTCGTCGTCTTCGCCGGCAGCGCCGCCGATATCGTCGAAGAGTTCGGCAATCTCGAACTCGGCCGCGGCTTCGGCTTCAGCCGCCAGTTCCTGGATCGACTTGCCCGAGGCTTGCAGCTCGGCTTCCTCGATCGAACGGGCGACGTTGACCGAGATCTTCGCCGTGACTTCCGGGTGCAGCACGACGGTCATGCCGTGCAGGCCCAGGTTCTTGATCGGCGCGTTCAGCACGATCTGGCGACGGTCGATGGTGAAGCCCTCGGCTTCGGCGGCTTCGGCGACGTCACGCGGGGTGACCGAACCATAGAGTGCGCCGCTGTCCGAAGCCGAGCGGATCACGACATAGACCGCGCCGTCCAGCTTCTCGGCCAGGGCCGCGGCCTCTTTCTTGGTTTCCAGGTTGCGCGCTTCGAGCTGCGCTTTCTGGTCCTCGAAGGCGGCCTTGTTGGCATCGGTCGCGCGCAGCGCCTTGCCTTGCGGCAGCAGGAAGTTGCGGGCGAAGCCGTCGCGCACCTTCACCACGTCGCCCATCTGGCCCAGCTTGGCCACACGTTCCAGCAGAATCACTTGCATGGCGGGGTCCTCACTTCACGGCGTAGGGCAGCAGGGCGAGGAAGCGGGCGCGCTTGATGGCCCGGGCCAGTTCGCGCTGCTTCTTCGCCGAGACGGCGGTGATACGGGCGGGCACGATCTTGCCGCGCTCGGAGATGTAACGCTGCAGCAGACGCACGTCCTTGTAGTCGATGGCGGGTGCGTTGTCGCCCGAGAACGGGCAAACCTTGCGGCGGCGGAAAAACGGTTTGGTGGCCATGGTGGTTTACTCCTTCAAGACCGATCAGCGACGCGGGCCGCGTTCGGGACGGTCGCCCCGCTCGCTACGCTCGTCCCGCTTTTGCATCTGCACCGAGGGACCGTCTTCGTGCTTCTCGACCTTGATCGAGAGGACGCGCATGACGTCGTCGTGCAGACGGGCCAGACGCTCCATTTCCTGGATCGCGGCCGACGGGGCGTCGGTGCGCAGGAACATGTAGTGGCCCTTGCGGTTCTTGTTGATCTTGTAGGCCATCGTCTTGACACCCCAGTATTCGGTGCCGACGACGTTGCCGCCATTGTCGGAAATCACGGTCGAGAAGTGCTCGATCAGCCCTTCCGCCTGCGCGTTGGACAGGTCCTGACGCGCGATCATGACATGCTCGTAGAGAGACATGCGTGCTCCATTTCTATCAGGGCGCATTTCATAAGGCGGGCTACGAAACCCTGCCACGGCCCGCCCACGAGAATCTGCGCCGGAATCGTGGGATGCGGCAGGATGGGGCCTTATAGCCGGATTGCCGCGCCACGCAAGGGGAACCGGCCGACGCCGCGGCCCGTCGCATTCTGCAACGACCCGGCTTGACCCGTCTACTTAACGTATTAATCTTCTCTCCTTGCAACGTGCATCGGATTGTGGGGGTCCGCCATGTGGCAAAAATTGCTCGATGCCTATCTCAAGTCGCTGATCCGAACCGGCGCTTTGACCCTGACCCTGCCGGACGGCACCACGCGCCGCTTCGGCCCGGGCGGGCCTGACGCCCCGGATGTGGCGGTCACCATCACCGACGAGGCGACGCTCAAGGCGCTTGCCACCAACCCGCAGCTGGCGCTGGGCGAGGCCTATATGGACCAGCGCCTGACCATCGCAGGCGACGACCTGCACGGGCTGCTGGAACTGGTGCTGCGCAATCTGGCGCATGGTCATGAGCGCGGTCTGGCCAAACTGCAGGCGGCGCTGCGCGACCTGACGCGGGGTATCGCCCAGCGCAATCCGGCGGCGCGTTCGAAGGCCAATGTGGCGCATCACTACGATCTGTCGGGGGCGCTTTACGACCTGTTCCTCGATGAGGACCGGCAGTATTCCTGCGCCTATTTCAAGTCGCCCGGGGACAGCCTGGATCAGGCCCAGCGCCAGAAGAAGGCGCATATCGCCGGCAAGCTCCGGCTCGAACCCGGGATGAAGGTGCTGGACATCGGCTGCGGCTGGGGCGGCATGGGGCTGACGCTGGCGCGCGACTACGGCGCCGAGGTCCTGGGCGTCACGCTGTCCGAGGAACAGCTGAAGGTCGCCCGGGCAAGGGCCGAGGCTGCCGGGCTGGCGGACCGGGTCCGGTTCGAACTGATGGATTACCGGGCGGTCGCGGGGCAATTCGACCGCATCGTATCGGTCGGCATGTTCGAACATGTCGGCGCGCCGAATTTCGGCACCTATTTCACCAAGGTGGAGGAGCTTCTGAAACCCGAGGGCGTGGCGCTGATCCATACCATCGGCCGCTTCACCCCGCCGGGATCGACCAATCCCTGGATCACCCGCTACATCTTTCCCGGCGGCTATATCCCGGCGCTGTCCGAGACGATGGCCGCGGTCGAGAAGACCGGCCTCGTCTCGACCGATGTCGAGGTCTGGCGCCTGCATTACGCCTATACGCTGCGCCATTGGTACGACCGGTTCATGGCCCGGCAGGACGAGGCGGCGGCGCTTTATGACGAGCGCTTCGTGCGGATGTGGAAATTCTATCTGGTGGCGTCGGAGCAGACCTTCCGCTTCGCCGGCCAATGCGTGTTCCAGCTACAGCTGGCGCGCGACCAGCAGGCGGTGCCGCTGACGCGCGATTACCTCTATGAACCCGGCGGGCCGGTGGCCTGAGAGGGCAAGCCGTCCCCTCGGGCCGGGGTCAGTCGCCCTTCGCGGGGGCCTCGGCCTCGGCGGGGGTGGTTTCGTCGGCCTCCTCGGCCTTGGTGCTTTGCGCCGACCGGAAGTTGAACGGCTGGCGGGTGTTCTTCTTCCCCGGATGGCTGAGGAATTCTTTCAGGTCGAGTTGCTTCTTCGGCGTCGAATATCCCACGCGGGCGCTCCCAATGGCGGTGACGGTTGGTCGGCAGCAGATCAGCTGTCTGCGGGTTCGGGCGCAGCCGCGCCCCGGGTCACCGAAGCGTTGGCGGCGCTCGGCAGGCTGCCCTCGCCCAGGCGCACGAAGAAATCGCGCCAGGAGAGCCCGGTGGCCGGGATCGCGGGGGCGGTCATCGCGGGGGCAGAGGTCGTGCGGCGGTGCTTGTCGGTCATGGGGACTCCTTGTCTCCGGTCGCTTCTGGGGTCCGCCCGACAGGGCGGAACCACGTCAGGACGGAACCACATCGGCCCAAAGCCAGGCCCGGCTCGCCGCAGGGGCTGAAAACGTGCCGACCGACCCGGAACGGGCAGCGATCGGCAGGTCCAGCAAGAAATTACCGATCGTCCAGTCCGCTATTGGCGCGGAACGGACGATCGGCAGAGAAGCGGCCGTCGAGGGACCGAACGCTTCCCGTCATCAGATCGCGTCGACCTCAGACGAGCGCGAGGCTCGTCGCCGACGAACGACCGTTGCGGTCGGTTTCCAGCTCGAACGTCACGGCCTGGCCGTCGTCAAGGCGATGGATCCCCGCCCGTTCAAGCGCCGAGGCGTGCACGAAGACATCCTGCGAGCCGCCCTCGGGGGCGATGAAACCGAAACCCTTGCTGCTGTTGAACCATTTCACGGTGCCCTTGGCCATCGTGATATTCCTTCTGTCATATGCCACCCGCACAGCGCGGTAGCCCGGCAAAGCTGCAGATCGAAGGCTGAGCCGGAAGGAACAGGTCCGAAAATAGACGAATGCCCTTCCAATATGACCCTCGCGCGGCCGGATTGCGAGGGAAGACTTGCCGATTTCCCGCCCCCGCCGCGTTAGGCCTTGTTAATGCACGGAAGAAAGCTGCGAAGAGGCCCGGCACCGAAGCGCGGGTTTCTTGCGCGGGCCACACGATTCCCCCTTCTCGGGTCTCTGCGGGCTCCGTATGATGGCGCCACTTTCAACCCTTTTCCAACAGGTTAATCATGACCCTGAACGCCCTGCGTTCGCTCGCCCTGGCTGCGGCCACGGTGCTCGTCGCGCTGCCCGCTGCCGCGGATATCAGCTTCTCGTTCACCAACGCGACCGAGCGGACCATCATGTATCTCTACGTCTCGCCCTCGTCCTCGGACGAATGGGGTGACGACATCCTCGGCGACGCCGTGGTCGAGGCCGGCGAGACCGGCACCGTCACCCTGACCGGCGACGAATGCGACTGGGACATCAAGGCTGTGTTCGACGACGAAGAAGAATTCGAGGATTCGATCAACGCCTGCACGGCGACCGATTACTCGATCCACGAAGAGTGATCCCCGGACGCTCGCGCGTCGCCTGACGTATCCGGCCGCCGCATGGACCTCATGCGGCGGCCTTCATATTTCAAAAACTGAATTCATCCTCTTGCAAGGCCCCTGCCCCCGTCCCCATCTTGGAAGAGACCCCGCGTGACGGGGCAGGAACGGAGGCCGCCATGCCCTATACAATCGACCGCCATTTCCCCGGCGCCAGCTTTGCCGAGATCGACACCCGCACCCGCGCCGCGCTGCAAGCTGGCGGTTTCGGCGTGCTGACCGAGATCGACGTGCAGGCGACGATGAAGAAGAAACTCGACCGCGACATGCCCGCCTACCGCATCCTCGGCGCCTGCAATCCCGGCATGGCCTGGGAGGCCATCGGCATGGAGCCCAAGGTCGGCGCCATGCTGCCCTGCAACGTCATCCTGCGGGAGGTCGCGGATGGGGTCGAGGTTTCCGCCATCGACCCGGTCGCCTCGATGCAGGCCATCGACAACCCGGCGCTGCCCGGCGTCGCGGCGCAGGTCCGCACCATGCTGGCGGGTGTCGTCGCGGCGATCTGAGCGCCCGGGCTGAGCGATCCGGCCCGCCTCCTGCGTTGCAAAGTCAACAGAGGCAGGCGATTCACGAGTTGACAAAACAACACAATCGGTCATGCTTCCCGGGTGCGGGCCCGTCCCGCCACCTGGGAGGACATCATGACATTCATCACGAAACGGCAGCTTGCCGTGACGGTAGCGGCTTGCCTTCTGGCAGGCGCGGCGCAGGCTGATACCATCCGCGTGGGCGTGATCGCGCCCTTCTCGGGCCCCTTCGCCATCTGGGGCCAGCAATTCCAGCAGGCCATCGAGGTCTATCAGACCGAGCACGGGACCGAGATCGCCGGCCACACCATCGAATTCCTCTACCGCGACACCGGCGGGGTGAACCCTGACCAGACCCGGGCACTGGCGCAGGAATTGCTGATCCGCGAAGGCGTCGATTACCTGAGCGGGCTGGTCTTCACGCCCAATGCGCTGGCCGTCGCCGAACTGGCCACGCAGTCGGAAACCCCGACCGTGATCATGAACGCCGCGACGTCGATGATCACCACGCAATCCGACTACTTCCTGCGCACCGGCTTCACGCTGTGGCAGGTGACGGTGCCGATGGCCGATTGGGCGCTGGCGCAGGGGATCACCACGGCGGTCACCGCCGTCACCGACTACGGCCCCGGCATCGACGCCGAGAACGCCTTCCGCTCGGCCTTCGAGGCGGGCGGCGGCACGGTGCTGGACGCGATCCGCATGCCGATCCAGACCACCGATTTCGCCCCCTTCATGCAGCGCGTGCGCGATCAGGCGCCGGCCGCGGTCTTCGGCTTCCTGCCCGCGGGTCCGCCCACCTATGCCTTCACCCGCGCCTATAACGAGAACGGCCTGCGCGAGGCCGGGATCACCTTCCTCGGCACCGGCGAGACGGACGAGACAACGCTGGAGGCGCTGGGCGAGCCCGCCATGGGCCTGCACACGGCCTATCATTACTCCGCCGCCCACGAGTCGGAGATGAACCACGCCTTCACCGCCCGCCTGGCCGAGATGTTCCCGGGCAGCGTGGCGAACCTGGCCTCGGTCGGGGCCTATGACGGCGCGGCGCTGATCTATCACATGGTGGAGGTCGCAGGCTCGGACGGCCCGGCGGCGATGCAGGCGGCCATGGGCTATGCCTGGGAAAGCCCGCGCGGCCCGGTCTCCATCGACCCGGCCACAAGGCATATCACGCAGAACGTCTACATCCGCGTGGTGGACCGCGACGCCGAAGGGCGCCTGATCAACCGCGAGATCGACACGATCGAGGCGGTGCCGGACCTCGGCCTCTCGCAATAAGCCAAGGGGCCGCCCCCGCCGGGCGGCCCGCGCTCTGACCCCGGCATTCCCTCATGACCACGCTTCTTTCCATCCTGGTGGACGGCATCGCCTACGGGATGATCCTGTTCATGATCTCGGTCGGCCTGTCGGTGACGATGGGGCTGATGCGGGTGATCAACCTCGCCCATGGCGGCTTCGCCCTGATCGGCGGCGCGCTGGCGCATGCGCTGGTGACCCATGGCGTCAATTACTGGGCCGGGATGGGGCTGGCGGTGCTGGGCACCATGCTGATCGCCCTGCCGATGGAGCGCGGGCTCTACGCAAGGATCTACCGGATGGGTGAGTTGCAGCAGGTGCTGGCGACCATCGGCATCGCCTTCATGATCATCGCCACGGTGAATTACACGCTGGGCTCGACCCTCTTGCCGATCCCCACGCCCGAGGGGCTGAGGGGCTCGCTGGACCTTGGCTTCCGCACCCTGCCCTTTCACCGGGTCGCGGTGATCCTGGCGGGGCTCTTGGTCACGCTGTTCCTCTACTTCCTGATCGAGCGCACCCGCTTCGGCATCCGCCTGCGGGCGGCGGTCGATCACCGGGCGACGGCGGCGACGCTGGGCATCAATACCGGCCGCATCTTCGCGCTGACCTTTATGCTGGGCGCGGGGCTGGCGGCGCTGGGGGGCATCCTCGGCGCGGAACTGCTGCCGATCGAGGCCTATTATCCCCTGCGCTACATGGTCCTGTTCCTGGTCGTGGTCGCGGTGGGTGGCATGGGCTCGGTCACCGGCTCCTTCATCGCGGCGCTGGGGCTGGGGACGCTGGACACCGCGTCCCGCTATCTGGTGCCGGAATACGGGACCATCGTCTTCTTCGTCACCATGGCGGTGATCCTGACGCTGCGCCCGCAGGGCCTTTTGGGAAAGGGCCACGCATGAAAACGCTGCGTTCGTTCATCCCCGACACGCTGCTGATCGCGCTGGCGGTGGGGGCCTTCTTCGCCTTCCCCTATGACCTCGCGTTCCTGACGCGGATCGTCATCATGATAATCTTCGTCCTCTCCATCGACCTGATCCTCGGCCTTGGCGGGATCGTCACGCTGGGACAGGCGGCGATGTACGGGACCGGGGCCTATGCGGCGGGCCTTTTCGCCGTCCATGTCTCGAATGACCCGCTGCTGGGGCTGGTCGCGGGCATGGCGGCGGGGGCGGTCATCGCGCTGCTGTCAGGCCTTCTACTGATGCGGGCCGGGGGGCTCACGCTGATCATGCTGTCCATCGCCGTGGCGCAGGTTCTGGCCGAAATCGCCAACCGCGCCCGCGACTGGACCGGCGGCGCCGACGGGATGCGCGGCATCCGCATGGGGCCGATCCTGGGGCAATGGCGCTTCGATTTCATCGGCCAGACCGGTTATGTCTATTGCGTCGTGGTGCTCTTCGTCGTGCTCTTCGCGCTGAAGGGGCTGAAGGCCTCGCCGCTGGGCCTGATGGCGCGCGGCATCCATGAAAGCCCGGCCCGGATGCGGGCCATCGGCGCGCCGGTCTACCAGCGGCGGCTGATCCTCTACACCATCGGCGGGGCGATTGCCGGGATCGCCGGGGCGCTGGCCGCGCAGATCACCCAGTTGGTCAGCCTCGAGGTGTTCAGCTTCACGCTCAGCGCCGAGGCGGTGATCATGCTGATCCTCGGCGGTGCCGGGCGGCTCTACGGCGCGATCATCGGCGTCCTGATCTTCATGGTGGTCCACCACCTCGCCGCTTCGGTCGATCCGATCAACTGGCTGTTCCTGATCGGGCTGATGGTGCTGCTGGTGGTCTTCTTCCTGCCGAAGGGGCTGCTGTCGCTGCCGCCCGCCTTGCAACGGTTGATCGGGGGTGCGCGATGAAAGGCTTGCAGGTCAAGGGTCTGAACAAGGCCTTCGGCGGGCTGGTCGTGGCCCGCGACATCACCCTGTCCTTGCAGCCGGGCGACCGGACCGCGCTTATCGGGCCGAATGGCGCGGGCAAGACCGCGTTTTCCAACCTGATCACCGGGATCCTGAAACCTTCGTCGGGAGAGATCACGCTCGACGGGCAGGACATCCGGCGGCTGGGCGAGGCGCAACGGGTCCGGGCCGGCATCGCCAAGACCTTCCAGATCACCACCCTCTTCCGTCAACTCACGGTGCGCGAGAACATCCGCCTTGCGCTTCTGGAGCGCGACCGCCGGGCGCTGAGGTTCTGGCACCGCACCGACCGCGACCCGAAGGTCGAGGCCGAGATCGACGCGCAACTGGCGGCCTTCCGGCTGGCGCCCTTGGCGGACAAACCCGTCGCCGATCTGGCCTATGGCCAGCAGCGGCTGGTCGAGATGGCGATGACGCTGGCGCTGAAACCGCGCGTCCTGATCCTCGATGAACCGGCGGCGGGCGTGCCCTCGTCCGACAGCCCGCTGATCACCGACGCCATCGAGGCGCTGCCAAAGGACCTCGCCGTCCTCATCATCGAGCATGACATGAAACTGGTCTTCAAGGTCGCCCGGTCGATCATCGTGCTGGTGCAGGGCGCGATCCTGACGCAGGGCACCCCGGCCGAGATCGCCGCCGACGCGCGGGTGCGGGACCTTTATCTGGGGGCGCATCATGAGTGAGGCGGTGCTGGAACTCGACGGTCTGATCGCGGGCTATGGCGACACGACGGTCTTGCAGGGGATCAACCTGTCGGTGCCGAAGGGGCAGCGGCTGGCGGTGATCGGCCGCAACGGGGTCGGCAAGACGACGCTTCTGGCTTCGATCATGGGGCTGACGCGGCAGCACGGCGGGACGATCCGCTACCAGGGTCGCGACCTGAAAGGGCTGGCCCCGCACCGCCGTTCGGCCCTCGGGCTGGGCCTCGTGCCGCAGACGCGCGACATCTTCCCCTCGCTCAGCGTCGAGGAGAACCTGATCGCCGGGATGCGCGGCGACGCCAGCCTTGACGAGGCCTATGCCCTCTTCCCCCGGCTCAAGGAACGCCGGCGCAACGGCGGCGGGCAGCTGTCTGGCGGCGAGCAGCAGATGCTGTCGATTGCCCGGACGCTGATGGGCCGGCCGGAGATGCTGATGCTGGACGAGCCGCTGGAGGGGCTGGCGCCGGTCATCTGCGACATGCTGATGGAAACCTTCGACGCGCTGGCCCGGGACGGTCGCCACACGATCCTTCTGGTCGAGCAGCACACCGACCTCGCCCTGCGCTTTGCCGAAGAGGTGGTGATCCTCGACGCCGGGTCAATCGTTCACGCAGGCCCCGCCGAAGCCTTGCGGCTTGACCCTTCGATCCTTGAGCGCCATGTAGGCGTGGGCCTCGCCGCCCCGCCACCCTGAGCCTCTGGATATGACGTGACCGACAAAGACCCGGCCCGCCTGTGCCCCGATGCGCGCCTCTCGCGCCCGACGAAACTGCGGGACGGTCGGGCCATCGTCGATATCGACACCTATGTCCCCTATTTCCTGTCCTCGGTCAGCAATGCGATGTCGCGCGGCGCCTCGCAGATCTATCTGGACCGCTTCGGGATCGGCATCGTCGACTGGCGGGTGATCTCGATGCTGGCCATCGAGCCCTGGATCCCGGCGTCGCGCATCTGCACCGTCGTCCAGCTGGACAAGGGCGCGACCAGCCGCTCGCTGGTCAAGCTGGTCGAGACCGGGTTTCTGGATCACGAGGCCTCGGAACAGGATGCGCGGCGCAAGACCTACGCGCTGAACGACAAGGGCTATGCCCTGCATGACGAGATCCTCGCCATCGCGCTGGAACGCGAACGCTCGCTCATTCAGGGGGTCGAGCCCGAGGATCTGGAAGCCTTCCTGCGGGTGATGCGGGTGATGAAGGGCAATCTGCGCTACGTGGAGTGACCACTCACCCGCGCCTCGGTCAGGCAGAGCGGCACCACCCGGTCGCCCGCTTTTGTGGTCGTGTCCCCGGGATAGAGCCGGGCGCCCGCGGGCATCACCGTCCAGTCCGCCGCCTGATCGGTGAAGATGTAATGCGTCCGCGCCGGACTGCGGTCAAAGCCGTTCGGATCGTCCAGCGTCCCCGCATAGACGCCCACCAGATCCGGCCAGCGCTGGAATTCCAACCACAGCTTGGTGCCGCAGGCCTCGCAGAAATGGACATGCACCAGATTGCCGCTGCCCTCGGATCGGTGGTCATAGACCCGGGGCGAGCCCTGCAGGATGCGAAACCGCGCCCGCTTGAACAGCGCATCGACCAGATAGGCGCCGCCCGTTGCCCGCTGGCAGAAGCGGCAGTGACACACCGTCACTGTCGAGGGCTGGCCCTCCGCCTCATAGACCAGCGTGCCGCAGAGACAGCGCCCCTGCATCTCACTCCCCCCGGAAGTGCGCCGCCAGCTCGGGCGGGATCGGCGCGGATTTGAGTCCGCGCTCGGGGTCCTTGACGGTCCAGACGCGGGTTTCGAAGCCTTCGACGCAGAGCTTGCCGTTCAGCGTCAGGGAATGGCGAATGTCGAAGCTGCGGTCCTTCACCTCGGCGATTTCGGTGGTGATCGCCACATCGTCGCCATAGCGGCAGGGCGATTTGAACACGGCGCGGGTATCGACCAGCGGGCAGCCTGCGCCGCCGAAGCGCTTCAGCATCTCCTGCTTGGGCCAGCCTGCCGCTTCGTAGAGCATGGTCGTGCCATGGTCGAACCAGCGGAAGAACTGCGGGTTGAAGACGATGCCGGCCGGGTCGCAATCGCCCCATTCCACCCGCCGTTTCAAAGTGTTGGACAGCATCAGCCCTTGTTCCTCTGGTCGTTCACGCGCTTGGCTTTCATCTCGGTCTTGGGCAGGGTATCGGGCGCCAGCACCTCGACCGCGCAGCGGATTTCGCAGCGCGAGCGGATTTCGCGCGCCACCGCCTCGCCCGCCGCCGGGTCCTTGTGTTCCACAAGAACGGTCATCACGTCCAGCCCGTCCGGCTGCGTGACCAGCTTGATCTGGAACTCGTCGCCGGTCCCCTTCACCGCCCGCACCGCCTCCTCGATCTGCACCGGGAAGAACTTGATGCCCCGCAGATTGATCAGATCGTCCGAGCGCCCGGTCATGCAGCCCATCGCCCGCACATGGTTGCGGCCGCAGGCGCAGGGCTCGGTCGAAAGCCGGGTGTAATCGCCGACCAGAAACCGCAGTTGCGCCGAGCTTTCGCTGTTGAGGTTGGTGCAGACGGTAAGCCCGCGCGCGCCCTCGGCGACCGGGGTCAGCGTGTCGGGATCGACGGTTTCCCAGACCTGGATATCCTCCATCAGGTGGATGAAATTCTCGTCCCCCTCCTGATACTCGGGGCAGGAATAGCCGCCGCAATGCGGCGAAACCTCGGTGCAGCCGTAGAATTCCAGCGACTTCGCGCCCCAGAGGTCCTGCAACCGCTCCAGCGTCCCCTCGACGCCCGAGAAGGGCTCGCCCCCCGTCACCAGCCATTTAACCGAGGATTTGGCGGGATCCATCCCCATGTCCTGCATCACCCGGCCCAGATAGAGCGCATAGGAGGGGGTGCAGACCAAGACCGTCGGCTTGAATCGCTCGATGTGATGGGCGCGGGCCTTGCCGTCCATGCCGCCGCCGGGGATCACCGGCAGTTCCATCTTGGCCAGCGTGTATTGCACGCCCCAGGCAAAGACATGCGGGCCGAAGCCGACCATCGGGAAGGCGGTGTCGCCCTTCCGGAGGCCGCCGGAATAGAGCGCCCGCGCATTGGCCTGTTCCCAGAAGCGGCGGTCGAAATGGGTGTAGCGGAAGACGCGCGGCTCGCCGGTGGACCCTGAGGAGGAGAAATGCATCCATCCCCGGTCCGCCCATTCCTCCGCCCCGCAGGTCGAATAGGTGCCATAGGGAGGATGGGCCAGCGCGTCCTCCATCATCTCCTGTTTGGTGATGACGGGCCAGTTGGCAATCAGGCTGTCCACATCGCGGATATCGCTGGGTGCGACGCCGAGGCTGTCGAACCGCCGCCGGTAGAAATCGCTGTTTTCATAGAGAAACGGCGCCACGGCGGCGAGTTTCTCGTCCTGCACGGCGCGGATCTTGTCGCGCGACCAGGTGTCCTTTTCGGACCAGTAGTGCGCCGACAGGGGCGCGCTGCGGTCCTCGTAGTATTTCTCCAGCACCGCGTTCCACGCTTGGCGGGTCTCGGCGGCACGGCTTGACGGATGCGTCATCTCTCTCCCTCCCCGAAAGGTCTCCTGCCCGCCTCCTCCGCGGGCAGGAAAGCCGTCTCACACGTCCGACAGCGAGCCGCGCTTGATGCCGATCTCGCTGCGATAGCTTTGCGCCGCGCGGCTGATCGGGCTGGGCGCGACAATGGCGCGGATCTTGACCTGTTTGTGCGGCTCGATGTTGCCGGCGCTGCGGCTGCCGCCACCGTCCTCGCCCCACAGAAGCACCACTTCCGTCCCCGGCTCGGCAAATTCCGCATCGACCGAGGCGAGCGACATCATCGCCCGCTCATTGGCCGTGTAGCCCGGATAGGTGGCCAGCCCGATGGTGTTGCCTGCCGTGTCCGTTACCCGGTCGTAATGCATCCGCGCGGCGGCGGCCAAGGGCAGCGTGATCGGCAGCGGCTTGTCGGCGGCCTCGCCCGCCTCCAGCCCCGCGGCCATGACCGACAGCACATCGTCCGCGTTCCAGACCAGCGTCACCTTCTTGCGGTGGGGCTGGTCCTTCATCGCCTCCAGCGCGGCGCGGCCGATGTAATCGTGGTCGAACTTGATGATGTGGCCATAGTTCACGTCATAGGGCGTCAGGTAATAATCGGCGATGTTCGGGCTGTAGAAGCTGCCGCCCAGCGACATCCGCATCGCCGCGTTCTGGGCCGAGCACCATTGCCGGTAGCCCTCCGTCCCCTGCCCCGTGTAGACGCCCGAGACCGGGACCGCCCACCAGCCGGATTCGATGACGGTGGTGAAATAGGCGATGGAGCCGACCATGCGCAGGCCGTATTTCTGGCCCGCCTTCTGGATCAGGCGCTTCACGTCGCGGTATTCATCCCAAGGGCCGGAGATTTCCAGCCCTGGCATCCCACCCATCGAGTGCCGCATCCCCCGCGCGCGGAACGGGCCGAGCCCGATCTCGGCCGACTTGAAGAACTTGATCTCGGGCAGCGGGCCGCCGTTCAGCTCCTCCAGCAATTCCCAAGCCTTCGGCCCCTCGACCTGGAACCGGTAGAACTCGCGCCGCTTGGCCTTGTTCAGGGTCCACATCATGTCGGATTCGGTCGTCACGTCGAAATCCAGCGCCTGGGCGTTGTACTCGACCCATTCGGTCGTCGCCGGGTTGCCGACGACCATGTAATCGTCCTCGGCCATGCGGTAGAGGATCGCGTCGCCGATCAGGTAGCCCTCGGGCGAGCAGCAGACGAGCTGCTTCGCTGCGCCCACTTCGAAATTCTTGAAGGTGTTGACCGACAGGTATTGCGTGAAGGCCAGCGCATCGGGGCCGCGCACATGGGTCGAGCACATGTGATAGCTCTGGTCATGCACGGCGATGGTGTTGCGCCAGGCCCATTGCTCGTCGCGCCAGGTGGTGAATTCGGGCCGCACCCCGTCGCCGGGCATCATCTGCGTGTAGATGGTCAGCGCGTTCTTGGGGGCGTTCTGAAACAGGTGATCGGTGATGCTGGGCACCTGCGCGATCAGGTCGGCCAGGGATTTCGGCGTGTCGGGACGGCTCATCGGGACTCCTCCTCCGGGTCCGGTGTCGACCAGCCCCGCTGGCCCGGGGGTTCCGGGCCTCCTCCTCGGCGGGATTGGACGGACAATCGGTTGTCATGTCAACACGCCCGTTGTGACGCAGGTGAGTTGTTATGTCAACTCATATCCGACGAGGCGGCCGACGCGCCGAAAGGACCGCCGGTCAGTGCATGGCGAGGATGGCGTTGCGGACCACCGGGTAGATCTCGTTCTCCCAGCGGCGCCCGGCGAAGACACCGTAATGGCCGACATTGGCCTGCAGGTGATGGCGCTTCAGATGCGGCCTGAGCGAGGAACAGAGGTCATGCGCGGCGCTGGTCTGGCCCAACCCGCAGATGTCGTCCCGCCCGCCCTCGACCGTCAGCAGCAGCGTGTTGCGGATCGCGCCGGGATCGACCGTCCTGCCGCGATAGGTGAAGCCGCCCGTGGCCAGCTGCGCCTGCTGGAAGATGCGGTCGATGGTCTCGATGTAGAATTCCTCGGTCAGGTCCAGGACCGCGAAATACTCGTCGTAGAATTCCTTGATCTTGCGCGCTTCCTCGTGCTCGCCCGCGGCGAGGTGGTCATAGAGCTTGCGGTGGGTGGCGAGGTGGCGCTCCATGTTCATGGTCATGAAGGCGGTCAGCTGCACGAAGCCCGGATAGACCTTGCGCCCGCCGCCCGCGAACCGCCAGGGCACGGTGGCGATGACGTTCTGCTGAAACCAGGACAGCGGCTTTTCCATCGCCAGATTGTTCACCGCCGTCGGGCTTTCGCGCACATCGACCGGCCCCGCCATCAGGGTCATGCTGAGGGGCGTCGCCGGGTTCCTGTCGGCCGACATGACGGCGACGGCGGCCAGCGTCTGCACGCAGGGCTGGCAGACGGCGACGACATGGCTGCCGGGGCCCAGTTCCTCCAGAAAGCGGATGACGTAGCCGATGTAATCCTCGACCCCGAAATCGCCGGCCGAGCGCGGCACGTCGCGAGCGTTCTTCCAGTCGGTGACATAGACATCGTGGTCGCGCAGCAGCACCTGCACGGTCTGCGCCAGCAAAGTCGCGAAATGCCCCGACAGCGGCGCGGTCAGCAGCACCTTCGGCTGCGGCGTGTCGAGGTCGCGCTTGAAATGCAGGAGTTGGCCGAAGGGCAGGTCCAGCGCCACCTCTTCGGTCACCGGCACATCGCGGTTGCCGACCCGGACCGAGGTGATGCCCCAATCGGGCCGCGCATGCGTCAGCTGATAGCGCGAGACCATCTCCAGCCCCGCCGCAGTGTGGCGCAGCAGATCGGCGAAGGGACCGGAGAGTTTCGGGGTGAGCGCCAGTCCAAGCTGGGCCCAGGTTCTCAAAGGGGCGAAGAAATCATCAGCCCCCTGATAAGCTGCATAAAGCACGGCGTTCCGCCCTCCTGATCCTGGGAAAAGACTAGCCACGCGCCGGGACCCATGCGACACAAATCGTGTGCTTCGCTGCATTGCGGCATCAGGAGGCGATCATGCCACGCGCAACGCTTACGATTTCATCAAAGAACTACTCCTCATGGTCGCTGCGCGGCTGGTTATTGTGCAAGATGGCTGGAATCGCCTTTGACGAGGCGCAGGTCGACCCGGACAGCGCGTCGAACCGGCAGGAGCTGCTGCTGCTCTCGCCCTCGGTCCGGGTGCCGCGTCTGGAACGCGGGACCATCGCTGTCTGGGATACGCTGGCCATCGCCGAATACCTGCACGAGACCTTCCCCGAGACCGGGCTTTATCCCCGCGACGTGACGCAGCGGGCGCTCTGCCGCTCCATCTCGGGCGAGATGCATTCGGGGTTCTACAACTTGCGTTCGGCCCTGCCGATGAACCTGAAGGCGCGGCACAAGGCGTTCAAGATCTTCTCGGGCGCGCGGCCGGATATCGAGCGGGTCAAGGAGATCTGGCACCAATGCCTGTTGACCTCGCCCGGGCCCTTCCTGTTCGGGACGACGCCCACCGTGGCCGATGCGATGTATGCCCCGGTCTGCACCCGCTTCCGCACCTATTCGGTCGATCTGGACCCGGTGCTTCAGGCCTATGTCGAGGCGGTTCTGGGCTGGGATCTGATGGTCGAATGGACCGAGGGCGCGCTGGCCGAACCCGACGAGATCACCGAGCTGGAAGTCGAGTTCTGAGGGCGGCTCAGCCGATGACCAGCGCCGCCCCCAGCCCCAGCGCGGCGATCACCGCATAGGTGGCCGCCCCCTGCCAGAGCGGCGCCGCGCCCAGCGCGCGCAGACTGGCGAACCGCGTCCCCATGCCCAGCGCGGCCAGTGAGGCGGCCAGCATCAGGGGCGTGGCCAGCGCCGCGCCTTCGCGCAGGGCCTCGGGCAGGAAGCCCGCGGAATTGAGCGCGGCGAGGGCCAGGAAGACCAGCAGGAATTCCGGCACGGCGCGGGGCCTGCCCTCGCCCGGGGCGGGGGTACGGTGCCAGAGCCTGCCCAGCGCGAAGACCACGCCCGCCAGCAGCAGCACCCGCCCCAGCTTCATCGCCACCGCCGCCTGGCCCGAGGCCTCGCCCCCGGCGAAACCCGCGCCCACCGCCTGCGCCACCTCATGCAGCGACAGGCCAGCCCAGATCCCGGTCTGCACCGGGCTGAGGCCCAGCAGATCCCCGAGCAGCGGCACGGCGAACAGCCCGATTGTGCCCCAGAGCGTGATGACCGCGACGGCATAGCTGACGTGATCCTCCCGCGCCCGGATCACCGAATTGGCCCCGGCTATGGCCGAGGCGCCGCAGACCGCGCTGCCGGTGGCGATGAGGATCGACAGGTCCGGCGCCACGCCCAAGCGGCGGCCGATCCCGTGGCTGACCGGCAGCGTCACCGCGACGGCGGCCAGCACCGCCACCAGCCCCTGCCAGCCGAACGACATCAGGTCGGCAAGGGTGATCTGTGCCCCCAGCAGCGCCACCGCCGCCCGCATCACCCGGCGTCCGGCGAAGGCGATCCCGCGGCGGCAGGGCTCGGACACGCCCACCAGATTGGCAAAGGCCATGCCCAGCAGGATCGCCAGAATGACCGGGCTCAGCCCCGACAGACCCGGCAGCGTGCGGGCCTGAAAAGCGGCGGCGGTGACGATTCCCACCAGCAGGAGGCCCGGCACCAGATCGCCCAGGGTCGTGCGGAAGCTGGCGGCAAGGGCGGACATGGGCTCTCCTTCGTCGGTGCCTTGCGCTCTAGCGGCTTGCCTCCCAGCACTCCAACTGATTATTCTTGATGAAACGATCAGGAATGACGATCAATGACGCTGGAACAGCTCCGCATCTTCCTGGCCGTGGCGCGGCTTCAGCACGTGACCCGCGCCGCCGAGGTGCTGAACCTGACGCAATCGGCGGTCAGCGCCTCGGTGCAGGCGCTGGAGGCGCAGCATGGCGTGGCGCTGTTCGACCGGGTGGGCCGGGGCATCGCACTGAACGAGGCCGGGCGGCTTTTCCTGCCCCGGGCCGAGGCGCTGCTGGCCCGCGCGCGCGAGGCCGAGGCCTGGCTGGCGGACGTCCGGGGCGGCGCAGTCGGCAGTCTGCGCCTGCAGGCCAGCCAGACGGTGGCCAGCTACTTCCTGCCCCGCCACCTCATCGCCTTCCAGACCCGCCACCCGCGCGTCGCGCTGGATTTCCGGCAGGGCAACACCGCCTCGGTTCTGGCCGCGGTCCGGGCGGGAGAGACCGATCTGGGGCTGGTCGAGGGCCGGGTCGAAGGGTCGGACCTGGAGGTCGAGACCATCGGCGGCGACCGGCTGGTGCTGCTGGTGGGCAAGGACCACCCCTGGCGCGGGCGCCAGCGGCTGGGGCCGGACGATCTGGCGGGCGCCGATTGGGTGCTGCGCGAGCCGGGCTCGGGCACCCGCGCCACGGTGGACGAGGCGCTGGCGGCATTGGGCATCGGGCCGGTGGCGCCGATGCTGGAGCTGCCCTCGAACGAGGCCTGCATCGCCGCCATCGAGACCGGGCGTGGCGCCAGCGTGCTGTCGGATCTGGCCGCCGCGCCGCATTGCGAGCGGGGCCGGGTCTTCGAGGGCCCCGCCCCTTTCCCCGCCCGCCGCTTCACCGCCATCAGCCATCGCCCGCGCCACCGCAGCCGCGCCGCCGAGAATTTCCTGGCGCTGCTGAGGGACGCGAACATGGTGCCACCCTCATGATCGTCATGAGAATTATGCGCTTCCGCTCATGTTGACCTGGCAACTCGGCTGCATGATTTTGCCGCCATCCCGGGCCCGCCCCTGCGGGCCCTCCGAAAGGCAAGATCATGATCGACACCAACACCCCCAAACGCCGCGCGCCGCATCGCGCGGATCATGTCGGCTCGCTGCTGCGCCCGGCCGCGATCCAGGCCGCGCGCAACGCCCATGTCCCGGCCGCTGAGCTGACCGCCATCGAGGATGCGGGCATCCGCGAGCTGGTCGATCTGCAACGGGCGACCGGCCTCAAGGTCTTCACCGATGGCGAGGCGCGCCGGGCCTTCTGGCATTATGATTTCATGGGCATGCTGACCGGGCTGGACATGAAAGCCGCGACCAGGTCGCTGGATTTCAAGACCGAGCACAAGACGCCCCCGATCGAGCCGCATCTGACCGGCCCGCTGGATTTCCCGGCCGATCACCCGATGCTGCGCCATTTCACCTATCTGCAGGGGCTGGTGAGCCCGGCCGATGGCGTGGCCAAGATCTCGATCCCCGGCCCCTCGGCCTGCCATTTCCGCATGGAGCCCGAGAATATCGACTACGCCCCCTACCGCGACCCCGACCTGATGGTTCAGGACATCGCCAAGACCTACAAGAAAGCCGTGCAGGCCTTCTACGACGCGGGCTGTCGCTATCTGCAACTGGACGACATCTTCTTCGCCTATCTCTCGGATCCCAAGCAGCGCGAGATGCGCCGCGCCAAGGGCCAGGACCCCGACAAGCTGGTCGATACCTACGCCTGGATGCTGGAAGAGGCGATTAAGGACCGGCCCGAGGACATGGTGATCGGCATGCACATGTGCCGCGGCAATTTCCGCTCGTCGCATGTGGCCGAAGGGGGCTATGACCTCGCCGCCGACGCGATCTTCAACCGCACCTCGGTCGATGTCTATTTCATGGAATACGACACCGAGCGCGCGGGCGGGCTGGAGCCGCTGAAACTGCTGCCCAAGGGCCACAAGCGGGTCATGGCCGGGTTCATCACGACGAAGACCGGCACGCTGGAAAGCCCCGACTGGCTGAAGGCGAAATTCGACGAGGCGTCGAAATACGTCGACCTCGACCAGCTGGGCATCGCGCCGCAATGCGGCTTCGCCTCGACCGAGCATGGCAATGCCATCACGGTGGATGACGAGAAGCGTAAGCTGGAACTGGTGGTCAGCACCGCGCAGGCGATCTGGGGCGAGAGCTGAGACTGCCTCCCATCGGACAGCAAACGGGCCCCTCGCGGGCCCGTTTTTCGTTTGCCGGGCTGGGGCAGGATTTTCCCGCTCTGGCATAGTTTCGAAAATTTGTTATATGCCGATAATCTGAGATGATTTCTGTTTTCTGCCGGAAGGACGCCCCCGATGAACTACGCCAGTTTCCGCCTTGGTGCGCAGGTGATCTATGGCGTCGTTCAGGGGGAAAGCCTGCACCGGCTGGACACTCTGCCAGGCCTGCCGCCCAGCCTGAAGGCGCTGCTGCCCCGCATCGCTGAAGGGTTTCGCCCCGATCTGGCCGCGGCGCCGGTGCTGCCGCTGGCGGGGCTGACGTATCTGCCGCCGGTGCCGGACGCGGGCAAGGTGCTCTGCGTCGCGACGAATTTCCACGAGGCCGGGAAGGAGGCGCCGGCCTATCCGCTGGTCTTCACCCGCTTCGCTGACTCACTGACCGGCCACGATCAGCCGCTGCGCAAACCCGCGGCGTCCGAGAAATTCGACTACGAGGGCGAGGTGGCGCTCATCATCGGCAAGCCCGGCCACCGGATACCGCGCAAACGTGCCGAAAGCCATATCGCCGGATACGCGCTGTTCAACGACGGCTCTGTGCGGGACTGGCAGAAGCACTCGACCCAGTTCACGCCCGGCAAGAACTTCTGGGAAAGCGGGTCCTTCGGTCCCTGGATGGTCAGCCGCGACGCGGTGCCGGATCTGTCGGCGCTGGCGCTTCAGACCCGGGTCAACGGTGTGGTCAAGCAGGAGGTGGCGCTGTCGACCATGATCTTCGATCCCGCCTGGCTGATTGCCTACATGTCCAGCTTCACCCCGCTGGCCCCCGGCGACGTGATCGTCACCGGCACGCCCTCGGGCTTCGGCGCCACCCGCAAACCGCCGGAATTCCTGGCCCCCGGCGATGTGGTCGAGGTCGAGGTGCCGGGCCTGGGCCTCTTGCGCAACCGGGTGGCGCAGGACAGGGCCGAACCCCGCTGACCCGACGTTTTCGCAATACACAGGATTTTCGAAACTTCTTGCGTCTTTCAAAATTCCTCTCTACAACCGCGATACCGGAATCGTTCGCATTGAGGGAGGCGGCCTATGGCCCAGATCGTCCACGCCGTGGGGCATGTGAAGCTCAACACCAAGTGCATCGCCGATGTGGTGCGGGATTCGACCGAGATCCTCGGCCTGCGCGTGACGCATGAGGGCCAGGGTCAGGTCTGGCTCAGCTCGAACGGGCGCAAGGCCGAGCTGGTGCTGGTGGAGGCGGCCGAGAATTCGACGCATACCATCGGGCTGGAAGCGCTGACCGCCGCCGATGTCGAGGCCGCCGCCGCCCGGGTCGAGGGCGCGGGCTGCCGCATCACCGCGCGCGAGCCGAGCCTCGATTGCATGGACGCGGGCGTCACCTTCGCCACGCCCGAGGGCCTACAATTCGAGATCCACACGCCGATCCGCAATGACATCCACAACCCGCGCCAGGCGACGCCCGGCGTCGCGCCCCGGCGGCTGGATCACATGAACCTGCTCAGCCCCGATCCGCAGGCCACCGTCCGCCAGCTGAAGGCGATCGGCGATCTGGGCATGTCCGAAAAGATGGTGAACGACTCGCTCACCTGGCTTTATGGCGGCAACCGCCAGCACCACATCCTCGGCATCGTCAAAAGCCATGCCGCCGGGCTGCACCATTACTCGTTCGAATTCCCCGAATTCAACATGTACTGCCGCCTGGGCGACCTGCTGGACGATTACGACCGGCAGTTCATCTGGGGCCCGGGCCGCCACCGGCCGGGCGACAACACCTATGCCTATTACCTCGACAGCTCGGGGGCGATGGTCGAATGCGCGGGGCCGATGTCGACCATCGCCGACGATGCGCATTTCGAGGCCAACATCATCACCAACCTCGAACGGCCCGGCAACGTGCGGGTGATGAACGTCTGGGGCACGCCCGCGCCCCTCGAATGGCGCGAGCATTTCTTCCCCTTCATGGCGCTCAGCTGATTTCGGAACAGGAGCCTGACAATGCAGGAAAAGATCACCTTCGAATCCGACGGGCTGAAACTCTCGGGCGTCGTGCATATCCCGGATGGCTACGACGGCACGCCGCTGCCCGCCTTCATCGTCTGCCATGGTTTCGTCGGCTCCAAGGACGAGAGTCACGCCCAGATCCAGGCCGAGATGATGGAGGAATTCGGCTATGTCGCGCTGCGCTTCGATTTCCGCTGCTGCGGTGAATCGGAAGGCGAGCGGGCGCAGGTCCGCTGCATGGATCAGGTGGCCGACGCCAAGAACGCCCTGACCTGGCTGGCCAAACGGCCCGAGGTTGACCCGAAGCGCATCGGCATCACCGGCCACAGCTTTGGCGCCGCCGTCTCGGTCTACACCGCCGGGGTGGACGAACGGGTCGCCTGTTGCCTGTCGTCCTGCGGCTGGGGCGACGGCGAACGCAAGTTCCGCGGCCAGCACCCGACCGAGGAAAGCTGGGCCAAGTTCGTCAAGATCCTGGACGAGGGCCGCAAGCACAAACAGGAGACCGGCGAAAGCGCTTGGATGTCGCGCTTCGACGCGGTGCCGATCCCGCCGGCGCTGCGCGCCAACCTGTCCCCCAAGGCGATCATGGAGATCCCCACGGAAACCGCCTGGTCGATGCGCAACTTCCGCGCCGATGATGTGGTGGCGAACATCGCGCCGCGGCCGCTGCTGTTGTTCCACACCGCCAACGACACGATCACGCCGACCATCGAATCCGTCCGGCTGTGGGAAAAGGCGAACCACCCCAAGGAGTTGATGCTGATCGACACGACCGCGCATTTCCCGCTCTCGCCCAAGGATGCGCCGCGCACCAAGGCGATGATGAAGGGCTGGCTGGACAAGTTCTTCCCCACGCCGCTCGCCAGCTGACCCTGGAAAGACCGACAGATGCCCCAGATCGACGCCGCCGACCTGCGCCGTTTCGCCCATGACCTGCTGACGGCAGGCGGGTTCACCAATGCCGATGCCACCCAGACCGCCGAGCTGCTGGTCTGGGCCAATCTGCGCGGCGTCGACAGCCACGGGGTACTGCGCATCCCGCGGTATCTGGAGATGATCGAGACGGGCGTCATGCTGTCGGGCGGCAGCATCGAGACGGTGAGCGCGCGCGGTGCGGTCTGCCTGCTCGACGGCGGCAAATGCCCGGGCGCGGTGGGGATGAACGCGGCCGTCGCCAAGGCGGCCGATCTGGCCCGCGTGCAGGGGCTGGGCTGGTGCGCCGTGCGGCGGATCAGCCATGCGGGTGCCGTCGGCTATTTCACCTGCGCGCTGGCCCGGCAGGGGCTGGTGGGGCTGGCGATGACGGCCTCGAAACCCCTGATGAACTATCACGGCGCGGTGGGCGAGGCCTTGTCCACCAACCCCCTGTCCATCGCCGTGCCGGTCCCGGGCGCGGAACCCGTGGTGCTCGACATGTCCACCGCCGCCGTGGCACTGGGAAAGATCATGGCCGCCAAGGAAAACGGCCGGGCGATCCCCCGTGGCTGGGGTGTCGATGCCGAGGGGCACGAGACGACCGATCCCGCTGCCGTGACCTCGCTGCTGCCGATGGCGGGGGCGAAGGGATCGGGCCTGTCCCTGATGATCGAGCTTCTGACCTCGGTTCTGGCGGGCAATCCGGTGATCGGCCCGGTGCTGGAGGGGACGAAGAAGGGCGGGTTCAACGGCATGGTGCTGGCCATCGACCCGGCGGCCTTTGGCGCGCCCGAGGTCTTCCTGGCCTCGGTCCGGTTGCTGGTCGACCAGATCCACGCCCTGCCCCCGGCCCCCGGCACCGACGCGGTGCTGCTGCCCGGCGAGCGCGGCGCGCAGACCGCGGCACAGCGCGGGGCCGAGGGCATCCCGCTGGCCGCCGGCACCGCCGCCAATCTGGCGGCGCTGGCGGGCAGGCTGGGCGTGGCGGTTCCCTATGACCTCTGAGGCGGCTGCGCCCCTGAAGGGGCTGCGCGTCGTCGAACTGGCGCGCATCCTCGCCGGACCCTGGATCGGCCAGACGCTGGCCGACCTCGGCGCCGAGGTGATCAAGGTCGAGGCGCCCGAAGGCGACGACACCCGCCGCTGGGGCCCGCCCTTCATCGAGCGCCCCCTGCCGGGCGGCGGCACCGAAATGGTCGCGGCCTATTTCCACGCGGCGAACCGGGGCAAGACCTCGGTGACGTGCGATTTCCAGAACGAGGGCGACCTCGCCCGCCTGCGCGATCTCATCGCCGAGGCCGATGTGCTGGTCGAGAATTTCAAACTGGGCGGCCTGCGGAAGTTCGGCCTCGATTACGAGAGCCTGTCCGCGCTGAACCCGCGCCTGATCTATGCCTCGGTCACCGGCTTCGGCCAGACCGGCCCCCGCGCGGCGCTACCGGGCTACGATTTCCTCGTGCAGGGCATGAGCGGGATCATGGACCTGACGGGCGACCCGGCGGGCGAGCCGCAGAAGGTGGGCGTGGCCTGGATCGACATCTTCACCGGGCTTTACGGGGTGATCGGCATTCAGGCGGCGCTGACCGAACGGGCGCGGTCGGGCCTCGGCCAGCATCTGGACCTGTCGCTGCTCGATTGCGGTGTGGCGGTGCTGGCCAACCAGGCGACCAACTACCTGCTGGGCGGTGTGAACCCGGCCCGACTGGGCAATGCCCATCCGAATATCGTGCCCTATCAGGTGTTCCCCGCGTCGGACGGGCATGTGATCGTGGCCTGCGGCAATGACCGGCAATTCGCCGCCTTCTGCCGGTTGCTGGATCTACCCGACCTGCCGGGAAACCCCGACTACGCCACCAACCCGGCCCGCGTGGCCCATC
>NZ_JAUCCQ010000015.1:0-57375 GCF_034676075.1 Pararhodobacter sp. | reverse complement strand
GCGGGGGGCCAGCCCCCCGCACCCCCCGCCAAAGGGGGTTTTCCACCCCCTTTGGATACCCCCGAGGATATTTTCAGAACAAAGATGGGGCGGTGGGGCTTTGCCTTACCGCCTCATCCTTTGCAGGAGCGCGAGCGAGACGTAGCCGTCGGGCGGCAGGCCGTTCTGGGCCTGCCAGTCGCGCACCGCGCTGAGCGTGCCCTGACCGACGCGGCCGTCGATGGTGCCGTCGTAATGCCCCGCCCGAGCGAGGATGCGTTGCAGCTCCTCCCGCTCGGTCCGGCTGAGGGGGCGGTCGTCGCGCGGCCAGTTGCCGACGAAGCCGCCGCCGCCGCGCAGCCGGTCGGCCAGATGGCCGATGGCGATCGCATAGGCATCGGCGTTGTTGTAGCGCTTGATGGTGCGGAAGTTCTGGAAGGCGAGGATCGCCGGCCCGCGCGAGCCGGCCGGGAACAGGAGTGTCGCCTCGCCCGAGCGGGGCAGGCTGGCGCCGCGCTGAGGCTCGATCCCCAGCTGGCGCCATTCGCCGACGCTGCGGCTGGTGTTGGCGAGGCGCGGGTTGAAATTGCGGGGGATCACCACCTCGACCCCCCAGGGCTGGCCGCGCTGCCAGCCGTGGCTGGCGAGATAGGCGGCGGTCGAGGCGAGCGAATCGGTCGGATCGTCGGACCAGATGTCGCGCCGCCCGTCGCCGCGGAAATCCACCGCATAGGCGAGGTAGCTGGTCGGGATGAACTGGGTGTGGCCCATCGCTCCGGCCCAGCTGCCGACCATGTGGCTGGGGTCCACGTCGCCCGACTGGATGATGCGCAAGGCGCCGATCAGCTGTTCCTCGTAGAAATCCGCGCGGCGCGAGGACATGGCGAGGGTGGCCAGCGCCGGGATGATCGCCGTGCGGCCCCTGAGCGTCCCGAAGGAGCTTTCCAGTCCCCAGACCGCCACCACGACTTCGCGGTCGACGTTGTAGCGGGCCTCGATCTCGTCCAGGAGGCGCCGGTGCTCGCGCAGGGCGCGCTGGCCGTTGGCGATGCGGGTCTGCGACACGGCGCTGTCGAGATATTCCCAGATCGGGCGGCTGAATTCGGGCTGATGCGCCTCGCGCTGGAGGATTTCATTGTTCGGGCGGATGCCGTTGAGCGAGGCGTTGAGCACCCGCTCGGAGATCCCGGCCTGACGCGCGCGGCTGCGGAACCCGGTCAGCCAGCGGTCGAACTGGGCATTGCCCGAGGCGGTGACGACCGGCGCGCTGGCCTGGGTGGCGCGGGCCAGTGCAACGGGCCGGGCCTGCGGGCGCTGGCTGATGGCCGGTGCAAGCCCCGCCAGCGCCGCGCCGCGGGCCAGGGCGCGCGTCGCCTCCCGCTCATCGCCCTCGATCGGGGTGGCGGCGCGGGTGGGCGGCGTGAGGACACTGCCGCCCGAAACCGGGCGGCTTTGCGGGCGGGGCGAGCGATCGACATTGGCGCCCGCGTCGATCGGGAGGAGGCATGCGGCGCACAGCCAGAGGAATCCGGCGCGGAGATCCATGGAAAGCCTGCTCTGTCCTTGTTTTGACAGAAGTCTACCGCAATCGCGTTAAACGGGAAAGAACGGCGTGTTCAGGTGAGCGGAACCACGCAATCGCAGATCCGCATCGTCACCCGCGTGCCGATCGCGTGCTGCTGGCCGGGGCCGGAGATGACGATCAGACACTCGTCGCCTTCCTGTACCCAGTATATCTGGTCATGCCCGCGGAATTCGCGCCCGGTGATGATCGCCGCGCCGTTGGGATCGGCGTCGAGCATGATCTGCTCGGGGCGCACCGCCAGCGTCACCGCGCCATTCGCCGCGCGGCTCATCGGCAGGTTGCCGAAGGCGGTCTGCACGTTCATGCCATTGGCCGTGCCGGTCAGGATGTTGGACCGGCCGATGAAATTGGCGACGAATTCGCTGACCGGGTTGCGGTAGATCTCGTCCGGGGTGCCCATCTGCACGACGCGGCCCGCATCCATCACCGCGATCCGGTCGGCGAGCGCCAGCGCTTCCTCCTGATCGTGGGTCACGAGGATCCCGGCCGAGCCGGTCTCCTTCAGCAGCTTGCGCACTTCCTGCCGCGTCTCGACCCGCATCTTGGCGTCGAGGTTCGAGAAGGGCTCGTCCAGCAGGATCAGCTTCGGCGCCACGGCGAGCGCCCGGGCCAGCGCCACGCGCTGCTGCTGGCCGCCCGACAGCTGGTGCGGGCGGCGTTTGCCCAGATCGGCCAGACCGACCAGGCGCAGCATTTCCTCGGCCCGGGACTGGGCCTGGGCGCGGGGCAGTTTGCGCAGGCCGAATTTCACGTTGTCCAGCACCGACAGATGCGGGAAGAGCGCGTAATCCTGAAAGACGAAGCCGATGCCGCGGGCTTCCGGCGGCAGATGGGTGATGTCGCGGCCCTCGAAGGAGACTGAGCCTTCGTCCGGGTCCTCGAAACCGCCGATCATCCGCAGCGTCGTGGTCTTGCCGCAGCCCGAGGGGCCGAGAAGCGCCAGCAATTCGCCTTCGCCCAGCGCCAGAGACACGCGCTCGACCGCCGCCGCTCCGGCATGGGAGAAGGTCTTGCGCAGGCGGTCGACTTCCAGCAGCGGCTTGGCCGGGCGCTGGCGGAAGCCCAGCGGCGAGGCGTCGGCCGGCATGCGGAAGGTCAGGGTCTTGGGCAGTTCGGTCATTTTTCGGCAATCCCAACCGTTGCGCTTGGGTATGCCCGGGCCGCGGGAATGTCAATTTTCTTTGGCCCGGCGTGATGGCGCTTGCGACGTGAGGTAATTTGACCGTTTGGTCAAAAGGGAATTGTGTGCTACCCGGAGCGTGCCATAGTGTCGCTTCTCCCCGAGCCCGGATTCCCCCCATGACGCACGACCGCAACCCCGGAATGCCGCTGACGAAAGACTGGTTCGACCGCGTTCAGGTCAACCGCCCCGCTGCCGAGCGTCGGGCGGCCAGCCTGCTGGCGCGGCGCAGTGTGAAGAAGGAACATCAGGCGGCCTGGCTGGTCAATGCCATTCGCTGCATGGACCTGACCACGCTGGCGGGCGACGATACCGAAGACCGGGTGGCGCGGCTCTGTGCCAAGGCTCGGCGTCCGCTGGCCGATTCGATTGCCGAGGGGCTGGGTCTGGCCGAGATGCCGAAGACCGGCGCGGTCTGCGTCTATCCGACGATGGTGGGCGCGGCCAAGCGCGCGCTGTCGAACAGCGGGATCCCGGTGGCCTCGGTCGCGACGGGCTTTCCGGCGGGGCTGATGCCCTTGGACCTGCGGCTGGCCGAGATCCGCTATGCCGTCGATCAGGGCGCTGACGAGATCGACATCGTCATCACCCGCGCCCATGTCTTTCAGGGCGAGTGGGCTGCGCTCTACGATGAGATCGCGGCGATGCGCGAAGCCTCGGGCGCGGCGCATATGAAGGCGATTCTGGCGACCGGCGATCTGGTCACGCTGTCGAATGTCTATGCGGCGTCGATGGTGGCCATGCAGGCGGGGGCCGATTTCATCAAGACCTCGACCGGGAAAGAGGGCGTCAACGCCACAATCCCGGTCTCGCTGACCATGGTGCGGGCCCTGCGCGATTATGGCGAGCGGACCGGGGTGAAGATCGGGTTCAAGCCCGCGGGCGGGATGAAGACCGGCAAGGACGCCTTGTCCTGGCAGATCCTGATGAAGGAAGAGCTGGGTCGAGACTGGCTGCAGCCCGACCTCTTCCGCTTCGGCGCCTCGTCCATGCTGGGCGATATCGAGCGGCAGCTCGAACACTATGTCACCGGGCGCTATGCCGCCTCGCACCGCCACGCCATCGCCTGAGGTCACCATGCCCACAGTCACGGAAGCCCTCGCCATGATGGACTACGGTCCCGCCCCCGAATCCGCCGCTGTCGCCATGGACTGGCTGAAAGGCCGCGCCTTCGGTCACTTCATCAACGGCGCCTTCACCAAGCCGGGCGAGACCTTCGCCGTTACCAACCCTGCAACGGGCGCCGACCTGGCGCAGGTCACGCAAGGGACTGACGCTGACGTGGCCGAGGCGGTGAAGGCCGCGCGGTCGGCGGCAAAGGGTTGGGCGAAGCTGTCCGGCGGGCAGCGGGCGCGGCATCTCTATGCGCTGGCCCGGCTGATGCAGAAGCGGGAACGCCTGTTCGCCGTGCTGGAGACGCTCGACAACGGCAAGCCGATCCGCGAATCCCGCGATATCGACGTGCCGCTGGCCGTGCGCCATTTCTACCATCACGCTGGCTGGGCCGAGCTTCTGGCCGATGAATTCCCCGGCATGCGCCCGCATGGCGTCTGCGGGCAGATCATCCCGTGGAACTTCCCGCTGCTCATGATGGCGTGGAAGATCGCGCCCGCTTTGGCCGCCGGGAACACGGTCGTCCTGAAACCCGCCGAATTCACGCCCCTGACGGCGCTTCTGTTCGCCGAACTCTGCATCGAGGCCGGTCTGCCCAAGGGCGTCGTCAACATCGTCACCGGTGACGGGCGGACCGGAGCGGCGCTGGTCGCCTCGGACGTGGACAAGATCGCTTTCACGGGCTCGACCGAAGTGGGCCGCCTGATCCGCCAGCAAACCGCGGGCAGCGGCAAGGCGCTGACGCTGGAACTGGGCGGCAAATCCCCCTTCATCGTCTTCGCCGAGGCCGATCTGGATGCGGCGGTCGAAGGCGTAGTGGACGCGATCTGGTTCAATCAGGGCGAGGTCTGCTGCGCGGGCTCGCGCATTCTGGTGCAGGAGCAGGTGGCGGAGACCTTCACCGCCCGGCTGAAAGCCCGCATGGCCAAGCTGCGCGTCGGCGACCCGCTGGACAAATCCACCGATGTCGGCGCCGTGGTGCATGGCACGCAGTTGGAGCGGATCCGGGGCCTCGTTGATCAAGCGATCCAGCAAGGCGCGGTGCTGCATCAAGCGCCGATGCCGGAGGGGCCGGGCAGCTTCTGCCCGCCGATGCTGCTGACCGATCTGGGCGCGGCCAATATCGCCAATACCGAGGAGATCTTCGGCCCGGTCGTCACCCTGATGACCTTCCGCACGCCGGGCGAGGCGGTGGAGCTGGCCAACAACACCCGCTACGGGCTCGCCGCAAGCATCTGGTCCGAGAACCTGACCACCGCGCTGGATATCGCGTCGCAGGTCAAGGCGGGTGTCGTCTGGATCAACGGCACCAACATGTTCGACGCCAACGCCCCCTTCGGCGGCATGCGCGAATCGGGTTTCGGGCGTGAAGGCGCGCGCGAGGGGATGCTGGCCTATCTCACCACCGACGAGGCCAGCGGCAAGGAGCGCAAGGCCCCCGCCGCCGTCTCGGCCACTCCGGGCGAGGCCACGGGCGACACGGTGGACCGCACGCGGAAACTCTACATCGGCGGCGGGCAGAAACGCCCGGACGGCGGCTATTCCTATGCCGTGGCCGGCGCGCAGATCCCGCTGGGCGGGCGCAAGGATATCCGCAACGCGGTGGAGGCGGCGCATGGGGCCAAGGGCTGGTCCAAGGTCACCGGCCACAACCGCGCGCAGGTCCTCTATTTCATGGCCGAGAACCTGCAGGCCCGCGCCAAGGATTTCGCACCAAAGGACGAGGTCGCGCAGGCGGTCGAACGCGCCTTCTACTGGGCGGCATGGGCCGACAAGTATGACGGCAAGGTCCACTCCACCACCGGACCCAACGTCACGCTGGCGATGAAGGAACCCTTCGGCGTGATGGGCATTGTCTGCCCTGAGGAAGCGCCGCTTCTGGGCTTCGTCTCGACCGTGCTGCCCGCCATCGCCATGGGCAACCGGGTCGTGGCCGTGGCCTCGCAGTCCAATCCGGTCCCGGCGCTGGACCTCTATCAGGTGCTGGATACCTCGGACGTGCCGGGCGGCGTGGTCAACATCGTCACCGGTCCCCGGGGCGAGCTGGCAGAGACGCTGGCGAAACATGACGATGTGGCGGCGCTCTGGGTCTTCGCCGACCCCGATCTCTGCCGCAAGGCCGAGGCTTTCTCGGCCGGCAACCTCAAACCCGTCTGGGCCGAGTCGCGGATGCGCGACTGGACGGGACCGGCCGGACACTCGCGGGACTTCCTGCGGCGGTCCGTGCAGGTCAAGACGGTCTGGGTGCCTTACGGGGCGTAACACCCTTCCAAGATCGGCGATGCCAGGGCGGGGTACTTCCCCGCCCGTCTCCCGTTTGAAGATCCCTTGTCGTCTGGCGGTTGGGGCCGGGCGGCGGGGGCATTCCGGGTTGGGAAACTTCGGAAGGCAAAGGGGTCGGGGTTCAAACCCCGGCCCTTTTCGCTGTCCGGGCTCAGCCCAGCCGTTCGGGCTGCCGGTCGGTCAGGCGCTGCGGCGCGGTCTCGGGCGCCACCTCCTCGAAGTCGAAATTGTCGAGCCGCCGCGCCCGCCGGGTCGCCTTGTCGGCCGAGGTGCGGATCTCGGCCACGTCCTTCACCGCCTGCGCGAAATGCCGGTCGAGGTTCTCGACCCGCCCGCCCAGCAGGTCGAGATCGCGGCAGAGCATCGCCAGTTCTCGCCGGATCGCCCCCGCCTGCTCCTTCATCCGCGCGTCCTTCAGCACGGCCCGCATCGTGTTCAGCGTCGCCATGCAGGTGGTGGGCGAGACCACCCAGACCCTGAGCGCGAACCCCTCGCGCACCAGATCGGGGAAATTGGCGTGCAACTCGGCATAGACCGCCTCCGAGGGCAGGAACATCAGCGCCCCCTCGGCCGTCTCGCCCTCAAGGATGTATTTCTCGGCAATCGCCCGCATGTGGTGGCGGATCGCGGCGCGCATCATCCGCCGGGCTTCCTGCTTTTCGCCCTCGGTCTCGGCCGCGCGCAAGGCCTCGTAGGGTTCCAGCGGGAATTTGGCGTCGATGGCGATGGGGCCGGGGGGCTTGGGCAAATGCACCAGACAATCGGCCCGCTTCCCGTTCGAGAGCGTTGCCTGCATCGTGTAGCTGTCCGACGGCAGCGCCTGCGCCACGATGTCATGCAGCTGAATCTCGCCAAAGGCGCCGCGGGTCTGCTTGTTGGACAGGATGTCCTGCAGGGACAACACATCGCCCGACAGCTTCTCGATATTCGCCTGCGCCTTGTCGATCGCCTCCAGCCGCGCGTGCAGGTCGCCGAGGGAGCGCGCGGTGCGGACGGCGCTGCCTTCCAGCGCCTCGCCCATCGAGTCGGCCACATCCGCCAGCCGCTGCTCCATCAGCCCCAGCATCTGCGTCTGCGCCCGTGCCTGCGCGTCCGAGACATGGTGCAGCCCGCCCGCCAGATGCTGCTGGCCGTCGGAAAGCGCCTGCACCCGCTGGCCCAGCTGCGCCATCTGACCGGCCAGCGGCGCGGCGATGCGCGCGGATTTCAGCGCGGCATGCAGGATCAGCAGCAACAGGAGGACGAGGATCCCGGCGCCGCCGGCAGCCAGAACCCAGGGATCGGTGAGGTCGAGGGTCATCGCCGGCCGAACAGCTTCTCGATATCCGAGAGTTTCAGCTCGACATAGGTCGGCCGCCCGTGGTTGCACTGGCCCGACAGCGGCGTCGCCTCCATCTCGCGCAGGAGCGCGTTCATCTCCTCGGCCCGCATCTGGCGGCCCGAGCGGATCGAGCCGTGGCAGGCCATCCGGCTGAGCACCGCGTCGATCCGCGCGCCCAGCTTCTGCGACGACCCGAGGTCCGAGAGTTCATCGAGGATATCCAGCACCAGCCCCCGCGCATCGCAATTCCCCAGCGCGGCGGGGGTTTCGCGGACGGCCACGGTGCCCTCGCCGAAGGGCTCCAGCACCAGACCCAGCGTCGCCAGGTCCCCGGCATGGTCCAGCAGGCGCTGGGCGTCGCTGATGGACAGGGTGATGATCTCGGGGATCAGCAGCGCTTGCGCCTTGATGCCGTGTTCCGCGACCTGCGCCTTCAGCCGTTCATAGACCAGCCGCTCATGCGCGGCGTGCTGGTCGACGATGACGATCCCGTCCTGCGTCTGGGCGATGATGTAGTTTTCATGCAGCTGCGCGCGGGCGGCACCCAGCGGGGTTTCGACCGGGCCCTGTTCGGGCTCGACCCGGGCAGAGGTGAAGGGCGCGGGGCTTTCGGCCAGCACCGGCGCAGCCTCGGGCGCCTGCGCGGCATAGGCGTGGCGCAGCGCACCCAGTGAGGGGCGGCTGGCGAAATCCATCTGGTAGACGCGCGGCGCGACGGGTTCGGGCCGCATCGCCGCCAGCGTCTCGTCCGCCACGGTGCCCGAGGCGCGATGCCCGGCCCCCGCCAGCGCGTGCCGGATGCCGCTGACCACCATGCCCCGCACCAGCCCGGAATCGCGGAACCGGACCTCGGCCTTGGCGGGATGCACGTTCACGTCGACCAGATGCGGGTCGCAATCGACGAACAGCACCGCCGCCGGGTGCCGGTCGCGCGACAGCACGTCCATATAGGCGGCCCGAAGCGCGCCGATCAGCAGCTTGTCGCGCACCGGACGGCCGTTGACGAAGAGGTGCTGCGCCACGGCCGAGCCGCGCGAATAGGTCGGCAGCGCGGCGAAGCCGGTCAGGCGGAAGCCGTCACGCTCCAGATCCAGCCTTATGGCGTTGTCCACGAAGTCGCGGCCCATGAGCCGGCCGAGGCGGGCGCCGAGCGCGTCGAAGAGTTCGCCCTGTTCGGCATCGACCCGCAGGATCTCGCGCTGGCCGTCAACGTCATAGAGGGTGAAGCCGACGAAAGGCTCGGCCATGGCGAGCTTGCGCATCACCTCGGCGATGGCCTGCGCCTCGGCCCGGTCGGTGCGCAGGAACTTGAGCCGGGCGGGCGTGGCGAAGAAGAGGTCGCGCAATTCCACCTGCGTGCCGCGGTTCAGCGCGGCGGGGCGGACGGGGCCGATCTGGCCGCCGGTGACGGTGATCTCGGCGCCCTCATGTCCCTCGGCCCGGCTGGTGATCGCCAGCCGCCCGACGGCGCCGAGAGACGGCAGCGCCTCGCCCCGGAAACCGAAGGTGTGGATGTCCAAGAGGTCGGTGCCGTCGATCTTCGAGGTGGCGTGACGGCTCAGCGCCAGCGGCAGATCGCCGGGCGTCATGCCGTGGCCATCGTCCGTCACCCGGATCAGCACCTTGCCGCCGCCCGCGTAATCGACCCGCACCCGGGTCGCGCCCGCGTCGAGCGCATTCTCCACCAGCTCCTTCACCGCCGAGGCCGGGCGTTCCACGACCTCGCCCGCTGCGATGCGATTCGCGGCGGCATCGTCCAATTGACGAATGACGGGAAGGGCTTGGCTTATCTTGGGGCGGGCTGCATGCATGCCACTAGGCATAGCATGAAGCCCCGCCCCGCGAAAGCGTCACGGCGTCGTGGATTCGACACCCGCAGGCTGGCCGACCACCACGAAATGCAGCGCGTCGGGCTGGGCCAGACGCTGGGCGACGCGCTGGATGTCCTCAAGCGTGACGGCGCGGACCAGATCGTTCCGGATGTTGACGTAGTTCAGCGGATAGCCCTGGAACTGCATCGAGGCGAGGATCCGGGCGATGGATTCATTGCCGTCGAATCTGAGCGGATAGGCGCCGGTCATGTAGGTCTGGATGCGCTCCAGATCCTGCTGGGTGATGCCGCCATCGGCCAGCCACCGGAACTGCTCGCGTACCAGGTCGATCGCCTCGGCTGCGGTCTCGTTGCCGGTCGAGAAGCGGCCGACATAGCTGTCGCCGAACTGGCTGGATGCCAGCGAAGTGTAGATCCCGTAGGTCAGGCCGCGCGCCTCGCGGATCTCGGCCATCAGGCGCGAGTTGAAGCCGCCGCCGCCGAAGATCTCGTTCATGACGAAGGCGGCCATGAAATCGGGGTCGTCGGCATCCATGCCGCCGTGGCCGAACTGGATGACCGACTGGGGCCCGTCGAAGGGCACCACGGTCACGCCGGGCGCGGCGTCGAAAACCCGGTATTCGGGCAACGGGCGTTCAGCCGTGGGCAGGCCTTCGGCGATGCGGTCGATGATCGCCGCCAGTTCCGGCCCGGTGATGTCGCCCGCGGCGCCGACCACGATGCGGTCGCTGGTGAAGGCGGCGCGATGGGCGGCCAGGATGTCATCGAGCGTCAGCGCCCCTACCGTGGCGGCGGTGCCGTCGGTGGGCGTGGCATAGGGATGCCCGGCGAAGCCCAGCCGCGAATAGGTCTCCTGCGCGATGGTGCTGGGGTTGCGCGCTGCGCGTTCGAGCGAGGCGATGGTCTGCGCCCGCACCCGGTCCAGGCTCATGTGGCTGAACTGCGCATCGGTCAGCGCCATCAGCGCCAGATCGACCACCTGGTCGCGGTTCTCGGTCAGGGCGCGGATGGTCATCGACACGGAATCGCGCCCGGCCTCGAAACTGACCGACCCGGCAAGGGCTTCCAGCGCCGCGGCATAGCCCTGCGCGTCCAGATCGCCCGCGCCCTCGGTCAGCAGCGAGGTCATCAGCGAGACGGCGCCCGCCTTGCCCTCGGGGTCGAGCGAGGCGCCGCCGGTGAAGACCACCTCGATGGAAACGAAGGGGATCGAATGCTCCTCGACCAGCCAGGCCTCGTGCCCGGCCGGCGAGGTCACGTCCTCGATGTCGATGGCCAGCGCCGGGGCAGCGAAGGAGAGGGCAAGCGCCAGCGTGGCGCCGATCAGACGGTTGAAACGCATCACTCTTCTGCTCCCATCAGCCAACCCGTGACCGAGGCGCGGCGGTCGAGCCGGCGCGCGGCGGCGAGCACTTCCTCGGGCGTCACCGCCTCCAGGATCGACAGCCATTCCTCGCTGTCCTGAAGGCTGAGGCCCAGCACCAGATCGGCGCCCAGCGTGTTCGCCCGGTCCGAGGTGTCGTCCTGTTCATAGATCGCCGCGGCGCGGATCTGCATGCGCACCCGCTCGAGCTGGTCCATGTCGACGCCGGTCTCGATGAAATCGGCCAGCACCCGGTCCAGCGCCGCTTCGGCCGCTTCCAGCGTGACGCCCTCGGCCGGCATGATCCCCAGCGAGAAGGTGCCGCTGTCCAGCGCGTCGCCGTTGTACCCGGCCCAGGCGCTGATCGCGATCCCCTCGTCATAGGTCAGACGGCGTTCCAGCACCGAGGTCTGCGAGGACCCGCCGAGGATCGCCGCCAGCACCTCGAAGGCCGCGGCCTCGTGCTGGTCGCCGGGGCGGCGGTTCGGCGCCAGATAGAGGCGGTTCACATAGGGCTGGCCGACGCGCGCATCGCGCATGACCAGCCGCCGTTCGGCCAGCTGCGGCGGCTCTTGCGGGCGGAACCGTTCGGGCATGTCGGTGACGGCGGGGATCGGCCCGTAATACTGGTTGGCCAGCGCCAGGACTTCCTCGGCCTCGACATCGCCCGCGACGACCAGGATGGCGTTGTTGGGCGCGTAATGGACGCGGTAGAACTCGGTGGCGATATCGCCGGTCAGCTGCGCCATCTCGTGCCGCCAGCCGATGATCGGGCGGCCGTAGGTCGAATTCTGGTAGAGCGCGGCGCGCATCTGTTCGCCGAACACCCGGTCGGGGCTCGATTCCAGCGTCTGCCCGCGTTCGCGCAGGATCACGTCACGCTCGGGCAGCCAGTCCGACCGGTCGAGACGCAGGTTGACCATGCGGTCGGCCTCCATCTGCATCATGATCGGCAGACGGTCGGCGGCGACGCGCTGGTGATAGGCAGTGTAATCCCAGCTGGTGAAGGCGTTGTGGCTGCCGCCATTGGCCTGCACCACGGCGTCGAACTCGCCTTCCTCCATGCTGTCGGTGGCCTTGAACATCAGATGTTCGAGGAAATGGGCGATGCCGGAATGCCCGGCGGGATCATCTGCGGCGCCGACCCGATACCAGACCATCTGCACGACGACCGGGGCGCGGTGATCCTCGACCACCACCACCTGCATGCCATTGTCGAGAGTAAAGAGCTGGGGATCTTCGGCGGCGGCGGCAAGGGCGCTCGCAGCCCAGACGAAAGAGGCGGCGATCAGGCGCTTGGCAACGAACATGAAAAGGGCTCCGCGGTCAGTCGGGGCAGAATGACCGGGGCACCGGCGCGGCGCAACGGGGTGTGCCGCGTTTGTGAAGCCTCAATGGCGGGGGCCGTGTCGGGGGTCGTGCAGGGGCGCTCAGTTCTGGGGCGGTGGCGGCGCGGCCGGGGTGCGCACGCCGCGGGCCCGCCAGCGCTGCAATTCCGCCTGCGGGTCGAGGATCTGCTCCTCATAGGCGCGGCGGTAGAGGTTGGTGTTGAACATCCGCTCCAGGATGCGGCCGCCGCCCTGACGGCGCACGTCCTCGTCCTCGGCCGCCAGCGTGGTGCGGATATCGGGGGTGACCCCGTTGCGCCCGGCATAGGCCAGTAGCCCGGCATCGGCGGCGGGCACGCTGCCGGTCCGTTCGGCCGAGACCCGGCCGCCCAGCGCCGCCACGACCGAGGCGCGCGGATCGGGATCGACCAGATTGGTGCCGCCCGGCGTCGGCGTCGGCAGCGAGCTGAAATCGGGCGGTGCCTGCAGCGGTTGCGTCGGCAGGACCGAGAATTCATCGGGCGAGCTCTGACGCGCCGAGGCGTTCATCAGCAAGGGCACGTCGCCATTGCGCGAGCAGGCGCCGAGCGCCAGGGCGCCGATCGTGGCAAGGGTGCAGAGGCGAAGAAGGGTCATCCCGGTCTCGGACAGCGGCAGGAAAGTTGCCCTGTCTTAGCCCATGCTGGCGCGGTCGTCACGGGGCGTTTTTCCCCCCGCGGCCAGGATCAGCCCGAAGGCGCCCACGAAGATGGCGATATCGGCCACGTTGAAGGCCCAGGGGTTGGTGAAACCGCAGCAGGAAACGTTGAGGAAATCCGCAACCGCGCCCCAGACCAGCCGGTCGATGGCATTTCCCAGCGCCCCGCCGATCAAAAGTCCGGCCGAGGCCCGCATCAGGGGCCCGCCGCCCTCGCGCCGGACCCAGCGCCAGACCCAGACCGTCACCACCACCGGCAGAACGATCAGCGCCCAGCGCAGGATCGGCGACTCATCGGCGAAAAGGCCGAAGTTGACGCCCCGGTTCCAGGCCATGGACAGGGTCAGATAGGGCGGCCAGACCTCGATCAGCAGGATTTCGCGCAGGTTCAGGCCGACGACCACGACCCATTTCAGGATCTGGTCGGCCAAGAGCGTGACGAGGGCGGTGATAAAGGTCAGCCGCATGCGATCAATGCCGGAAATGGCGCATGCCGGTGAAGACCATGGCGAGCCCGGCCTCGTCGGCGGCGGCGATCACCTCGGCGTCGCGCATCGAGCCGCCCGGCTGGATCACGCAGGTCGCGCCCGCGGCGGCGGCTTCCATCAGCCCGTCAGGGAAGGGGAAGAACGCGTCCGAGGCGACGGCCGAGCCGATGGTCAGGGGCTGGGGAAGGCCCAGGGCCTCGGCCATGCGCTCGGCCTTCTTGGCGGCGATCAGGGCCGAATCGACCCGGCTCATCTGGCCCGCGCCGACGCCCACCGTGGCGCCGTCCTTGACGTAGACGATGGCGTTCGACTTGACGTGTTTGGCGATCTTCCAGGCCAGCAGCAGGTCGGCCATTTGCTCGGGGGTCGGCGCTTTCTTGGTCACGACCTTCAGATCGTCCAGCCCGATGAAGCCGTTGTCCTTGTCCTGCACCAGGAAACCGCCCGCGACCTGGCGGAAGGTCAGCCCGCCGTCCCGCACATTCGGCAGGCCGTCGGTGGTGAGAAGGCGCAGGTTCTTCTTGGCGGCGAAGATGGCTTTCGCCTCGTCCGACGCGCCGGGGGCGATCACGACTTCGGTGAAGATCCCGGTGATCTCCTGCGCGGTTTCGGCGTCGAGCGGCTGGTTCAGCGCGACGATCCCGCCGAAGGCCGAGGTGCGGTCGCAATCAAACGCGGCCTTGTAGGCCTCCAGCAGCGTCTTGCCGCGCGCCACGCCGCAGGGGTTGGCGTGCTTGATGATGGCGCAGGCGGCGCCCTCGGCCGGGTCGAATTCCGCCACCAGCTCGAACGCCGCGTCGGTGTCGTTGATGTTGTTGTAGCTCAGTTCCTTGCCCTGATGCTGCACGGCGGTGGCGACGCCCGGGCGGCCGGTGCCGTCCAGATAGAAAGCCGCCGACTGATGCGGGTTCTCGCCATAGCGCAGGGTCTGGGCCAGCGTGCCGGCAAAGGCGCGGCGGCGCGGGGCCGGGGTTTCCAGCGTCTTGGCGAACCAGCTGCTGACGGCCGCGTCATAGGCCGCGGTCCGGGCATAGGTATTGGCCGCGCATTCCTGGCGAAAGCGCAGCGTGGTGCCGCCCTGTTCCAGCTGCGTCAGAAGGGGCGCGTAATCCTCGGGGTCGGTGATGACCGTGACATAGGCGTGGTTCTTGGCGGCAGCGCGCAGCATGGCCGGGCCGCCGATGTCGATGTTTTCCACGCAGTCGTCGTAATCCCCGCCCTTCGCCACCGTGGCCTCGAACGGGTAGAGGTTCACCACCAGCAGGTCGATGGGCAGGATGCCGTGCTCGGCCATCGAGGCCAGATGCCCCGCGTCCTCGCGCAGCGCCAGCAGTCCGCCGTGGACCATCGGGTGCAGGGTTTTTACCCGTCCGTCCATCATCTCGGGGAAGCCGGTCAGATCGGCCACGTCCTTCACCGCCAGCCCCGCCTCGCGCAGCGCCTTGGCGGTGCCGCCGGTGGACACCAGGTCAACGCCCTTCGCGGCGAGCGCCTGGCCCAGCTCGATCAGGCCGCCCTTGTCGGAAACCGAAAGAAGGGCGCGTTTGACGGGGACAAGATCGGTCATTTCGGAGGGCTTCCTCAATCCAGGGCGAACAGGTCACGCGGCAGGGCCAGGTCGTCGTCGCGGCCGATGTCGCGAATCGCGAGCGGGGTATCGCGTGCCTTGGCGAGTGTCCAGTTTATCTGCGCGCTATCGTCCAGGATCACGCCCCGGATGACCACTTGCTGGCAGGGCCGGGGCGCCAGCCGCCCCTTTTCCAGATAGACCGAGGGCTCCAGTGACAGCCTCCCGGCGCCGTCGAATCGGAAGACCCAGATCTCGCCCGAGGGCAGCGCGACCGACACGGCGCTGCCGTTCATGTCGAGCGATGCATCGGCATCGGGATGCAGGTGAAAGCGCAAGGCATAGGAAACGCCGCGCATTTTCCCGCGCATCAGCACCGCCTCGAAGGTCTTGCGATGCGGCGGTTCCAGCGCGGCCAGCGTATCCTCGCCCAGCAGCACCCGCCCGTCGCGCCCCATGCTCAACGTGCGGATATGCGTGAGGCCATGGGTCGGCACATAGCCGTCGTGGCTGAGCAGCAGCGACGATCCGTCGCGCTCGTCCGAGCGGTGCTGGGTGACCAGCGACGGCCCCTCGACCAGCGGTGCGCCGCCTTCCTCGGGGCGTGAGACACGGCCGAAGCGGGCCGAGGAAAAGCCGTCGAGCGAGAGGGTCGAATGCGAATTGGTGGCGCGCCCGGCCTTTTCCCATTCCGGCCCGAACGGCACGCCCGAGCCCGAGCTGACCACCAGCGGCCGCCGGTTCGAGGTCAGCTCGAAGGCCAGCATCGAGGCATGGGCGAAGCGCGCAGCGGGTCCGCCGGGCGGGGCGGCGGCGTCGACCAGCACCGTCGTCCGCCCGCCTTCGAGCCGGGCGTAGCCCATGGCCAGCGACCGGTTGGGCCGGACCGGCACATCGGCGATGGACAGCGCGTGTTCCAGCCGCCCCTCCATCCCCCGGCCGCCGCCGTGGAAGCGGCACAGCCCGCCATCGGCGTGGCGCAGCGTCCTGAGGCAGGGCGCGATCCGCCCCAGCGCGGTTTCCAGCGCGGCGGGGATCGGCGCCCCGGCATCCTCCAGCGCCCGCAGCGCCCAGGTCAGCAGCGTGAAGGTCTCCAGCAGATCCTCGGGGTTGCGGCTGGCGAGGCCGCCGTCGGCGGCGATGTCATCGGTGCAGGCGCGGGTCAGGGCGCCCACGGCCTCGCTCCGGTGCGGCTCCATCCCGATCAGGGCGAAGGCGGCGTAGAGCAGGCCGGTCAGCGCCTCGAACCGGGGCAGGCCGGGGGTGGCGTGGCGCCAGCGGCGGGCCAGGAACGCGGTCTGCCGACCCAGCGCGGCAAAGAAGGGCTGGTTCTCCTCGGCCTCGCGGCCCACGGTCAGGAAGACCGCGTGATGCAGCCAGCGCAGCACCCTTCGGCCGGTCACATCGGGCGTCCAGCCCGCGCCGTCACCCATGCCGAAGCGCTGGATCCAGTCGCTGACCCAGGCCTGCGCCTTGAGCCGCGCCTCGCGGTCGCCATTGGCGGCGAGGTGGTCGAGCCAGGCCATGCCGTGGAGTTCGGCCGCGAAGCCCTGCGAGGGGGGCTCCACATCCCAGGGCGCCAGCGTTTCCACCATATGCCCGGCCAGCAGGAAATTGCCCTGCGCCAGTTGCCGGCCCTTGGCGTAAAAGCCCACGGTGCGGGGTTCCGGCATCGACACGAAGCCGCCCGCCGGGGGCGCCGAGCGCACCGCACGCGCGGCAAGGCGGTTGCCCCACCGTGTCTTGCGCGCGCTCCAGCCCTGCTCCATGGCCCTCACCATTCTTTTCCCTCGGGCATAGCGCCAAGGGCGGCTTCTGTCATCCTCTCTGGCGGAGGAGCGCCATGTAGAAGCCGTCGATGCCCCCTTCGTGATCATCGGGGCGCAGGCGCCAGCCGCCTTCGGGCGTGGCGCGGCCAAAGGGCAGGGCCGGGGTCTCGGCGATCAGGCCGGGATGGCGTTGCAGCGCGGCGGAGACCTGCGCCTCGCCTTCCTCGGGCAGAAGCGAACAGGTGCAATAGACCAGCCGCCCGCCGGGTTTGAGAAAGCCCAGCGCCCGGTCCAGAAGCTGCCCCTGCAAGGCGGTCAGCGCCTCCACATCGGCGGGTTTGCGCACGAAGGGCAGGTCGGGGTGGCGGCGGATCGTGCCGGTGGCGGAGCAGGGCGCGTCCAGCAGCACGGCGTCGACCGGCTCGGCCGGGGTCCAGTCCAGCGCATCGGCGGCGACGATTCGGGCGCTGAGGCCGGTGCGGGCGAGGTTCTCCTCCAACCGTTTCAGCCGCGGCGCGCTGAGGTCGAGCGCCGTGACATCGGCACCCAGGGCTGCCAGCTGCATGGTCTTGCCACCCGGCGCCGCGCAGAGGTCCAGCACCGTCTCACCCGGTTGCACAGCCAGCAGCGTGGCGGGCAGGGCGGCGGCGGCGTCCTGGATCCACCAATCGCCCTCGGCAAAGCCGGGCAGCGCGCTCACCTGCACCCCGGCGGGCAACCGCCACGAGGTGGCGACGGGCTCGGCCCCCTCGGGTGCGGTCTTGCCGGGCTTGAGGCTCAGGTCCAGGGGCGGGGTCCGGTGATGCGCGGCCTCGATGGCCTTGACGACCTCCTCGCCCCAGAGCCCCCGCAACCGGCGGCGCAGCCAGCCGGGCAGGGGCTGCACCGGCAGATCGGTCCACCCCTCGACCCCCGCGACCCGGCGCAGCACGGCATTGGCCAGACCCGCGGCGCGGGCGGTCTGGCGGTCGGCCTTCAGCCCGTTCACCGTGGCGCTGACCACACCATGCGGCGCCTCGCCCAGTTCCAGCAGTTCGACCGTCGCGACCCTGAGCGCCGCCATCACCAAGGGCGCCGGTTCGCGGACCATCAGCGGGCCGAGCACCGTCTGGGTGCGGGCAAAATTGCGCAGCGTGGCGAGGGCCAGGCGCTGGGCGCGGGCCCGGTCGGCGGGGTCTGCGGGCGGCAGGCTCACCTCGGGCAGCATGGCGCCGCCGACGACGCCCGCCACCAGCGTGGCGGCCATGCGGCGCGGATCTGGGCTGGGCGACATAGGGTCCTCGGGCTTGTTTCGCGGGGGGCAGGGGGCTACCTAGCCCTTATCCCGCCCACCGACGAGAGGAAAGCCGATGTCCGCCTCCGACCTGCCCGCCTCCGACCTGCCACCGGCCGCCCAACGCGCCCTGGCCGAGGCCGAGGAACGCCGCCAGAAGGCCGAAGCCGAGGCCGCGACCCTGCCCAAGGAGCTGGGCGGCCGCAACGGGCCGGAGCCGGTGCGCTACGGCGATTGGGAAAAGAAGGGGATCGCGGTCGATTTCTGAGGCGCCCGGAACGGTGGGATGAAATCCCACCCTACGCGGACCGTAGGATGGGCGATTCGCCCATCCTTCACCGCAGCCGGAAATCCGCATGGATCCCCGCGCCCCGCTCGGTGACGAAGCGCAATGCGTCGCCGTCGCGCAGCACCGCCTGACAATCGGCGCCCAGATCGGTGTCGCCCCAATAGAGTGTCCGGCAGAAATACCCGTCCCGCCATTGCCATTCGCCGCTGACCGGCCGGCCCATGCCGCGCCCGGTGATCAGGCCATCCGCCTGCACCTCCAGCCGGATGCCCAGCCGCGTCAGCGCATGGCCAAGGACCAATTGCCGGAACTCGCCCCCGTCGCGCACCGGCTCGAAGGCCGGGGCGAGGCTGGGGAACAGGATCAGGACAAGGGTCAGGATCGCGCGCATGCCCCTCCTACGCAGCAGGGGCCGGATTGGTTTCCTCAGGTGCCGCAGAAAGTGACGTAATCGCCGAATCCCTCGGGCGCCGGGCCTTCCAGATCCTCGAACCCGGGCCGCGGGGCATAGGGCGTGGCCAGCGCCTCCATCAGCCGCTGCATCGGGACCATATCGCCCGCCTGTGCCGCGGCCAGCGCTTCCTCCACCCGGTGGTTGCGGGGGATGTAGAGCGGGTTCACCGCCTCCATCGCCTCGGGCGTCCGGTCGCGGCGGGTGTCCCACTCGGCCAGCCAGCCCTCCAGCCGCGGGTCCTGCCCGACCAGCGCGCCCAGCGGCAGCCGGTTGCCCCGGGCGACATCCGACAGCGCGCGGAAGGCGCCGGTGAAATCCGCGCCCTGCGCTGTCAGCATGTCGAGGAACCCGTCGATCAACGCGTCGTCCGCGCCCGTGACCCCCAGCTTCGCGCCGAACCGCTTGCGCCTTTCGGTCGCGTACAGCCCTTCGGCCCCCTCGATCACCGCCTGCAATTCCGGCAGCGCCTCGTCCGGGTTCTCGGCAATCAGCGGCAGCAGGGTCTCGGCCAGCCGGGCCAGGTTCCAGCGCGCCAGCAGCGGCTGGTTGCCATAGGCATAGCGGCCCTGGCCGTCGATCGAGGAGAACACCGCCGCCGGGTCATGCGCGTCGATGAAGGCGCAGGGGCCGTAGTCGATGGTCTCGCCCGAGATCGTCATGTTGTCGGTGTTCATGACCCCATGCACGAACCCGACCGAGACCCATTGCGCGACCAGCGCCATCTGCCGGGCGATGACCCGGTGCAGGAAGGCGAGATACCGGTCCTCGGTCCCGGTCAGGTCAGGGTCGTGGCGGGCAATCGCGTAGTCTGCCAGCAACCTCAGCCGGGCGGTTTCCCGCCGGGCGTAGAAGAACTGGAAGGTGCCGACCCGCAGGTGGCTGGCGGCGACCCGCGCCAGTACCGCGCCCTGCAGCCCCGCGCCGTCGCGCCAGACCGTTTCGCCCGTCGTCACCGCCGACAGGGCGCGCGTGGTGGGGATGCCGAGGCCCTGCATCGCCTCGCCCATGATGACCTCGCGCAGCACCGGCCCCAGAGCCGCCTTGCCGTCGCCGCCCCGCGAAAAGGGGGTCCGGCCCGAGCCTTTCAGGTGGATGTCGCGCCGCTGGCCGTGGCGGTCGATCACCTCGCCCACCAGCATGGCCCGCCCGTCGCCCAGCTGCGGCGAGAAGCCGCCGAACTGATGCCCGGCATAGGCCATGGCCAGGGGCGAGGCGCCCTCGGGCATAGCGCCCCCGGTCAGCATGGCGAGGCCCGCCGGTTCCCGCAGCGCCAAGGGATCAAGGCCCAGCTCGGCCGCCAGCCCCTCGTTGAGCCAGACCAGCGCGGGCTCGGGCGCGACGGCGCCCTGGAACGGCAGATACATGCCCTCAAGATCGCGGGCATAGGAATTGTCGAAGGGAATGGTCAGCATGGGGCACCTCTGCCCCTCCAGATAGGCGTCCGGGCGCCTGGGGGAACCCCCTCAGCCGTCCGGGGCGACCAGACCGACCACCGGCCCCATCGGCACGCCCCAATCGTCGCGGCCCAGTTCCGGCGCGTAAAGCCGCGAGATCCGCCCGTCGAAATAGAGCGCATTCGGCACGCCCAGTTCGTCGCGGAAGAAGCGGGCGAAGCGGTGGAAGGTGACGGGCTGGTCCGAGATGACGAAGTAAGCCGTCTGTCCATCCGCGCTGACGCCCACGCCGTTCCTGAGGTTCAGCGAATCGCTGTCGGGCAGGAAACGCGGATGCAGCGCGCCGTCGATCACCAGCATCGGGCCGGATTGCGTGGCGAAGCGGCAGGCGGGCGCCTCCTCGGCGAAGCGGCGGCTTTCGATCACCGCCAGGGTGCCGTCCCCGAAGCAGAAGACACCGTTGGGCAGCAGGCCGAAATTCCCCGGCCCCTCGCGCGTGACCAGCCCGGCGCGGCGCTCGCCCTCCTCGACATAAAGGCCCACGGGCGCCCGGTCGGGGTGATACATGCCCGCGTTCATGGCGAAGACCAGATGCGCGCCTTCGGCAGTCAGCGCGGCGTCGATGCGGGCGAAGGAGCCGTAGCGCTGCCCCTCGGCATCATCGAGGAAAAGCCGCAGGTCCTGATCGGCCGAGGCCTCGCAGACGGAGAAGCTCAGCGCTTCGAACGCCATGTCGCGGCATTCGGCCGAGGCGGGACCGGCCAGAACCAGTCCCAGCGCGACGGCCAGACTATTCCTCATCGTCCTCGTCCCGAGCGGCGACATCGGCCTGCACGCGGGGATCGTTGAAGATGCGCCGCGCGTCATCCATGCGGTCGAAGGTGGCGTCCAGCTCGAACTTCAGATCAGGCGCATATTTCAGCCCCAGATCGCGCGCCACATGGTGGCGGAGTTCCGCCTTGGAGCGGCGCAGCGCCTTCAGCGCATCCTCGGCCCCCTCACCGCCAAGCGGCATGATATAGGCCGTGGCGTGCTTGAGGTCGGGCGAGGTGGTCACCTCGGAGACGGTGATGACCAGCCTGGAGAGGTCGGGATCATGCACATCGCCCCGCGCCAGCACCTCGGCCAGACGGTGGCGGATGACTTCGGCGACGCGAAGCTGCCGCTGGGTGGGACCCGATCCCTGAGAGAAACGTTTTGCGCACATGCCCTCCATCTAGGGCAAGAAACCGGGCGCGGAAAGCGGTTTTCCTGTCCCCTGACGCAGGATATGGAGGGGCGAACACAGGAGTTTGACATGACCGACACCGCTGCTTCCCTTCCTGCGATCGTCGTCAACGGCGTTTCCGGCCGCATGGGCCGGATGCTGGTGCAGGTCCTGACCGGGTCCGACAAGGCCCGCCTGGCGGGCGCGCTGGAGCGTCCGGGCCACCCCTGGATCGGCAAGGATCTGGGCCTGATGCTGGGCGGCGCGCCGCTGGGCGTGACCGTTTCGGACGATCCGGCGGCGGCGCTGTCGGGCGCGCAGGCAGTGGTGGATTTCACCGCCCCCGCCGCCACCGTGGCGCTGGCGCCGGTGGCGATGGCGGCGGGCTGCGCGCATGTCATCGGCACCACGGGGCTGTCGAAGGACGACATCGCCGCCATCGGCGAGGCGGCGACATCGGGCGTCATCGTGCGGGCCGGGAACATGAGCCTCGGCGTCAACCTGCTGGTGGCGCTGACCCGCAAGGTCGCGGCCGCGCTCGACGCCGATTACGACATCGAGATCGTCGAATCGCACCACCGGCACAAGGTCGATGCCCCCTCGGGCACCGCGCTGATGCTGGGTCAGGCCGCGGCCGAGGGGCGGGGCGTGTCGCTGGACGAGGCCGCGGTGCGCGGCCGCGACGGCATCACCGGCCCGCGGGAACGCGGCAGCATCGGCTTCTCGGCCATCCGGGCGGGCGATTACATCGGCGAGCATGACGTGATCTTCGCGGCGGATGGCGAGCGGATCATCCTGCGCCATGTCGCCTCGGACCGGGGCGTCTTTGCGCGGGGGGCGGTCAAGGCGGCGCTCTGGGCGCAGGGGCAGCCGAACGGCGAATACGACATGGCCGCCGTGCTGGGGCTCTGACGCCCTGCACGAAATCTGCACGAACCGCGCGGGGCATCTGCACGGGGCAAGGGCCAGGGTGAGGCGATCCACCTTGACCCGGAGCCTTTCATGCAGACCCCTGTTTCCCTCCTCGCGCGGTTGGCCGCGCTGGCCATTCTTGTCCTTCTCGGCGATTTCCTCTTCTGGCGGCAGGCTCCCGGCCTGTCGCTGGCGCTGTACGCCTTTGCCATCTTCGTTGCCGCCAGCTGGTCGGTCCGTCCGCTCAGCCGTCTTGTCGGTCCCGGCCTGCTGCTTCTCGCCGCCGCGCTGCCGGTGATCGAGATGCTTCAGGCGCTGTCGTTCGCCTTCCTCGCCGCCGGGCTGATCGTGGCGCTGGCCTGGGTGCATGGCCCGCTGCGCGCCGCGCTCGGCTATGCGCTGGCCCTGCCCGGGCGCTGGCTGGCGCCGCTCGATCCCGGGCGGAGCCTGCGTGCCATCCGCGCCCTGCCGACCGAGGCCGGGGCGATCCGCCGGCAAGTAGCGCTCTGGGCCTTTCCGCTGGGGGGCAGCGCCGTGTTCATCGCGCTGCTGATGGATGCGAACCCGGTGCTGTCGCAGCTTCTCTCGCTGGATCTGGACCTTTTCGCCGCGCTGGAGCGGGGGCTCTTCTGGGGCGGAACCGCGCTGCTGGTCGCGCCCCTCCTGACCCCCGGGCCCGCGGCAACCGCCCCTCAGCTGCGCTTGCCTGGCAGCGGGCTCAGCGCGGGGTCGGTGATCCGGGCGCTGATCCTCTTCAACCTGGTGATCGGCGTGCAGACCCTGACCGACCTGTCGATCCTGATCGCAGGCGCCGACCTGCCCGAGGGGATGAGCTTTGCCGATTACGCCCATCGCGGCGCCTATCCGCTGCTGGCCACCGCCATGCTGGCTGGGGCCTTCGCGCTGGCCGCCCGTCCGTTTCTGTCGGCGCATCCGGCGGTCAAGCCGCTGCTGGGGCTGTGGCTGGGGCAGAACATGGTGCTGTGCGGTGCCGCGGCGCTGCGGCTTGACCTTTATATTGAGGCCTACGGGCTGACCTATCTGCGCCTGCATGCGCTGATCTGGATGGCGCTGGTGGCGGCGGGGCTGGGGCTCTGCCTGTGGCAGGTGCTGGCCGGGCGCGGCAATCTCTGGCTGCTGGTCCGGGCCGGGGGGCTGGGGCTCGCGACGCTCTATGTCGCCTGTTTCGTCAATTTCGCCGGGATCATCGCCGCGCAGAACCTTGCCCACCCCAACGCCGACCCGAATTACGTTTGCGATCTGGGGCCGATGGCGTCGCTGGCCTGGGCCGAGGCCGAGAACGCGCCGCCCCCCGGCTTCCGCCTGGGCAGCTGCAGCGCCAGGCACGAACCCGTGACCCGGGGCTGGCGGGATTGGGGCTTTCGGGCCTGGCGGCTGCGCCATACTCTTCAGGCGTTGGAGGCTGCGGCATGAAGATCCTGATCGTCGATGACGACCCCCGGTTGCGCGACCTGCTCAGGCTGGCGCTGGAACGCGCGGGGCATGCGGTGGTGACCGCGGGCGACGGGCGCGCGGCGCTGGCGGCGGTGACGCGTGAGGGGCCGGATCTGGTGATCCTGGACGTCGGCCTGCCCGAGATGGACGGGTTCGAGGCCTGCCGCCGGATCCGCGCCACGTCCGAGGTGCCGATCCTGTTCCTGACCGCCCGCGACGATGAAATCGACCGCGTGCTGGGGCTGGAACTGGGGGCCGACGATTACGTGACGAAGCCCTTCAGCCCGCGCGAGGTGGTGGCCCGCGTCCGCGCCATCCTCAAGCGCGCGGGCGGCGCGCCGGGGCAGCGGCTGGCGCTGGGCGGGCTGGTGCTGGATCTGGAGGCGCGGCAATGCCGGGCCGAGGGGGTGGAGGTGCCGCTCACCGCCACCGAGTTCCAGATCCTCGCGCAATTGATGGCGGCGCCCGGGCGGCTGGTCACGCGCCCGGTTCTGGTCGCCGCGCTCTGGGGCGCGCGCAGCGCCGTCTCGGACCGGACGCTGGACAGCCACCTGAGGAACCTGCGCCGCAAGCTGGCCGAGGCTGGCTGCGAAGGGATGCTGGAAACTGTCCACGGGCAGGGGATCCGCACGGGGGTCCGCGCGTGACGTCGCGCTGGCGGCCGTCCTTGGCCTTCGTGCTGGGGGGCGGGCTGGCGGGGACGCTGGCGCTGTCCTTCTTCGGGCTGGTGGCGTTGCGCTACCTTGGCCCCGCCATCGGTTTTCGCCATGCCGAGATGATCCTGGCGACGCTGATCGCGCTGGGCACCGGCGGGATCGGCTGGCTGCAATGGCGGCTGCTGTTGCGCCCGACGCTGGCCTTGGAGGCCTATGCCGAAGCGCAGGAAAGCGCCGCCACGCCCGAACGCCCCCGGCATTTCGGCACGCGCGAGACCTACCGCACCGGCCAGCGGGTCATCGCCATGGCCGAGGCGCTGAGGGACCGCGAGGCGACGATCCGCGCCCATACCGACCATGTGACGCATGAGCTGAAGACCCCGGTTTCGGCGATCCGCGCGGCGGTGGAACTGCTGGAGGACGGCGGCGGGCTGGGGGAGGACGACCGGGCGCTGGTGGCGCAGATCGACGGCGCCCGGGCGCAGATCGAGGCGCAGCTGGCAGCGTTGCGGCGCGCGGCGCAGGCGCGGGAGGTGCGGTATCTGGGGGTCTCGCAGCTGGGCGAGGTGGTGCCAGAGCTGGCGGCGGATTTCCCCGAGCTGGCGGTCGAGGTCGCCGCCGATGGTGTGGTGCCGCTGGCGGCCGAGGGGCTGCGGATCGTGCTGGGCCAGCTTTTGCGCAACGCGGCGGAGCATGGCGCGGGACGGGTGGTGCTGAGCGCGGGGGCCGAGCCCGGGCCTTGGGTCGAGGTGGCGGATGACGGCCGCGGGATCTCGGTCGGGAATGCCTCGCGCGTGTTCGACCCGTTCTTCACCACGCGGAGGGACGAAGGCGGGACCGGCATGGGCCTCTCGGTCGTGCGCAACCTGCTCGAGGCGCATCGGGCCGGGATCATGCTGTTGCCTTCGGACAGGGGCGCGCGGTTCAGGATCGAGTTTCGGGGATAGCTTACTGTCCCGCCCGGCGGCACGCCGGGCAGCGCCCGCACCGCCCCCCCCCGGGGCGGGCGCCGCCCTCAGCGCCTCAGCTCGTCAGGCCCCCACATCCTTGGCCAGCACCAGCGCCCGGCCCTCGCAGATCAGCGTGCCGTCCGGAAGGCGGCAGGTCGTCGCCAGATCCACCAGGTGCTTGTCGGGCCGCAGCCGGGTGATCTCGACCCGCGCGGTCAGGGGCACGTCCAAGGGCGCCGCGCCGCGGAAATCGAGGCTCTGTTTCAGGTAATTCGTCCCGAACCCGGGCAGCTTCACCCCCAGCAGATAGCTGAACAAGGCGCCGATCAGCGGCTCGGGCACATGGTCCGGCAAGGCCCCCCCGGCCAGAGCCGCGAACTCGGCCATGTCGGCGCCAGAGTACCGGCGCGTCACCTCGGCGAAATCCCCGGGCTTCATGCCAGCACCGCCTTGCCCTGAAAACACACCGCCCCGTCCGCCTGCCGCACCGCGCGCATCGCGACCTCCGGCGCCTCGCCCTCGACCGTCAGAACCAGCGTTTCGCCGGTATAGGCGGGGTTCGGAAACATCATCTCCTGCATCGAATGCCCCCGCCCGGGATGCGCCGCGCGCACCATCGCCCAGAGCCGCGAATAGATCAGCATCCCGTGGCTGACCGTGCGGCCGAAGCGGGTGCGGGCGCTGAAATCGGGGTCCACATGGATCGGGTTGTCATCGCCCGAGACGCGGGCAAAGGCGTCGAACTCGGCCTGCGTGGGGGTCCAGAGCGTTTCGGTCACAGCAGTTTCCTCAAGTCGGGTTTGCGGACCTTCCCGGCGGCGGTGCGGGGGAAATCCTCGACCACATGGAAGGCCTTGGGCAGCTTGTAGGCGGCGAGCCTTTCGCGCAGCCAGGGGGTGAGCGCGGCGGGGTCGGGCGCCTGTCCCGGCCGCGCGATCAGGAAGGCGACGCCGGTCTCGCCCCAGCGCGCATCCGGCACGCCGATCACCGCGGCCTCCAGAATCGCGGGATGGGTGATGAGGACTTTCTCCACCTCGGCCGGATAGACGTTCTCGCCGCCCGAGATGTACATGTCCTTGATGCGGTCGATGATCCGGTAATAGCCATCGGCGTCCCGCGCCGCGACATCACCCGATTTCAGCCAGCCATCGGCGGTGAAGGCGGCCTCGGTCGCCTGCGGATTGTCCAGATAGCCGGGCGTCACGGTGGGGCCGCGCAACAGCAGCTCGCCCGCCCCGGGTTCGCCCTCCGGCACGCCATCGAGCCGTGCCTCGGTCATCATCTGCGGCTTACCGACGCTGCCGATCTTGGCAATCGCCGCCTCGCGGTCGATCAGGAAGCCGGTGGGGCCCGTCTCGGTCATGCCGAAGCCGTTGCAGATCAGCGCGCCCTTGTCGGCGAAGAAGCGGATCGTGGCCTCGGGCAGGGCCGCGCCTCCGCAGGCCCAGCCCTTGCAGGCGGTCAGGTCCACCTTGGACAGGTCCATCTGCATCAGCGCCTGATAGATCGCCGGGACGCCGAAGAATTGCGTCACCGCGCCATTGGCCATCAGATCAAGCAGCACCGGCGCGTCGAACTTGCGCAAGACCAGTGAGACGCCACCCCAGAGGAACAGCGGCATGGTGAAGAGGTTGATGCCCCCGGTGTGGAACAGAGGCAGGAAATTGACCGTCCGGTCCTGCGCCGTCAGCCCCATGGCCTGGGCGATGTTCACCGCATTCGCCGCCACCATGCGCGGCGTCTGGATCACCGCCTTGGGCGTCCCCGTCGTGCCCGAGGTGAAGAGGACGTACCACGGCAGGTCCTCATCCACCGGGGCGGGGGGCAGGGGGGTGGTATCGGGGATGACCAGCGCCATCGTGGGCAGGCCCAGCTCGGCGGCGGAGCCGGCAAAGGTCTCGTCATGCAGGACCAGCGCCGTGTTGACGCTGGCCACGACCGGCAGCAGTTCCGCTACCGGCTGGCGCCAGTTCAGGGGCGCGAGGATCAGCCCGGCCTTCTGGCAGGCGAAGAGCGCCACAAAGAATTCCGGCCGGTTGTGGCAGAGGATCGCCACGCGCGCGCCCCTCGGCACCCTTTCCAACAGGGCGGCGCCCAGACGGGCCGCGGCCTCGTCCACGCGGGCGAAGGACCAGACGTCGCCGGTCTCATGGTCGATGAAGGCGGGCGCCCCGGGCGAAAGCTGGGCGCGGCGGGCGGAAAGGTCGGGGATCAGGCCCATGTCACGCCCTCTCCAGCGACTGCAGGAAACGGGCCATCCCGGCCCGGACCTCGGGTGCCTCGATCCGCTCCACGAAAGCCGCCAGCTCCGCCGCCAGCGAGGGCGCGGGATCGCGGGCCAGCAGCCGCTTCACCGCCGCCATGCTGCCCGGCTCATGCGCGGCCAGCACCGAGAGCCAACCGGCGATCACCCCGTCCGGGTCGCCGCTGACCGCCTGCGCCAGCCCCAGCGCCTGCGCCTCGCCCGCCGTGACCCGGCCGTTCAGCAGGTGCAGCGCCCGCACCCGGTCGGCGCCGATGCGGTCTGCCAGCATCCCGGTCCAGCCGCCGTCCGGGGCGAAACCGACCACCGCGTACCAGGGCTGGATGAAGGCGCCGGGGGTCATCACCACCAGATCGGCGGCCAGCACCAGCCCCAGCGCGCCGCCGGTCAGCGCGCCCTGTACCCGGGCGATGACCGGGCAGGGCAGGGCGGCCAGCCGCAGGATCGCGTCGTTCAAGGCGCCGACCGTGCGCTGGGCGTAGGCGCGGCCGTTCCCTGCCTCAACCTCGGCGGCAAAGCGCGCCACATCGCCGCCGGTGGAAAAGTTGCGGCCCGCGCCCGATAGGACCAGCGCCCGGGGGCTGCCCAGCCGGTCCAGCGCGGCCAGCAGATCCTCCAGCAATTCCGCGGTCAGCGCGTTCGAGCGCCCCTCACGGTGCAGGGTCAGGCGGGCGACACCAGCCTCCGCTTCCAGCGTCACCAGACTCATGGCTTCAGCCCGCGTTCCAGCATGTCGAAGACCTCCTCGACGATGCGGTCCAGATCCGCCTCGCCCTCCCAGATGCCGAAGCGCTCGCCCAGGGTGATCGCCATGCCCATCAGCGCCCAGGCGCGGATTTCGGCGTCGCCCTCGCGGATCTCGCCCTCGCGCACGGCGGCGGCGAGGTTCTGGCCATAGCCCCGGGCGAAGGTGGTGTAATACTGGCGATAGGCATCGGGGGCGACGAAGCGCGCCTCCATGACGATGTTATAGAGTGTGGGGCGGGTGCCGACGAAGCCCAGGAACGCCCTGAGCCCCCGGCGTTCGGCGGTCAGGCGGTCGGGGGCATCGGCCACGGCCTCGGCCAGAAAGGCGCGGGTCAGCTTGCCCATCTCGATGACCAATTCGCGGAAAACTTCGTCCTTGGACTGGAAATAGATGTAGAACGTGCCCTGCGCGATCCCCGCCCGGCGGGTGATGTCGGCGATCGAGGCGGCGGCGAAGCCGAGTTCGCCGATCACCGCCTCGGCCGCGCGGAGGATCCCCTCGCGCGTGTCCTGCCCGCGACGGGTGCGCGGGCGGCTGGCGACGGGGCGGCGGGCGGCTGGGTCGGTCATCGGCACTCCTGACACCTGAATCAGTCGTCATATTGAAAGCGGAGGAAAATCTGTCAAGTCCCTTCCGGGTTTGCCCTGCATCAAGGCGGGACGCAGGAATGGCGCCATCCTTAGGGCCGAGGTGTGCCATGCTGAAACTGACGCTCTCTGCCTTGCTGGTCCTGCTGCTTCTGGCCGGTGCCGGACTGGCGCTGCTGGCGATCCGCGATTCCCGCGAGGCGGGGCGCGTCACCCGGCAGCTGCTGGACCGGCGCGACCCGGCGCCGCCGCGCTTCGATCCGGCGATGCTGGACGGCCTGCCCGAGGTCGCGCGCCGCTACCTGAGCCGCGCCATCGCGCCCGGAACGCCGCTGTCCCGCGTTGTCGAGCTGCGGATGGAAGGGGAGTTCCTGTTGAACGGCAGCCCGCTGGCGATGCGCGCCACCCAGGTGTTGCAGGCGCCCGAGGCTTTCGTCTGGCAGGCGGGATTCGGCCGCGGATTGCTCAGGATCGGCGGGTCCGACGGGCTGGCGGGCGCCGAGAGCTGGACGCGCTTCGGGCTTTACGGCCTGCTGCCGGTGGCGCGGGTGGGCGGCACTGCCGATCACCGCCGTTCGGCCGCGACAAGGGCGCTGATGGAATCGGTCTGGGCCCCCGCCGCTTTGCTGCCCCTGTTCGGCGCCCGCTGGGAGGAAACCGGGCCCGACAGCGCCCGAGTCTCGCTCCCCGGGCGGGAGCCGATGGACATGAGTCTGGCGCCGGACGGGACGATCCAGAGCCTCACGGCGCTGCGCTGGTCTGACGCCAATCCCGAGCACCGTTATCGGCTGCAGCCCTTCGGCGGGCGGATCCTCGAAAGCCGCACCATCGACGGCTTCACCATCCCGACCCGGGTCGAGCTGGGCAACCATTGGGGCACGCCCGATTTCGACGGCTTCTTCCGCGCCACGATCACCTCGGCGCGCTGGTGAAAGAAACCGACCAACCGGTATGGAAACTGTGTTAGGATCAGCCCGACCACGGACGGGAGGATTCGATGGACGAGCGGGTGACGGTGCTGGCGAGCACCTCGAAAGGGTTGTTCCTGATCGATTCGGACGGCGCGCGGCAGGAGTGGACGGTGAGCGGCCCGTTCTGCGACGGCTGGCCGGTGAACCATGCCACGGGCGATCCGCAGACCGGCACGATCTGGGCCGCGGCAGGCGGCGAATGGCAGGGCGTGGCGGTCTGGAAATCCCCGGACCACGGCCAGAACTGGAGCCATGCGCAGCTGTCCAACGGCAAGATGGACGACTTCCTGGCTGCCGATGAGAATTTCCGCAAGATGCTGGGCCGCGGCCCCAACCCGGACGCGCCCTTCAAGGGGCAGATGAACGCGATCTGGGTGCTGTCGAAGGTGGGCGACACGCTCTATGCCGGGGCCCGCCCCGCCGCGCTTTATGCCAGCAAGGACGAGGGCGCGACCTGGGCGCGAGTCGAGGGGCTGACCAATCACCCCTCTGCCGACAGCTGGGAGCCGGGCGGTGCGGGTCTGGTGCTGCACACGATTCTGGGCGAGGGCGAGAAGCTCTGGGTGGCGATCTCGGCCGCCGGGGTCTTTGCCTCGGAGGACGGCGGCGCGACCTGGGAACGGCGCAACCGGCGCACCAATCAGGCGACGACGCCCGACCCGTTCACCGGCGAATGCGCCAAGGATGTCGGGCAATGCGTGCACAACATGGTGCGGTCGGCCGATGGGCGGGTGATCTACATGCAGAACCACAACGGCGTCTTCCGCTCGCGCGATGAGGGGCGGTCCTGGGACGAGATCACCGAAGGCCTGCCGTCGAATTTCGGCTTCCCGGTGGCGGTGCATCCGCAGGACCCCGACACGCTCTATGTCCTGCCGCTGAGCGAATGGGGAGGGCGTACCCCGCCCGAGGGCAAGGCCACGGTCTGGCGCTCGCGGCAGGCGGGCGAGGGGTGGGAACCGATGCGCGCGGGACTGCCGGACGACGCCTATTTCACCGTGCTGCGGCAGGCGATGGCGACCGACAAGGCCGAGAAGGCGGGGATTTACTTCGGCACCAATTCGGGGAGCGTCTTTGCCTCGGTGGACGATGGCGAGACCTGGCAGGAGATCGCCCGCCACCTGCCCACCGTGCTGGGCGTCGAGGTGATGCACCGGCGCTGAAGAGGATGGGTCAACCTGCGCCGAAGGGCGCGGAACGACCCATCCTACGGCTCCACCGCGCCGGCGATGCTGCGGGGCCGCCGCGACGGGCTGAGCAGGATCGCCCCCAGCACCAGCCCGCAGGCGATCCATTGCCGCGGGCCCAGCGCCTCGCCGAAGGCGAACCAGCCGATGGCGAACATCACCGGCAATTCGACGCTGCCCGCCACGGCGGTGCGGGCGGTGCCGACCATGGGCGAACAGATGGTGTAGAGGAGTTGCGGGATCAGCGCCGTGCCCAGCCCGATGCCCGCGACCATGGCCCAGCCCTCGGCGCCCGACGGCACCAGCGCGGTAAGCGGCGTGGCCAGCGCCAAGGGCGCGAGGCCCAGCACCGAGCCGGCCGAGACGATGCCGATGCGGACCAGCGCCGGAACCTCGGGCAGGCGGTGGACCAGCACCGCGATCCCGAGCCCGAATCCTGCGGGCGCCGCCAGCGACATCAGAAGCGCGGGCAGGTGCTGCGGTTCGACATTGCCCGGGCCGGTGACCAGCGCCGCGGCGCCCAGGATCACCAGCGCGGCGATGATCGCCCGGGCCTGCGGCCGTTCACCGAACAGCGCCCAGGCGAAGGCCAGCGCGAAGGCGGGATAGGTCATGTAGAGGACACCGGCGGTCGAGACCGGCACCACCTCGACCGCGCGGACATAGGCGGCCCAGCCCAGCCCCATCAGCAGCCCCGCCGCCAGCCCCCAGACCAGCACCCGCCCCCGATGCCGCCAGCGCCAGGCCAGCGGCGCCAGCAGGAGCGTGGCCAGCGTGTAGCGGTAAAGCGCCACGGCATGCGGGGCCATGCCCTGATCGGTCAGCGACCGGGCGAAAAGCGGCACCAGCCCAAAGCCGATCGAGGCGAGGATCACGCCCAGAAGGGCAAGATTCGGATGGCGCTGCATCCCCCGGGTCTATCAGCGCGCACCCGGTCCGTACAGGATCGTGGCCGACTTAGGCGTCTGCGCTCAGCCTTGCGCATTCTCCAGCAGGATCGGCTGGCCATGCGGCGTGGCATGCGCGGCCTCTTCCCACAGATGCGCCAGCGCCGCGACCTCGGGCGGCAGGGCGACACCCAGACCGGCCAGCAGTTTCTCCAGCGTCACCAGCCAGGCTTCCCAATAGGGCGTGCCGCGGGCGATCTCGGCCCCCAGCGCGCGGGTCCAGTCGGGCCAGGTGAAGACGCCCGCATCGGCCAGCGCCACGGTCACGCCGAAGAGCTGCGCCTGCCAGGGGGCCTGGAACGGGGCGTGGTCGGGGGTGAGGGGCTCAGGCGTGGTCAAGATACCCCTCCCAGAGGTCGGCGCTGATCGTCAGGCCGGGTTCGCTGTCGGCGCCCCAGACCTCGGCCGCGTCGAAGACGACGGTATAGAGGCGCTGCGGCTTCTCGCCAAGGCCATGGGCGTTGCTGTCGGGCAGCACGAAGCCGCCGTGTTCGGAGTCGATGACGCCCTCCTTGCCGGTCAGATAGATCGGCAGACGGGTGTGGCCCCGGGGATGGGCGTTCTTCGCCCGCACCCGCTGGCCCACGGCGAAGCGCGGCGCTTTGTCCACCTGCCGGTCGCAGGGCGCGCCCCGGGCGAGGACGGCGGGCACCCGCTCGGCGCTCAGGCGGCGGGCATCGGCCGGGCCTTCGGGCGCGTGACCCATGGCCAGCTCATCGGGTGTGATCAGGCCGTGGCGGGTCAGCAGCACCTCCAGCGCCCGGATCCAGATCTCGTAATAAGTGGCGGCGTAATAGGTGGCGGGCGGCAGGCATTCCCGCGCGTGGCGGCTTTCGTCCAGGTTCCAGCGGCCGAGCGCCCCGCAGGCCAGCACCACACCCAGCGCGCGGGCCTCCCAAGGGGCGTGAAACCAGGGCTCGTCGGCCTCGGGCAGGACCGGGCCGAAACCCATCTTGCCGCCAAGGTCATGCGGGCCGTTCATGCCGGAACCCGGGCGAGGCCGGTGCCGATCATGCTTTCGCGGGTGACGAGCTCGGCCAGTTGCTCCGCCGACCAGCCCTCGGTCCCCTCGGGGCGCATCGGGACGACCAGATAGCGCAGCTCGGCGGTGGAATCCCAGACGCGCAGCTTGGTGCCCTCGGGCAGGTCCAGCCCGAATTCGGCCAGCACGGCGCGCGGCTCGATCACCACGCGCGAGCGGTAGGCGGGGGATTTGTACCACACCGGCGGCAGGCCCAGCAGGCTCCACGGATAGCAGGAGCACAGCGTGCAGACGATGACATGATGCTGGTCCGGCGTGTTGAAGACGGCGCGCACATGCTCGCCCTGACGGCCGGTAAAGCCCATCGAGGCGACGGCCGCGGTCGCGTCGCGCTCCAGCCACTCGGCGAAGGCGGGATCGGTCCAGGCCCGGGCCACGACCGAGGCGCCGTTCTGCGGGCCGACCTTCTCGGCATAGGTCTCGATGATCGCATCGACCGCTGCGGTCTCGATCAGGCCCTTGCGGGTCAGGATCGTCTCCAGCGCCCGGACACGGGCATCCATCGGGTCGAGGTGGTTGTCGTGATCGTGGGGCATGGCGGCTCCTTGGGCAGCGGCCTACGTTAGGCGAAAGGCGCGCGCGCGCAAGCCCCGCAAGGGGCTTGTGGGATGCGTGGAATCTGGCAGGCTCGCATCAGGGGTCGCGCAAGGGGATCGACGCAATGCCCGACGTCTTCGACTTTCCCGCCGCGCTGGCGCAGGCCCAGACACCGGCCGCCGCCTGCGCCGAGCTGCTGTCCTGGTCCGAGCCGCACGGTTTCTCGATCTATGCCATCGGCGCCGCGCCGCATCCCGATGCGCCCTATCCCACGCAATTCATGGTCACCAACTGGCCGCAGGCCTGGCAGAGCGCCTATTACGACCGGCAGTTCGGCGACCGCGACCCGACGCTCAGGGCGATGAAGGCGCTGGGCCGCCCGTTCAGCATCTCGGACCTGCGGGCCGGGCGCTGCGGCTTCTTGCCCGGTGCCGCCGAGCGCGAGGTGCTCGATTTCGCCGCCGGTCTCGGCTACCCCGAGGGCTTTCTGGTGCCGGTCTACCGCGCCAATGGCTACCGCGGCTTTTCGGTGCTGGCCGGGAATGCACCCGACCCCGGGCCCGCGCTGCGCGCCCGGCTGCAATTCCTGCTGGAACATGCCCATGACCGGCTGCGGGTGCTGGTGGCGCAGCAACTGGACGAGAACGCCCTGCTGACCCCGCGTGAGGTGCAGATCCTGTCGCTGGCGCGGCTGGGGCAGGGCGATGCCGATATCGCCCGGCAGGCGGCGATCAGCATCCGCACGGTGCGCTTCCATTTCGACAACGCCCGCCGCAAGCTGGCCGCCCGCTCGCGGTCCGAGGCGATCGCCATCGCCGTGGAACAGCATCTTTTGCCCGTGTGACCTGTCACAAGTCACAGTTGTCTCAGCGTCAACCCGCGCTAGGCTGACCCCATTCAGATAGACATTTCTGCAAGGTACGGGACGGTGCAACCCGCGCCGTCCCGTTTTTCCTTTCGCTTCAGGCAGCGGCCAGCGCCGTCTCGGGCCGCCGCGGACGGCTGCGCAGCAGGATCGTCACCATCACCCCGATGTTCAGCGCGTTCCAGGCGATTCCGTTCAGGAAGGCCAGCTGATAAGAGCCGCTCGCGTCATAGATCCAGCCCGACATCCAGCCGCCCAGCGCCATGCCCAGGATCGTCGCCATGATGACGAAGCCGACCCGCGCCCCGGCCTCGCGCGCGGGCAGGTATTCGCGGATGATGATGGCATAGGCGGGCACGATGCCGCCCTGGCTCAGGCCGAAGATCAGGCTCACGACATAAAGCGAGGCCAGCCCGTCGAAGGGCAGGTACAGGATCAGCCCGACCATCTGCCCGATCGAGCCGATCAGCAGCGTCGGAATGCCGCCCAGCCGGTCCATGACGAAGCCCGAGACCAGACGCGAGGCGACGCCCCCCATCAGCATGAGGCTGAGCATCTCGGCCCCCACCGCGGGGCCATAGCCGAGGTCGACGCAGAAGGCGACGATATGCACCTGCGGCATCGACATGGCGACGCAGCAGGCCACGCCTGCCAGCGCCAGCAGCCAGGTCATCATTCGTGGCGACCAGGGCACCTCGCGCAGCGCCCGGCCGGTGGCCTGGGCGGCGGCGGTCAGGCTTTCGGCGGGCAGGCGGCGGCGCAGGAACAGCGAGGCGGGGATGATCAGCAGCGGCACCAGCAGGGCCAGCAGCCAGCAGACGCCGCGCCAGCCGCTCTCGGCCAGGACGCCCGACAGCGCCAGCGGCCAGATCGCGCCCGCCAGGTAATTGCCGCTGGCGGCGATGCCCACGGCGATCCCCCGGCGGCGGCGGAACCAGAGCGAGATATCGGCCATCAGCGGCGCGAAGAAGGCCGCGGCGCCCAGCCCGATCACCGCCTGCCCCGCCGCCAGCGTCGCCATCGAGGGGCTGATCGCCGCCAGAACGTAGCCCAGCGCGGTCAACAGCGCCGCGGCCATCAGCACCGGGATGACGCCGAAGCGGTCCAGCAGCCGGCCCCAGACCACATTGCCCAGCGCATAGCCGGTCATGGTCAGCGTATAGGGCAACGAGGCCGCGCCCCGCCCGCCGCCGAACTCGGCCTGGACCGCCGGCATGAGGGCGATGATCGACCACATGCCGACGCTGCCGACGGTCGAGATCGACAGCGACAGCGCGAGGCGCGCCCAGGAATAGCGGGAGTCGAGGATCGGGTTCATGCCGGGCAGACTAGGGCCCGTCCGGCCTTGCTGCCAGTGAAAACTTTACAGGTTAAAGGCCCGCCAGCAGCCCGGGCAGGGCGGCCAGATCGCCCAGCACATGATGCGGCCTGCCGAAGAGCCGGTCCATCGGCACCCCGTCGCGGTTGACCCAGGCGGTGGTGAAGCCGAAAGCCGCCCCGGCGCAGGCATCCCAGCCATTGGACGAGACGAACAGCACCTCCTCTGGCTCCAGTCCCAGCCCGGCGCCGACCAGCTCGTAGACCCGGTCATGCGGCTTGAAGACGCCGACGCTTTCGACCGAATAAAGCGCCTCGAACACGCCCTGCAGCCCGGCCGAGGTGACCGCCCCTTCCAGCATCCCCGGCGAGCCGTTGGACAGGATGGCCAGCCGCTGCCCCTGACCGGCCAGCGCCGCCAGCATGGCCGGGACCTCGGGGAATGCCGCCAGCTGCCAGTACAGCGCCAGCAGCCGCTCGCGCAGGGCGGGGTCCGACAGCCCCGCCTTTTCCAGCGCCCAGTCGAGCCCGTCCTGGGTCACCTGCCAGAAATCGGCATGATGCCCGGCCACCGCCCTGAGCCAGGTGTATTCCAGCTGCTTGCGGCGCCAGTCGGCGGCGATCTCGGGCCAGCGCGCCGCCCAGGCCTCGGCCCTCGCTTCGCCCGCCGCGATCCGCGCCGCCGCGCCCACGTCAAAGAGCGTGCCATAGGCGTCGAAGACGCAGGCCCTGATCCGGTTCTTGCTCATGCTAGCCCCTCCCAAACCGCTCCCCGACCCGCCGCTTCTTTGCGCTGCAAATATCCTCGGGGGGTGAGCCGAAGGCGAGGGGGGCAGACGGCCCCCCTTCTTCCTTTTCGTCGCTTACTCCGCGCGCTCCAGCATCCGGCCCAGCACCCTTCCGCCCAGGATATGCACATGCAGATGCGGCACCTCCTGCACGCCATCGTTGCCGGCGTTCGAGATGGCGCGATAGCCCGCGCCGCCCTCGCCCGGCTGCACGCCCAGCTGCTTGCAGACCGTGCCGATGGCGGTGAGGAAATCGGCCTTCTCGGCGTCCGAGGCTTCCAGCGCGAAATGGTCGAAGGTCACATAGGGGCCCTTCGGGATCACCAGCACATGATGCGGCGCCTGCGGGCGGATGTCGTGGAAGGCCAGCGAATGCTCGGTTTCCAGCAGCTTGTTGCAGGGAATCTCGCCGCGCAGGATCTTGGCAAAGATGTTATTGGTATCATAGGTATAGGCCACGGCGGTTACTCCGGTCTCATTTCATCGGCTGCGACCCGGGACAGAAATTCCCGGGCAGGACGGGGGCCCAGATCGGGCAATAGGCGGGGTCGGCGTACCAGACATCGGTGGCGCCGATGGCGTGTTCGACCGCCACCCATTGGCGGCCCGAGCGGCGGTAGAGCACCTGCAGGGTCGAGCCGTCCATGAATTCGGGGTCGATTTCGCCCCGCTGGTAGCCGGGCGTGGCGAGCATGTCGATCGGCGCGCCGCCCGGCCGCTGGGCGGTCAGCGCGGCGAAGGCGACATCGCCCTCGACGCGCAGGTCGTGGACCACGAATTCGACCGGCGCGCCCAGCACCCGCTCGGCCAGCGGGCGGGCCGCGTCCATCAGATCCGCCCTGAGCGCCGAGCCGCGCGGCGGCTCGGTCCAGGCGCCCGCTGCCGTCGCGGCGAGGGTCAGCAACAGGGCGGCGGCGAGCTTACGCATCTTCCGGCGACCAGCCCGAGACGGCTTTCACTTCCAGGAAATCCTCGATCCCCCAGACCCCGCCTTCGCGCCCGCGCCCGGAGGCCTTCATGCCGCCGAAGGGCGAACCGCGGCCGCGCGACTTGCCGTTCATCTCGACCATGCCCGAGCGCAGGCGTCGGGCCAGCCGGTTGCGCTTGGCGCCGTCCTGCGACTGGACGTAGTTGGTGAGGCCGTAGACCGTGTCATTGGCGATGCGCAGCGCGTCGGCCTCGTCCTCGAAGGGGATGATCGACAGCACCGGGCCGAAGATCTCTTCCCGGGCGATGGTCATGTCGTTGGTGACATCGGCAAAGACCGTGGGCCGCACGAAGAACCCGCGGTTCAGCCCGTCCGGACGGCCGAGACCCCCGGCGACCAGCTTGGCGCCTTCGTCGATGCCCTTCTGGATCAGGCCCTGGATCTTGTCGAATTGCGCCTGGCTGACGACCGGACCGATGTGATTGCCGGCCTCATGCGCCGAGCCGACCTTGGTCTTTTCGGCAGTGGCGACGGCGATCTCGACCGCCTGGTCATAGATCGAGCGTTCGACCAGCATCCTTGTCGGCGCGTTGCAGGACTGCCCGGTGTTGTTGAAGCAATGCCGGGCGCCGCGGATCACAGCTTTCTCGTCGGCATCGGCGAAGATGATGTTCGCGCCCTTGCCGCCGAGTTCCAGATGGATGTGTTTCAGCGTCTCGGCCGCGTTCTTGGAAATGGCGATGCCCGCGCGGGTGGAGCCGGTGAAGCTGACCATGTCGACGTCGGGGTGCCCCGACAGATCGGTGCCGACCCCCGGCCCGTCGCCGTTCACAAGATTGAAGACGCCGGGCGGCACGCCCGCCTCATCGAGGATCTCGGCGAACAGCATCGACGACAGCGGCGCGATTTCCGAGGGTTTCAGCACCATCGTGCAGCCCGCCAGCAGCGCCGGGATCACCTTCAGCGTGACCTGATTCATCGGCCAGTTCCAGGGCGTGATCAGCGCGCAGACGCCGACCGCTTCCTTGATGATCCGGTCCTCCTGCGCGCGCTCGCTGAGCGGCGCTTCGAACTCGATCTGGTCGAAGGCGCGGAGGAAGTTCTCGATATGCCAGGTGCCCGAGGTCGCCTGGCTCGATTTCGCCATGTCGATGGGTGCGCCCATTTCCAGGCTGATGGCAGCGCCCATCTCGTCGTTGCGGCGTTTGTAGACCTCGAGGATCCGCTCGACCAGCGCCTTGCGTTCGGCGGGAGGGGTTTCCATGAAGGCGGGCAGGGCGGCGCGGGCGGCGGCCACGGCGGCGTCGCTGTCGGCCGTACCCCCCAGCGAGATCACCGCGCAGGGCTCTTCGGTCGAGGGGTCGATGACCTCCAGATCGCGGCCCGCGACCGGGTTCACCCAGTGTCCGTTGATGTAGAAGCGGCGTTTGTCCAGCATTGGCGGAATCTCCGGTAATTTCCCGACAACCTGTCACCTGCCCCCGGGGAGGGCAAGGGGAGCCGCCCCTGCCGGGTGCCCTCAGAATTCGGACCAGAGCCCGATGCGGACCGCGTCGACCCGGCCGCCCGGCGGGATCACCGCCTCGGCCACCAGGCGGAAACGGTCCATCAGGCGCAGGCCGATGGCCGGGCGCAGGCGGGTGATGGCGACCTGGCGGCTGCGGAAATGCGTGGCGCCCATCATGACCAGCCAGCGGCCGCGGGCATAACCGACCTGGCTGCTCCAGTCGGTGGCCAGTTCCGTGCCCCAGGGGACGCGGGCGGCATAGAGCCGGACACCCGCCTGGGTCCAGAGGTTGCCCTCGCCCAGCGCCATGCCACGCCCAGCCTCGACGGCGACGAAGGGCTGATAGGGGGCGATGCTGTAGGGCACGTAGCGCACGCCCGAGGTCACGCCGAAGACCAGCCCCTGCGGCAGGTCCAGCGGGTGCCAGCGCAGAAAGAGATCGGCGTAATCGACGCGCCAGCTTGTCGACAGCGCCGCGCCGATGGTCAGTCGCGGGCGCAGGCCGTATTCGGCGTAATACTCGGTCTGCTGCGGGCGCCAGTCGTTCGCCGCGCCCAGGGTGGAGGTGGTGGACAGGAAGAAGCGCCCCTGTTCGCGCGGCCAGGGTCCGGCCCGGGCCACCCCGGCGCCGATCAAGAGCGCAAGCACCAACGCCAGGAGAACCCGGAAACGCACCATGGCCTTTCCCCACACCAACAATCCTCCCTTGTCGCCCGCCGATGGTTAACGAATGGTGAATGCGGAAGGCGGCGTGCTGACAGGCGGCCCATGGCCCGGCCAGAAAATTCCCGTTGACGCCGGGGCCGGGCTGCGTGACGGAATGTCGCCATCGGCGGAAATCGCCGGATGGGGGCTTCTCTTTGCCGGGAGGACCCTTATCTCGAATTCAAGCATTCACCGAAGGGAATGATCCATGAGCCTGCGCATCAATGACATCGCCCCCGATTTCACCGCGGAATCGACCCAGGGCACGATCAACTGGCACGAGTACATCGGCGACAATTACGCCGTTCTCTTCAGCCATCCCAAGGATTTCACCCCGGTCTGCACCACCGAATTCTCGGCCGCGGCCAAGCTGACCGGCGAATTCGCCAAGCGCGGCTGCAAGCTGGCCGGTGTCTCGATCGACGGGGTCGAGGATCACCACAAGTGGATGGCGGACGTGAAGACCTACGGCGGCGCCGAGATGACCTTCCCGATCATCGCCGACAAGGGGCTCACTGTCGCCAAGCTCTATGACATGCTCCCGGCCGAGGCCTATCTGCCCGATGGCCGCACCGCCAATGACACCGCCACCGTGCGCACCACCTTCATCATCGGGCCGGACAAGAAGATCCGCCTGATGCTGATCTATCCGATGTCGGTGGGCCGCAACTTCGACGAGATCCTGCGCTGCCTCGACGCGATCCGTCAGACCGATGGCAAGCCCTTCGCCACCCCGGCTGACTGGCAGCCCGGCGATGACGTGATCGTGGCGCTGTCGGTCTCGACCGAGGATGCGCAGGCGCGTTTCGGCAAGCTGGACATCCCGCTGCCCTATCTGCGCAAGACCAAAGCGCCGGTCTGATCCGGCCCAGCACCGCTTTCACCCGCGCCGGTTCCCCCGGCGCGGGTTTTCCTTTGCCGGGGGCGCGGCGGGATGATCCCGGCCCCAGACGCGCCCGGCGTCCCGCGCCAATGTCCGCGCCTCGGCCCGGTCCAGATGAGCGCGGGCCTCGGCCGGGTCGCCGGTTTCGGCCAGCGCCCGGGTCCAGAGCTTCAGCGCCGAGCGCGGGCTCCAGGGCAGGGCGGCGGCGCAGAGCCAGGCGCGCAGCGGCGGCGGCAGCGCGTCATGCGCCCGCATCGAGCCCGCCCGCCGCCGCAAGCCGCTGCGCAGGTTAGGCATCGCCCTTGCCCCAGCGCGGGAACGGGTCGGGCAGGCCCAGCGCATCGCCCGGCTCCTGCGCGCCCGGGACAAGTGCCGCGTCCAGCGCGGCGCGAATCGCCCCCTCGTCCATCCCGGCGCCGATGAAGACCAGTTCCTGCCGCCGGTCGCCCCAGGGCTCGACCCAATGCTCGGCCATCTCGGCCTGCATCCGCGGATCTTCGGGCCAGCGCTCGTGCGGGACGGCGGCCCACCACAGGCCCAGCGGCGTGACCGAGGACAGCGCGCCCGCCAGGCTGAACTCGGCCACCCAGGCCGGGCGCGTGGCGATCCAGAAATGCCCCTTGGCGCGGATCACCCCGGGCAGCGGGCCGTTCAGCACCGCATGCAGCCGCTGCGGGTGAAAGGGCGCCCGGGCGCGGTAGACGAAACTGGCGATGCCGTATTCCTCGGTCTCGGGCACGTGCTGGGCGAAACCGTAAAGCTCCTTGGCCCAGAGCGGATGCTCCTGCGCCCGGTCGAAATCGAAGCGCCCGGTGGCCAGGATTTCTGCCGCCGGAACCTGCGCCCGGTCCGTCTCGATCAGCCGCGCATCGGGGTTCAGCGCCTTCACGATCTTGCGCGCGGCGTCCAGCCGCGCGGGCCCCGCATCCGTCACCTTGTTCAGCACGATCACATCGGCGAATTCGATCTGCTCGGTCAACAGCTGCACCAGATGCCGCTCGTCGCCCTCGCCCGAGGTCTCGCCCCGGTCGGCCAGCGCGTCATGGCTGGCGAAATCGCCCGGCAGGTTCACCGCATCGACCACCGTCACCATCGTGTCCAGCCGCGCCACATCGTCCAGCGCCTGCCCCGCCTCGTCGCGGAAGGCGAAGGTGGCGGCGACCGGCAGGGGCTCGCTGATGCCGGTTGATTCGATCAGCAGATGGTCGAAGCGGCCTTCCTCGGCCAGCGCCCGGACCTCGGCCAGCAGATCGCCGCGCAGGGTGCAGCAGATGCAGCCGTTCGACATCTCGACCATCCGCTCCTCGCCGTGCCGCAGGTCGACCCCGGCGGCGATCAGGTCGGCGTCGATGTTCACCTCGGACATGTCGTTGACGATGACCGCCACGCGCAGCCCGTCGCGGTTGTTCAGGACATGGTTCAGGAGCGTGGTCTTGCCGGCGCCGAGAAAGCCCGAGAGGATCGTCACGGGCAGGCGGGGATCGGGGGACATGCGGGGCCTCATTGGATATGTGATAACATAACAATACAAGGCCGGGCGACCGAAGGCAACGGGCGCCGTCGCGCCGATGTGTTTACCCGTGAGCAACTTCCCTGCTGCGGCATGGCAGGGGCTGCGCTATCTAATCGGCATGAACCGACGCACCCTTCTTGCCTCGCTGGCCCTCGCCGGCCTCGCCCTTGCCAAGCCGGCCCTCGCCGCGCCGATCTCGCTGGCCGAGATTTCGCGCTATTTCAACTCGTTCCGCACGGCGCAGTCGGATTTCACCCAGGTGAATCCAGATGGCTCCATCTCGACCGGGCGACTGATGATCCACCGCCCCGGGCGGGTGCGCTTCGAATACGATGCGCCCGACCGCTCGCTGGTGCTGGCCTCGAACGGGGCGGTGAACATCTTCGACGCGCGCTCGAATGCCGGGCCGTCGACCTATCCGCTGTCGCGCACGCCGCTGAACCTGATCCTGGACGACACCGTCAACCTGGAGCGCGACCGCATGGTCGTGCAGCATGGCGAGGACGGGCCGACCACGGTGGTCGTGGCCCAGGATCCGGCGCATCCGGAATACGGCAGCATCCGGCTGGTGTTCAGTGCCAACCCGACCGAGCTGAGGCAATGGGTCATCACCGATGACACCGGGCGCGAGACGACGGTGATTCTGGGCACGCTCAGGACCGGCGTCTCGCTCGGCTCGCTGCTCTTCAGCCTCGATGCCGAGCTGGGCCGCCGGGGCCTGACGCAAGACCGTTAACGGCGCCCGCAGGACCTGAGCTGGGTATCGTACATCACCGCGCGGTCGGCCACCCGGTCGGCCACGCGCAGAAGCCAGGCCTGGTTCTGATAGCTGCCGCGGGCATAGCCCGTATGCCCCTCGTGATAGGCGAGGTAGAGGTTGCGCGCATCCGTCGGAGGGATGCCGTTGCGCTGCGCCGAGAGCGACGAATACCAGCCGATGAAATCGGTCGCATCGCGGATGTCATCGCGCGAGGCGCGGCGGTTGCGCGTCTCGTTCTGGTATTCCTCCCAGGTGCCGTCCAGCGCCTGGCTATAGCCATAGGCCGAGGATTGCCGCCCCATCGGGATAACCCCCAGCGCGTAGCGGTGCGGGGTGCGGGCATCGCCGCGGAAGCGGCTTTCGGCATGGATGATCGCCATCTGCACCGGCACCGGCACGTCCCAACGACGTTCGGTGTCGCGCATGGCGCGCAGATAGGCGGGGCGCTCGGCCGCCAGCGCGCAGGCGTCGTCCAGGTTGCGGGGGGGTGCATGGTCGCGCCCGCCGCAGGCGGCCAGGACCGACAATGCCAGAACCGCCGCCGCAAGGCGGGGAACGCTGCTCATGATACTGCCTCGATCTTTTTTTCCCTTGGTAACGCATTTCGGCGCGTTTTGAAACGATCTTGCAGGGAAAATGCCGTAACGAGGGCGTGTCCGGCCGTGATCAGGGGGCGATCAGGCTGTGGCGCCACAATCTTGCCACAATTGCGCCACTGTTGGGACAGGATTCACAGACTGTTTCCCCGCCATCCCGCGGAGCCTTATGGACGTTAACCGCCGACTCACGCTAGATGGTCGGCGTGAAGGACCGTTCCATGCTCAAGACACACGCGAAATTCCGGCTCGGCCAGGTGGTCCGCCACCGTAAGCACCCGTTCCGCGGCGTGGTCTTCGATGTGGACGCGATCTTCGCCAATACGCAGGAATGGTACGACGCGATCCCCGAGGACAGCCGTCCCGCCAAGGATCAGCCCTTCTACCACCTGCTGGCCGAGAACGATAACAGTTATTACGTGGCCTATGTCTCGGAGCAGAATCTGGTGGCGGACGATACGGGCGAGCCGATCGACCACCCCGATCTGCCGGATCTGTTCGGCGATTTCGAGAATGGCTTCTATCCCCTGCAGGCGCAGCTGAACTGATCTTCCGACACGCGCGATTGCCCCGGGCCGAGAATGCCTGCGACCGGTATGCGCCGCCCCATGGGTGATTCCGGCTTGGGGGCAGGGAGCCCTAAGGGGCGCAGAGGACGGCGCCTTGCCTGTGGCGCTGCGCGGACGAGGGGCTGGTGAGCAGGTGAGCAGAGGTCCGGGCAGAAGGATTTCACCAGTCCCATTGCAGGCAGTCCCGCCCAGCGGAGGCCGTCCCGGCACCAGTGAAACGGGCGTCCGCTTGTCCGATCCGAAGCACGCAGAGGCGTCTCAACCTGCCCGGTGCGGCCCGCCTGACCTCAATCCGCCCAGGGGATGCGTAGGCTCAGCCGGTTCCAGTCGCCGTCCCGGGCATAGCGCAGATCGGCGGTCAGGCAGCGGATGATGTGCCAGCCGAACCCGCCCTCGGGCAGGTGATCGGGCGGGGCGATCAGCGGCAGTTCCGGGTCCGGCACCACGCCCGCGGGCAGCGAGCGGCCCTGATCGGAAATCGTGCAACCCAGACCCGCGCGCAGCAGGTCGACCCGCAGCTCGACCGGGCCCGTGGCCTTGCCATAGGCGTGTTCGGCGATGTTGTTCAGTACTTCGGCCAGGACCAGCTCGGCATTCGACAGGTCGTCCGGCGTAAGCCCGGCGAGCGACAGGTCGGCGACCAGATCGGCCAGCACGGCGCGCGTCGTCTTGTCCGCGGCCAGAAAGCCACGCTCGAAAAGGGGGCGAGGACTGCTTGCGTCGCCCCAATCCTGTCCGGCCGCCGTCCGGGGCCGGGAAGCGGCGCCGACGGAGGATTCTGACATGCTCACAGCACGGCCCGACATTGTGTCATCCTCTCCCCCGGAATCAGCCGGTGGCCCGCAACGCGCCGGGGACTTCTGAGTGGATGGTAAAGACGCTGTCCATGCGCGTCAGGCGGAAAACCTTGGCGACCGGCGGGGTCAGGCCCGACAATTCCAGCCGACGCTCGGCGCCCAGCAGCTTCATCACCGCCACCACGGCGCCCAGCCCGCTGCTGTCGAGGAAGGTGACATTGGACAGGTCCAGAATGACAGGATTGCCCGGCGCCTCGGCTTCCGTGCGCACGGCCTCCTTGAATTCGATCGCCACGGCGGCGTCGATCCGACTGTCCATGACGGTGACGACCAGCGCCTGGCCGACCCGTGACGTGGCGATGTCCACTCCATCCTCCGCAATTGTCTTGTTCATCGAACAGCCTAGGCGCTAAACGTTACCGAAAGGTTTACGTGCGAAGGGAGAGCCCGATGGCTGAGGTCGTCATCATTGGTGCCGCGCGCACCCCAATGGGTGGTTTCCAGGGTATTTTCAAGGGGATGCCAGCGGCGGAACTGGGCGGCGTGGCAATCGCCGCGGCGCTGGAGAGCGCGGGCACCCCGCCCGAGCGGGTCGAGGAATTGTTAATGGGCTGCGTCCTGCCCGCCGGTCAGGGGCAGGCGCCCGCGCGGCAGGCCGGGTTCAAGGCGGGTCTCGGCCCCGAAGTGCCGGCGACGACGCTGAACAAGATGTGCGGCTCGGGGATGAAGGCGGCGATGATCGCCCATGACCAGATCGCGCTGGGCCAGACCGGGCTGATGGTCGCGGGCGGCATGGAGAGCATGACCGAAGCGCCCTATCTCCTGCCGAAGATGCGGGCGGGCGCGCGGATCGGCCACCAGCAGGTGATCGACCACATGTTCCTCGACGGGCTGGAAGACGCCTACGACCGGGGCCGCCTGATGGGCACCTTCGCCGAGGATTGCGCCGGGCATTTCCAGTTCACCCGCGAGGCGCAGGACGATTATGCGCTGACCTCGCTGACCAACGCGCTGTCGGCGCAGGCCGATGGCGCCTTCGATGGTGAAATCGCCGCGGTCACGCTGCACACGCCGATGGGCGAGGTGACGATCACGGCCGATGAGCAGCCCGCCAATGCCCGGCCCGAGAAGATCCCGACGCTGAAGCCCGCCTTCCGCAAGGACGGCACGGTGACGGCGGCGAATTCCTCCTCGATCTCGGACGGGGCGGCGGCGCTGGTTCTGGCCTCGCGCGCCCGGGCCGAGGAGACGGGCGCACCGATCCGGGCCATCGTCCGCGGCCATGCCAGCCACGCCCAGGCGCCCGGCTGGTTCACCACCGCCCCGGTCCCGGCCGCCCGCAAGCTGCTGGACCGGCTGGGCTGGTCGGTCGAGGATGTGGATCTGTGGGAGGTCAACGAGGCCTTCGCCGTGGTGCCCATGGCCTTCATGCGCGAGATGGGGATCCCGCGCGAGAAGATGAACGTGAACGGCGGCGCCTGCGCGCTGGGCCATCCGATCGGCGCCTCGGGGGCGCGGATCATCGTGACGCTGCTGCACGCGCTGGAGAACCGGGGCCTGAAGCGGGGCATCGCCGCGATCTGCATCGGCGGCGGCGAGGGCACGGCCATCGCCATCGAACGGCCCTGAGGTCAGGCGCCGGGCCTCAAAACATTTCGACGCGCGCCGGGGAGGGCGCGCGTCGTGAGGGGTAGTCCAATGATGTCGCAGGCGTTCAGCGTTCGTCGCTCAGGTTGCGACGGTCGTTGGTCGACGGGTTGCGCGTCGGATCGGCGTAGTTGCTGACGACAACCAGGTCGTTGGCGCTCAGGCCGGCGACGTTCAGGTCGCGCGACGAGTAGACGTCACCGGTGCGGACTTCGACTTGCGCCGGGGCTTGGAATTGGACGAGGTCCGTGGCGCTCAGGCCGGCGTCCGCCAGATCACGGGCGGAATAGACGTTGCCGGCGCGCAGGGCGTGGGCGGACGACGTCGCGGCGACGGTCGACGGGGTCACGATGCCAGCGCCATTGACGTCGGCTGCATTGGCAGCGACGGCGCCCAGAGCGGCGAAAGCGGCGACGGCGGCGGTGGTGATAACGCGGTTCATTTCAGGTCTCTTACTGTTCTGTCTGTGAGTTCATGTGATCGTCTGTGGTCACGAGTTGGAAGTAGGTCTCCGGTGCCGCGTCATCAATCCGTAACACATATGCCCAAATTGACCGCAGACTGTGCAAAAATGCGGATAAAAAATCGTGTGAGGGGCCTTGAACCTTTAACATGCGTAACGTTCCGGACGGATTTGTAACAATGCCGTAACGGCACCCGCCGGGCAGCGCCGCGGCGACCCGCCGGTGGCTCAGGCATGACGTCGGGGCAGGTCGGCAGCCTGTCTTGGCGGCCCGCCAAAAAATCTCAGCCCGGGACTTGCGACATGTCGGCCGAGATCAGCCAGCCCTGCGCGGCGCGGGTGAAATAGAGCAGCGACCGGCCCCGGATCGTCTGCGGCGCGGCACCCTGCGGCTGGATCATCGCCTCCCACAGGATGACCATGGCGGCGCGGTCGCTGCCGGTGTCGGTGCGGGCCTGCAGGATGGAGAGGGCGGCATAGCCACCGGCGAAATTGCGCGCCCAGGCCTGACCGATCGCCTCGCGTCCGGCGATGACGGGTTGCGAGGCGACGAGGACGATCGCCTCGGGCGCATAGAGCGCGGCGACGGCGGCGGCATCCCGGGCGGCGACGGCGGCGACCATGCGGTCGGCTGCCTCGCGCGGGGTGGCGACCTGCGCCGCGGCGGGGGTCAGGGTGAGGAAGAAGGCAAGGGCGACGATCAGGGGTTGCAGGGCGGGCATGAAAGAACCTCGTTGAAATGCGAGGTCAGTCTACGCCCGCCGGGACCCGGGCGCTTTACCCATTCGGGTTAGAGCCTGCGCGCCGATCCGCGGGTCCAGGCCGCGCGCAGCGGGCCCTCCAGCGCGTCAGGGCCGAGGCCCGGAAGCGTCACCTCGGTCCAGCCCCGGGCGCCCCAGGCATTCGGGACCGGCCTGATATGGCCGGGCAGGAGGGCCGCGTAATGCGCCTGTTCCTCAGGCGAGAGGTTGAGATTGGCGCTCAGCCCGTCCGCCGCCAGCGAGGCATAGATCCGCCGCACCCGAAACGCCGCCCGGTCGAAATGCGGAACCTCCCCGGTGCCGGGGAGGGCCAGCGCCATCGCCCGGAACTCGGCCCCGGTCACGCGCCCTGTTCCGACCAGCGGCGCTGCATCTCCTCGGGCGTCAGCGCCTCGACGGTCTGCGACAGCATCCAGCGATGACCGAACGGGTCCAGCAGCACGGCGCTGCGCTCGCCGAAACTCTGGGTGGCCGGCGGGCGCAGGACCAGGGCGCCGGCGGCCTCGGCGCGGGCGGTGGCGGCATCGGCATCCTCGGTCGCCAGATGCAGGGTCACCGCGGTGCCGCCCAGCGTGTCGGGGCTGATGGTGCCGAAATCGGGGTATTCGTCGGCGATCATGACCAAAGCGCCGGCGATCCGCAGCTCGGCATGGCCGATGCGGCCATCGGCGGGATCGGTCATGCGGAAGATCTCCTCGGCGCCGAAGGCCGCCTGGTAGAATTCGAGTGCCGCGGCGGCATTGCGGCAAACCAGATAGGGGCTGAGCGACAGGAGGGCGGGCATCGGCGACTCCGGTTGGGGGTTGACGGCGAATTATGTTACGTTACGTTTCGTAATATGACCCGTCAACCCGTTTCCCGCCGCGGCCCCGGCCGCCCCCCCTCGACCGAGGCCCGCGACAAGGCGCTGGAAGCGGCGCGCGCCATCCTGACCAAGGAGGGGCTGGGGCGCCTGACCATGGATGCGGTGGCGCAGCGCTCGGGCGTGGGCAAGCCCACGCTCTACCGGCATTGGGCGCATGCGCTGGAACTGGCGATGGCGGCGCTGATGCTGGATGCCGAGGATCCCGAACCCCGCGGCGACACGCTGGCACTGCGGCTGCGCGGGCAGCTCAGGGCGCTGGTCGCGACTTTCGCCGCCACGCGAGGGCGGCAGATTGCGATGGCGCTGGCGGCCTCGGACCCGGAAAGCGAGATCAGCCGGGCCTTTCGCAACCAGGTGATCCTGGCCAGCCGCGAGACCGGGCGGGGGTTGTTGCAGGGGAGGGTGGCGGAGGCCGAGATCGAGGCGATGCTCGACATGATCTACGGGCCGCTCTTCTACCGGCTCCTGACCGGGCACCTGCCGCTGGACCGCGACTTCGCCGATTCGCTGACGGCGCTGGCCCTGCGGCTGGTGGAAGGCTGAGGCGTAGGATGGGCAATATTGCCCATCCTACAGGCGTTGTCTCAGAGGCTGGCGTCCAGCGCGGCGATGATCGCGTCGCCCATCGCGGCGGTCGAGATCGGGGTGCCGCCCTCGGGGCCCATCAGATCGGCGGTGCGCAGACCCTTGGCCAGCACGGCCTCGACGGCTTTCTCCAGCCGGTCGGCCTCGGACCCCTGATCGAAGGAATAGCGCAGCGCCATGGCGAAGGACAGGACGCAGGCGATCGGGTTGGCCTTGCCCTGACCCGCGATGTCCGGGGCCGAGCCGTGCACCGGCTCGTACAGCGCCTTCGGACGGCCGTTGGCCATCGGCGCCCCCAGCGAGGCCGAGGGCAGCATGCCCAGCGAGCCGGTCAGCATCGCCGCCAGATCCGACAGCAGGTCGCCGAACAGGTTGTCGGTGACGATGACGTCGAACTGCTTGGGCCAGCGGGTCAGCTGCATGGCGCCGGCATCGGCGTACATGTGGCTCAGTTCCACGTCGGGGTATTCCTTGTCGTGGATCTCCTGCACGACCTCACGCCACAGCACGCCCGATTCCATCACATTGGCCTTCTCCATCGAGCAGACCTTGTTGCCGCGCTTGCGGGCCAGTTCGAAGGCCGAGCGCGCGACGCGGGCGATCTCGCTCTCGGTATAGCGCTGGGTGTTGATGCCGACGCGCTCGTTGCCCTCGGTGAAGACGCCGCGCGGTTCGCCGAAATAGACGCCCGAGGTCAGCTCGCGCACGATCATGATGTCGAGCCCGGCCACCACGTCCTTCTTCAGCGAGCTGAAATCGGCCAGCGCGTCGAAGCACTGGGCCGGGCGCAGGTTGGCGTAGAGGTCCATCTCCTTGCGCAGGCGCAGGAGGCCGCGCTCGGGCTTCACGGCGAAGGGCAGGCTGTCGTATTTCGGGCCGCCCACGGCGCCCAGCAGCACGGCGTCGACTTCCTGCGCCTTGGCCATGGTCGCATCGGTCAGGGGCGTGCCATGCGCGTCATAGGCGCAGCCGCCCACCAGATCCTCGCTCACGTCGAAGGCAAGCCCGCGCTTGTCACCGTACCAGGCGATGATCTTCTTCACTTCGCCCATGACTTCGGGGCCGATGCCGTCGCCGGCCAGGATCAGGATGGAGGGGTTCGCCACGGGGGACTCCTGTGAATACGGATGCGCAAGCGGCCTAGCCTGCCTCTGCCGCGCGGTCAAGCGCGCGCCGGTTTTCGTGTCTTTTCCGTCCCCGACTCCGTGCTACTCTGCCGTCTGATCCCTTTTCAGCAGGTCCTTTCCATGCGCTTTTCCCTTGTCCTCGCCCTGTGTCTGACGGCCGGTGCCGCCCAGGCCGACGGTGGGGTTACCGTCCCCCTGCCGACTTTGCCGCCGATGACCCAGGGCGAGCAGGAGCATCTGCTCATGCAGCTGGTCGTCGCCAATGTGGTGCAGAGCAATTGCCCGGGAGGCAACGACGACATTGCCGAATGGGCGCTTCTGACCGGAACCGCCGATCTGATCGCCGAGAGCCTGGGCCTTGATGCCAACGCCTATGACGACCGGTTCTATCACCCGGCCTTCGACATGCTGGACAAGCCTGAGACCTGCGTGCGCGAAATGCCCCGGGTGCAGCCCCTGATCCGGCGGCTGATCGCCTGGGGCGGATCGCTCGACGCGACGCCGATCGAGTGATTGCCCGGGGTCTGCTGCTGGCGCTGCTCGCCTTTCCGGCCAACGCGCAGGAAGCCGTCGTCGCCCCGCCCGCCATCCCCGCGCTGCCTGAGGGCGAGGCGGGTCATCTGTTGCGGATGATCGCCCATGCCAGGGTGGCGCAGGGCAATTGTCCCGGCCAGACCCAGACGGCAGCGCCCTTCCTGCTGCTGGCCGGGGCCGAGGATGCGCTGGTCGCGCGGATGGCGCTGGATGGTGCGGCGCTGGACCGGGTCTATGCGCCCGTTGTCGCGGCGCTGGAAAAGCCCGGCTTCTGCGCCGCCGAGGTGCCGCGGATCGCGCCCCTTCTCGACATGCTGGTCTTCTGGGGCGGCTCGCTCAGCCTGATCCGCGACTGAGGTCCATTGCCGGGACCAGCGCCTCGGCCAGCAGGTCCCAGACCCGGCGGATGCGCGGTGTCCGGCGCATGGCCTCGTGCGCGGTCAGCCAGACCGGCAGGGTGGGCAGGCTCACGCCCAGGTCGATCTCCACCAGATCGGGGTCGCGCTGGCCGAGGCTGCGCTGGATGAAGCCGATCCCGGCCCCCGCCCGGATCAATTGCCAGCTGGTCGCCACATCGTCGCAGCGCAGCGCGAACCAGTCGCGGGTTGCCGACAGGCCCAGCGCCTGCATCCCGTCCAGCAATTGCGTCTCGCGGTCCTGGCCGATCAGGTCGTGCCCGGCGACCTCGGCCACGCCCCGGGGCAGACCGCGGCGCTGGGCATACTCGCGCGAGGCGAAGACGCCGATGGCCGTGTCGCCCAGATGCCGGGTCACCAGATCCTGCTGCGTCGGTCGGTACATGCGGATGGCGATATCGGCCTCGCGATACAGCAGGTTGGACGAACGGTCCGAGGGCACGAGTTCCAGCGCGATCCGCGGCTCGGCCCGGCGGATCGCGGTCAGGATGCGCGGCAGGTGGAAGACCGACACGGCGACCGAGGCGGTCAGGCGCACACTGCCTTCCAGCCGTTCCTCGCGCCCGGCGGCGGCCAGCGTCATGGCATTCGCCGCCTCGCGCATCGCCCGGGCGGGCGAGAGCAGGGCATTGCCGGTCTCGGTCAGGGCCAGGCCCCGGGGCTGGCGGTGGAAGAGGTCGGCGCCCAGCTGCGCCTCCATGGCCCGGATCTGGCGGCCGAGGGTCGGCTGGCTGCGGCCCAGCTCGCGGGCGGCGGCGGACAGGCTGCCGGTCTCGGCCACGGCGAGGAAGGCCTGAACCAGCGACCAGTCGAGGGAATGCAGCGTATCCATTCATCCTTGAATACAGTATATGCAGTGCCATGCAATTTCATTGAGCGCCCCGGGCGTGCATATCGGCAGGGACGAAGGAGACACCCCATGACCCAGACCGCCCTGATCCTCGGCGCCCGTGGCAAGATCGGCCGCCATTTCACCAAGGCCTTCCAGGACGCTGGCTGGCAGACCCGGGCCTTCACCCGCGGCACCGACATGGCCGCCGCGGCGCAGGGCTGCGACGTGATCGTCAACGGGTTGAACCCGCCCAATTACCACGCCTGGGACCGGCTGCTGCCCGCCATCACCACCGAGGTTCTGGCCGCCGCCAAAGCCTCGGGCGCGACGATCCTGTTTCCCGGCAACGTCTATGTCTTCGGCACCCAGCCCGGCCCCTGGGACGAGACGACGCCGCACCGGCCGGTGTCCCGCAAGGGCCGCATCCGGTCCGAGGTCGAGGCTCGCTACAAGGCCGCCGCGGCCGAGGGGGTGCAGGTTATCATCCTGCGCGCAGGCGATTTCATCGACCCGGGCAGCGCGGATTCGCTGATGGACATCGCCTTTCTGCGCCGCTTCGACAAAGGCGTGGTCAGCACGATGGGCGATCCCGACGCGCCCCATGCCTATGCCTATCTGCCGGATATGGCGCGCGCCGGGGTCCAGCTGGCGGCGATGCGCGCCGATCTGCCCGCGTTCAATGACGTGCCTTTCCCGGGCCATACCTTCACCACGCGGGAGTTGATGCAGGAACTGCAGGCGCTGACCGGGCGCAGGCTGAAGCTGGGCCATTTCCCGTGGTGGATGATCCGCCTGGCCGCGCCGGTCTGGGAGCTGGGGCGCGAACTGGGCGAGATGCGCTACCTTTACGACACGCCGCACAGCCTGTCCGGCGCCCGGCTGCAGGCGCTGCTGCCCGGTTTCCGCCAGACCCCGCTCAGCGAGGTTCTGCGCGCCGTGCTGGCGCGGCGCGAGGGTTTCGCGCCTGCGGCGTGACTTGCGGGGGCGGCTGCGCTAGGCTCGTGGACCGGAGCCATCGACACAGGAGAGATTGATGTCCAAGCATCCCCTCGACCATGATCGCGGTGCCTCGAAAGGGCGGCTGGAAAGGTTTACCGCCGCCGCCAAGGCCGACATGCCCAGCAAGGCGACGATGGCCTTGCAGCAGCGCCCGCGCACGCAGGGCGACGGCAAGCTGAAAGCCTTCTCCCGGATCGAGAAGACCGGCGGCGGCGCCTAAAGGTCGCTGCCCCAGTCGGCCGCCTGCATCTCGCGCAGGCGGCTGGCCGTGCGTTCGAATTCGAACGCGCCCGCACCCTCGGCATAAAGCCGCTCGGGCTCGTCCGCGGCGCTGGCGATCAGGCGCACCTTCGCCTCGTACAAGGCGTCGATCAGCGTGACGAAGCGCTTGGCCTCGTTGTAATTCGACGCCGACAGCATCGGGATATCCTCGAGGATCAGCACCCGCACCTTTTCCGCCAGCGACAGGTAATCCGCCGGGCCCAGCGGCCGCCCGCAGAGATCCCAGAACGAGGCCCGGGCCACCCCGTTGTGGTGCCTCGGCACCTCGACCTGACGACCCTGCACGGCCAGGACCAGGGGCGTGCCCCGGTCATGGCCGGTCAGCTCGTCCCAGAGGGCGTCGATGGCGCTCCGGGCCGCCGACCCGGCCGGGGTGAAATAGACCTGCTGGCCGGTCAGCCGGTGCTGGCGGTAATCCGTCTCGCTGATCATCTCGATCACGTCCATCTTCTGGCGGATCAGGTCGATGAAGGGCAGGAACAGCGCCCGGTTCAGCCCGTTCTTGTACAGATCCTCGGGCACCCGGTTCGAGGTGGTGACGATGACGACACCCGCCTCCATCAACATCTGGAACAGGCGGCCCACGATCATCGCATCGGTGATGTCGGTGATCTGCATCTCGTCGAAGGCCAGAAGCCGCAGATCCTCGGCCACCTTCTTCGCCACCGGGGCCAGCGCATCGTCGACGCCGGTCTTGCGCGCCTCATGCATGCCGTGGTGGATTTCCTGCATGAAGGCATGGAAATGGACCCGGCGCTTGGCCTCGATATCCACGGATTTCTCGAACAGATCCATGATCATCGACTTGCCGCGCCCGACCCCGCCCCACAGGTAGAGGCCCTTGTACCCCTCGGGCGCCTTGCGGAAGAAGCCGCCCAGCAGGCCCTTCTTCACCGGCTGTTCCAGAAAGGCGCGCCGTTCCTCCAGCGCGGGCAGGACGGCGCGCTGGGCGGCGTCGGGGTGCAGGTCCCCTGCCTCCACCTTGGCGTCATAGATCTCGGTCAGGGTCTGTCGCATCAGGCCCAGATAGCGCGCCGCGCCGCGCAGTTCCAGCGCCTGTTTCGGCCGCCCGGACCGCTCTTGCCCGCCGATCCGGCCGAACGGCCCTTGCCTCGGCTCCCCTGCAAAAGTAACGGTGTAGCCAGTTCTGGAAGGGAGTTGAGAGATGGCGACCGACGATCCGCGCACGCTGGTGTCCACCGAATGGCTGGCCGCGCATCTGAACGATCCCGATCTGCGGCTTCTGGACGCCTCGTGGCATTTCGCCGACTCGGGCCGCAACGCCCGCGAGGAATACGAGGCCGAGCATATCCCCGGCGCCCGGTTCTTCGATATCGACGAGATCAGCGACCAGCGCTCGGCCCTGCCGCATATGGCGCCCCCGCCCGAGAAGTTCATCAGCCGCATGCGGGCGATGGGCGTGGGCGACGGCCATCAGGTCGTGGTCTATGACAGCAAGGGTATCTGGTCGGCGCCCCGCGTCTGGTGGACCTTCCGCCTGATGGGCAAGACCGATGTCGCGGTGCTCGACGGCGGCCTGCCGAAGTGGAAGGCCGAGGGCCGCCCGCTGGAGGACATGCCGCCCGTGGTCCGCGACCGCCACATCACCGTGCAGCGCCAGGCGCATCTGGTGAAGGATGTGAGCCAGGTGGCCTCGGCCTCGAAACTGGGCGACTGGCAGATCGCCGATGCCCGCTCGGCCGAGCGGTACCGGGGCGAAGCGGCCGAACCCCGCCCGGGGCTGCGCGCGGGTCATATCCCGGGCGCGAAGAGCGTGCCGTTCCTGACGCTGCTCAATCCCGACAACACGATGAAGGACGAAGCCGGGCTCCGCGCCGCCTTCGAAGCCGCGGGCATCGACATCGCCCGCCCGGTCATCACCTCCTGCGGGTCGGGGGTCACGGCGGCGGTGCTGTCGCTCGCGCTGGAGATCCTCGGCAACCGCCAGCACGCGCTTTACGACGGGTCCTGGGCGGAATGGGGCATGTACCCCGACCTGAAGGTCGAGAAGGGCTGAGATGACGCTGTACCGGGCCGGCCAGTCGATCGACTACCGCGTCACCTGGCTGGAAATGACCAAGCGGCCGGGCTTCGGCTGGCCGCCGCTGCCCCTGGGGCGCGAAGGGTTGCTGGTCCGCGCCGATGCGCCGCCGGTCTGGTGGTTCCTGTCGCTCTATGATGCCGTCGGGCGCGACTATGCCTGGACCGACCAGCACGCCCGCCCCCGGGCCGAGGTCGAGGCCTGGATCCAGCACCCCGAGGTCGCGCTCTACACCCTGATGTCGCGCGGCTGGCCGCAGGGTTTCTTCATGCTCGACGGGACCGAGGCCGGGGTCTGCGATCTGGCCTATTTCGGGCTGGTGCCGCAGGCGGTGGGGACCGGGCTGGGATCCTGGCTGCTGAAGACCGCGGTGCTGACCGCCTGGGAGCGGCCGGAGACCCGGAAAGTCACCGTCAACACCTGCACGCTGGACCATCCCCGCGCCCTGCAGCAATACCAGCGTACTGGCTTTTCGCCGGTGCGGACCGAGGTGAAATCGCGCAAACTGGTGCAGGATTTCACCGCCACGCAACCCCTGACCTGAGGATCCTGCCATGTTCCAGACGCTCACCCCCCCGCCGGGCGACCCGATCCTCAAGGTGATGACCCTCTACCGCGAGGATCCGCGCAGCGCCAAGGTCGACCTCGGCCTCGGTGTCTACAAGGATGCGCAGGGCAACACGCCGGTGATGCGCGCGGTCAAGGCGGCCGAGCGGCGGCTGGTCGAGACGCAGGAAACCAAGACCTATACCACGCTCTCGGGCGATCCCGCCTTCCGCGCGGCGATGGCCGGGCTGGTGCTGGGCGACAGCGTGCCCGCCTCGCGTCTGGCGGGCAGCGCCGCGACCGGCGGCACGGCGGCGGTGCGGCTGGGGCTCGATCTGGTGGCCAAGGCGCATCCGCATGCCACGATCTGGATCTCGCAACCGACCTGGCCCAACCATTTCGCCCTGACCAAGGCCGCGGGCCTCTCGTTCAAGACCTACCGCTATTATGACGCCGAGAATGGCGTGGTGGATCGCGCCGGCATGTGGGCCGATCTGGCCGGGGCGCAGGCGGGCGATGTGGTGCTGGTGCATGGCTGCTGCCACAACCCGACCGGCGCGGATCTGAACGCCGAGGATTGGGCGCGACTTGCCGATTTCTGCGCCGAGAAAGGCGTGCTGCCCTTCATCGACATCGCCTATCAGGGCTTCGGCGACGGGCTCGATGCCGATGCGGCGGGCCTGCGCCATCTGGCGGCGCGGGTCGAGCGGATGATCGTCGCCGCCTCGACCTCGAAGAACTTCGGGCTCTACCGCGAGCGGACCGGCTGCTGCCTGGTCATCGCCCCCGAGGGCGAGCGCGCCACGGTGCAGGGAAATCTGGAGGTGCTGAACCGCCAGGCGATCAGCTTCCCGCCCGACCACGGTGCAAGGGTGGTGACGATGATCCTGGAGGATCCGGCGCTGCGGGCCGATTGGGAAGCGGAACTGACCGAGATGCGCGACCGCATGAACCGGCTGCGGCGCCTGCTGGCCGAGGCGCTGCGCGACGCCAGCGGCTCGGACCGTTTCGGCTTCCTTGCCGACCAGCGCGGCATGTTCTCGCTGCTGGGCGGGGACGATGCCCAGATCGAGCGCCTGCGAGAGGAATACGGCGTCTATATCGTCGGCGGCGGGCGGCTGAACATGGCGGGCCTGACCGAGGAGAGCATTCCGTTGGTCGCCAGGGGCATCGCCGCAATCCTCTGACGGCGCCTCGGGCGGCAGCGACGCAGGGGGGCCTTCTGCCCCCCTCGGCCTGCGGCCTCACCCCCCGAGGATATTTGCAGCGCAAAGAAGGACAATTTGACTCAAATTGCCCGCACCTCTTCATTCTGCCGAAAATACGCCCTTCTGGAGCCACCGTGCCTCAGGCGAGACCGGCGAAATCGCGGATCGCTGCCGCGGTCCTGTCCGGGTCTTCCAGGTTCGGCGCATGGCCGCATCCCTTCAGCACTGTGACCGAACCCCGCGGGGCCGCCCGAGCGATCCAGGCCCCGGTCTCGGGCGCGTAGACCCGGCTCTCGGCGCCATGGATTGCCAGAAGCGGCAGGTCCAGCGCCGGGATCGCCTCCCTCAGGTCCACCGCCACCAGCGATTCCCAGAAGTGCGCCATGGCCTCGGGGTCCTGGCGGCGGATCCCGGCCTCGATCCCGGGTTGCACGGTTTCGGGGCGGGCGAACATGCCCTGGGCGA
>NZ_JAUCCQ010000014.1:0-60128 GCF_034676075.1 Pararhodobacter sp. | reverse complement strand
CGATCTTCGGCGAGCGCCCGGACCTGCCGATGCTGTTGGGCTCGGCGCTGATCGTCGGCTCGGGCTTGTTCACGCTGGCCCGGTCGCGAACAGTCAAGGCGCGGTCCTAGCGGGCCGGTTCGGGTGGCATCCGCCCTTTCTGACGCGCATCGGCCCGCCAGAGCTTGCGCCGCACGCCCTCGGGTTCGAGGTGCCGGTAACACCCGCCCGAGAATTTCGGCCAGTCCAGAGCCAGGCCAAGGCCGACCAGTTCCGCGCCGATGTCGCGCCCGTCGGGCAGATAGCAGCGCGCCACGCAGCGGTCGTAGCTGACATCGTCCAACAGTTCCGCTCGCACCCGGTGACCGCGCGTCATCTCGACCACTGCCCATTTCGCGCGCTTGCCCCAAGGGTGGTTCATCTCGGGCGCGTCGATGCCGTAAAGCCTGAGTCGTACGCCGTCGATGATGATCGTGTCGCCATCGATGACGAAACAGGGGCCAGTCAGGATCCGCCTCTGCGTCAGGATCGCGCCGCCGCTTTGCGCCGAGGGCACGCCCGAGGGCTGGACCGGCGGGCGGCGCGGATGTCGGGGATCGGAGGTCGGGGCGGAACGTCTGGGGGCAGAGGACGCGCGGAACAACCGGCGCAACAGGGTTATCAGCCTCACGCAACACTCCTTCACTCGTGAATGATGGCCAGATTGCCTTGCTTGCTTCGAAGAATCCAGCATTTGGTGGCAGTGGCGCTGCGCATGGTATAAGGGGCGGCATGGCGGATGAGACAGGACCCAAAATGACCACACGCGCGGGCTTCGTCGCCCTGATCGGAGAGCCGAACGCCGGCAAATCGACGCTTCTGAACCGGATGGTGGGGGCGAAGGTCTCGATCGTCACGCATAAGGTGCAGACGACCCGCGCCCGGATCCGCGGCATCGCCCTGGAGGGTGAGGCGCAGATCGTCTTCGTCGATACGCCGGGCCTCTTCCGCCCCCGCCGCAGGCTGGACCGCGCCATGGTGGCGGCCGCCTGGGGCGGCGCTGCCGATGCCGATATCGTGGTGCTGCTGATCGAGGCGCATCGCGGGCTCACCGAAGGGGTCGAGGCGATCCTCGCCTCGCTGAGGGAACGCGCCGAAGGCCGCCGCATCGCGCTGGCCATCAACAAGATCGACAAGGTGAAGGCCGAGGCGTTGCTGAAGCTGACCCAGACCATGAACGAGGCCTTCCCCTTCGAGAAGACCTTCCTCATTTCCGCCGAACGCGGCCACGGCGCCCAGGACCTGAAGGAATGGCTGGCGGGCGCGCTGCCCGAAGGGCCGTGGCTCTACCCCGAGGATCAGATCGCCGACCTGCCGATGCGGATGATCGCCGCCGAGATGACGCGCGAGAAATGCACGCTCCGGCTGCATCAGGAACTGCCCTACGAGCTGACCGTGGAAACCGAGGCCTGGGAGGACCGCGAAGACGGCTCCACCCGCATCGACCAGGTGATCTTCGTCGCGCGCGACGGGCACAAGGGCATCGTGCTGGGCCACAAGGGCGAGACGGTCAAGGCCATCGGCCAGCAGGCCCGCGCCGAGATCGCCGAATTCCTCGGCCGCAAGGTGCACCTGTTCCTGACGGTGCGTGTGCGCGAGAACTGGCTGAACGAGGCCGAACGCTATGGCGAGATGGGCCTCGATTTCCGCGACGGCGATGCCTGATTTCATTCTGCGGGAAATACGCACGGGGTTTCCAAAGGGGGGCGTGCCCCCCTTTGGCGAGGGGAGCGCGAGGGGGCGAGCAGCCCCCTCGCTCCACCCGTGACCCCGCGCCTGACGGCCGGGTTCTGGGTCCAGGCCTATCTGACCCGCCTGCGTCTGGCCGATATCCCGGCTTTCGTGGTGACGAAGGGCGACGCGACCGCGGGCTCGGTTCTGATCAAGCAAAGCCCGCTCGACGGCACTGCCAGCCTGCACCGCCGCCAGTTCGATCTGATGGAAGACGTGTCCCGCTGGGCCGAAGTCGCCCGCGGTCCCGAGGCCGAGATCGACGCCCAGATCGCGCGGGAGCGGGGGCGGGACCCGGATCTGTGGGTGATCGAGGTCGAGGATCGCCTGGGCCGGACGCTTTTGGACGAGCCGGGGTTTGACGGGTAGCCGGGGGGCTGCTCGCCCCCCGGACCCCCTCGCCAAAGGGGGAGCACGCTCCCCCTTTGGAAACCCCCGTGCGTATTTTCCGCAGAATGAAGCGCAAGGGGTGCGCCCTTGCCTTGCGGGGCCGGACGCGCTAGGCCCGCAAGGCAACCCCGGAGGCCCCATGCCGACCTATACCGCCCTGACCACGCTGTCCGATGAAACCCGCGCCCAGGCCCTGGGCGAGGCTCTGGAAGAGCTGGATCCGGCGCCGGTGGGCGTGGGCGTCTTCGAGCTGGAGGACGGTTCGGGTCTGTGGGAGGTCGGTGCCTATTTCACCGAAGTGCCCGACGACATCGCCCTCACGCTGATGGCCGCGGCTTTCGGTTCGGCTGAATTCGCGATCTCCGAATTGCCGGAAATCGACTGGGTCGCCCATGTCCGCCGCGAGCTGAAGCCGGTCGAGGCCGGGCGCTTCTTCGTCTATGGCAGCCATGACGCCGAGAAGCTGCCCGCCGACCGCATCGGTCTGTTGATCGAGGCCGCCATGGCCTTTGGCACCGGCCATCACGGCACCACGCTGGGGTGCCTGAAGGCGCTGGACCGGCTGGCCACGGGGGGCTTTCACGGCAAGAACGTCATTGACGTCGGCTGCGGCACGGCGGTGCTGGCCATGGGCGCGGCCAAGATCTGGCCCGAGACGGTGCTCGCCACCGATATCGACCAGGTCGCCGTCGATGTGGCCGAAGCCAATGTCGTCGCCAATGGCCTCGCTGGCCGCGTCGAATGCCTGGAGGCCATGGGCTTCGATCATGACCTGATCCATGCCCGCGCGCCCTATGATCTGGTTTTCGCCAATATCCTCAAGGGCCCGCTGATCCAGATCGCCCCCGATATGGCCCGGCACACCGAGGCCGGGAGCCTGGCCATCCTCTCGGGCCTCCTGAACACCCAGGCGGCGGATGTGCTGGCGGCCTATCAGGCGGCGGGTTTCACCGAAGTGGAGCGCGAGGAAATCGGCGACTGGACCACGCTGGTGCTGCGCCGCGCCTGAATTTCGCCAAACTCGGTCCTTAGCCTCGGCGCCTCTGGTCAAGATACCGAGTGTGCCCGATGCAAAGTCCCGATTTCCGCCGCCGCATGGCCCATGTCCTCGCCGCCCGTGTCGAGGCGGTGAAGGCGCGCGAGCAAAAGCCGCGTCGCGCCGCCGCCATCCTCTCGGCTTTCGCCGCGACGCTGGTCTGTTTCTTCGTTCTGAAAGCGGCGGCCGTGGCCCATAACGGCCATGCCTTCGCCGAGCCGCCCGGTGAGGGGGCCGGGATCGCCGCGCAGATCCATCACTGGTTTGCCGGGGCCGATCCGATCAGCGCCACGCTGGCCGCGGCCCTGCGCCAGGCGCCGCGCCCCGGGGTCACCGAGACGCTCTGACCCAGACGCGCTGACCGCGCCCGCTGCAAAGCAAAGCGCCGCGCCGGTTTCCCGGGCGGCGCTGCCGTCGTTGTGGCGGGGTGGGATCAGCGCAGGGCGCCGACCACATCCTCGATGTCGCCACGGCACAGGCCGATATCGTCGAGCTCGCGGTCGGAGAGCTTCGCCAGCTCGCGGCGGGTGACACGCTTGTCATTCCACGCGGCGACGCGGGCAAAGGTATCGGCGAACGAGAACCCGAGGCTGCGGCCGAACACGCCGTCGGCGACGGGGCGGGCGGAGGTAAAGAAGGCCATCGGAGGCTCCTGTCGTTTCAAAACTGCCAAAGCATTGTGCTTGCGAGCCGTAGATAGCTCTTTGCAGGTGCAGCGAGAAGACAGGGAACGCGCAATCCCGCCATGCAAGCCAAGCATGGCAAGCGGCGTGGGGACCCACCCCGTGCGCGACGGATTGAGGGTGAATGCGACCAATTTAGGGTCCTTTGCGAAGGATGCAACAGGATTGTGACCCCTCGCACCGGCGAATCGCCTTTGCGCTGGTCAATGTTCACTTTTCGTGCTAGTCAGCGGGCAAGGCCGGGGCAACCGCGCCAGCAGGAACAGGCAGGGCTTCGTGATGCGTGTGATGGGAATCGACCCCGGTTTGCGCAACCTCGGCTGGGGGGTGATCGACGTGGACGGCAGCCGCCTGAAGCACGTCGCCAACGGGGTCCTGCATTCGGACGGCACGGCGGATCTGGCAACGCGGCTGCTGGGTCTCTACCGGCAGCTCACCGCGGTGGTGGCGGCGCAGCGCCCCGATTGCGCCGCGGTCGAACAGACCTTCGTCAACAAGGATGCCGTGGCCACGCTGAAGCTGGGTCACGCAAGGGCCGTGGCGCTGCTGGTGCCGGCGCAGGCGGGGCTCGTGGTCGGGGAATACGCCCCCAATGCGGTGAAGAAGGCGGTGGTCGGCGTCGGCAAGGCGGCCAAGGTGCAGGTGGATCACATGGTGCGGATGCAATTGCCGGGCGCGCAGATCGACGGCCCCGATGCCGCCGATGCGCTGGCCGTCGCCATCTGCCATGCCTTCCACATGCAAAGCGCCGGGCGGCTGCAGGCAGCGCTGAGGGCGGCGGGATGATCGGCAAACTCTCGGGGCGGATCGATTACAAGGGATCCGATCACGTGCTGCTCGACGTGCGGGGCGTGGGCTATATCGTCCATGTCTCGGACCGCACGCGGATGGCGCTGCCGGGGCCGGGCGGCATGGCCGCGCTCTATACCGAATTGCTGGTGCGCGAGGATCTGCTCCAGCTCTTCGGGTTCCAGACCCTGGCTGAGAAGGAATGGCACCGGCTCTTGATGTCGGTGCAGGGCGTGGGCGCCAAGGCGGCGATGGCGATCCTGGGCACGCTGGGGCCCGAAGGCGTGGCGCGGGCGCTGGCGATCGGCGACGCGGGCGCCATCCGCAAGGCGCCGGGCGTCGGGCCGAAACTCGCCAGCCGCGTGGTGATGGAGCTGAAGGACAAGGCGCCCGCCGTGATGGCCATGGGCAGCGCCGCCCCGGATCTGGACGAGGACGCGCCGCTGGTCGAACCGGTGGAGGAGGCGCCTGCCGCCGCTCCCGCCCCGAAACCCGCCAAACCCTCGGCCCGCCGTCAGGCCCAGCAGGCGCAGGCCGACGCGCTGTCGGCGCTGACCAACCTCGGCTATGCGCCCTCCGAAGCCGCACAGGCCGTCGCCACCGCCGCCGAAGAGGAAAGCGAAACCCCGGCCCTGATCCGCGCCGCCCTGAAACTGCTGGCGCCGAAGGGGTGAGCCGATGGATTTTCGTACCCTCCTTCAAACCGTTGGACTAGCTCCGGCCGACGTCGCGCTCTGCCTTCACAAGCCACCGATGCGGAGGGAGCGTGACGCGTTGGCGATGATGATCGACACGGCGCCGGAATTGTTCGAGGTTTATCAATCGACCCATGCGGCTGGTCCGCAAAGAACGTTGAAGTCCCGCGCTGTCATGGCCTCGTTCCTGATGCGCACTCCGGGCGAGTTGGTCTTCGTGTCGCTCTATCGCAAACGCAGCTGGCAGGACCGTACAGCCGCCGATCTGGATAGCGATCCTTTGTTTCGCCGGGTGAACGACCTAACCGGCAGCAATTTCAACTTTTCTGCCGAGGCTGAACGCACCGGACAGCCCGGGCGGGCGCAATTCGACTTTGAGCCCCTGCCGGAACTGGCCGAGCTCAAGGGGCGCCTGATAGTACGAGACCCCGGCTCTCGCGCCTATATGCGGCTCGCTGAAACGACGCCGCTTGAGATCCTCGAAATCGCCCGCACGCCAGACCTGTCGCCACCCATGCCCGATTGGCGCGAGCTGGTGTTGGACACGCCCACCCTGCGTACCCTGCCGATCCGCTGGGCCGAGCAATTGCGACACTGGCGCGGCATCTATCTGATCTTCGATTCCTACGACAAATCACGCTATGTCGGCGCGGCTTATGGCGAAGAGAACCTTCTCGGTCGGTGGCGTGCCCACGTGGCGGGGGAGATCGGTGTCACCCACGAACTGTCACGCCGCAGTACCACGAATTTTACGTTCTCGATCCTGGAGCTCCTGTCACCGGCCGCGCCGATCGAAGAGGTGACACGGGTCGAACAACAGTGGATGACGCGCCTGCACACGAGACAGTTTGGCCTGAACCGATGAACCCGAGGTTTGTCGGGGACGAGGCGGGAAGATCTGGCGGAAAGGGCCAGCCAACTGGGTAATGCCTGTGAAATGATTTACCCCTTCGAGTGCCCCGTGGCGCGACGCCCTCGTCCCTTGTCCCATCCAGCCTTTCGGAACACTCTCTCCCCATGAGCAATCCCGACCCCACCCTCCGCCCGGACCGTCAGCCCGAGGATACCGACCGCGCGCTCAGGCCGCAGATGCTGGACGAGTTCATCGGCCAGCACGAGGCGCGGGCCAATCTCAAGGTCTTCATCCAGTCGGCCAAGATGCGCGGCGAGGCGATGGACCATACGCTGTTCTACGGCCCGCCCGGTCTGGGCAAGACCACGCTGGCGCAGATCATGGCGCGGGAGCTTGGGGTCGGGTTCCGCATGACCTCGGGCCCGGTGCTGGCCAAGGCCGGCGATCTGGCGGCGATCCTGACCAATCTGGAGGCGCGCGACGTCCTCTTCATCGACGAGATCCACCGGCTGAACCCGGCGGTCGAGGAAGTGCTCTATCCGGCGATGGAGGATTTCCAGCTCGATCTGGTGATCGGCGAGGGGCCGGCGGCGCGGACCGTGCGGATCGAGTTGCAGCCCTTCACGCTGGTCGGCGCCACCACCCGGCTGGGGCTGCTGACCACGCCGCTGAGGGACCGGTTCGGCATCCCGACCCGGTTGCAGTTCTACACCGAGCCCGAGCTGTGCGAGATCGTCGCCCGGGGCGCGCGGCTGCTCGGCGTCGCCGCCGATGCCGAGGGCGTGCGTGAGATCGCGCGGCGGGCGCGGGGCACGCCGCGGATCGCCGGGCGGCTGCTGCGCCGGGTGGTCGATTTCGCGCTGGTCGAGGGCGATGGCACGCTGCACCGCGGGCTCGCCGACGATGCGCTGACCCGGCTGGGAGTGGATCATCTGGGTCTGGACGGCGCAGACCGCCGTTATCTGCGGCTGCTGGCGGACAGCTATGGCGGCGGGCCGGTGGGGGTGGAGACCATCGCCGCCGCGCTGAGCGAGAGCCGCGACGCCATCGAGGAGGTGATCGAGCCTTACCTTCTGCAGCAGGGGCTGATCGCCCGCACCCCGCGCGGCCGGATGCTGACGCAGGCGAGCTGGCGGCATCTGGGCCTGCCGCCGCCGCGTCCCGCGGGGCAGGCGGAGCTGTTCGATCCGGAGTGACCGGCGGTCACGTTTCCGTGAGGAAGGCCGCCGCGCAGGGCGCCCGGTTCGGGGCCCGGCGCGGTCGTGTCGCACCCTGTTGCGGATCGGATGGCGCAGAGCGCGGCCCCGGACAGCCGGACGGGCCTTGCGCGACGTCTTGCAGGGTGGTTGACGTAACGGGACCCCTGCCGGGCGCTCAGGGACGGCGCGGGAACGGCGGAAACCCCTGATCCGCATCGCACTTTTCGGCCATCAAACTCCGGTGTACGGTAGCCGAAAATTCGGGGCTCCGGGGGGCTCATGATTCTCGCAGATGCGCAGATTGCGCCCAGCACTCTGTCGGTCATCGTCGGCTATCTGGCCCAATACACCCGCGTCTGCGCGATGCTGGTCGATGCCGAGGGGCGCATCGCCGCGGTCAACCGCGCCGGTCTGGCGCTGATCGAGCAGGACGCGAGCGAGGTCTGCGGCAAGGACTGGCTGACGCTTTGCGAAGGCGGGGACCGCGCCCGCGCCGCCGCAGCGGTCGCCGCCTGTTTCGAAGGTCACGCCACCCGCTTCGCCGCCAGTCTGATCGCCACCGGCCGGCACGGCCCCTGGCAGGTCGAGGCGGTGCCCTGTGACTGGGTCGGCGGCAATGTCGCGCGCATCCTGTTGCTGTCGACGCCTGCGACCGGCCCCGCCGATGACGCCGAGGCGGCGCTGAAAAGCCGGGACGCCGCAGCGGCGCTGGCCCAGACACTGCACACGATCGCCAATCTCTCGACCGCGGCGATCTCGGCCGCGAACATCCTGCGGCGGGGCGTCACGCCCGAACGGGCCGAGGCCCTCGCCCAGTCGCTGGAAGAGAGCGGGCAGGCCGCGGCCCGGGCGATGGGCGACCTCAAGGCGCTGGTCGGGGCGGAGCCTCCGGCGGCCTGATCAGCCGCCTTCGCGCAGCCGGATCAGGGCCTTGGACAGCGTTTCGGCGGTATAGGGCTTTTGCACCACCGGCGCGGGCGGGAATTGGGCCAGCGCATCCGACTGGCTGCCATAGCCGCTGGCCAGCACGAAGGGGATCTCGCGCGCAGCCAGGTATTTGGCGACCGGCAGGCTGGTTTCCGACCCCAGGTTGATGTCCAGGATCGCCAGCGACAGGTTGCTGGCATCGGCGACGCGGAACGCCTCGGCCACGGACGAGGCGATATGCACCACCTCGGCCCCGAAATCGCTGAGGATGTCCGACGCATCCATGGCGATGATCAGATTGTCCTCGACCACCAGCGCCACGCCGGACAGCGCCAGTTTCTCGGCCGTCTCGATCTGGGCGGGCTTGCTGCTGGCGACCGGCCGCGCCGCGCCTTCGCGGACGAAGCGTTCGGGCAGCAGGAAGTCGGCGTGCAGGCCGGTCAGGCGGAAATCGACCTCGGCCGCGCCTTCCAGCTCGAAGGGGATCGACTTTTCGATGATCGTCGTGCCGAAGCCGCGGCGGCTGGGGGGCTGCACGGCCGGGCCGCCGCTTTCGGTCCAGGTGATCCGCACGAAGCCGTCGCCGAGGAAGGTGGTCTGCACCTCGACCCGGCCCGCCGCGGTCGAGAGGGCGCCGTACTTGACCGAATTGGTGACCAGTTCGTGAAAGACCAACGCCATGGTGGCGAAGGCCTCGGGCGAGAGGTCGATCTCGGGGCCGGACAGGATGAGGCGCCGTTCGTCGCCGCCCAGATAGGCCCGCAGCTCGGTCCTGAGCAGTTCGCGGAAGGCCACGGGCTTCCATTCCATCTCGGTCAGCTGGTCATGGGCCTGGGCGAGGGCGTGGATCCGTCCGTCGATGGCGGCGGTGAACTCCTCGATGGAGCCTGTGGTCTTGCGCGATTGCTTCACCAGCGAGCGGATCAGGCCAAGGATGTTGCGGACCCGGTGGTTCAGCTCGGCGATCAGCAATTCCTGCTGGTCTTGGGCGCGCTTGCGCTCGTTGTTGACCTCATCGGCCAGTTTCAGCACCACTTCCAGCAGGGTGATGCGGATCGCCTCGGCGGCGCGAAGCGCGGTGGGCGACCATTGCTCGGACCGGCTGCCGATCTCTTCCTTCCAGATCTCGAAGCTCTTGCGGGGCGTCAGCCGCGCGCCATAGGCGCCGACCTCGACGGGTTTGTGCGGATTGCCAGCCCAGGCGACCTGCCGCACGGCCTCGGTCCTGAAAAGGACGATGTAGTCGCGCGGCTTGCGGGAGATCGGAATGGCCAGGATCCCGGCGCAGCAGTCGATCACATGCTCCATCGAGGGCAGGCGGGCGACCAGGTGGTCGGTCGCATAGACCCGCGACACGGTCGAGGTGTTGAGGAACCGGGCGATGGTCTGGAAATCCTGGAAGCCCGGCGTCTTGCCATGGGTGACGTATTTGCCGTCGGAATAGAGCGCGATGCCGTCGAAGCGGATCACCTTGGCGATCTCGCGCACGATTCCCTGGAAGCCGTGCTCCAGATCCTCGTTCGAGCTGAGCTGCATCATCAGCCGGTCGTGCAGCTTCTGCGCCCGGCCCGCCGTTTCGCTGACCGCCCGGGCCTCGCGCCGTTCCAGCTCGTAGGCGTAGAATTGCGCCAGGAGTTCGATGGCGGTGCGACGCTCGTAATCGACATAGAGCGGTTCGCGGTGATGGCAGGCGAAGAGGCCCCAAAGCTCGCCCCGGATGACGATGGAGACCGACATCGAGGCCCGCACCCGCATGTTGCGCAGGTATTCCAGATGGATGGGCGAGACGGCGCGGGTCACGGCCAGCGACAGGTCCAAGGGCTGCCCCTCGGGGCTGTATTGCGGCACGATGGGCGAGACGGGATCGTCCACGTCCGAAATCAGCCGCAGCAGACTGCGCTTGTAGAGGTCGCGCGCCTGGCGGGGAATGTCCGAGGCCGGGAAATGCATGCCGAGATAGGTCTCGGCATCCTGGCTGTCCTTGGCCTCGGCAATGACGCTGCCGTCGCCTTCGGGGCCGAACTGATAGACCATCACCCGGTCGAACCCGGCAAGGCTACGCAATTGCTCGGCCGCGGTCTGCGACACGCCGAGGATGTCCTTCTCGACCGAGATGCGGCGCATCATCGGCGTGACGATGGCCAGTTCGTCGTGATCGGTGCCGCGCGACTTGGCCTCGAATTCGAAGACGAAGCTCAGGTTCGACTGATGGGCGCTGATGTCGAAAAGCCGCCCGTCGCCGAAGACGTCGAAACCGAAGAGCCGCGCCACCGAATTTTCATTGCTGGACCCGCCCAGCCGTTCGCGCAGCTTGGCGACGCTGGCGGCGGGCAGGAAGTCGCCCAAGGGGCAGCCGATCAGCGAATCGGCGGCGATCCCCAGCACATGCTCGCTGTTTTCCGAGGCGTGCTGCACGATCCAGTCGGCCGAAATGGCGATCAGCGCGCCGAAGCTCTGCACGTTGCCCAGAATGTGGATCGGCTCGCGGTCGCAATTCGTCAGATCGACGGGCGTGTCGGTCGAGATGAAAGGGTCGTTCATGGGGTCCGTTCCGCGGCGGGCGTGAGAAGGGTCGCGGCCTCTGCCTGAAAGATGCCGAAGATGCGGCAGGCATCGTCGACGATACGCTGGGCGGCCTCGGTCCCGGTGGCGCAGCGGGCGATGCGCTGGGAAAAGGCGGTCCAGGCGGCGGTATCGGGCGCCAGGGCCAGTGCGCCGGTGCGCTGCGCGGGCGCCAGACCCTGCCGGAGCAGCGAGAGGCCCATCTGCGAGCCGAGCATCACATAGGCGGCGGCATCGGCCTCGACCGGGACATCGTAGTGCGACGGATTGTCGTCGGGGAAGTCGGGGCCCAGCGCCTCGACCATCCGCGCCATGAGCGCCGTGGCCTCGGCCGCCTGCCACTGGCAGGCATGCCCGACCCGGAGCGTTCCACGGTACAGGATCCGGGAATAGACCGCGCGCGGGCCCGGTTCGCGCAGGTCGAGTTGCGAGATATGCGCGTCAAGGAGCGCATGGGCCTCGCTGGTCGCGGTTCGCAGCAGCACCCGCAAGGAAGTTCGCCCGGCGGTCGGGTCGTCAGTCGGTGGGTGCAACGATGGGGCCTATCTCTGTCGATTGCCCTCCCCCTTGGAGAACATCCTGCGACAACGCCGCAGGGTTCCGAAAGTTCCCGCAACTCTTAAAGATTTTGTTGCTTTCCGTGGCGCTGGCTGGCGATCCTGCGGCGGATGCGCCCGGTGGTTGCAGGCCCTCAGCCCGCCGCCCGCTTGAAGGTTCCGACGGCATGGGCGACCGGATTCCCCTCCCCGTCGCGGGCGGTGGCCTCGACAAAGACGGTCTTGTGCCCGCCGCCGGTGATGCGCCCGGTGGCGCTGACCCGGCCCCGGGGCGCGGGGGCCAGGAAGTTGACCGTCAGGCTGAGCGTCAGGAAGGGCACGCGCCCGCCATCGCCGCGCAGATGGCTGGCCGTCGCCCCCATCGCCGTGTCCAGGAGCGTGGCGATCAACCCGCCGTGCAGGTTGCCCTGCCGGTTGGTGTGATCTTCGGTCACGGCCATGCTGACCGTCGCCCCCTCAGGGGCGAGGTCGATGGTATAGCCCAACAGACGCGCGGTGCCGGTGACGCCATGGGCGCGGGCGTCATTCATGCCGAAAGCTTCATGAACCGGGCCAGGTGCCAATCCTCGTCGCCGAAACGGTGATCGACGGCGACCAGACGGCGCGCCACGTCCGAAAGCGCGTATTCCTCGGTCATGGCGATGCCGCCATGCATCTGGATCGCCTCTTCCGCCACCAGCTTGGCCACCCGGCCGATCAGGTTCTTCGCCGCGCTCACGTGCCGGTCGCGGGTCGGCGCCGGGGCGCCCAGGTGGCCCGCGAGGTTGATGAGCGCCGAGCGCGCCATCTCGATCTCGATCGCGACATCGGCCATGCGGTGCTGCAGTGCCTGGAACTTGCCGATCGGCACGCCGAATTGCTTGCGGGTGCGCAGGTAGTCGAGGGTCATCGCCTTCGCCGTCTCCATCGCCCCCAGCGCATCGGCGCAGACCGCGAGGGTGGCGGCGGCGACACGGGCCTCCAGCGTTCCGGCATCGCCCAGGCTTTCGGCCGGGGCGCGGTCGAAGGTGATCTCGCTGATCGTGCCGCCCATCAGCGCGGGCGTGGTGTGCAGCGTCACGCCCGGCGCTTTCGGATCGACGAGGAAGAGCGCGGTCTTGCCATGCGCGACGGCCGAAACGACCAGCAGGTCGGCGCCCTCGGCATTGGTGACGAAACTCTTGCGCCCGGACAGATGCCCGTCATGGACCGAGACCGAGACCGGCCCGAGGTCATAGCGCATCCCCGTCTCCCAATGGGCCAGTGCGACCTTCAGCTCCCCGCCGATGATCTGTTCCACCAGATCGGCGCGGCCTGCATCGGCCAGCAGACCGCCCGCCAGCCCTGCTTCCAGCACCGGGGCATCGGAACCTGCGCGGCCCAGTTCCTCGAACACCACGGCGATGTCGAAGCCCTGGCCGCCGAAGCCGCCCTCGTCCTCGGTGAAGAGCGCGCCCAGCACCCCCAGCTCGGCCAGCGCCGCCCAATCCGCGCCGCGCTCCAGCGAGCGGCGCAGGGAATCGGCCAGCATCCGGCGTTCTTCGGTATGGTTGAAATCCATGGTTCCGCCCCCCTCAGAGCCCCAGAATGGCTTTGGTGATGATCCCGCGCTGCACCTCGTTCGAGCCGCCATAGATCGAGATCTTGCGGTTGTTGAGATACACGTTCGACGCCTTGGCCGCGTATTCCGGCCCAGGGTGGTAGAGGTTGCCGGCCAGTTGCTCGGACACGAAAGGCATGGCCCAGGGCCCCACCGCGCGCCGGGCCAGATCGTTGATCTGCTGGCGCATGATCGAGCCCTTGATCTTCAGCATGGAGCTTTCGGCGCCGGGCGCCTTGCCCGCATCCGCCCCCGCCACGGTGCGCAGGTTGAAGGTGGCCATGGCCATCAGCTCGATCTCGAACCGGGCGAGACGCGCGGCGAAGAGCGGATCCTCGATCAGCGGGCGGCCGTGCTGCATCTCGCTATGCGCCAGCCGCTTCAGCGCCTGAAGCCCGGCATTGGTGCCGCCCACGCCAGCGATGCCGGTGCGTTCATGGGTCAGCAGGTATTTGGCATAGGTCCAGCCTTCGTTTTCCTTGCCGACCAGATTCTCGACCGGGACCTTCACATCGGTGAACCAGACCTCGTTCACCTCATGCTCGCCGTCGATCAGGATGATCGGCCGGACCTCGATCCCGGGCCTGTCCATGTCGATCAGCAGGAAGCTGATCCCCTCCTGCGGCTTGCCTTCGGTCGAGGTGCGGACCAGGCAGAAGATCTTGTTGGCGTATTGGCCGAGCGTGGTCCAGGTCTTCTGCCCGTTGACGATGTAATGATCGCCCTCCCGCACCGCGCGGGTCTTGAGCGAGGCCAGATCCGAGCCCGCGCCGGGTTCGGAATAGCCCTGGCACCACCAATCCTCGCCCGACAGGATGCGGGGCAGGTAATAGTCCTGCTGCTCCTTCGAGCCGAAGGCCTGCAGCACCGGGGCCAGCATCGCAACGCCGAAGGGGACGATGCGCGGGGCATGGGCCAGCGCGCATTCCTCCTCGAAGATGTGTTTCTGCACGGCCGACCATTCCTGCCCGCCGAATTTCTTCGGCCAGGGACCGGAGAGGTAGCCCTGCTCGGCAAGCGCCAGATGCCAGAGGTCGTAATCGGCCTTGCTCAGCTGCGTGGCCGAGGCGACCTTGGCGGCGATCTCGGGCGGGAGCTTGGCCTTGAGGAAGGCGCGGACTTCCTCGCGGAATTCCATTTCCTCGGCGGTGTAATTCAGGTCCATGTCTTTCTCCCTCAGAAGATCTCGAACAGGCCCGCGGCCCCGGCGCCACCGCCGATGCACATGGTGACGACGCCCCATTTCGCCTTGCGGCGGCGGCCTTCCAGCAGGATATGCCCCGCCATCCGCGCCCCCGACATGCCATAGGGGTGGCCGATGGCGATGGAGCCGCCGTTGACGTTGTACTTCTCGGGGTCGATGCCCAGATGGTCGCGGCAATAGAGGCACTGGCTGGCGAAGGCCTCGTTCAACTCCCACAGGTCGATGTCGTCGACCAGCAGGCCGGCGCGGTCCAGAAGGCGCGGCACGGCATAGATGGGCCCCACGCCCATCTCGTCGGGCTCGCAGCCCGCCACGGCGAAACCGCGGAAGGCGCCGAGGGGTTCAAGGCCCAGTTGCTCGGCCTCCTTGGCTTCCATCAGCACCAGCGAGGCGGCGCCGTCGGAGAGCTGGCTGGCGTTGCCCGCCGTGACGAAATTGCCGGGGCCGCGCACGGGGTCGAGCGAGGCGAGCCCTTCCAGCGTGGTCGAGGGGCGGTTGCATTCGTCCTGCGTCAGGGTGACGGCCTTTTCGCTGATTTCCTTGGTCACCTTGTCCTGAACGCCCATCATCACGTCCATCGGCACGATCTCGTCGGCGAAGATCCCGCCCGCCTGCGCCGCCGCGATCCGCTGCTGGCTGCGCAAGGCGTATTCGTCCTGCGCCTCGCGGCTGACGCCATAGCGCTGGGCGACGATATCGGCCGTGTCGATCATCGGCAGATAGAGTTCCGGCTTATGCTCCAGAATCCACGGCTCGGGCGCGTTGCGGGGGCTGGGCTGGTTGAGGCTGATGCTCTCCACCCCGCCCACCAGCATCGCCCGCGCGCTTTCCTGCGTAATCATGTGGGCGCCCATGGCGATGGCCTGCAAACCGCTGGCGCAGAAGCGGTTCACCGTGGTCCCCGCCACGCTGACCGGCAGACCCGCGCGGATCACCACCTGCCGGGCCATGTTGCCGCCGGTGACGTTCTCGGGCAGCGCGCAGCCCCAGATCGAATCCTCGATCAGTGCCGGGTCGATGCCCGCACGGTCCACGGCATGACGGGCGGCATGGGCGGCGATGGTCACGCCATGGGTCTTGTTGAAGGCCCCGCGATAGGCCTTGCCGATGGCGGTACGGGCGGTGGAAACGATGACGGCTTCACGCATGGGTTTGCTCCTCCCCGGGGGCAGGCGCGCCGCTTGGGGGCGCGCCCCGTTGGTCAGTTGAGGTCGGCGAAGGTCTTGCCCTCGGCCACCAGTTTCTTCAGCAGCGGCGCGGGTTCGAAGATCGCGTCCCCCGCCTGATAGGCCGCCTCGACGCTGGCCAGCACCTTCGCCAGCCCCAGGCTGTCGGCGTAATGCATCGGCCCGCCCCGGAAGCGCGGGAAGCCGTAGCCGAAGAGCTTGGTCACATCGACATCGAGCGGGCGCAGCGCGATCCCCTCGCCCACCACCTTGGCGCCTTCGTTGATCATCGCCGCCATGTAGCGTTCGACGATCTCGGCGTCGGTGAAGCTGCGCGGGGTGATCCCCTTGGCGTTGCGCTCGCGGGCGATGATCTCCTCGACCTCGGGGTCGGGGCGGCCTTTGGGGCTGGCTTCGTCGTAGATATAATGCCCGTGGCCAGTCTTGCGACCCAGGCGGCCCATTTCATAGAGCACATCGCCCCATTCGCCCCAGCGTTCGCCCGGCTTGCGGGTCGGCGCCAGACGCTTGCGGGTCAGATAGCCGATGTCGATCCCGGCAAGGTCGGCGACCGCATAGGGGCCCATGGCAAAGCCGAACTCCTCCAGCGCCTTGTCCACCTGGAAGGGCGAGGCGCCTTCCAGCACCATGATGTCGGCCGCGGTGCGATAGGTCTTGAGGATGCGGTTGCCGATGAAGCCGTCGCAGACGCCCGCCCGGACCGGCACCTTCTTCAGCGCCTTGGCCAGCGCAAAGCCCGTGGCGACCACATCCTTGGCGGTCTTGGCGGCGACGACGATCTCCAGCAGGCGCATGACATGCGCGGGGCTGAAGAAATGCAGGCCGATCACATCCTCGGGCCGCTTGGTCATGGCGGCGATCTCGTCCACGTCCAGATACGAGGTGTTCGAGGCCAGCACCGCGCCCGGCTTGCAGACGGCGTCGAGCTTGGTGAAGACGTCCTTCTTCACCTCCATCGATTCAAAGACCGCCTCGATGACCAGATCGGCATTCGACAGCTTGTTGTAATCGTCGGTGACCAGCAGCTTGTCGGCCAGCAGCATGTCGCGCGCATCGGCGCCCAGCTTGCCGCGCTTCACGCTGTCGGCCAGCGTGCGGGCGATGCCGTTATGGGCCTTCTCGACCGCCTCGGCGTCGCGCTCGATCAGCACCACCGACAGGCCGCTCAGCAGGCAGGACACCGCGATGCCGCCGCCCATCGTGCCGCCGCCGATCACACCGATCTGCGCCAGCTTGCGCGGCTCCACGCCCTTGAGTTCGGGCAGGCTGGCGACTTTGCGCTCGCTGAAGAAGGCGTGGATCATGGCGGCGCGCTGCGGGGTCTGCATCATGTCCCAGAAAGCCGCGCGTTCCAGCTTCATCCCCTCGGCGAAGGGCAGTTTGGTGCCCTCGACCGCGGTGTCGATGGCGCGCAGGTGACAGACATGGCCCGGATTGGCCTTCGCCACCTTCTTTTTCAGCGCGGCCAGCGCCTCGGCATCGGTCGGCGGCACCGCCATTTCGCTGACGCGGCGCACCGGCAGCCCCTCGGCCAGAACCTTGCGGGCAAAGGTCATCCCGGCCTCGAACGGATCGGCGGTCGAGAGTTCGTCGACGATCCCCAGCGCGAGGCAATCCTCGGCCTTGACCTGCGCGGCCGAGGTGAAGATCTCGGACGCGGGCACGATGCCGATTAGCCGGGGCAGGCGCTGCGTGCCGCCTGCGCCGGGCAGCAGGCCCAGATTGACCTCCGGCAGGCCGATCCGCGCGCCTTTCAGCATCACCCGGTAATGGCACCCCAGCGCCACTTCGAACCCGCCGCCCAGCGCGGTGCCGTGGATCACGCAGACCACGGGCTTTTCGCTGGCCTCGATCCGGTTGATCACATCGGGCAGATGCGGCTCGCGCGGGGCCTTGCCGAATTCGGTGATATCGGCCCCGGCGATGAAGGTGCGCCCCTCGGCCACCAGCACCGCGACCTTCTCGGGCGAGGCGGCGAATTGCGCGGCGGCAGCGACCAGCCCTTCACGCACCGCGTGGCTGGTGGCATTCACCGGCGGGTTGTCGATGCGGATCACGGCGATATCGCCGTGGGATTCATAGCGGACGGGACCTTCCATCACGGACTCCTCTCAGGTCGAAACGGGAAACGCGCCTTGGGGCGCGGCGAATAGCGCATGGCCGATGCGGCGGCAGGTCTGGACCAGATCCTCGCCGATGGCGCGGCGGGCGTCATCATCCATCTGCCCGGCCAACGAGATGCTGGACATACCATAGCGCGCCTGACCCGCGGCATCCACGATCAGCGCGCCGACCACATCGACGCCGACATAGAGCTGGCCCAGATCCTCGGCATAGCCGTCGCGGCCGGCGGCCTCGATGCTGGCGCGGTAGGCGGCGAAATCGGGGGGCGGGCTTTCCCAGCGCAGTGCGTCGTAATGGCGGCGGATCTCGGCCTCGGGCAGGTTCCGCTGGGCGGCCAGCACCCGGCCGACGCCGCCGGTATAGGCGGGCAGGCGCTTGCCCAGCGGCAGGTCCACGCGGGTGGCGGCGGGCTCGAAGGCACGTTCGATCAGCACGATCCGGTCGTCGCCGGTGATGTGCCACAGGCACATCAGCACGCGGTATTGCCGGGCCAGACGCTCCAGTTCCGGGCGGATCAGGTCGCCGGGGTTGGTGCCCAGCACGCCCACGGCCAGTTCCACCAGCCCCAGACCGGGGCGATAGGTCTTGTCCCCGGCGTCAAAGGTCACCAGCCCCTCGGCCGCCAGCGTCCGCAGGAGGTTGAAACAGGTGGAGGGGCTGACGCCCGTCGCCCGGGAAATGGCGTTGACCCCCGCGGGCCGACCCAGAGCCGAGAGGTGCCGCAGGATGCGCAGCGCATGCACCAGCGCCCCCACCGGACGCTGCAAGGCGGCCTCGTCGCTCAAGCGGCATTCCCCCCTTGGAATGGTATTCTCTATCCGGAATTTGGTAGCCGCCACTCCTGCCGCTGTCCAGCGGCAAATCCGCTGGACGTAACGTCGCCGGGCTCTAGCTGTGAGCCGGGCCATGCCCGGAACAGGGCGCCCGAGCCGAGGCCGCCAGAACGGAGGAAATGTGACGGTCGACCAGATCAGCCTTTTGCTGCAACGCGTCGCCGGGGGGGACCGTTCCGCCTTCGAGGCGCTTTATGCCGCCAGCGCCGCGAAACTATCCGGCGTGCTGACCCGTATCCTCGGCAACAGAGCCGAGGTGGATGACGCCATGCAGGAAGTTTTCATAAGGGTCTGGCAACGATCCGCCCAGTACCGCCCCGAACGGGGGGCGGGCATGAGCTGGCTCATTGCCGTGGCCCGCAATCATGCGCTGGACCGGCTGCGGGCCCGGCCCGAACGCGCCGGTTTCCGGCAGGAGGTCGCGCGCGACGAGGACGGGCAGGACCCGCTGGACCGCGTCGCCGACAAGGCCGCCGGGGCGGAGGCGGGGCTCATCGCCGAGGGCGAGGCGCGTCGCGTCGTCGATTGCTTCGACGAATTGGAGAATGACCGCGCCCTGGCGATCAAGGGGGCGTATCTGCAAGGCATCTCGTACCTCGACCTGGCCGAACGCCATGGCGTGCCGCTGAACACGATGCGGACATGGCTGCGCCGGGGCCTGCTGCGACTGAGGGAGTGCCTGGACAGATGAGCGATACCTTCCAATCCGACGCCTGGCCGCCCGAAGACCGCGACGACCTTCTGGCCGCGGAATACGTGCTGGGCGTGCTGCCCGCGCCCGAACGGCAGGCGGTGGCCAAGCGCGCCGAACTCGAAGGCGCATTGCAGGAGCGCATCGCCGCCTGGGAGAACCGGCTGGCGCTGCTGAATGCAGCCTACGAGGACGGCCCCGTCTCGCCCGAGGTCTTTCCCCGGGTCGAAGCCGCGCTCTTCGGTGGTGACGAGGCCCCGGCCCCGGCCGGACGCCGCCGCTTCGGCTGGCTGTGGCTGACCGGCACGCTGGTGGCGGCGGTGCTGGCGCTGGCCGTGGTGATCTGGCCGCAATTCCCGCCGCAACCGGCCGAGCTGGTCGCCCGGCTGGATGGCGGCGCGCTGGTCTTCGAGGCGCGCTTCGACGGCGCCCTGCTGCAGATCGACCGCAGCGGCCCGGGTGCGGCCGAAGGGCAGGACTATCAGCTCTGGGCGATCGGCGAGGACGGCGTGCCGCGCTCGCTGGGTCTGCTCAGGGGCGATCACGAGGCACTGGCCACCGATGCCATCGGTCCGGGCGTGACGCTGGCCGTGTCGCTGGAGCCCGAGGGCGGATCGCCCGGCGACCTGCCAACAGGCCCGGTTCTGGCCGCGGCACCGCTCACGAGCCTGTGACACAAAAAAGAGGCGCGACGGGAAACTGTCGCGCCTTTCGCTTCGTAACTGGGTCATGGGCAAGCAAGACGCCCCTGATCTGGTTCCAAGGGAGAAACCACATGAAAACCTTTATCGCTGCCGCCGTCTTCACCGCTGCCACCTCGACCTTCGCGCTGGCCAATCCGACCGTCGGCGGCGCGCCGATGATGGAATCGATGAACATCATCGAGAACGCCGTGAACTCGCCGATCCACACCACGCTGGTCGCCGCCGTTCAGGCCGCGGGTCTGGTCGACACGCTGCAGGGCGAAGGCCCCTTCACCGTGCTGGCGCCGACCGACGAGGCTTTCGCCATGCTGCCCGCGGGCACGGTCGAGGACCTGCTGAAGCCGGAAAACCTGCAGACCCTGCAAACCATCCTGACTTGCCACGTGATCCCGACCCGCGCGCTTTGGGGTGACATCAACGGCATGATCTCGGCCGATGGCGGCGCCCATACCTTCACCACCGTGGGCGGCTGCGAATTCACCGCCACCAACGTGAACGGCGTCATCACCATCGAGGACGGCCAGGGCAACATGGCCCATGTCACCACCGCCGACGTGATCCAGTCGAACGGCGTGATCCATGTGATCGACCACGTCCTGCTGCCGGCGATGTAAGTTCCGGCCCATCGGTTGCAGAAGGCCCCGGTCCCTTGTGGATCGGGGCTTTTTTCATGGCTGGTGATCGCGGGGATGGTGGGTGATGACGGACTCGAACCGCCGACATTCTCGGTGTAAACGAGACGCTCTACCAACTGAGCTAATCACCCGCGCCGCCCTGATAGCGCAAGCGAGCCCCCGGTCGCAAGGGTGGCTGGTATTAAGCCCGTGTTAACCACGGGGCGCGACACTCGCGGGATGCGCCCGCTCCTCGCCCTTCTGCTGCTTGCTGCCTGTGCCTCGCCCGACCGCGCCTTCTGGGGGGCCGAGGAGGGGCGCGTCACGCTCGACGGGCGGGACTATGCGGTCTACGTGGACCGCGACCGGGCGCAGCCCCGGGTGCAGGTGATTCGCCTGGGCTATGCCCGACGCAGCCAGCACGCGGCTATCCTTGCCGCCATGCCCCGCGCCGCCGAGGCGGTCAGCGGCTGTGCGCTGGTCGCGGGCAGCGTGCAGGGCGACAGCGGGGTGATGACTGCGCGGCTCGACTGCGGCGGTTGAGGTCGGCGGGCGCAGATGCCGCAGTGCGCCCCGGGCGGAACTTGAGCAAGATCAAGGACACAGCCGCCACCGCCGGTATGGTCGGCGAAAATAGTACGAGAGGGATGACCATGTTTCGCCTGATGAGCCTGCTTTACGCCATCGTCGGAACCACGCTGGCCGGGATCGGCGTTGTGGTTGCGGTGTCGCTGAACCTGTACGACTTCCAGTCGATCATCGTGGCGGCGGTCATCGGTGCGTTGCTGGCCCTGCCGGTCAGCTGGCTGGTGGCGCGCAAGCTGCAGTCGCTCTGACGGATCAGTCGAAGAACACCCGGAGCGTCGCCTCGAAATCGCGGGGCTTCTCGGCGTGCAGCCAATGGCCCGCGCCGGGCAGTTTGGCGAAACGCGCCTGCGGGAACAGCGCGCGGATCGCCGGGCGGGCCTCGGGCGTGACGTAATCGGACAGCGCGCCGGACAGGAACAGCGTGGGGCCGGTATAGGGCGCCAGGCCGCTCGTGTCGGGCCAGCCGGTGATCAGATCCATCTGCCGCTCGAGCGCGTCGAGGTTGAGCCGCCAGCAGGGCGGCTCGGCCTTCAGATCCAGCGATTGCAGCAGGAAGGCGCGCACGCCTGGGTCCTTGACCGTGGCCGCAAGCCGCGCATCGGCCTCGCGCCGGCTGTCAAGCCCGCTCAGGTCGAGCCCGCGCATGGCGGCGATCAGGTGGTTCTGGCTGTGGCCGTAACTGACCGGGGCGATATCGGCCACCACCAGCCGGTTGACCAGCTCGGGCCGGTTCAGGGCCAGCCACATCGCCGTCTTGCCGCCCATCGAATGCCCCATCACGTCCATGGGCTGACCCTCGGCCTCGATCACCGCGGCGAGGTCGGCGGCCATGGCGGGATAGGTATGCTCCTCATCCCAGAAACTGCCCGCGTGGTTGCGCATGTCCACCGCCACAACGGCGCGGCTGTCGGACATGCGCTTGGCGATGGCGCCCCAGTTGCGGGCCGAGCCGAAGAGCCCGTGCACGATCAGCAAGGGCGGCAGATCGGTCGGCGTGCCGTGGCGGAGGGTGGTCAGCAGGGGCATGTCAGACCTCAATCGTCGGCGCGTGCGCGCTGCGTGGCCTCCGGCAGGACCGCCCGTGCCACCATGAGTGCGACATAAAGGAACAGCCCCCTGTAGCCAAGGGCCGCAAGGCCGGGCCGTTCACGCGCCGACCAAGCGCGGCGCTCGGGCGGCGGCGAAGATCCTGTCCTTGCGGGGTTCCGGTTGGAAATGCGGAAATACCGCCAGGTTCAGGGCCGCAACGAGGAGGAGCGCGTCCTTGCCGGCCATCGGGCGGGCCGGATGCCGCCAAAGAGCTCCGCTCGGAGATCCGGGGAGATGAACGAGGCCGGCCCCTTGATCGGAGCCGGCAGGCGCGCGGGAACCCTGTCGCCCCGCGCGCGGTCGAGCCGCCGTGGCGGTCGTCAGAGTCCGGGGTAGAGCGGGAAGCGGTCGCAGAGCGCCTGGACCTTGGCGCGGACCGCGGCCTCGACCTCGGCATTGCCGTCCTCACCATGCGCGGCGAGCCCGTCCACCACCTCGACGATCCAGTCGGCGATCTGGCGGAACTCGGCTTCCCCGAAGCCGCGGGTGGTCCCGGCGGGGGTGCCGAGCCGGATGCCCGAGGTGACGAAGGGCTTCTCCGGGTCGAACGGGATACCGTTCTTGTTGCAGGTGATGTGGGCACGGCCCAGCGCCGCCTCGGCGGCCTTGCCGGTCACCTTCTTCGGCCGCAGGTCGGCCAGCATCAGGTGGTTGTCGGTCCCGCCCGAGACGATGTTGATCCCGCCCTTGAGCAGCTGATCGGCCATTGCCTGCGCGTTCTTCACGACTTGCGCCGCGTAATCCTTGAAGCCCGGCTCCAGCGCCTCGCCGAAGGCCACGGCCTTGGCGGCGATCACATGCATCAGCGGCCCGCCCTGCAGACCCGGGAACACGGCCGAGTTGATCTTCTTGGCGATATCCGGGTCGTTGCACAGGATCATGCCCCCGCGCGGCCCGCGCAGCGATTTGTGCGTCGTCGTCGTGCAGACATGCGCGTATTCCAGCGGCGAGGGATGCACGCCACCCGCCACCAGACCGGCGATATGCGCCATGTCGACGTGCAGATAGGCGCCGACCTCGTCGGCGATCTCGCGGAAGGCGGCCCAGTCCCAGACGCGGGAATAGGCGGTGCCGCCGGCGAGGATCAGCTTCGGCTTGTGCTCGCGCGCCTTGGCCCGGACCTCGTCCATGTCGAGGATCTGGTCCTGCGCCCGGACGCCGTAGGAAACGACGTTGAACCACTTGCCCGACATGTTGACCGGCGAGCCATGGGTCAGGTGCCCGCCCGAATTGAGGTCGAGGCCCATGAAGGTGTCGCCCGGCTGAAGCAGCGCCAGGAACACCGCCTGGTTCATCTGGCTGCCCGAGTTCGGCTGCACGTTGGCGAAGTTGCAACCGAAGAGCTTCTTGGCCCGCTCGATCGCCAGTTCCTCGGCGATGTCGACATATTGGCAGCCGCCATAATAGCGCTTGCCCGGATAGCCCTCGGCATATTTGTTGGTCATGACCGAGCCCTGGGCCTGCATCACCGCCTTGGACACGATGTTTTCCGAGGCGATCAGCTCGATCTCGTCGCGCTGACGGCCGAGTTCGAGGCCGATGGCCCGGGCGATCTCGGGGTCGCGGGTGGCGAGGTCTTCGGTGAAGAAGCCGGTCGAGGGGGTCATGCGCATCTCCGGGGCAAGGCAAGGGGGCTGTCGTGGCGCTGTTTATCGCAGCCCCGCCTGTGCGGAAAGCGCTGAAAACGCCGCAATGCGCGCCGGATGCGAATTGCCCTTTCCGATTGCGGGCCCGCGCCGCATTTGCGAAACCTGAAGGGCCGGGACGAGCGGGAGAGAAACGTGACCACAGGGCAGGGCGGCAGAGGCCCCATCGTCTTTCTGGCCAGCCATGCCGAGGCGGCACAGGCCGCGCGGGCCGAGCTGGTGGCGCTCTATGGCGACGCGCCGCTGGCCCAGGCCGGGGTGATCGTGGCGCTGGGCGGCGACGGCTTCATGCTGGAGACGCTGCACGCGACCCAGCATAGGGACGTGCCGGTCTACGGGATGAACCGCGGGACCGTGGGCTTCCTGATGAACAATTACACGGTCGAGGACCTGCCCGCCCGGCTGGAAGCGGCGCAGGAGACGGTGCTGAACCCGCTGGCGATGAAGGCCACCGACCGCAAGGGCGTGGTGCACGAGGCGCTGGCGATCAACGAGGTCTCGCTGCTACGGGCGGGGCCGCAGGCGGCGCGGCTCCGGATCTCGGTCGACGGGCTGGTGCGGATGGAGGAACTGGTCTGCGACGGGGCGCTGCTGGCCACGCCCGCCGGGTCCACGGCCTATAATTACTCGGCCCATGGCCCGATCCTGCCGATCGGCGCCGATGTGCTGGCCCTGACGGCGGTCGCCGCCTTCCGCCCCCGCCGCTGGCGCGGCGCGCTGCTGCCCAAGGCCGCCTGCGTGCGTTTCGACGTGCTGGACCCGGGCAAGCGCCCGGTGATGGCGGAAGGGGACGGACAATCGGTGCGGGATGTCGTGTCGGTCGAGGTCCGCTCGGACCCGAGCATCCGCCACCGGCTGCTGTTCGATCCGGGGCACGGGCTGGAAGAGCGGCTGATCCGCGAGCAGTTCTTCTGAGAGGGGGAGGGGTTTCGCCCTCGTCGGGAGCGGCTGCGCCGCGCCCTCCTCGGGCGACCAGCGGCGCCGCGTGCCGCGGCGCCGAAGAAAGGGGGCCTTCTGCCCCCTCTTGGCTTTCAGCCAATTCACCCCCGAGGATATTTGAGGCGCAAAGAAGGGCCTTAACCCTTCCTTAACCGCCATCTTCGTTCTGCAAATATCCCGGGGGGTGAGGCGGGCCCCGCGCGCCGAGGGGGGCTGGCCCCCCTCACTTTTTCCTTACCGGGTCGGCACGGGGACCTCGCCCCGGTAATCGTAGAACCCGCGCTGGGTCTTGCGGCCCAGCCAACCGGCCTCGACATACTTGGTCAGCAGCGGGCAGGGGCGGTATTTGGTATCCGCCAGCCCGTCATGCAGCACGTTCATGATGGCGAGGCAGGTGTCCAGACCGATGAAATCCGCCAGTTCCAGCGGGCCCATCGGGTGGTTCGCCCCCAGTTTCAGCGATTCGTCGATGGATTTGACCGAGCCCACGCCCTCGTAAAGCGTATAGACCGCCTCGTTGATCATCGGCATCAGGATCCGGTTGACGATGAAGGCGGGGAAATCCTCGGCCGAGGCGGCGGTCTTGCCCAGCTTCTCCACCACCGCATGCATGGTCTTGTAGGTTGCGTCATCCGTGGCGATGCCGCGGATCAGCTCCACCAGCTGCATCACGGGCACCGGGTTCATGAAATGGAAGCCCATGAAGCGCTCGGGCCGGTCGGTGCGGCTGGCCAGCCGGGTGATCGAGATGGACGAGGTGTTCGAGGTCAGGATGGTATGCGGCTTCAGGTGCGGCAGCAGATCCTCGAAGATCGCCTGCTTGACCATCTCGCGCTCGGTCGCGGCCTCGATCACCAGATCGGTCGGGCCGACATCGGCCAGCCGGGTCGTGGTGCGGATCCGGGCGAGGGCGGCGGCCTTGACCTCCGGCTCGATCTTGCCGCGCTGCACCTGGCGTTCGAGGTTCTTGTCGATCAGCGCCAGCGCCCGGCTCAGCGCGTCCTCCGAGATGTCGTTGAGCACCACATCGAAGCCGGCCATGGCGAAGACATGGGCGATCCCGTTGCCCATCTGCCCCGCGCCGACGATCCCCACGCTCTGAATGTCCATGACCTGTCCCCGGTTGATTGCGGCGACCTTATGCATCCGGCGCCGGGGGGCGCAAGTCTTACCCCGCGGCGAAACCGGGCGGGGTTAGGGGATTGTAAGCATTCGGGGATAGAATTCCTGGCGGGCGATGAAAGGGGACGGGCCATGCAACACTTTCCGCAACCGCTGGACCGCGGGCGCGCGGGCGTGCCGCCTCTGGGGCAGAGCCCGGCCTGCGCCGCGCTGCGCCACCGGGCGCTGATGCTGATCGGGCCGCGGGGGCCGGACCGGATGGCGGGGCCACTGGGGACGCGGGCGCTGGACCGGCTGCTGGTGCCCGCGGCGCAAGTGGAAGGCGTGGACCTGCATCTGGCCGATCCGGCGCTGGCGGGGCGGGCGCGCTGGGCGGTCGCCTTCGCGCTGGTGCTGCCGCCGCTGGGCAATCTGTCGAATGTTTTCTACCGCGTGCATCCGCGCCGCAACGACCGGTTTCTGGCCGCGCGGGCGCCGCTCAAGGCCCTGTTTCCGGAGGTGGATTTCGCGGCCTTCGCCTTCACCGGCCATGCGCTGGGCAGCCTCGCCGCCGTCTGTCCCGAGCGTTTCACGCTGGTGCGCCGGGGTCTGGTCGAGGCCTGGGTGCCCCGGATGCGGCTGCTGCTGGAGATCCTGCCGCCGCGGGGGGTGCTGATCGACCTGCCCGCGCCCGACTGGCTGCGCCGTCCGGTGACGGCGCGGGAAGGGCTGCGCCAGATCGCCCTTGATCCCGAGGATCGTGCGGAGGGCCTGGCACGGCTGCGCGCGGCACTGCTGCAGGGAGCGCTGTGAGGGGCGGCAAGGGCAAACGGCCCGCCATCTCTGGCGGGCCGCTGTCTCGGCTGCGTAGGGTGCGTGCTTGCACGCACCACCCCCTCACAGTTTCGAGGTCAGTTCCGGCACGATCGTGAACAGATCGCCGACCAAGCCGTAATCGGCGACCTGGAAGATCGGCGCCTCTTCGTCCTTGTTGATCGCCACGATCACCTTGGAATCCTTCATCCCGGCCAGGTGCTGGATCGCGCCCGAGATGCCGACCGCCACGTAAAGCTGCGGTGCCACCACCTTGCCGGTCTGGCCGACCTGCCAGTCGTTCGGCGCATAGCCCGAATCCACCGCCGCGCGCGAGGCGCCGACCGCGGCGCCCAGCTTGTCGGCCAGCGCCTCGATGATCTTGAAGTTCTCTTCCGAGCCGACGCCGCGCCCGCCCGAAACCACGATCCCGGCCGAGGTCAGCTCGGGACGGTCCGAGGCCGCCACTTTGTCCTCGATCCAGACCGACAGGCCCGGATTGGCCGCAGCCCCCACGGTCTCGACCGGGGCCGAGCCGCCGTCGCCGGCCGCCTCGAAGGTCGAGGTGCGGATCGTCGCGACGATCACGCTATCGGCCGATTTCACCGTCTGGATCGCGTTGCCGGCATAGATCGGGCGCTCGAAGGTCTGCGCGTCAACCACGCCCGAGACATCCGACAGCACCATCACGTCCAGGAGCGCGGCGACGCGCGGGAGCACGTTCTTGGCGTCCGTGGTCGCGGGCGCGAAGATGTGGCTGTAATCGCCCGCCAGCGACACGATCAGCGCCGCGGTCGGTTCGGCCAGACGGTGGCCCAGCGAGGCATCCTCGGCGACCAGCACCTTGGACACACCGGCAATCGTCGCGGCTTCGGCACCCGCAGCGGCGGCCGAGGCCCCGGCGCAGAGCACGACGACATCGCCGATTTTCTTGGCGGCCGTCACGGCCTTGGCGGTGGCGTCGCGGTTCAGCGCGCCATCGGTCACTTCACCCAGCAGCAGAACGGCCATCAGATCACCCCCGCTTCGTCTTTCAGTTTCGCGATCAGCTCGTCGACCGAGCCCACTTTCACCCCGGCCTTGCGCGCCGCCGGTTCCGAGGTCTTCACTACCGTCAGCCGCGGCGTGACATCGACGCCGTAATCGGCGGCGGTCTTCTCCTCGAGCGGCTTCTTCTTGGCCTTCATGATGTTCGGGAGTGACGCATAGCGCGGCTCGTTGAGGCGCAGGTCGACGGTGACGATGGCGGGCATAGTGACCTCGATGGTCTGCAGGCCGCCGTCCACCTCGCGGGTGATCTTCGCCTTGTCGCCGCTGATTTCCAGCTCCGACGCGAAGGTGCCCTGCGACCAGCCCAGCAGCGCCGAGAGCATCTGCCCGGTGGCGTTCATGTCGTTGTCGATGGCCTGCTTGCCGGCCAGCACCAGGCCCGGGGCCTCGTCCTTGACCACGGCGGCGAGCAGCTTCGCCACCGCCAGCGGCTCGATATCATTGTGCACGTCATCGGCGGCGACGATCAGGATCGCCCGGTCCGCCCCCATCGCCAGCGCCGTGCGCAGCGTCTCCTGCGCCTGCTTCACGCCGATCGACACCGCCACGACCTCGGTCGCGACGCCTTTTTCCTTCAGCCGGATCGCCTCTTCAACCGCGATCTCGTCGAAGGGGTTCATCGACATCTTCACGTTCGCAAGGTCAACGCCAGACCCGTCCGCCTTCACGCGAACCTTCACGTTGTAGTCGATAACCCGCTTCACGGGCACCAGGATTTTCATGGGCGTCCTCTCCCTTTCTCGTGGTCCGTCCGGCCGGAGCCGGCGGGCGCATGGCTGCTGCCCCGTTTCCTAGCCTCTCTGCGGCGCGGAAAACAGGGGAAAAACGACCCTCAACCGCCGCGGGACGCCGCGTCGGCCTGCTGTTAGCGGCATCGTGAGCGGGCGCGGTTGAACCGGGTGCGGGGCCCGGGCGACCCATGGCAACGCAAGCCGAAAGGGACTTCCGATGGCGACCCTGACCGAAAGCGACCTCGACCACGCCCTGAGGGCGCTGCATGGCTTCGCGCCCGACCGCCTCGGTCCGCTGGCGCTGATCTGCACCTGTGACCAATGCCTGCCGACCGAGGTTCTCATCTGCCTGGAGACACGGCCGCTTGCCGCCATTCCGCCCGAGGCGGTGAGCCATTGGTTCGCCGCGGCGGCCGCGCATCACGCCGACGGGCGGCCGATCGGTCCCCTGTCGACGGATCGCGCCGAGGATCACGCGGCCGAGGGATTTGCCATGCTGATCAAGGTGCTGGAGGCGCTGGCAGCCGAGATGCTGCAGGCGGGGCCGGGCCTGTCGGCACTGCGCCGCGACTGGTGGTTCGTCGAGCCCGCCGCCTGGACCCAGCGGCTGCTGGCCTGCGGCCTGCCCGGGGCGCTGCCGGAACCGGCGCGCCGGGCGCTCGACCGCGCCTTGATGGCGCTGGTGGACGAGGCGCTGGCGACGGGGTCGGCCCGGCTGCTCGATACGCTCGAATACCTCGGCACCTTCGGCCGGGGCCTGCCGGCGCTGATGGCCTGGGTCGAGGATCAGCCGCTCAGGGCGCAGCTGTCGTTCTGGGCGCAGGTTCTGGCCGGGCGCGCCTGCGCCCCCGACGCCCGCGCCGGTCGCAGCTGGGAGGATTTCCGCACCGCCACGCGGATCATGCCCCGGGCGATGGCCGAGCGGATGAACCTGGCGGTCATGAACCCGCGGCTGGGGGATCTGATGTTCCGCGCGGCGCTGCGGCTCAGGGATCCGATGAGCCGCGAGATGGCCGAATGCGGCTATGTGCTGTGGGAGAATTCGGTGGCGGCGATGCGCCTGCCCGCCGCCCCTCGCGCTTAGCGGTTCTTGCCCGGCACCCAGAGCACATCGCCCGCGCCGTTGCCGTTGGCCGCGCGCGAGGCGACGAAGAACCAGTCGGACAGCCGGTTGAGGTATTTGACCGCCGCCGGGTTGGTGTCGCCTTCGCGCGCCAGAGCCACGGCCAGCCGCTCGGCCCGGCGGCTCACGGTGCGGCACAGGTGCAGATGCGCGGCCAGCGCCGAGCCGCCCGGCAGGACGAAGCTGCGCAGCGGCGCAAGCGCCGCGTTCATCGCGTCGATCTCGGATTCCAGCCGGTCGACCTGCGCGTCGATGATCCGGAGCGGCGGGTATTCGGCCGTCGCATCCCCGGCAAGATCGGGACGGCAGAGGTCCGCGCCAAGGTCGAACAGGTCGTTCTGGATGCGCATCAGCGCCGCGTCCATCTCGCCCTCGGCATGCAGCCGGGCCATGCCGACGGTGGCGTTGGTCTCGTCCACGGTGCCGTAAGCCTCGACCCGCAGGTCATCCTTCGGCACGCGGGAGCCGTTACCCAGCGCGGTGTCGCCCTTGTCGCCGGTGCGGGTGTAGATCTTGTTCAGCACAACCATCCGTCAGCCCCTCGACCGCAGCCAGGCATAGGTGACGATCAGCACCACGGCGACGAATTGCGCGCCGAGCCGCCAGCGCATGATCTTGTTGGCATTGCGCTTGTTGAACTCGCCGCCCTTGGCGAAGCTCCCGATGCCGAACATCAGGATGGCCAGCACGATCAGCGAGGCGATCGCGGCGGTGATGAACAGGGGGTCGGTCAGCAGCATGGGGCCCTCCGGGGTCTGGGTGCCGTCTTTCCCTCCCTTAGCGCAGCTTGGCGCCAAAGGCAGCAGGCAAAGCGCCGCGCCCTATTGCCGCGCGAGGAAGCGAGCGACCCAGCGTTCGGGGAACAGGCGCATGACGACGCCCATCACCCGTGTGGGTGTCGTCACCTTGTAGCTGGGGCGGGGCGAGGGATGGTCAAGGGCGGTGATCAGCGCCTTGGCCACCGCCTCGGGGCCCAGTTCCCAGCGGTCCTTGGGGCCAGGCTGGTAGAGACGGCGCAGAAGGTCGCCCTCGTATTGCGCGCGGCGGGGGCTGGCGCGCCAGTCCACCCAGCGCTCGAAATGCGGGATCGAGTTGACGCGGATCTTCGAGGTGACGGGGCCGGGCTGGATCAGCACCACCTTGATCGGCGTATCGGCCATTTCCAGCGCCAGAATCCGCGTCAGCCCCTCCAGCGCGAATTTGCTGGCGCCATAGGCGCCGCGCCAGCGGTAGGGGACGAAGCCCAGCACGCTGGAACAATTGACGATCCGCCCGTGACCCTGCGCCCGCATCACCGGGATCACCCGGCGCGTCAGCTCATGCCAGCCGAAGACATTGACCTCGAAAATCTCGCGCAGCGCATCCGTTGGCAGATCCTCGACCGCGCCGGGGCAGGCATGGGCGCCGTTGTTGTAAAGCGCGTCGAGCGTGCCGCCGGTCGCGGCCAGAACCTCGGCCAGCCCGGCCTCGATGCTGGCGTGATCGGCGTAATCGAGGCGCGGGCTTTCGAACCCCTCGGCCCGGAGGCGCGCGCAATCTTCTTCGGCGCGGCACGAGGCAAAGACCCGCCAGCCCCGGTCACGCAGCACCTGCGCGCAATGATAGCCGATCCCCGACGAGGCGCCGGTGATCAGGATCGAACGGCTGGAGGCATTCATTTCTTGCGGTCGGCCTTTTCCCACGCTTCCCGCTTGCGATAGAGGGTCGAGGCCGAGACGTCCAGTTCACGCGCCGCCTTCGGCACCGAATCGCCGTGGCGGGCCAGCGCATCCTCGATGACGATCCGCTCGATCTGTGCCAGGGTGCGCCCGCTCAGATCCTGCATCGTCACCCGCGGTCGTTCCTCGGGCGCCGGCGCCAGGGTCGGGCGGTCGGCCAGCAGGTCGGGCGGCAGCATCTCGACCGTGACCTGGGGGCCTTCGTTCAGCACGACGACGTTGCGCAGGACGTTGATCAGCTGGCGCACGTTGCCGGGCCAGGGCAGCGAGCGGAACAACTCCTTCACCCGCGGCGCCAGCGAGGTGAAGACATGCCCCTCCTCGCGTGCCATCTGCACGATCAGCCGCTCGGAAATCTCGATCACGTCCTCGCCGCGTTCGCGCAGCGGCGGCAGATGGACCGGCACGACATGCAGGCGATAGTACAGATCCTCGCGGAAGCGGCCGCGGCGGACCTCTTCCAGCGGGTTGCGGTTGGTGGCGCAGATGATCCGCACATTGACCTTGCGGGGCTTCGTCGCGCCGACCGGCGTGATGGTCGAGGTCTGGAGGAACCGCAGGAGCTTGGTCTGCAGGTTCAGGTCCATCTCGCAGATTTCATCGAGGAACAGCGTCCCGCCATCCGCCGCCGCCGCCGCGCCGATCTTGTCGTTGATGGCGCCGGTGAAGCTGCCGCGCAGATGGCCGAAGACCTCGGATTCCAGCAGATCCACCGGGATCGCGCCGCAGTTCAGCGCGACGAAGGGACCGCCCGCGCGGGCCGAGGTCTGGTGAACCGCCTCGGCGCACAGCTCCTTGCCGGTGCCGCTTTCGCCGGTGATGAACACCGTCGCCATCGAGCGCGCGACCGAGCGGATCTTGTCGTACACTTCCAGCATGGTCGGCGAATGGCCGATGAAGGGCGCCAGCACCGGCACCGCCGAGACATCGCGCGGCGCCTGCGGCCGGTGGCGCAGCGCCTTGCGCGCGTTCTCGATCGCGGCCAGCAGGCGCTGGTCGTCGAAGGGTTTGACCAGGAATTCATGCGCGCCCGCGCGCATCATCTCGACCGCCTTGTTGATCGAGCCGTTGGCGGTGATGACGATGACGCAGGTCTGCGGCGCCTCGCGCAGGATGTCTTCCATGACCTCGAGCCCGGTGCGGTCGGGCAGCATGAGGTCCAGAAGCACGATCTGCGAATTCAGCCGGTGGAAGGCGGCCATGCCTTCGGCCGCGGTGCCGCAGCATTCGACGGCATAGCCCGCCCGCATGAGCGCTGCCCGGTAGATCATTTGCAGCGAGGGCGTATCCTCGACCAGGAGGATCGTTTCGGAATCTGGTTTCGAACTCATGGGCGGGGCGTGTCCGCGACGACCTCAGCCAGAGAGACGAGCACCGCCGAGATTTCGGCCTTGAGGGGCGCCGTCACCGCGGCCAGCGCGACGGCCGAAAGCCCCTGCGCCACCGCATCGACGCTGCGCGCCATATCCGCCAGGCGCGCGGCGCCGACGGTAGCGGCCAGGCCCTTGAGCTCATGCGCGGCACGGCCGACCTCGTAGGGCGTACCGTGATCGAAGACGGCCCGCAACCGCGCGAAATCCGCCTCGAGCTGCGCGCCGAGGGCGGCACGCAACGTTTCATCACCCATGGCGAAGAGGGCTTCTAACACGGCCCGGTCAAGGGCCGGCGGCATGGTGTCTGGCGAGCCCATGAGAAAGCGGTCTTCCATAGTCGTTTGTTATTACTCTTTTTACCGATACACACCTTAGATTGCGGCGGAACGGGGACACAATCAAGGGATGAAATCCACCAACCGATGCGCAACGCCCCGCCGGCGGGCCAGCGGGGCGTCTTGAACAGGTGAAATTTTGCTTTACCCGCGGGCATATCCCAGCGTTTTCAGGGCTGCGCGGATCTCGTCCAAAATCGCCGGATCGTCGATCGTCGCGGGGGTTTTGAAGGCCTCGCCATCGGCGATTTTGACCATCGTGGCGCGCAGAATCTTCCCCGAGCGAGTCTTGGGCAGCCGGTCCACGACGCAGGCCAGCTTGAAGGCTGCCACCGGACCGATCTGGTCGCGCACCAGCCCGACGCATTCCCTGATCACCTCGGCATGCGGGCGGTTGGTGCCCTTGTTGAGGCACAGGAAGCCCATGGGCAACTGGCCCTTCAGCTCGTCCGCGACGCCGATCACCGCGCATTCGCCGACATCGGGGTGCGAGGCCAGCACCTCTTCCATGGCGCCGGTCGACAGCCGGTGCCCGGCGACGTTGATCACGTCATCGGTGCGGGCCATGATGTAGACATAGCCGTTGTCGTCGATATAGCCTGCGTCGCCCGTCTCGTAATATCCCGGGAAGGTATTGAGATAGGATTTGCGGAACCGCTCTTCGGCGTTCCACAGCGTCGGCAGCGTGCCGGGGGGCAGGGGCAGCTTGATGGCGATGGCGCCCAGTTGCCCGGCGGGCAGCGGGTGGCCGCCCTCGTCCAGGACCTGCACGTCATATCCCGGCATGGCCACGGTTGGCGAGCCCACCTTGACCGGCAACAGCTCGATCCCCAGCGGGTTGCCGGCGATGGCCCAGCCGGTTTCGGTCTGCCACCAATGGTCGATCACCGGCACGCCCAGATGCTGCTGCGCCCATTCGATGGTGGCGGGATCGGCCCGCTCGCCCGCCAGGAACAGCGCCTGCAGGTTCTTCAGGTTGTAATCCTTGATGAAACTGCCCGAGGGATCCTCGCGCTTGATGGCGCGCAGCGCGGTGGGCGCGGTGAAGAAGCTCTTCACCTTGTGGTTCTGGATCACCCGCCAGAAAGTCCCGGCATCGGGGGTGCCGACCGGCTTGCCCTCGAAGACGATGGTCGTGGCCCCGGCGATCAGCGGCCCGTAGCAGATGTAGGAATGCCCGACGACCCAGCCCACGTCCGAGGCGGCCCAGAACACATCGCCCGCCTCGATCTTGTAGAGGTTGGTCATGGTCCAGTTCAGCGCCACCAGATGCCCGGCAGTCGGCCGGATCACGCCCTTGGGCTGGCCCGTGGTGCCCGAGGTATAGAGGATATAGGCCGGGTGATCGCCCGAGACCGGGACGCATTCGGCGGGCTCGACCCCATACTGGAAGGTGTGCCAGGCGAAATCCCGTCCCTCGATCAGCTTGGCCACTTCCTGCTCGCGCTGGAAGATGACCGTGAAGGCGGGCTTGTGCTTGGCCGCGTCGATGGCGGCATCGAGCAGCGGCTTGTAATGCACCACCCGGCCGGGTTCGAGGCCGCAGGAAGCGGCGATGATCGCCTTGGGCTTGGCGTCGTCGATGCGGACCGCCAGCTCATGCGCGGCAAAGCCGCCGAAGACGACCGAATGGATGGCGCCGAGGCGGGCGCAGGCCAGCATCGCTTCCAGCGCCTCGGGGATCATCGGCATGTAGATGATGACGCGGTCGCCCTTTTCCACGCCCTTGGCCCGGAGCGCCCCGGCCAGGCTCGCCACCCGGTCGCGCAGCTCGCGATAGGTGATGCCCTTGGTGGAATGGGTGATCGGGCTGTCGTGGATGATCGCCAGCTGCTCGCCGCGCCCGGCCTCGACATGGCGGTCGACGGCGTTCCAGCAGGTGTTGACCTGCGCGTCCTTGAACCATTCGTAGAGGGGAGCCTTGTCGGCGAAGAGCGCGCGCGACGGGGTTGAGACCCAGTCGATCGCCTGCGCCTGTTCCATCCAGAACCCTTCCGGGTCGGTGATCGAGCGGCGATACACGTCTGCGTAGCTCATGGAAACATCCTCCTCATCCTGCGCCTGAATTACGCCTCCCGCAGCGCGTCACGCAACTCTGTTACCGAATGTCAGCAAGGATGCAGGTGCAGAAATTTGCAGAACAGGACCGAATGTCGCAGCAAACCTTTGCAAACCCGGCTGGAATGGCGGGGGTTTGCGATTGATGCGCAAGGTTTTGCAAATAGTGCGCGGCGGTTGCCCGGGCGTGATTCCACCGCCCTGCCGCGCAGCAGAACGGGCGCAGGATGACCCTGCGCCCGTTTCGCCATTCCCGAGATCGTATCAGAAACGGTAGTTCAGCATGGCCCGGAACGTGTGGACCGACGTGTCGAAGCCCACGTCCAGCGTGTCCCCGCCGACCAGCGGGCCGTTGTAGAACGTGTAGCGCTGCATCGAGTTGTAGCGGTATTCCACACCCAGGCTGAGGTGGTCATTCAGCATGGTTTCCATGCCGACGCCGACAGCCATGCCGTTGAGGCTGAAGTCGTAGCTGCCCGCGGCGAGCGGAACGGCGTTGACCGCCAGGTTGTAGTCGCCGATGAAGTTGCCGCGCGTGACGCCGAGCAGGCCGTAGACCATCGTGTTGGGCGAGGTCAGGTAGCCGAGGCGCCCCGACACCGTGTACATCGACGACACCGTCAGATCGTAGTTGCCGGTGATCGAGTTCGGCGGAAGCGAGATATTCAGCGCGGTGTCGTTGGTGATGTTCGAGCCCATCGCATCGATCTGGCCGCCGATCACCCAGTTGCTGGACAGCTGGTGGTTATAGCCCGCCTGCAGGCCAAACAGGACGCCCTGGGCGCCGAGGTCGGGCAGGTTCAGCCCGGCAGACAGCGGCGGGTTGGTGTAGGTAGCGTCGATGTCGTAATTCGCCGAGCCGAAGCCCAGGCTGCCCCCGGCGTAAAACCCGGTCCAGCTGGTCGTCGCCGGAAGTTACGCCACCATAACCGCCGGCGGCGGTGCGATCGGGCCCGAAGCACTGGCCATGGATGCGGTGAAAATGAGCGCCGCAGCGCTTGTCAAAGTCGTTTTCATAGTCTTCCCCCGCGGAAGCGGCCAGCCAAAGCGGCCAACCTTTGCTACTCCAAATCAGGGTCAAATCACCCTGTGGAGCGCTCTGATTATCCCCGCGTCGGAGCGTATGGAATAATCACGAAGTGACGCCGGGTAAATGAACCGGGTCAACGTGACCATTTCGCCACATCGACCCGGTTCCTTGAGGGTGCGCCGTCAGCCGTAATGCGACACCGGCGTCCCGGCGATAGCCGCCACGTTCAAGAGGCCGCGGGCGGTGATCGAGGGGGTGACGATATGCGCCCGGTTGCCCATGCCCATCAGGATCGGCCCAACCTCCAGCCCCTGCGCGCGGGTCTTGAGGATGTTGCGCACGGCGCTGGCGGCATCGGTATTGGCGAAGACCAGGACGTTCGCCGCCCCCTCCATCCGCGATTGCGGCATGATCCGCTCGCGCACCGCCGGGTCCAACGCCGAATCCACATGCATCTCGCCCTCGTATTCGAAGTCGAGGCCCATCTGGTCGAGGATCTCCAGCGCGTCGCGCATCCGCCGCCCCGAGGCCGTGTCCATCGTCCCGAATTGCGAATGCGAGCATAGCGCCACCTTCGGCACCACGCCGAAGCGCCGCGCATGGCGGGCAGCGCCGATCACGTTGTCGGCGACCTGCTGCGGGGTCGGTTCGGGGTTCACCTGGGTGTCGGCGATGAAGAGCGGTCCGGCCTCGGGCAGGATCATCAGGCTCAGCGCGCCGACCGGGCGCAGCCCGTCGCGTGCCAGCACCTGCCGGACGTAGTTGAGGTGCCACGAGAATTGCCCGAAGGCGCCGCAGATCAGGCTGTCGGCCTCGCCCCGGTGCACCATGATCGCGCCGATGGCGGTGGTGTTGGTGCGCAGGATGGCGCGGGCCGTATCAGGGGTGACGCCGCGCCGGGCCATCAGGTTGTGATACGTCTCCCAGTAATCGCGGTAGCGGGGGTCGTTTTCGGGGTTCACCACCTCGAAATCGCGGCCCGGCTTGATCGGCAGCCCGTAGCGCTCCAGCCGCCGTTCGATCACCTCGGGACGGCCGATCAGGATCGGCACCTCGGTGGTTTCCTGCAGGACCGCCTGGGCCGCGCGCAGCACGCGCTCGTCCTCGCCCTCGGCAAAGACCAGCCGGCGCGAGGCGGCGCGGGCCGCCTGGAACACCGGCCGCATCAGCAGCGCCGAGCGGAACACCGAATGGTCGAGGCTGTTCTTGTAGGCCGCGAGGTCCTCGATCGGCCGCGTGGCAACGCCCGTCTCCATCGCCGCCTTCGCCACGGACGAGGCGACGACGCCGATGAGCCGAGGGTCAAAGGGCTTGGGGATCAGGTAGTCGCGCCCGAAGGTCAGCGTCTCGCCCTGATAGGCCGCGGCCGTCTCGGCCGAGGTCGTGGCGCGGGCCAGTTTCGCGATCCCCTCGACGCAGGCCACTTCCATCTCGTCGTTGATGGTCGTGGCCCCCACATCCAGCGCACCGCGGAAGATGAAGGGGAAGCACAGGACGTTGTTGACCTGATTGGGGAAATCCGACCGGCCGGTGGCCATGATCGCGCCCGGGGCCACGGCGTGCACCTCGTCCGGCATGATCTCGGGCGTGGGGTTGGCCAGCGCGAAGATGATCGGGTCGGCGGCCATCTGCGCCACCATCTCGGGCTTCAGCACGCCGGGGCCGCTGAGGCCCAGGAACAGGTCGGCGCCCTCGATCACCTCTGCCAGGGTCCGCTTGTCGCTGGCCTGGGCGAAGGCGGCCTTCTCCGGGTTCATGTCCTCGGTCCGGCCCTCGTAGACCAGCCCGTGAATGTCGCAGAGCCAGACATTCTCGCGCTTGACGCCCAGTTTCAGCAGCATGTTCAGGCAGGCGATCCCCGCCGCCCCGCCGCCGGTCGAGACCACCTTGATGTCGGCGAAGTCGCGGTTTGAGAGTTTCAGCGCGTTGACCGCCGCGGCGCCGACCACGATGGCGGTGCCGTGCTGGTCGTCGTGGAACACCGGGATCCCCATCCGCTCGCGGCAGATCCGTTCAACGATGAAACAATCGGGCGCCTTGATGTCTTCGAGGTTGATGGCGCCGAAGGTCGGCTCCAGCGCGCAGACGATCTCGGCCAGCTTGTAGGGGTCGGGCTCGTTCAGTTCGATGTCGAAGCAATCGATATTGGCGAATTTCTTGAAGAGCACGGCCTTGCCCTCCATCACCGGCTTCGAGGCCAGCGCGCCGATATTGCCCAAGCCCAGCACGGCGGTCCCGTTCGAGACCACGGCAACCAGATTGCCGCGGCTGGTATAGCGGGCGGCGGTCGAGGGGTCGGCCTTGATTTCGAGGCAGGCCTCGGCCACGCCCGGCGAATAGGCCAGGCTCAGGTCGCGGCCGTTGGCGAGCGGCTTCGTCGCCCGGATCTCCAGTTTCCCGGGCTTGGGGAATTCGTGGTAGAACAGCGCCGCGGCCCGCAGCGCCTGCCTCGCATCTTCCTTGTGAGACTCGCTCATCGGGACCTCCTCAAATTTGGTTCAGCCTTAAACCATTCCCGGAAAAACGCCAGTGCCCGCTTGCGGCTGGTGGCGTAAACACGCTCTGGACTTCGGCCCCGGCGCTGCGCAGACTGCCCGCGACAAGGGGGTGAGCCATGACCGAAACCCGGGCCGAGATCCGTCTGCCGACGCAGGAACTGCGCAACGACCTGCCGTTCTATACCCGCGAACTGGGCTTCCGGCTGGACATGATCTATCCGGCCGACGACCCCTCGGTTGCGGTGCTGTCGGGCCACGGGCTGCGGCTGCGCATCGAAAAGGGCGCGCCCGAGGCGCCCGGCACGCTGCGACTTCTGACCGACGATGCCGCCCGGCTGGCCGGACCGCGGCTGCTGACCGCGCCCAACGGCACGCGGGTCGAGATCGACGCGTTGAACCCGCCGCTCGTGCTGCCCGAGACCGATCATGCCTTCGTCGTCCGCCGCCTCGCCGATCAGGCGCCCTGGGTGGTGGGGCGGGCGGGCATGCAATACCGTGACCTGGTGCCCTCGCGGCTGGGCGGGGCGATGATCGCCAGCCATATCCGCATCCCCGATGGCGGGCCGGTGCCGGACATGGTGCATTTCCACCGCGTCGGCTTTCAGCTCATTTTCTGCGTCAAGGACTGGGTCGATGTCCTCTACGAGGATCAGGGCGGCATGCGCCGTCTCAATGCCGGCGATTGCTTCATCCAGCCGCCCGAGATCCGCCACCGGGTCTGCGAGGCCTCGGACGGGATCGAGGTGATCGAGATCGGCGTCCCGGCCGAGCATGTGACCGAGATCGACCATGCGATGACGCTGCCCACGCCGCACCTGCGCCCCGACCGCGAGTGGCAGGGTCAGCGTTTCGTCCATAATATCGGCGCCGAGGGCCGTTATCATCCCTTCCGCCTCCCCGGGTTTCAGGCTCGTGATACCACGATTGACCAAAATACGCGCGGGGTTGCATCGGTCATGGTTGCGCGCCCCGATGGGGCCCCGACCGCCTGGACCCGCCACCGCGGCGATATCCTCTTTACCTATGTCATGGCGGGCGGCCTGACGCTGGAGGGCGAGGGCAAGGAGCCCTTCCGTCTGGCCGAGGGCGACGCCTTCGTCATTCCCCCGGGCCTCGCCACCCGCTGTGCCGATCCGACACCCGACCTTCAGCTTCTGGAGGTCACGCTGCCCGGCAACCCGGAAACCGAAATCCTGCCGGACTGACTCTTCCCCGGCGCCCGCCCTTTCATTCTGCCCCAAATACGCCCTTGCGCGCGTGACACGGGCGCCTCGGCCAAGGGCGTGGACCACCTCTGCCGCCGCCTCTCCGCAGAGGCTGCGGCGGGGGCGCGAGCGAGGGGTTGCATCGCCCGGCGGGCTGGGCAAAGCTGGATCAAACGGTCAAACTTAGCCGGGAACCCCCATGAATCCTCCCCAGGACCTGCTCGAAGCCGCTCTCGCCGTCCGTGAGAGGGCCTATGTCCCCTATTCCCGCTTCAAGGTCGGCGCTGCGATCCGGGCCGGGTCGGGGGCGATCTATCCCGGCTGCAATGTCGAGAACGTGGCCTATCCCGAAGGCACCTGCGCCGAGGCCGGGGCCATCGCCGCGATGATCGCGGGCGGCGACACGCGCATCGCCGAGATCGTCGTTGTCGCCGATTCCGAGACGCCCACCACGCCCTGCGGCGGTTGCCGCCAGAAGATCCGCGAATTCGCCGGGCCCGAGGCGCGGATCACCATGGCCACGCTCGACGGGTCGGCCATGACCATGACCATGACCGACCTGCTGCCCGGCGCCTTCGGTCCCGAACACATGGACCGGGCCTGATGGATTCCCGCGCGGTCATCGAATCGGTACGCGACGGGCGGGCCTCGCCCGAGGGGATGGCCTGGTTCGCCCGCGGGCTGGCCAGCGGCAAGGTCACCGATGCCCAGGCCGGGGCCTTTGCCATGGCGGTCCTGCTCAAGGGCGTGCCCGAGGATTGCCGCGTCGCCCTGACCCGCGCCATGCGCGATTCGGGCGATGTGCTGACCTGGGATCTGCCCGGACCGGTGGTCGACAAGCACTCGACCGGCGGGGTGGGGGATTCGATCAGCCTGCTGCTGGCCCCGGCGCTGGCCTGCTGCGGCGCCTATGTGCCGATGGTCTCGGGCCGGGGGCTGGGGCATACCGGCGGCACGCTCGACAAGCTGGAAGCGATCCCGGGGTACAACGTCGACGTCTCCGAGCCCCGGCTGCGGGCCCTGATGCGCGAGACGCGCTGCGCCATCGTCAGCGCCTCCAGCCGCATCGCCCCCGCCGACAAGCGGCTTTACGCGATCCGCGATGTGACCGGCACGGTGGAAAGCCTCGACCTCATCACCGCCTCGATCCTGTCCAAGAAGCTGGCGGCGGGCTTGCAGGTGCTGGTCCTCGACGTGAAACAGGGGTCGGGCGCTTTCCTGCCCGGGGTCGATCAGGCCCGGGCGCTGGCCCGCTCGCTGGTCGATACGGCGAACGGGGCGGGCTGCCGGACTTCGGCGCTCATCACCGACATGGACCGCCCGCTGGCCCTGACCGCGGGCAATGCGCTGGAGGTGGCCGAGGTGATGGACACGCTGACCCTGCGGGCGCCTTCCGCCCGGCTGCTGGACCTGACCTGCGCGCTCTCGGGCGAGGTGCTGTTCCTCGCCAAACTCGCCCCCAGCGCCGAGGCGGGCGCGGCGAAGATCCGCGCCGCCATCGAGGACGGCAGCGCCGCCGAGCGGTTCGGCCAGATGGTCGCGGCGCAGGGCGGCCCCGCCGATTTCGTCGAGCGCTACGCGAGCCTCCTGCCCGAAGCGCCGGTGATCCGCGAGGTTCCGGCGCCCGGCCCCGGCATCGTCGCCGCCATCGACACCCGCGCCGTGGGGACGGCGGTGGTGCATCTGGGCGGCGGGCGGCTGGCGGGGGGCGACGCGGTCGATCCGCGCGTCGGCTTCTCGGCGCTGGCCGAGCCCGGCGCCTCGGTCGGCCCGGGCGCGCCGCTGGCCATGGTCCATGCGGCCAGCGAAGCGGCGGCCGAAGCGGCCATCGCCACGCTGCAACAGGCCTATCGTCTGGGCGAGGCCCCGGCGCCGGTCGCGCTGGTGCAGGAGCGGGTGGCATGACGCGCGCGTTCCTCGTGGTCCTCGATTCCGTTGGCTGTGGCGGGGCGCCGGATGCGGCGGCCTTCTTCAACAACGGCCATCCCGATACCGGCGCCAACACGCTGGGCCATATCGCCCAGGCCTGCGCCGCGGGCCGGGCCGAGGACGGTCGCAGCGGTCCGCTGCGCCTGCCGGTGCTGGACGGGCTGGGGCTGGGCCGGGCCATTGCCGCGGCCTCGGGCCTGCAGGCGCCGGGGCTGGGGGCGGAACCGACGGGCCGCTGGGGTGCCGCGACCGAGGTGTCGAAGGGCAAGGACACGCCGTCCGGGCATTGGGAGCTGGCGGGCGTGCCGGTGCCCTGGGACTGGACCTATTTCCCCAAGACCGAACCCGCCTTCGACGAGGCGCTGGTGGCCGAGGTCTGCAGGCTGGCCGGGACCGAGGGGATCCTGGGCAATTGCCACGCCGCAGGGCTGGCCATCATGGAGGAGCTCGGCGCCGAGCATCTCAGGACCGGCTGGCCGATCTGCTACACCTCGGCCGACAGCGTCTTCCAGATCGCCGCGCATGAAGAGGCCTTCGGCCTGGAGCGGCTGATCCGGCTCTGTCAGGACCTCGCGCCCGTCCTGCATGCGCGCCGCGTCGGCCGGGTCATCGCCCGGCCCTTCGTCGGCACGCCCGGCGCCTTCAAGCGCACCGGCAACCGTCGCGATTTCGCCATCGAGCCGCCCTCGCCGACGCTGATGGACTGGGCGCAGGCCGACGGCCGGGTGGTGCATGCGGTGGGCAAGATCGGCGATATCTTCAGCCACCGGGGCGTCACGCATCTGCACAAGGGCAAGTCGGACGCCGATCTGGTGACGCATATGCTGCGGCTGGCGGACGAGGCCGAGGAGGGCTCGCTCACCTTCGTCAACCTCGTGGAATTCGACAGCCTCTATGGCCATCCCCGCGACGTCTCGGGCTATGCCCGGGCACTGGAGAGCTTCGATACCAAGGCGGCGGAGTTCCTGGCCCGGCTGAAACCCGGCGACATCGCCCTTTTCACCGCCGATCACGGCAACGACCCGACCTGGACCGGCACAGACCACACCCGCGAACGGGTGCCGGTGCTGGTCCATGGTGCGGGCCCGGGCGAGATCGGGCTTTGCGCCTTTACTGATGTTGCGGCTTCGGTCGCCACCCACCTCGGACTCAGCGAAACGGGTCCCGGCCAATCCTTTCTGTGAGGACGTTTCCTGTGAGCGAAAAGATCGACCCCGCCCTGCCGAAAGTCGAACTGCACCTGCATTTCGAAGGCGCGGCGCCGCCCGCCTTCATCCGGGGGCTGGCCAAGGAGAAGAACCTCGACATCTCGAAGATCTTCACCGAGGACGGCGGCTATGCCTATCGCGACTTCTGGCATTTCCTGGAGGTGTATGAGGCCGCGACCTCGACCCTGCAAACGCCCGAGGATTTCCACCGCCTGTGCCTAGCGGTGCTGGAGGACCGCGCCCGGGATGGCGTGATCTATGCCGAAACCTTCCTGTCGCCCGATTTCTGCGGCGGCGGCGATGTGTCGGCCTGGCGCGAATACCTGCACGCGATCGAGGAAGCGGCAGCCATCGGCCAGCGCGACCATGGCGTGACGCTGAAAGGCATCGTCACCGCCATCCGCCATTTCGGGCCCGAGAAATCCCGCGCCACGGCCCTCTGCGCGGCCGAGACAAAGGGCGATTTCCTGACCGGCTTCGGCATCGCCGGGGACGAGAAGATGCACCATCCGAAGGACTTCACCTGGGCCTTCGACTGCGCGCGCGAAGCGGGGCTGCGCCTGACTGCCCATGCCGGCGAATGGGGCGGGGCGCAATCGGTCAGGGATGCGCTCGATTACCTGAAACCCGAACGCATCGGCCATGGCGTGCAGGCCATCGACGACCTGGCCCTCGTGGACCGGCTGGCCGAGGACCGCGTGGTGCTGGAGGTCTGCCCGGGCTCGAACGTCTTCCTCGGCGTCTATCCCAGCTTCCCGGCGCATCCCGTGGACAAGCTGCGCGAGCGGGAGGTGATCGTCACCCTTTCGACCGACGATCCGCCCTTCTTCCGCACCACGCTGGTTCAGGAATACGAGGCGCTGACCAAGGCCTTTAGCTGGACAGAGGCGGATTTCCGCGCCATCAACGCCGATGCCGCCCGTGCCGCTTTCTGCGATGCGGCGACCAAGGACCGCATTCTCCAGATCATCGAGGGCCGCGCATGACCGAAATGTTGACCGTCGTCACCCATCCGCTGGTGCAGCACAAGCTGAGCATCATGCGCGACAAGGACACGTCCACCTCCAAGTTCCGCCAGCTCTTGCGCGAAATCTCGATGCTGCTGGCCTATGAGGTGACGCGCGACCTGCCGATGACCACGGTCACCATCGACACGCCGCTCTGCCCGATGGACGCGCCGATGCTGGAGGGGCGCAAGCTGGCGCTGGTGTCGATCCTGCGGGCGGGCAACGGTCTTCTGGACGGGATCCTGGAGTTGATCCCGGCGGCGCGGGTCGGGTTCGTCGGCCTCTACCGCGACCCCGAGACGCTGCAACCCGTTGAATATTACTGCAAGCTGCCGCCGGATCTGGACCAGCGCTGGACCATCGTCGTGGACCCGATGCTGGCCACCGGCAATTCCTCGGCCGCGGCGGTCGATCTGCTGAAGAAGGCGGGGGCGAAGAACATCCTCTTCATGTGCCTGCTGGCCGCGCCCGAGGGCGTCAAGCGCATGCAGGAGGCGCATCCCGATGTCCGCATCGTCACCGCAGCGCTGGACAGCCATCTCAACGATCACGGCTATATCGTTCCCGGACTAGGGGATGCGGGCGACCGGATGTTCGGGACTAAATAAGGGGCGTTTACCCTTTACTCTGCCGAATCGGCGTAGCATCCTTCCGGCGGGCAACAGGGGGTTCGCCATGGGTATCAGGATGCTTTCGGCCGCGGCGCTGGCCGCCCTGGTCTGCGCCACCGCCGCCGGGGCGCAGAGCGCGCGGATTCCGGCCGAGGTTCCGCCTGCGGGCTATTCCGACTCGCAATATGTCGATTCGAACGGCTGCGTCTTCGTGCGCGCCGGGTTCAACGGCACCGTGACCTGGGTGCCGCGCTATGGCAACGACCGCCAGCCGATGTGCGGCTTCATGCCCACCGGCGGCGCCGGGGCCACGCAGGTCGCCGACAGCACTGTGCAGGCCCCCGCCGCGCCGCCGCCGGTGACCGTGTCCGCGCCGCCCGCGCAGGTTGGCAGCGGCATCCGCGTGCGGACCTCGGGCGGGGTCGAGGCCGAAGTGCTGGCGCCGCCTCGCAGCCGCTCCCGCGCCGCCACCACCGCCTATGCCGCGCCCCGGGCGCCGGTCCTGCCGGAGCCTGCTGCGCCGCAGGTCACCCTGTCGGACAGCCAGGGATACGCGACCGGGCGTCGTCGCGACGGGTTGGGCCGGGCCTTCTGCGGCCTCAACCCCTGCGTCACCGCGGGCATGCCGGGCTTCATGCACGGCGCCAATGCGACCGAGCCGCGGGCCCGCAGCCCGCAGCCGACCGTCTCGACCATGGGCACCACCGCCGCCATCGACAGCCGCCCGCAGAACGGCGGCGGGCTTCAGACCGGCGGCGGGCGGATGACCAACGGGCAATACGTGCAGGTCGGCGTCTATGGCTCGGCCTCGAACGCCAGCGCGGCGGCGGCCAATCTGCAGGCCAACGGCATGCCGGTGGCCATGGCCCGCGCGGTGGCGGGCGGCAGCGAATACCGCGTGATCCTGGCCGGGCCCTTCGCCGATGCCGGTCAGGTCAGCGCTGCCCTGCGCCATGCCCGGGCGCTGGGCTACACGGACGCCTTCATCCGCTAGACGATACCCGGATGAAGGTCAGATCCCCGGATCCGCAAGGGTCCGGGGTTTTTTCATGCGCGGGGCCGGTCAATGGGCGCAGATCGCCTGCACCGTCAGCCATTCGCCGTCGCTGAGCAGCCGTTCGGCCGCGCGGGGCTGCGCCGGGCGGTCGGCCAGCGCCTGGGACAGGGCCTGACGGCCCTCGGGCAGGGACATGGCATAGGGCAGCGGCGAGACGCCGATCTGGTCCAGCGCCTCGCCCAGGGCAGCGGCGCGGGGCAGGGCCGGGGGCCGCTGCAGCCGCTGGCGGGCGTAGCCGCGCAGCGAATCCTCGGGCAGCGTGCCGGTGGTCAGCAGGGTCAGCGTCGCCCGCGTGCCTGCCGCCGACAGCAGGTCCAGCAACGGATCGGTGGTATCGCGCGCCTGCGCCTCGGCCAGAAGATAGCCCGCCAGCGCCTCGGGGCTGTCCAGGCGCGAGACCAGCGCGTCGCCCAGCACGATCAGCCGCCCCGGCAGATGCGCCGCTTCCAGCCCGGTGATGCCGGTCATCACCACCACCCGCCAGTCGCTGCCCAGCACCCGGTTGCGCAGCGTGGCGAGCGATTGCCGGCCGTCGGGATCGGCGCAGATCCGTTCGCTGGCGGCGCTTTCGAAGATCATGTCCAGCGCCTCGCGCCCGATCTGCACGCGCGCCGCTTCCGGCACGATGGCGGCGGTGCGGGCGACCAGCACGCCGGGCAGCCAGAGGAACCCGGCCAGCGCCAGTGCCACCACGCCCGCGCCCAGCCCCAGCCTGAGCCAGCGCATCGGCGGCTTGGGGCTCAGCGCGGCGCGGATCGTTTCCAGCGCCTCGATCAGCAGGGCGTCGTCCAGTTCCAGCGTCTCGCTGTCGCCGTCGCTGAGGGGGGTATAGACCGCGGGCCGCGTGCCCTTGTTCATCCGCACCACGGCGGGGAGCGACCAATGGCTGAGCGCCTGGCCGGATTTGGTATCGGCGATGATCAGGCTGGAATCGCCCAGCGACACGACAACATCGCGCCGCTGTTCGTCAGGGCCCGCCCGCCAGACGCCCGAGCCTTCCAGCCGCGCGTATTTTTCAAGCGCCGTCATGCCTCAACTGCCGCCCGGTTTTTGTTCTTTGGCCTTGGTGCCCATGCTACCCGAGGAGGCCCCGCCGCGCCAGTGCCGGGCGCGATTTGCGCGCCCGGCGGGCCCGGATCATAGGGTTTTGGCCAGCGCGCGGAGTTCGAACTTCTGGATCTTCCCGGTCGAGGTCTTGGGAAGCTCGTGGAAGATCACCCGTTTCGGTGTCTTGAACCCGGCCAGCCGCTCGCGGCAGAAGGCGATCAGCTCGGCCTCGGTCGCCGCCATCCCCTCCTTCAGCTCGACAAAGGCGCAGGGCACCTCGCCCCATTTGTCGTCCGGTTTCGCCACCACGGCGCAGAGCGACACCGCGGGATGGTGGGCCAGCGCCCCCTCCACCTCGACCGAACTGACGTTTTCCCCGCCCGAGATGATGATGTCCTTCGAGCGGTCGGCGATCTTGATGTAGCCGTCCTCGTGCATGAAGGCGATGTCGCCCGAGTGGAAATAGCCGCCGCGGAACGCCTCCTGCGTGGCCTCGGGGTTGCGGAAATAGCCCTTCATCACGCCGTTGCCGCGGTGCATGATCTCGCCCAGCGCGGCGCCGTCGCGGGCCACCGGCTGCATCTGCGCGTCCAGCACGGTGATCTCTTCCATGAAGGGCATTTTCACCCCGGTCCGCGCTTTCACAGCCGCGCGTTCGTCGGCGGGCAGCGCTTCGAACCCCTCATGCCAGGTGCATTCGGTGGCCGGGCCGTAGGTCTCGGTCAACCCGTAGACCTGCGTCACGTTGAAGCCCAGCGGCTCGATGGCGGCCAGAGTCGCGGCGGGGGGCGGGGCGCCGGCGGTGAAGACCTCGACCACATGGTCGAAGGGCAGGCGGTCTTCCGGCTTGGCGGCGACGATGGTGTTCAGCACGATCGGCGCACCGCCGAAATGGGTGGCGCCCTCGATGGCGATGGCCTGATAGACCCCCTTGGCGGTGATGTCGCGCAGGCAGATGATGGCGCCGCCCAGCGCCGGGATCATCCAGGGATGGCACCAGGCGTTGCAATGGAACATCGGCACGATGGTCAGATAGCGCGGATACAGCGTCATGCGCCAGGAAATCGGCTGGCTCAGGGTGGCCAGATAGGCGCCGCGGTGGTGATAGACCACGCCCTTGGGCCGCCCGGTCGTGCCGCTGGTATAGTTCAGCGCCAGCGATTCCCATTCATCCTCGGGCATCACCCAGGCGAAGTCAGGATCGCCCGAGGCGACCAGATCCTCATAGACCATATGCCGCCCGCTGGGGGCGACGCCCGCCTGCGGGTCCGGGACTTCAACGATCTTCGGCCCGCCGCCGATGATGATGCAGGCCCGCTCCGCCAGTTCGACCAGCGAGCTGTCGACCAGCGCCACCTTGGCCCCGCCATGTTCGAAGATATAGGCGACGGTATCCAGATCGAGCCGCGTGTTGATCGCGTTCAGCACCGCCCCCGCTGCCGGGACCGCGAAATGCGCCTCGGCATGGCTGGGCACGTTGGGCAACAGCGTCGCCACCACATTGCCGGGCTTGACCCCCAGCTTGCTCAGCGCCGAGGCCAGCTTCGTGACCCGCGCGTGATATTCGGCATAGGTCCAGCGCTCGGTGCCATAGACCAGCGCCTCGCGCCCGGCGAAGAGGTCGGCGGCGCGCGCCAGATGCGAGAGGGGCGTGAGCGGGACGTAATTCGCCCGGCATTTCCCCAGCCCCGATTCGTCTGCCAGCCATCCCATGGAGTTCCCCCTTGCCAAGGTGTTGCGCTTCTGCTTCGCCATTGTGGCGGCAGTTCGCGCCGTCGGAAAGGGGCCACGGCATGTCTGCCACCACGCTCAATCGAACGCGCGCGGCGCTGCTGGCGGTGCTGGGCTATGCCCTGCTGATCGGCTTCACCGACAATTTCGTGCGCCTCGTGGCCGAGGAGACGGGCCTGTGGCAATTCCACGCCCTGCGCAGCGCCATGGGCGTCGTGCTGTTCGCGCTGGGCGCCCGGCTCTTCGGGCTGGATCTGGCGCCGAAGCGCTGGGGGCCGATGATCGCCCGCTCGGCGATCCACGCGGCCGCGATGCTGGTCTATTTCGGCTGTCTCGCCTTCCTGACCGTGGCCCAGACCGCGGCCGGGCTCTTCACCGCGCCGATCTTCGTGCTGCTCTTCTCGCGCTTCCTGTTTGGTCATGCTCTGGGGCCGGTGCGCATCGCCGCCGTGGCGCTGGGCTTTGTCGGTGTGGTGCTGGTGCTGCAACCCGGCTCGCAATCGCCGCTGGGCTGGGCCAGCCTGTTCCCGGTGGTGGCAGGCGCGCTCTATGCGCTGGGCAACCTCGCCACCCGCGAATGGTGCGAGGGCGAAAGCGCGGCCTCGCTGACGCTGGGGTTCTTCGTGGCGCTGGGGCTGGCGGGGCTGGTCGGCATGGGGATCCTGGCGCTCTGGCAGCCCGAGGTTCCGGCGGGCGCCGCGGGCTTCATCCTCAGGGGCTGGGTGATGCCCTCGGGCATGGTGCTGTTCTGGACCTTCGTGCAGGCGCTGGGCTCGACCCTGGCGGTGAGCCTGATGGTGCGGGCCTATCAGTTGGCCGATGCCAGCCGCGTCTCGGTCTTCGAATACGTGATTCTGCCGGTCTCGGCCCTGTGGAGCTGGATCCTCTGGGGGCAGACCATCACCGCGCTGGCGGTGCTGGGCATGGGGCTGATCGTCGCCGCCGGGACCATGATCGCGGTCCGCAACCGCTGACCCCGATTGTCACCCTCGCCTCCCAATTGTGGCAGGGAAGGTGGTTAACGAATAGTAATTACCTCAATTTTTCCCTTTTTGGTCCCCGTCTTCGCCACGGGTGCCCCGCCATATGGTCCCATCGAAACGCACAAAAGCGTCCGATGGAGGGACCGACAATGTTGCATTCTTGGATTGGTGGTTCGGTAGGTATCGGGAAGTATGTCCCGTTTTCATTCGCGGATCGCGGCAATCTGTGGCCGTCGACCCCGGTCGAGGGGTTCGGCCCGGCGCAGGCCCAGCACGATGCCGCCGGTATCGCCCAGGGGCTGATCGCGGGCACGCTGGTGGCCACCGAAACCGGCTGGCAGCCGGTCGAGGATCTGCAACCCGGCGACCGCATCGTGACCTTCGATCACGGGATGCGGCCCCTGCGCGCCGTGCGGATCAGCACGCTCTATACCGCCGCCGAGGCCGCGCCGCAGCGCCTCTGGCCACTGTCGATCCCGGCCGGGGCGCTGGGCAACCGCTCGGACCTGCGGGTGCTGCCCGACCAGCCGGTGCTGATCGAATCGGACGCGGCCGAGGCGCTTTATGGCGACGCGTTCCTCATGCTGCCGGTCGGCGTGCTCGACGGCTATCGCGGCATCACCCGGGTCCCCCCGGCGCGGGAAATGACCGTGGTGGCGCTGGAATTCGACAATGACGAAGTGGTCTATGTGAACGGCACGCTGCTGGCACAATGCCCCGCGCCCGAGGTGGCGACGACCGAGGGCCAGATCGAGCGCCTGCGCGGTGCCTCGCCGCTGCGCTATCAGCGGCTGACCGAACAGCAGGGCCGCCGCCTGGTCGAGGCGATGCATCTGGGCGCCTGAGTCGCGCCCTGCGTTTCCTCCCTCCATGAAACGCCAAACGCGCGGCATCCTGCGATGCCGCGCGTTTTTCGTAGGGTGGGATTCCACCCACCACCCGGCCCCGGTAGGGTGGGATTCCACCCACCACCCGGCCCCGGTAGGGTGGGATTTCATCCCACCCCGTGACCCAGCTCAGGCCGCGACCGTCACCGCTTTCGGCCCGTAGAAGGTTTCGCCCGTCTCGGCCATCTTGCGCAGCAGCGCCGGTGCCGCGAACCGTGCGCCGAACTTCGCTTCCAGCCCGTCGCAGATCGCCACGGCCTTCTTCGCGCCGATGATGTCCAGCCAGCCGAAGGGGCCGCCCGACCAGGGCGCGAAGCCCCAGCCGAGGATGGCGCCCACATCGCCCTCGCGGATGTCTTCCAGCACGCCCTCTTCCAGCGCCCGGACCGCTTCCAGCACCTGCGCCATCATCAGGCGGTTCTGGACTTCCTCCAGCGCCGCGCCTTCCAGCGCCGGATACTTGTCGTTGAAGCCCTTCCAGTAGCCCTGACGCTTGCCGGTCTCGTCGTAGTTGAAGAACCCGGCCTTCGACTTGCGGCCCAGGCGGCCCTCGTCGACCATCCAGAACACCACCTCGTCCACGGCCTCGTCCGGGTAATCGTTGCCCATCGCCGCCTTGGTCGCCTTGGCGATCTTGGCGCCGAGGTCGAGCGAGGTCTCGTCGACCAGCGTGATCGGCCCGACCGGGAAGCCCAGAAGCTGCGCGGCGCGGTCCACCATCGGCAGCGGCACCCCTTCCGAGGCCAGCCGCATCCCCTCGTTGATATAGGGGATGATGCAGCGGTTGGCGTAGAAGAAGCGCGCGTCGTTCACCACGATCGGCGTCTTGCGGATCTGGCGGACGTAATCCAGCGCCTTGGCCACGGCGCGCGGGCCGGTCTTGGCGCCCTTGATGATCTCGACCAGCAGCATCTTGTCGACGGGGCTGAAGAAGTGGATGCCGATGAACTGCTCGGGGCGGCTGGAGGCCGCGGCGAGCGAGGTGATCGGCAGGGTCGAGGTGTTCGAGGCATAGATCGCGGTTTCCGGGATCACCGCCTCGGCCTTGGCGGTGACTTCCGCCTTGACCTTCGGGTCCTCGAACACCGCTTCGACGATCAGGTCGCACCCGGCCAGATCGGCGTAATCGGTGGTGGTCCTGATCTGGCCCAGCACCTTGGCCTTCTTCTCCTCGGTGACCTTGCCGCGCTTCATCCCCTTGTCGAGGATGCCGGTGGAATAGGCCTTGCCCTTCTCCGCCGCCTCGATGGTGCTGTCCAGCAGCACCACCTCGATGCCCGCCAAAGCCGAGACATAGGCGATGCCCGCGCCCATCATGCCCGCGCCCAGCACGCCCACCTTCTTCACCTTCTCATCCGGCACGTCGGGCCGGTTCGCGCCCTTCTCCAGCGCGCCCTTGTTGACAAAGAGCGAGCGGATCATGGCGCTGGACGAGGGGTTCATCAGCACGCTGACGAAATGCCGTGCCTCGATCTTCAGGGCGGTGTCGAAGGGCACCTGCAGCCCTTCATAGACCGCGCTCAGCAGCGCCTTGGCCGCCGGATAGGCGCCCCAGGTCTGGGCATGGACCATGACCGAGGCGCCGACGAAGGTCGGGAAGCCCGGCGCCGAATAGGGCGTGCCGCCCGGCACCTTGTAGCCCTTGGTATCCCAGGGCTTCACCAGATCGGCGTCCTTGGCGCCCAGCACCCAGGCCTTGGCCGAGGCCAGCAGCTGATCGGCCGGGACCACCTCGTCGATGACGCCCGCGGCCTTGGCCTTTTTCGGATCGTTGGCCTTGCCCTCCAGCAGCAGGGGCGCTGCCATCATCGCGCCCAGCTTCCACGACAGCCGCGTGGTGCCCCCGGCGCCGGGGAAGATGCCGACCTTGATCTCGGGCAGGCCGATCTGCGCCTTGGGATTGTCGGCGGCAAAGATGCGGTGGGTGGACAGCGGCAGTTCCAGCCCGATCCCCATGGCGGTGCCGGGCAGGGCGGCGGCGGTGGGCTTGCCGCCTTTCTGCGTCTTGCGGTCCATGCCCGCCAGCTCGATCTTCCTGAGCAGCGCATGCATCGACATGATCCCGTCGAACAGCCCCTGCGCCGGGTTGTCGCCCGCGTTGTTGCGCATGTCGGCCAGCACGTTCAGGTCCATGCCGCCGGCGAAATCCGCCTTGCCCGAGGTGATGACAATGCCCTTCACCGCCGGATCGGCATGCGCCTTGTCGATGGCGGCCTCCAGCTCGCCCAGCCCCTCAAAGGACATGACGTTCATCGTCTTGCCCGGCACGTCCCAGGTGATGACGGCCACGCCGTCCGCGTCCACGTCGTAATGGAATTCGGTCATTTCTGGTCTCCCTTCGGCAGGTCGCGGGGCCCAGCCCAGGCGCTGCCGTCGTGATAGGTGAAGCGGGCGTCGCCGCCCTCCATGTGAATCTGCATGTCGACCTCGGTATAGGTCGCGATTTCGCGCTCGGCCTTCGAGCCGACGACGAGGAAAGACGCCTCGGCCTCCGAGCGGTTGACGAAATGGTGCCCCTCGGCCACGCCCGCCTTCCAGGCGGCGCAATCGCCGGGCCGCATCACCGTCTCGCCCGAGTCCTCGCGGAGGATCAACTCGCCCGTCAGCACGATGGCGAATTCGTCTTCCCGCAGGTGCCAGTGGCGCAGCGACGCCACCGCCCCCGGCTGCAGATAGACGATGTTCACCCCGAACTGCGTCAGCCCCGCCGCCTGCCCCAGCCGGTGCGACGAGCGTCCGGCCATCTGGCTGTTATAGGGCTCGGGATAGACCGAGCCGGTGCGATAGGGCGTCTGGGCGATGTCGATCTTCGGCATCACACGCGCTCGATGATCGTGGCGGCCCCCATGCCCGAGCCGATGCAGAGCGTGGCAAGGCCGGTGCCCTTGCCGGTGCGCTCCAGCTCATCGAGCAGCGCGCCGAGGATGATCGCCCCGGTCGCGCCCAGCGGGTGACCCATGGCGATCGAGCCGCCGTTGACGTTGACCTTGGCATGGTCCACGTCGAAAGCCTGCTCGAAACGCAGCACGACCGTGGCGAAAGCCTCGTTCACCTCGAAGAGGTCGAGGTCCTTGATCGACATGCCGCTCTCGCGCAGGATCTTCTCGGTCACGGGGACGGGGCCGGTCAGCATGATCGTCGGATCGGTGCCGATCTTGGCCGTGGCACGGATCCGGGCGCGGGGTTTCAGCCCGTATTTCTCGCCGAATTCCTTGTTGCCGATCAGGATCGCCGCGGCGCCATCGACGATGCCCGAGGAATTCCCGGCATGGTGGATATGGTTCACATATTCCAGCTCCGGGTATTTCATCAGGGCGATCTTGTCGAAGCCCGGCATCACCTCGCCCATGTCCTTGAAGCTGGGCTTCAACGCGCCGAGGCTCTGCATGTCCGTCTCGGGCCGCATGAATTCGTCCCGGTCCAAGATGGTGAGGCCGTTCATGTCCTTGACGGTGATGACGGATTTGTCGAACCGCCCCGCCGCCCAGGCCGCCGCCGCCCGCTTCTGGCTTTCCACCGCCATGGCATCGGCCATGTCGCGGGTGAAGCCGTATTTGGTGGCGATGATGTCGGCGCTGATCCCTTGGGGCACAAAGTAATTGTCGATGGCGATCTGCGGATCGACGGCGATGGCGCCACCATCCGTGCCCATCGGCACCCGGCTCATGCATTCGACCCCGCCCGCGACATAGGCCATGCCGGCCCCGCCGCGGATCTGGTTGGCGGCCATGTTCACGGCCTCCAGCCCCGAGGCGCAGAACCGGTTGATGGAAACGCCCGGCACCTGCTCGTCGAAATCCGACGCCAGCACGGCGGTCCGCGCGAGGCACGCGCCCTGTTCGCCGATCTGGGTCACGTTGCCCCAGATCACATCTTCGATGGCGCGGGTATCCAGATCGTTGCGCTCCTTCAGCGCGTTCAGCGCGATGGCGGACAGGCGGGCGGCGGTGACCTCGTGCAGGCTGCCGTCCTTGCGCCCCTTGCCGCGCACCGTGCGGGCGGCGTCGTAGATATAGGCGTCGGTCATGTCAGGGTCTCCTCAGGCCTTGGCCCGGTCGGCGGGCGAGCCGGGCATCATGTCATAGGGATGTTTCCAGCCGGGCAGCGCCGAGAGGCGGTCCAGCCAGCGGTCGATGTTCGGCCAGTCCGCGCGGGAAAAGCCGTAGGGTTCCGGGTAATAGAGATAGCCACAGCAGGCGGTGTCGGCGATGGTGACGTCACGGCCGACGATCCAATCACGTCCCGTCAGATGCGCGTCGAGCGTGGCATAGGCGGCCTTCAGACGCCCCTGCATGAAGCCGATGACCTCCTTCGGGCGCTTCTCCTCGGGCAGGAAGTTCATCAGGAAGCGGGTCATGCCCGCCTGGCTGGACAGCTTGTGGTTGTCCCACAGGATCCAGCGCATGACCTCCTCCTCCTCGCCCGGCGCGCCGCCCAGCTTGCCGGTCGCCTTGACGACATGCAGCTGGATCGCGCCCGACTGGCTGAGGACGGTATCCCCCTCGACCAGCAAAGGCGCCTCGCCCATGACGTTGAGCGCCCGGTACTCGGGCGTCCGCGTCTCGCCGCCGAAGAAATCGACATAGCGCGGCGCCCAGTCATAGCCCGAAAGCGCCATGGTCAGCGCCGCCTTGTAGGAATTCCCGGATTCGCCGAAGCAATAAAGCTGGGCCGTCATGCGCGCTTCCTTTCGGAGGGGGTGAGGGGGGAGAAGTCAAAAAGGGCGTATTTGAAGCAGAATGAAGGGGCGGGGTCAGGCTTTGTTAACCATGCGCCGGATAGACTTTGTCCACGGTACAGGCTGGCGAGCCGATGACCGTGCAGAGTGAAGCCACCCCGACCCGCTGGAGAGCTTATGGCACAGGCGGGGAGGGGTGTGCTGCTCCGCGCAGATTGGGTTTCATTCTGCTTGAAATACGCACGGGGTTTCCAAAGGGGGGCGTGCCCCCCTTTGGGCAGGGGGTGCGGGGGGCGGCAGCCCCCCGCCCTTTCCCTGACGGGCGCGCCGCTCACAGCGACCTCCCGATCAGTTCCTTCATGATCTCGTTGGTGCCGCCATAGATCCGCTGCACGCGGGCGTCGGTCCACATCTCGGCCACCGCATATTCCTGCATGAAGCCGTAGCCGCCGTGCAGCTGCACGCATTCGTCCAGCACCTGACATTGCAGGTCCGAGAGCCAGTATTTGCTCATCGCCGCCATCTCGACCCTCAGCTCGCCCTTCAGATGCGCCACCATGCAGGTGTCGAGGAAGCTGCGCGCCACCACGGCGTTGGTCTTGCATTCGGCCAGCTTGAAGCGGGTGTTCTGGAAATTGATGATCGGCTGGCCGAAGGCCTCGCGGTCCTTGCAATAGGCGATGGTGCGTTCGACCGCGCCCTCGATCGCCCCGACGGCGCCCAGACCGATGATCAGTCGTTCCTGCGGCAGCTGCTTCATCATCTGGTAAAAGCCCTGTCCCTCGGCGCCGCCCAGCAGGTTCTCGGGCGGCAGGGCGACCTCGTCGAAGAAGAGTTCCGAGGTATCGGCCGCCTTCAGCCCGACCTTCTCCAGATTGCGGCCGCGGCGGAAGCCCTCGGCGCCATCCGTCTCCACGACCATCAGCGACATGCCCTTGGCCTTGGCATTGGGGTCGGTCTTGGCGGCCACCAGGATCAGATTGGCGTGCTGGCCGTTGGTGATGAAGGTCTTGGACCCCGTCAGCCGGTAGCCGTTGCCGTCCTTCACCGCCCGCGTCTTCAGGTTCTGCACGTCCGAGCCGCCCGAGGGCTCGGTCATCGCCAGGGCGCCAACCAGCTCCCCGGTTGCCATTTTCGGCAGCCAGCGGCGTTTCTGCTCCTCGGTGCCATAGGCGTGGATGTAATGGGCGACGATCCCGGAATGGATGCCGTGGCCCCAGCTGGCCAGATTGCAGCGGGCGGCCTCCATCAGGATCACCGCCTCATGGCCGAAATCGCCGCCGGCGCCGCCGTATTCCTCGGGGATCGAGGCGCAAAGGAGCCCCATCTCGCCCGCCTGCCGCCAGGTGTCGCGGTCCATCTCGCCCTGCTGGCGCCAGCGGTCGAACTGCGGCGCCCATTCGCGGGTGATGAAGTCGCGCGTCATCTCGGCGAGCATCTGGTGCTCGTCCGTCATCCAGGGTGAGGGCAGCAGCGGAAATGTCATCGGCAAGGCCCCTCCCAAGGCCGGGCAACCGTTATTTCTTGCGCGCTTCCAGCTCGGCGTTGAACAGCCTGAGCCGGTGCGTGAGATTGTCGTGATGCGTCACGCTCTCGAAATTCTCGAACAGGAACGAGAGCGCCTCGCCCTCGTCCAGCCCCGCCTCGGCGGCGAAGCGCTTGAGCTTGCGATAGCCGTCCTCGCTCATGGCGACGGGGAAGCGGCGGGTCAGGCGCAGGCGTTTGGGCATCACCCCTCCGGGGCTTGCAGGGTGCGGACCTCGGCGAGGATCGCCGGATCGGTGGTTTTCGAGGGCGCATGGGTCAGCGCGTCGAGCCATCCCACCCGCGATTCGACGCTGGCGTTATAGGCGGGATTGAAGGGCGTGCCCTGCACCAGCGATCCCGCCATGAACTCGATCGTGTCGTCCGAGCGGAAATAGAGCGGCGTGCCGCAGGTCGGGCAGAAGCCCCGCCAGGCCACGTTCGAGGAGGCCCATTCGGCGGGCGTCCCCTGCCAACTCACGCGGTCGGCCTGGACCTCGACGAGGGGGGCGAAGGCATTGCCGGTGGCGCGCTGGCACATCCGGCAATGGCAGACGCAATCCTTGGCAGGGCCCGCCGTCACCCGGTAGCGGACGGCGCCGCATTGGCAGCCGCCGCTGAATGCCGGATGCTCGGTAAAGCCCCTGTCCATCGCTCCCCCTCCCCGGGTTTCCTGGCCGTGGGTTCTCAGAACGCCTCGGCTTCCAGCGCCATGACCGGCTCGTCACCCGACAGGATGCGGGCCAGATGCATGCCCGTGGCGGGCAGGCGCCGGGCCATATAGTAGCGGCCGGTCTTGATCTTCGTCTCGTGGAACGTGGCGTCAGCGGCGCCCGCTGCCAAGGCCTCGGACGAGGCTTTGGCCATCAGCGCCCACATGTAGCCCAGGCACACATGGCCGAAGAGATGCATGAAATCCGACGACCCGGCCAGCGCGGCGTTGGGGTTCTTCATGCCCTGCTGCATGAAGAACATCATCGCCGATTGCAGGTCCTTCGAGGCGGCTTTCAGCGGGTCGAGGAACGGAGCCTTCAGCGCCTCGTTGCCCTCGTTCTCCTTGATGAAGCTCTTCACCATCTCGAAGAAGGCCATGGCGGGTTTGCCGCCCTCGGCCGCCAGCTTCCGGCCGACCAGATCCAGCGCCTGCACGCCGTTCGCGCCCTCATAGATCATGGCGATGCGGGCGTCGCGGGCGAACTGGGACATGCCCTGTTCCTCGATATAGCCGTGCCCGCCATAGACCTGCTGCGCCTCGACCGTCATGGCGAAGCCCATGTCGGTCTGGAAGCCCTTGATGACCGGGGTCAGCAGCGAGATCAGGCCCTCGGCCTCCTTGTCGCCAAGGCGATGGCCGCGGTCGATCAGATGCGCACCCCAGAAGGTGAAGGCGCGGGCGCCTTCGATGAAGCTCTTCTGATCCATCAGCATGCGGCGGATATCGGGATGCACGATCAGCGGATCGGCATTGCCGCCCGGGTTCTCGGCCCCGGTCACGGCGCGGCCCTGCAGGCGGTCGCGGGCATAGTCGACGGCGTTCTGATAGGCGGCCTCGGCCTGGGCATAGCCCTGCAGGCCGACGCCCAGACGGGCCTCGTTCATCATGACGAACATGGCCTTCATGCCCTTGTGCAGCTCGCCGATCAGGTAGCCGGTCGCGCCGTCATAGTTCATGACGCAGGTGGCATTGCCGTGAATGCCCATCTTCTCTTCGATCTTGCCGACCGAGACGGCGTTGCGGGCGCCGATCCGGCCCTCATCGTCGACCATGAATTTCGGCACGATGAAGAGGCTGATGCCCTTGGTGCCCTCGCCGCCGCCCGGGGCCTTGGCCAGCACCAGATGGATGACGTTCTCGCTCATGTCGTGATCGCCGGCCGAGATGAAGATCTTCTGCCCGGTGATCTTGTAGGAGCCGTCATCCTGCGGCTCGGCCTTGGTGCGGATCAGACCCAGATCGGTGCCGCAATGCGGCTCGGTCAGGTTCATCGTGCCGGTCCAGTCGAGGCTGACCATCTTCGGCAGCCACTTGGCCTTCTGCTCCTCGGTGCCCGCCGCCAGGATCGCGTTGATCGCGCCATGGGTCAGGCCCTGGTACATGTTGAAGGCCATGTTCGAGGAGACGAAGACCTCGCCCACCGCGGTGCCGACGACATAGGGCAGGTTCTGGCCGCCGTATTCCTCGGGCAGGTCGAGGCCGTTCCAGCCGCCTTCCTTGATCTGCTCGAAAGCGTCCTTGAAGCCGGTGGGCGTGTAGACGATGCCGTTTTCCAGCCGGCAGCCCTCGGTATCGCCGACGGCGTTGAGGGGGGCCAGAACACCCTCGGCCAGCTTGCCGGCCTCGTCGAGGATGGCGGCGGTGAAGTCGCGCTCAAGCTCGGCATAGCCGGGAATGCCGGACTCGGTGGCCTTGAGCACGTCATGCAGCAGGAACTGCATGTCCTTCACGGGGGCTTTGTAGCTGGGCATGGGGTCTCTCCCTGAAACGGATAGGATGGGTTTATTCGGCGGCGGGCCGGAAGGCGGCGAGCATCTCGGCCCCGGCCTCGAGCTGGCTGCGCAGCTCGTCGATGGCCTCGTTCAATTCGTCGCGCTGCTGCTCCATCTGCGCCAGACGCTCACGCGCGGCGGCGACGGTGCGCTTCAACTGCTCGCCCTTCTGGTCGCCGCGGTCATAGAGGTTGAGAAGCTGCCGCATCTCTTCCAGCGCGAAACCGAAGCGCTTGCCGCGCAGGATCAGCGTCAGACGGCCGCGGTCACGGCGCGTGTAAAGGCGCTTCTGCCCGTCGCGGATCGGGCTGATCAGCTCTTTCGATTCGTAGAACCGCAGGGTGCGCGGGGTCACGTCAAAGGCCTCGCACATCTCGCGGATCGTCAGAAGTTCCTGGTCCATACCATACCTCGCTTACCGGGTTGACGTACCGGCAAGGCAACACATAGCGCGATTTGGCGCAGATTGAAGGAAGCTTTACGTTAACGTAAGTCGGGACGCTGCGTCACGAAGTGACCTTTACGTCAGGTCGTGGCGGCGCGGCGGAGGAAGGGGCCTGCGGGGGCCAGGCGCGAGGCCTCTTGACCCGGCTCACGACCGTGTCGACGCTGGCGGGATCGGGGTATGCGGGGGCGGGGGCAAGGGCACGATGACGACCTGGCGACTATTCCAAGGGGTGGTGATTTTCCTTGTTGTGACTGAAGTTTACCGGACGATGAACCCGGGGCCTTGTGCGCTGACGGGACCGGTGACGGCCTGGATGGGGATCGCCCTCACGCTGCCGTCCGGCATCGGCGTGGCGGGCACCGGGAGGCAACTGGCCGAAGGCCGCCGCCTGCTGGTCATGCCGTTCGTGACGGTAGCGCTGCTCGCCTGCGCGTCGCGGCTGCTCCACCGGAGGCTCTCGACGCCAGTCTTCTATCACGGTCACTTGATGAAGACCCCGGTGCCGCCCTGCTGAGAGGGGGGAGGGGTTTCGCCCTCGTTGCCCGCTGTCGCGGGCGCCGAGTCTCTAGAGACGAAACGGGGGCGACCAGCGGCGCGGCGTGCCGCCGCGCCGAAGAAGGGGGGCCGTCTGCCCCCCTCTGCCCTGCGGGCATTCACCCCCCGAGGATATTTTAAGAACGAAGATTGCGGGTTAGCGCCCTCTTAACCTTCATCTTTGTTCTCCAAATATCCTCGGGGGTTTCCAAAGGGGGCCCGAAGGTCCCCTTTGGCGGGGGGTGCGGGGGGCTGGCCCCCCGCATGGCCCCGGCACGCCGCAGAGGTGGGGCGCGTTGAAACCGGGTGCGGGCGGGTGCATAT
>NZ_JAUCCQ010000013.1:0-64371 GCF_034676075.1 Pararhodobacter sp. | reverse complement strand
CCGAGGCGCTGATCGCCCTGCTGAAACACCCGATCGTCCATTCGGCCGAGGGGCGTGGCGACCACCTGCGCCACCTGCGCGATCTGGAGCTGCATCTGCGGCGCCGCGCGATCCCCTTCCCCGACGCCGCCGCGCTCACCGATTTCGCCGACCGTGCCCCCGACCGGAAGCCCTGGGCCGACTGGCTGACGCAGGCGCTGGCCCTGCTGCCCGGGGATGATGAGCGGCCGCTGGGCGAGTGGCTGATCGCGCATGAGCGCGTTGCGCTGGCGCTGGCCGCCGGAACCGGCGAGGGCTCGGGCGAGCTGTGGCTGGCCGAGGCCGGGGCGGAGGCGCAGGCGCTGATCGAGGAATTGCGGGCCGAGGCTGACCATGGCGGAATCGTCGCCGCGCGGGACTATTCGGCGTTGTTAGAGACGCTTTTTGCCGGGCGCGAGGTCCGCGAGGTGCTGGAATCGCACCCCGATGTGATGATCTGGGGCACGCTGGAAGCCCGCGCGCAGGGGGCCGATCTGGTGATCCTGGGCGGTATGACCGAGGGCACCTGGCCCGCCGCGCCGAAGCCCGACCCCTGGTTCAATCGCCAGATGCGGCTCAATGCGGGTCTGTTGCTGCCGGAACGGCAGATCGGCCTCTCGGCGCATGACTTCCAGCAGGCGGTCGGCGCCCCCCGGGTGATCCTGTCCCGCGCCCGCCGCGATGCCGAGGCCGAGACGGTGCCCTCGCGCTGGCTGAACCGGCTGGTCAATCTGATCGGCGGGCTCAGGGCGCAGGGGGGCGATACGGCGCTGGCGGCAATGCGGGAGCGCGGCAATCACTGGCTCAGGCTGGCCGAGGCGCTGGAGGCCGACCTCTCCGCCGTGCCCGAGGCCAGCGCCCGGCGCAATCCGCGCCCGGCCCCTGCCCCGCCGGCGCGCGCCCGGCTGACGGAACTGCCGGTCACGCGCATCGAGAAGCTGATCCGCGACCCTTACGCGATCTATGCCGAACGGATCCTGAAACTGCGCCCCCTCGACCCGCTGGCGCCCGAGGCCGATGCGCGCCTCAGGGGAACGGTGCTGCACCGGGTGCCGGACCTCTATGTCCGCGACTTCCCGCCCGGTGTTCCGGGCGATCTGGACGCATTTTTGGCAATCGCAGAGAAGATTCTGGCCGAGGAATGCCCCTGGCCCGCGACGCGGCTGCACTGGCGCGCGCGGCTGGACCGGACCGCCGCCGATTTCGTGCGCTGGAACGCGGGGCTTGAGGGGCAACCGGCGCTGTTGGAGAAAAAGGGCGCGCTGACGCTGGCCGATCCGCCCTTCACCCTGACCGGCCAGCCCGACCGGATCGACCGCGACCCGGACGGGCGGCTCAGGCTCTATGATTACAAGACCGGCACCCTGCCCAGCCCCAAGCAGATCGCCTTTTACAACAAGCAGTTGAGCCTCCTGGCGGTGATGGCGCGGGACGATGCCTTCGGCCTTGGCCCCGGCGCGGTGGCGGAGGCCATGTTTGTGGGCCTCGGCAGCAAGTTCGACACTCGGCCGGTGCCGGTGGAGCCCGCCGATATTGCCGAGCATCAGGCCAAGCTGGTCACGCTGCTGAAATCCTACACCAGTCCCGACCAGGGCTTCACCGCCATGCGCGCCGTCGAGCAGGAGGAGCGCGCGGGCGATTACGACGCGCTGTCGCGCCGCGGCGAATGGGAAACCACGGACGAACCCGTGCTGCAAAGGGTCGGCGACGATGGATGAGGCGACGCTCAATCAGGTCCGCGCCGCCGAGCCCGGGCAATCGACCTGGCTGTCGGCCAATGCCGGGTCCGGCAAGACCAAGGTGCTGATCGACCGGGTGGCGCGGTTGCTGCTGGGCGGCACGCCGCCGCAGCGGATCCTGTGTCTGACCTATACCAAGGCCGCCGCCGGCGAGATGCAGAACCGGCTGTTCAAGCGGCTGGGCGAATGGGCGATGCTGGAGGACGCCGCGCTGGTGGCCGAACTGGCGAAGATGGGCGAGGCGGTGCAAGACCCCGACCTGCTGCCCCGCGCGCGCAGGCTCTTTGCCCGGGCTATCGAGACGCCGGGCGGGCTGAAGATCCAGACGATTCACGCCTTCTGTTCCTCCCTCCTGCGGCGCTTCCCGCTTGAAGCCGCCGTCGCCCCGGACTTCACCGAGGTCGAGGAGCGCAGCCTGCAACAACTGCGCATGGAACTGCTGGACCGCTTCGCCCGGGGGCCCGAGGCCGGGGCGATGGTGGCGCTGCTGGGGCGGTTGAGCGAGGACGGTTTTGCCCGGCTTCTGGGCGATTTGGGCAAGTATAGAGACGCTTTTGACGGGGAGCTGCCCGATTTCGACGCGCTCTTCGACCTGCCGAAGGGGCTGACCGAGGACGGGCTTCTGGCGCAGGTCTTCGACGGCGATGAGGGGGATCTTTGCGCCCGGCTGGTGCCCAAGCTGCTGAAGGGCGGCGCGAACGACAACAAGCTGGCGGCGAAACTGGCGCGGATCGGGGCGCCGGGGATGGCGGCGCTGGCCGATCTGGAAGGCGCGCTGTTGACGCAGACGGGCGCCAATGCCGGGCTGGCCAAGACCGGCAAGCACATCACCAAGTCCACGCAGGCGCTGGTCGGGCCCGATGATCTGGCGGCGCTGGACGATTTGGGCGAGCGGGTGGCCGAGGCGCGGCCGCTCAGGCTGGGGCTGGAAGCCAAGCGCATGGCCGAGGCGCTGCATGGTTTCGCCCGCCTCTGGCTGCCCGCGCTCGACCGGGCCAAGGCGGCGCGCGGCTGGCTGGATTTCGACGACCTGATCCGCCTTGCGCGCGACCTGCTGTCGCGCTCGGACGTGGCGCAATGGGTGCTGTTCAAGCTCGACGGCGGGATCGACCATATCCTGGTGGACGAGGCGCAGGATACCTCGCCCGGGCAATGGCGCGTCATCGACCTGCTGACCCAGGAATTCACCGCGGGCGTCGGTGCGCGCGAGGTGCTGCGCACGATCTTCGTGGTGGGGGATCGCAAGCAGTCGATCTATTCCTTCCAGGGCGCCGATCTGCAGGGATTCGAGCAATCGCAGAGCCTGTTTTCGGAACGACTGGCAGCGACCGGACAGGGGCTCAGCCGTCAGGAGCTGAAGCATTCCTTCCGGTCGTCCGATGCGGTGCTGCGGCTGGTGGACCAGTGCTTTGCCGGTAGCGGCTCGGGGCTGGGCGGCGCGCCGGAGCATCTGGCCTTCCATCCGGGGATGGCCGGGCGCGTCGACCTCTGGCCCGCGATCCCCAAGCCCGACAAGCCCGAGGATACGCCCTGGGAAAGCCCGCTGGACCGGCCCTCGGCCGATCATGCCGAGATCCAGCTGGCCCGGACCATCGCGCGGGAAATCCGGGCGATGATCGACCGGGGCGAGCGGATCGAGGGGCGGGACGGCCCCCGCGCCGTGCATGAGGGCGATTTTCTGGTGCTGGTGCAGCGCCGCCGCCTGCTGTTCCACGCGCTGATCCGCGCCTGCAAGGCCGAGGGGCTGGAGATCGCCGGGGCCGACCGGCTGGCGCTGGGCGAGGTTCTGGCGGTGCAGGACCTGATCGCGCTGCTGAAATTCCTGGCCCTGCCGGAGGACGATCTGTCGCTGGCCGTGGCCCTGCGCTCGCCGCTGTTCGGGCTGAGCGAGGATCAGCTGTTCCGGCTGGCCTGGGACCGGCCCGGGTTCCTGTGGGAACGGCTGCGCGCCGAGCCCGCGCTGGCCGAGGTCCGCACAGTGCTGGACGATCTGCGCGGGCAGGTCGATTTCCTCAGGCCCTATGAGCTGATCGAACGGGTGCTGACCCGCCACGACGGCCGCCGCCGGATCCGCGCGCGCTTTGGCCCCGAGGCCGAGGATGCGCTGGAGGCTTTCGTCGATCTGGCGCTGGGCTATGAACAGGGACATGTCCCCTCGCTCGACGGGTTCCTGGGCTGGCTGGCGGCCTCGGATGCCGAAGTGCAGCGCCGGTCCGAGGGGGCCGGGCGGGTCATCCGGGTGATGACGGTGCATGGCTCGAAGGGGCTGGAGGCGCCGATCGTCATCCTGCCCGACACCGCCAAGCGCCGCCCGCAGGAGCGCGCGACGCTGGCCGATGCCGGGGGCGTGCCGATCCTGCGCGCGGTCAAGGATCTGGCGACCGAGGCGCAGCGCGAGGCCGACGGGCTCAGCGAGACGCTGCGCAGCGAGGAGGGCGACCGGCTGCTTTACGTGGCGCTGACCCGCGCGGAACGCTGGCTGATCGTCTGCGGCGCGGGCGATACCGGCGAGGGCAGCTGGTACGAACGGATCGAAACGGCGCTGGCCGGGCTGGCGCCGGTGCCGCTGGATGCGCCGACCGGCACGGGTCTGCGGCACGCGCATGGCGACTGGCCCGCGCCGCTGGTCCTGCCGCGCGACACGGCAAAAAGCGGCTCCAAGCCAGCCGAATTGGCCGATCTGCCGCCGGTGACGGGCGCCGCGCGGGTGCTGACGCCCTCGGATCTGGGGGGCGCCAAGGCGTTGCCCGGCGAGGGGGCGGAGACCGAGCAGGCGCTGGCCCGCGGGCGGCTGATCCACCTCCTGCTGGAGGAGCTGGCCGACCTGCCCGACGCCGACCGCAAGCCGCGCGGCACCGCGCTGGCCGCCGGTCTGGCCGGGGGCGAGGCTTGTCTGGCCGAGGCGCTGGCGGTGCTTCAGGACCCCGCGCTGGCCCCAGTTCTGGGCGGGGGCGCGCTGGTCGAGGTCGGTCTGTCGGGCGTCTGGAACGGGCGGGCGATGTGGGGCGTGATCGACCGGCTGATCGTCACCGACGATGCGGTGCTGGCGGTCGACTTCAAGTCGAACCGGGTGGTGCCGAACGGGTCGGACGGGGTGCCCGAGGGCTTGCTCAGGCAGATGGGGGCCTATGCCCATCTGCTGGCGGCGCTCTATCCCGGGCGGCGGATCGAGACGGCGCTCTTGTGGACCGCGACGGGCGCGCTGATGCAGCTGCCGCCCGAGGCTGTCGCTGCGGCGCTGGACCGCGCTGCCCTTGACCCGGATCGGCGACCTTCCTAGGTAAGGAAAGACCAAAGACGCTTCCCCCCTTTCCCCGGATCCGCAGGAGATTCCCATGGCTACCTTTCCCGTGACCGACGCCACTTTCGACTCCGAAGTGCGCAACAGCGACCTGCCGGTCGTGCTCGACTTCTGGGCCGAATGGTGCGGTCCGTGCCGGCAGATCGGCCCGGCGCTGGAAGAGCTGTCGGAGCATTACGAAGGCCGCGTGCGCATCGCCAAGGTCAACGTGGATGAGAACCCGCAGGTCGCCGCCGCCATGGGCATCCGCGGGATCCCGGCGCTGTTCGTGGTGAAAGACGGCAAGATCGTCGCCAACAAGGTCGGCGCTGCACCCAAGGCGGCGCTGCAAAGCTGGATCGACGCCTCGATCTGAGCCACCTGCCGGGTTGATGAAAGCGCCGGGCCCTTCGGGTCCGGCGTTTTTCTTTGGCGCCCGGCGCTCGCACTCAGGCGCTGGCGCGCAGCACCTGCGCGCGGGGGCTTTCCTGCGCCGGAGGATTGGTCGTCGCGAAGGAGATCATCACCGCCCCGGTGGCAGTCCGCCGCGCCGTGACCTGCAGGACCTCGCCATCGGCCAGCGTCATGCTGCCGGCAAGCGGCGCGCCATCGCCCGAGCCGGGCCGGGCCAGCGTCGCCACCTGCGCCCAGAAGGCCGGATCGCCACCCGCCTCGCGCCAATTGGCCAGCGCCTCGGGCAGGGTGACGGCGCCGAGCGATTCCTCGCCTTCCAGCGTCCAGAGCTGGGTGAAGGCGCTGTTGGTCAGCAACAATTCGCCGTTCGAGGCGAAGACGGCGATCGCCTCGTCCAGCTGGTTCAGCACCGCCTGGCTCGTCTCCATCTCGGCTCGGACATTGCGGGTGAGATGGGTTTCCGAGGTGATATCCTCGATCAGGAAGGCCAGCGCGCCGTCGGGATGCGGATTGGCGCTGACGCGGAAGGTCTGGCCGCTGCCCAGCGTCCAGGTTTCCTCGAACTCGCCGCCGGGGCTGGATGCCTCGATATCCAGCAGGCGCCGCGCCCAGCTGCGGTAATCGCGGGGCTCGGGCAGGACGCGCTTGTCGCGCATGCGGTTGAGGAAGCCCTCGATCCCCGGGCGCGACAGCAGGAATTCGGGTTCCAACCCGGTCAGATCGGTCAGCGCCGGGTTGAACATCTGCAGCCGCCGCGTGCGGTCGAAGACGGCAAGGCCGATGGGCAGGGTGGCGAAGGTCTTGGTCAGGGTCTGGATGAAGGCGCGTTTGGTGCGTTCGGCCTGATAGGCCTCGTCCGCGGGAAGGGCATAGACCAGCATCCCGTCCTCGCCAGTGACGCGGGTGACGTCGAACCAGGATTGCGCCGTGCCTTTGCGCGCACCGTTCGGCACCGGCAGGCCCGTGCGTCGGGCGGGCCCGGCCTCGGCCCGGGGAAAGAGCGCCGGCAGCGGCCAGGTCATCGTCGTACCCTCGCCCGCCTCGGTCACGCGTTTGAGATAGGCGTCATTGGCCCAGGTCACCTGCCCCTGCGCCCCCTCACGCCAGAGCAGCAGCGGCGCGGCTTCGGTGATCTGCCGCAAGAGCGCGAGTTCTTCCTGCAGGGCGCGGTAGCTGAGCCGGTCCAGCACCACCGCGCCATCCTCGGCCAAGGCGTCGATGACGGTGAGCCTGAGCGCGCCGTCGAGCCAGTCCATCACCAGTTCGGTGCGCCGGTCGTCGCCGGCGACCAGACGGGCGCGGCGGGTCAGCGGCAGATCGGCCAGCGCGGTCGCCAGATCGGGGAAATCCTGCGCCAGGAAATAGGTCAGACGGCTCCATTCATCGCCGCCCTCGGTCCCGTCCTTGCGCAGGGATTCGAGCAGCGCGGCGCCCCGGGTGTTGGTGTCGATCAGGGTCTGGCCGTCGAACAGGAACGCCGCATCGCTGCCCACGCCCAGGGGCGGAGCGCTGCGCTTGCCCGCGCCCCGCAACGCGCCGAAGATCAGCAGGCTGGCCAGCACCGTCAGGACCGAGGTTCCGACAAGCACGAGGGCAAAGGCAAAAGTCGTCTGCATGGGCGGCTCCTGTCCCCCTGTCGGCGCCAAGGAGGGCTGACCGAGTCGGGGCCGGGTCAGGATCGGCTCTATTGGTTAAGGCTGTGTTAAGGAGTAATAATAACCATGAAAATGGCGGTCTTGGCAGGAAAACTTCAGACGGGGCGTCAGGTCTTTGTCTTGTCGATGGGCGTGTTCTCGCCCAGTGCGCGGCGCGGGTCGGCCTCGATCGCGCGGCGGGGCCAGCGGACTTCGGCCAGGGCACCGCAGCGGCGATCGGGGGCCTGGCGGGGGCGCGTGCGGTCGGTGCAATTGCCGAAGCGCACGCTGGCGCCGGTGCGTTCCAGCAGCGTCTTGGCGATGAACAGGCCCAGCCCCATCCCCTCGTATTCCGGGCGGGATTCGTCGCGTGGTTCGTCCCAGCGGCGGTTCTTCAGATAGGGCTCGCCAAGCCGCGCCAGCAGATGCGGCGGATAGCCGGGGCCATCGTCGATGACCCTGAGCGCCACCTCGGTCGCGGTCCAATGCGCCTCGACCCAGACCTGAGAGGCGGCGAAATCGACGGCGTTCTGGATCAGGTTGCGCAGGCCGTGCACGATCTCGGGGCGGCGGAATATCTCGGGCATGCGGCCATCGGCGGCGCCGGTGTCGAAGCTGATCACCTTGCCGCGGTCGGTATGGGGCGCGGCGGCTTCCTGCAGCACGGCCTCGAGCGGCGCGTGGCGCAGGTGCAGGTCGTCCTTTCCCGCCTGCCCCATCGAGCGCAGGATCGCCCGGCAGCGGTCGGCCTGTTCGCGAATGAGGCGCGCGTCCTCGGCCAGATCGGGGTCGTCCAGCGCGTCGATCAGTTCTGAGGAAACCAGCTTGATCGTGGCCAGGGGCGTGCCCAGCTCATGCGCGGCGGCCGCCACCACGCCGCCCAGATCGGTCAGCTTCTGTTCGCGGGCCAAGGCCAGCGAGGTGGCCAGCAGCGCCTCGGTCAGTGCGTGTTTCTCGGCCGCGACCGAGCGGGAATAGAGCCCGATGAAGCCGATACCGATGACCAGCGCGATCCAGAAGCCGAAGCGGAAGAGGTCGGGCATCAGCACGGGATCGCCCGCCTCGGTCCGCAAGGGCTCGAAGGCGAAGGCCAGGAGCGAGGCCAGCAGCACCGCCGCCCCGCCAAGGATCAGGACCGACCGCAGGGTCAGCGCCGTTGCGGCGATGGTCACCGGCGCGATCAGGAGCAGCCCGAAAGGGTTGTTCAGCCCGCCGGTCAGGAACAGCAGCAGCGCCAGCTGCGTCGTATCGAAGAGAAGCGTGAGCAGCGCCTCGGTTTCCGACAGGCGCTTGGTGCGGGGGAAGACATAGGCCGAGAGCAGGTTCGACGCGGCCGAGACGCCGACGACCGACAGGCAAAGCGCCAGCGGGAAATCGAGGCTGAACAGGAAATGCGTGACCAGAAGCGCCACGACCTGACCTGAGGCCGCCAGCCAGCGCACCCGCGTCAGCGTCTCCAGCCGGACCCAATGGCCCTGCACGTCGCGGTTCATGAGGCCCTGGGCGGTGCTGTCCATCGGCGTCCTGTTGTCGCGGTCACGGGTTTGCGCCTTGTTACGCCCCGCGGGTTGAGGCATCAAGCGGCGCAAACCCGTAAGCGACGGAGAGACGCATGACCAAGGCCTATGCAATCGGAGCGGCGACGCTGGTCGCGGTCATGCTGGCGGGGCTGGCGCTCTTTGCCTATCAGCCGCCGTTCCTGCGCACGATGCTGGGGATGAGCGACGATCCCTTCGACCCCTGCCGCTCGGGCGCGGTGATGGGGGGCCTCGATCAGATCGGCGGGCCCTTCACGCTGGTCAATGCCCAGGGGCAGACGGTGACGGACGCAGATGTCATCACCATGCCCTCCATCGTCTATTTCGGCTATACCTTCTGCCCCGATGTCTGCCCGCTGGACAGCGCCCGCAACGCGCTGGCGACCGAATTGCTGGAGGCCGAGGGCCAGATCGTGCAGCCGGTCTTCATCTCGGTCGATCCTGAACGGGACACGCCCGAAGTGGTCGGCGAATTCGCCTCGATCTTCCATCCGCGCATGGTCGGGCTGACCGGCAGCGACGAACAGGTGCGCGCGGCGTCGCGCGCCTATCGCACCTATTTCTCGCGGCAGGAGGGGGATGATCAGTATTACCTCGTCGATCATTCGACCTTCAGCTATCTGGTGATCCCGGGTCACGGCACGGTCGAGATCTTCCGCCACGACATGCCCGCCGAACAAGTCGCCGAGATCGCGCAATGCTATCTGTCGCGCGCCTGACAGCGGCGTGCTGACGCAGGCATATTGCCAATCCCGCATCCATGTTTGATTTTCGCGCCCGGGGCGACTAGATCGGACTAAGACACCCCGAGGAGCCCCGCATGACCGACGACAGCCCTCTCGATCTCGGCGACGACCCGTCGCTGTTGCTGGTCGATGACGACGAGGTCTTCCTCAAGCGGCTGGCCCGCGCCATGGAGCGGCGTGGTTTCGCCGTCGAAACCGCCGCCTCGGTTGCCGCCGGCAAGGCGCTGGCCATGGCTCGGCCCCCGGCCTATGCGGTGATCGACCTGCGGCTCGACGACGGCAACGGCCTTGATGTGGTCGAGGCCCTGCGCCTGAAGCGGCCCGATGCGCGGATCGTGGTGCTGACCGGCTACGGGGCGATTGCCACCGCCGTGGCCGCGGTCAAGATCGGCGCGACGGATTACCTGTCGAAGCCCGCCGACGCCGATGAGGTGGTGAACGCGCTGCTGCAACGCGAAGGCGCCGTGCTGCCCGAGCCGCCGGAAAACCCGATGTCGGCCGACCGCGTGCGCTGGGAGCATATCCAGCGCGTCTATGAGCAATGCGACCGCAACGTGAGCGAGACCGCGCGCCGTCTCAGCATGCACCGCCGGACGCTGCAACGGATCCTCGCCAAGCGCAGCCCGCGCTGATCAGGCGACCAGCGATTCCGCCGCTTTCAGATCGACGCTGACCAGCTGGCTGACGCCCTGCTCGGCCATGGTCACGCCGAACAGCCGGTCCATGCGGGCCATGGTCAGCGCGTTATGGGTGATGATCAGGAAGCGGGTCTCGGTCCGCCGGGTCATCTCGTCCAGCAGGTCGGCGAAGCGCATGACGTTCGCGTCGTCGAGCGGCGCGTCCACCTCGTCCAGCACGCAGATCGGCGCCGGATTGGCCAGGAACACGCCGAAGATCAGCGCCAGCGCCGTCAGGGTCTGTTCGCCGCCCGAGAGCAGGCTGAGCGAGCTGAGTTTCTTGCCCGGCGGCTGGCAGAGGATCTCCAGCCCCGCCTCGAGCGGATCGTCGGATTCGACCAGCACCAGACGCGCCTCGCCGCCGTTGAAGAGATGGGTGAAGAGCGTCATGAAATTCGCGTTCACCTGATCGAAAGCGGCCAGCAGACGCTCGCGCCCCTCGCGGTTCAAGGCAGCGATGCCGCCCCGCAGCTTGGCGACGGCGGCCTCCAGATCGGCCTTTTCGCGGACCAGCGTGCCGTGCTCCTCCTCGACCTGCCGCGCGTCTTCCTCGGCCCGCAGGTTGACGGCGCCCAGCGCGTCGCGGGCCCGGCGCAGGCGGGCGATTTCCGTCTCTAGCGTTGCCGAATCCGGCATTTCCTCGGCCCCGACGCCCAGCTGGTTGAGCAGGCCCTGCGGGGTCGCATCCAGCTCATCGGCGATGCGGTTCGCGGCCAGCGCCACGGCCTCACCCGCCGCATCCACCCGCGCCTCGGCCCGAGCGCGGGCCTCGCGCGCCTCGCCGGCGCTGCGCTCGGCGGCGCGTTCGGCCTCGCCCGCCGCACGGAGCGCGCTTTCAGCGGAGAGCAGCGCCTCGACAGCGGCGGTGCGGCGGGTCTCAGCCTCGGTGATCGCCTCGGCCAGTTCGGCGCGGCGGGCGAGGATTTCCTCGGGCGCGGCGTTGGCCTCGGACAATTCCTCCTGCGCGTCGTCGGCGCGGCGTTCCAGCTCGGCGATGCGGTCCGCGGCGGTGGTCTTGCGGGCCGTCCAGCTTTGAATGTCGCGCGCCACCTCCTGCGAGCGGGTCCGGCGGGCGGCGCCCTCGCGGCGGATCTCTTCCTGCGCGGCGCGGCGGGCCATCATCGCCATGCGCGCGGCTTCGACCTGGGTGCGGATGGTTTCCAGCCGGGCGCGGGCGCTGTCCAGATCGTCGATCTCCGCCAGTGCCTCCTCGGCCTCGGCCAGCCGGGATTCCGCCGCTTCGGCCTCGGCCTGCATCCGTTCCAGCGCCAGTTCCGCCGTCTCGCGCTTGGACCGGGCGAGGCTCGCGTCGGCCTCGGCCTTCGACGCGGCTCGGGAGGCTTCGGTCAGCCGCATCTCGGCCTGACGGCGGGCGTCGCGGGCCATGCGGTCGGCCTCGGTCAGTTGGGCCAGACGCGACTGGCGGGCCTGATGCGCCTCGCGCGCGGCCTCCTGCCGTTCCTCGGCCTCGTCCAGATCGGCACGGAGCTGATCCAGCCGGTTGCGCTGCGTCAGGCGGATGGCAGCGGCCGAGGGCGCATCCTCGCCCCGCTGCATCAAGCCATCCCAGCGCCAGAGGTCGCCACCCGTCGTCACCAGCCGCTGGCCGGGTTTCAGGCTGGCATGCAGAGCCTCCGCCTGATGGTCTTCGACCAGCCCGATCTGCGACAGACGACGGGTCAATTCGGCAGGCGCAGAGACGCTTTTCGCCAGCGGCTCGACCCCGGCGGGCAGCGCGGCGGGCGCCTCGAAGGGCGCCAGCGCGCGCCAGCCCGAGCCGGTCGCAGAGGCCGCGATCCTGAGGTCATCGCCCAGCGCCGCGCCCAGGGCGTGTTCCAGACCGGGCGCCACGCGGACCTGATCCAGGAGCCCCCCGGCAAGATCCTTGTCCCGCGCCAGCAGCCGTTCCAGCGCCGTCAGTTCGGCGGACAGCGCGGTCGCCTCGCCCTCCGCCCCGGCCCTTGCCGCACGGGCCTCGACCTCGGCCGCTTGCGCATCGGCGCGGGCGGCTTCGGTCTCGATCAGCGTTTCCTCGGCCGATTCCAGCAGGTCCTGCGCGGCATCCCGCGCCTCGGCCGCCTGTTCCTGACCCTGCTCCGCAGCCTCCAAAGCGGCGGCGGCCTGCGCGGCGTCGTCGGCGGCGCGCTGGGCCCCGGCGGCGGCTTTGGCGCCCTCCGCCCGTGCATCCGCCGCCTGACGGGTCAGCGACTGGTGGCGCGCGGCGAGGCGGGCCATGTCCTCGGTCGCCTCGGTCAGGTGCGCTTCGATATCGGCCAGCACGTCGGAGGCCTCGCGCGCCGCTTCCACGGCTTCGGCCAGCTTCTCGTCATGACCCTCGGCCGCGCGGGCGAGTTGCTCTTCCTCCCATTGCAGCCGCTCGATGGTCTCATCCGCATCCGCCGCCAACCCCGATTCGCGCTGCGCGTCGCGGCGCAACTGCTCGATCCGCGCCATGAGGGTCTGCACCGCCTCGCGCGCGCGGGCCTCGGCATCGGTCAGCGTGTCGCGCTGAACCTGAAGGCGTTGCAGGATGGCCCCGGCGATGGCCTCTTCCTCGCGCAGGGGCGGCAGGGCGTCTTCGCGGCTCTCGCGCTGCGTCTTGGCCTCGCGCGCGGCGCGTTCGGCGGCGGCGGCGGCGGTGATCGCCTGGGTCAGCGCCGCCTGTACTTCGGCCCGCGCCTGCGAGGCCTCACGCCAGCGACGATAGAGGATCATCCCCTCGTTCTTGCGCAGTTCCACGGCGATCTCGCGATACCGCGCAGCCTGCCGCGCCTGCCGGGCGAGGACCGAGAGCTGCTGCGCCAGCGCGTCCACGGTGTCGCCGACCCGGGCGAGGTTGGCCTCGGTGGCGTTGAGGCGCAACTCCGCCTCGTGCCGCCGCTGATACAGGCCCGAGATGCCGGCGGCCTCTTCGAGGACCCGCCGGCGCGCCTTGGGCTTGGCGTTGATGAGTTCCGAAATCTGCCCCTGCCGGACCAGCGCCGGGGAATGCGCGCCGGTGGAGGCATCGGCGAAGAGCATCTGCACGTCGCGGGCGCGGACCTCCTTGCCGTTGACGCGATAGGCGGAGCCGGCGTCGCGGGTGATGCGGCGCGTGACCTCCAGGAAATCGGCGTCGTTGAAGCCTGCGGGCGCCACGCGGTCGCCGTTGTCGACGGTCAGCGCCACCTCGGCAAAGGCCCGGGCGCCGCGCGACTTGGTGCCGGCGAAGACCACATCCTCCATGCCGGAGCCGCGCATGGCGGTCGGGCGATTCTCGCCCATCACCCAGCGCAGAGCCTCCAGCAGGTTGGACTTGCCGCAGCCGTTCGGCCCGACCACGCCGGTCAGGCCTTCGCGGATCACCAGTTCGGTGGGATCGACGAAGCTTTTGAAACCGTTGAGGCGCAGGCGGGTGAAGTGCACGGAAGCATCCGGTTGGGGCGATTGCGGCCAGTTTTTCCGCGCGCGCGCGGGGAGTCAAGGATGACGCCGGATATGGCGGGGAGCCCAGGGGTTATCCACAAGATATTGGGGCATTGCGGCCACAGTTTCGGCGGCCTAGCCTGCGGGAAAACGAGGTTTGCCATGGCCCTATCCGTCCGTCCCGATTCCCCCCGCGACCCCGGCGCGACGGCGCTGCTGCAGGCCTCGCACGCCTATCTGCAAAGCCTCTATGACCCTGAGGACAACCATTTCCTGTCCATCGACGAGCTTTGCACGCCGGAGATCCTGTTCTTCACCGCCCGGCAGGACGGGCGGGTCATCGGCACCGCGGCGCTGGCCCTGCGCGGGGGCTATGGCGAGGTGAAATCGATGTTCGTGGACCCGGCGGCGCGGGGTCAGGGCGCCGCCGGGGCGCTGCTGGGGCGGCTGATCGGCGAGGGGGCGTTGCGCAGCCTGCCGGTGCTGAAGCTGGAGACGGGGCCGCTCAACACCGAGGCGCTGGCGCTTTACGCGCGGCATGGCTTCACCGTCTGCGGGCCGTTCGGGGATTATGCGGAGGTCCCGGCTTCGGTGTTCATGGAGCGCATACTCGACGCCCCGGCGCCGCGGCGCATGGGGCCGGAGGAGGAGATGGCCCCGGTCCATGCGCTGCTGACCGCGGCCTTCGGCTATATGGAGGGGGTGATCGACCCGCCGTCCTCGCTGACCCGGATGACATTGGCGGATCTGGCGCGCGACGCGGCGGAGAATGAGCTTTGGGTGATGGAGCCCGGGCCCGCCGCCTGCATGATCCTGACGGTCAAGGGCGACACGCTCTATCTGGGCAAGCTGGCGGTCGACGGGCGGCTGAGGGGGGCGGGGCTGGCGCGGCGCATGGTCGAACACGCGGTCAATCGGGCCCGGGCGCTGGGGCTGGCGCATGTGACGCTGCAGACGCGGGTGGAGCTGACCGGCAATCACGCGACGTTCCAGCGGCTGGGCTTTCGCGAAATCGAACGGACAGCGCATGCGGGCTACGACCGGCCGACCTCGATCACCTATCGGCGGGACGTCTGAACCCGTTGCACCTGCGACAATCGGGCGCTTCACATTCCAAAGTCGGAATGTTACTACGAATTCCAGAAATGGAATATGTGGAGACCCGACATGCCCCCTACCCGCCCCTCTGACACCTACAATCCGATGTACTTCCTGGCCTCTCTCGGTGCCGGCGGCCTGTCGGTCAGCTTCTTCATGTGGCTGATGTTCTGGCTGCCGCATCCCGGCCGCACCGTCCCGATCTTCGAGGATATCGCCGCCGCCTTCCAGACCGGGACGCCGCTGAAACAGGCGATGATCATCGCCGCCATGGCCTTCATCGCGCTGTTCGTCGTCCTGAACCTGAAATCGCTGGTCTGGAACCTGACGCATTTCGCCCGGTGGAAACGGACCGAGGCCTATCAGAAATTCACCAAGACCAACGCGCAAAGCCAGTTGATGGCCCTGCCGCTGGCGCTGGCCATGTCGGTGAACGGCCTGTTCATCGCCGGGCTGGTCTTCGTCCCGGGCCTGTGGACTGTGGTGGAATACCTGTTCCCGGTGGCGCTGTCGGCCTTCGTGCTGATCGCCGTGCTGGCCTTCCGCACCTATGGCGCCTTCATTGCCCGCATCAAGGTCGAGGGCGGGTTCAACCATGCGGCCAACAACAGCTTCGGCCAGATCCTGCCCGCCTTTGCCTTCGCCATGATCGGCGTCGGCATGGCCGCCCCGGCGGCGATGAGCACCAATGCGGCCGTGGTCGGCGTGTCGATCGTCGCCTCGACCTTGCTGATGGTGACCTCGGTGCTGATCGCCGGGATCGCGCTGGTGCTCGGCATCCGCTCGATGCTGGACCACGGCACCAATGCCGAAACCGCGCCGACGCTGATGATCCTGATCCCGCTGATGACCATTCTGGGCATCCTGATGATGCGGCAGAACCACGGGCTGGGCACCCAGTTCGAGGCGCATACCTCGGACGCCGAGACCTTCCTCTTCCTGGCCAAGGTCGTCTCGGTGCAGGTGATCTTCGCGCTGTTCGGCTGGCTGATCCTGTCGCGCCACAATTACGCCAAGCGCTTCATCTGGGGCCGCGAGACCTCGGTCATGAGCTATGCGCTGGTCTGCCCGGGCGTCGGCTTCACCGTGCTGTGGCAGTTCTTCGTCCACAAGGGGCTGGTCGCGGTGCATCTGGTCGACAAATTCTCGGTTACCTACTGGGCGCTGGTCGGGGTGGCTCTGGTGGTGCAGGCCGCGATGGTGGCGCTGGTCTTCACCCTGAACCGGCGGCATTTCGGCAGTCCGCGCGCCGTCGCCGCGGTGCCTGCGGAGTAATCCTGCCAGCCTGAACAGAGGGGCGGTCCCGCGCGGGCCGCCCTTTCTGCATTCGTATATGCGTATTCTTTTATTGTGTGGGCCGGGCAGACATGCCTATCCTGACCCCGGGTTTCGGCCCCGCGTGTTTGGGAGGATGCGCGTCACGAACCGGAGGATTTCCATGCTGCAGACCGCTTTGCGCGCGACCGGCTTCGCCGTCGCGCTGTCGCTCGCGCCGCTGGCCGCGCTGGCCGAGACGCACCGCGTCGCCTTTCACGTCGACGAGAATGACCCGCAGGTCATGAACATGACGCTGAACAACGTGAACAACTTGATCGCCTATTACGCCGAACAGGGCGACGAGGTGGAGGTGCAGGTCGTGACCTATGGCCCCGGCCTGCACATGCTGCGGGAAGATACCTCGCCGGTGGCGCCGCGCATCGCCCAGATGGCGCTGGAGCATGAGAACGTCACCTTCCAGGCCTGCAACAACACGTTGCAGGGCATGCAGCGGCAGGCCGGGCACGACATCGCGCTGTTGTCCGAGGCGAACATCGTCCCCTCGGGCGTGGTGCAGCTGGTCACGCTGCAGGAGCAGGGCTGGTCCTACATCCGGCCCTGATTCAGAACAGCCGGGGCCGCCTTACATCGCCGGATGGCAGGCGGCCTCGGACAGGGTGAGCAGCGTGTCCGAGGTCCGCACCAACCGCCCGTCGCCCATGGCCGTCTGCATCGCCGGGCGGAATGTCTCGGGCATGAAGCCCAGCGGCATCAGCAGGGTCGGCACCTGGCTGACCTCAAGCTGGCAATCGTTGTAGCGCATGACCTCGACCAGCAGCGCGTCGGGGCTGTCTGCCCGCTCGATGGTGCAGAAATCGGCGTCCAGCGTGATCCCGCCCATGACCGAGGCATCGCCCGTGGCAAAGCCCCGCGCCACGGCATCGGACAGGATCTCCTGATATTCCTCGGGCGTGGTGCCCATGTCGTTCATGAAGAGGCCGGTCTGCGCCTCGTTCAGGGTGCAGCCATAGGCGCGCAACATGCCAATGACCGACGGGGCCTTGGCGGGGTCGATCTCGGCCCGGGCGGTGAGGGGGGCAAAGGGCAACAGGGCCGCGGCGGCGGCCAGAAAGTAGCGGGTCATGGTAATGCCTCATGCAAATACGGGTGGAAAATACCACCACGAACAGGGAAACACCGCCGCGCCCGCCCGTCACCGCAAACACGTGCGGTTTGTCCTAGTCGTCCTTTGGCAAGGGGGCGAGTTCGGTTTCCAGAAAGCGCTCGAACGCGTCCAGGTTCAGCGGCTCGAACTGTCCGAAGGCCTGCATGAAGACCGAGGCCGCGCGCATCGCGTCGGGCTCCAGCTTGCACCATTTCACCCGGCCGCGCTTTTCCTGGCTGATGAGCCCCGCCTCGGCCAGCAGCGCCAGATGCTTGGAGATGGCGGCGAGCGAGATGGCGAAGGGCTCGGCCACGTCGGTGACGGCCATGTCGTCCTCCAGGAGCATCCCCAGGATCGCCCGGCGCGTCGGATCGGCCAGCGCCATGAAGATCGCGTCGAGGGGATCGGGGGTTGCCATGGCCAAGGGCCTATCCACCCCCCGCGCCCCGGTCAAGATATTCAACCGATACGTTGAATGTGCAGATGCGGCATCGTTAGCGCCCGAAACCCCACGAACCCGTGAGGCACCGGAAAATTTCAACGCCTTTTCAATGTGTTGCGGGCCAGTATTCGCGCTTGACTCTGCGCCCCCCCGCTTCTAGGTTCCGCCCGTCACTCCCAAGGGGGGTTCCCGATGTCCGACCCGAGCGATCTGGAGCGCCTGAAAGCGCTCGACGAACGGCTGCGGAGCCTGAAGAAGGCACAGGAACCGACCGTCAACGGGGTGGCGCAGGGTCATGAGATGGCGCATTTCGCCTGGCGCATGGTCACCGAGTTGGTTGCCGGTCTGCTGATCGGTTTCGGCATCGGGTACGGGCTGGATACGGTGTTCGACACCATGCCGCTGTTCCTGGTGCTGTTCATATTGCTGGGCCTCGTGGCCGGTATCCGCGTGATGATGCGGACCGCACAGGATGCCCAGCGCAAGAGCACGCAGGCGGCAATGCCCGCCAAGAACGAAGGGGACTGAGACGTGGCCGCAGAAGAGCATGGCGAAGGCCTGGCCTTCCACCCGATGGACCAATTCATCGTGCGCCCGCTGTTCGGCGAGGGCGACGTGGGGGTCTTCACGATCACCAACGCCACGCTGTGGATGGCGCTGAGCGTTCTGGCCATCGCGCTTCTGTTCATCGTCGGCACCCGCGGCCGGGCCATCGTGCCGACCCGCGTGCAGTCGATCGCGGAACTGGCCTACGGCTTCATTCACAAGATGGTCGAGGATGTGGCGGGCAAGGAAGCGCTGGCCTTCTTCCCCTATATCTTCACCGTGTTCCTGTTCATCGTCTTCTCGAACTTCCTGGGCCTCCTGCCCATGGCCTTCACGCCCACCTCGCATATCGCGGTCACCGCGGTGCTGGCGATCGGCGTGTTCCTCACGGTGACCATCGTCGGTTTCGCCAAGAACGGCGCGGGCTTCCTGTCGCTGTTCTGGGTGTCCTCGGCGCCGCTGGCGCTGCGCCCGATCCTGGCGCTGATCGAGATCATCTCGTATTTCGTGCGCCCGGTCAGCCATTCCATTCGTCTTGCCGGCAACATGATGGCCGGCCACGCCGTGATCAAAGTGTTCGCCGCCTTCGCGCCGCTGATCCTGATCTCGACCATCGGCATCGCCGTGACGCCTCTGTCGATCATCGCCATCACCGCGATGTACGGGCTCGAAATTCTCGTGGCCTTCATCCAGGCCTACGTCTTCACCATCCTGACCTGCGTCTACCTCAAGGATGCGCTGCATCCGCATCACTGACGCGGGCTCTCGACCCCTCACTCAACCTATTCCAGCCTCAAGGAGAAAGATCATGGAAGGTTCCATCGTTCAAATGGGTGCGTACATCGGCGCTGGCCTGGCCTGCATGGGCATGGGCGGGGCTGCGGTCGGCGTGGGCAACGTCGCCGGCAACTTCCTGTCGGGCGCGCTGCGCAACCCGTCGGCGGCCGCTGGCCAGACCGCGACGCTGTTCATCGGCATCGCCTTCGCCGAAGCGCTGGGGATCTTCTCGTTCCTCGTCGCGCTGCTGCTGATGTTCGCCGTCTGATCCTGACCATTCCGTGATCCTTGCGGCCGGGTGGGTCTGACGACCTGCCCGGCGGATACGGTCAATCAGGAGGACGCCCATGTCTGCAGAAACCGCAGCCGAGCACGGCGCCGCCGCTGCGCATGGCGCCGAAGCGGCCTCGTCGGGTGGCATGCCGCAACTCGATTTCGCGACCTTCCCCAACCAGATCTTCTGGCTGGTGGTGGCGCTGGTCGTGCTCTACTTCATTCTCTCGCGCGTGGCGCTGCCGCGGATCGGATCGGTTCTGGCCGAACGGACCGGCACCATCACCAACGATATCGCCGCCGCCGAGACCTACAAGCAACAGGCCGCCGAGGCCGAGGCCGCCTATCACAAGGCGCTGGACGACGCACGCGCCGCTGCCGCCAAGGTGGTCGAGGAATCGCGCGCCGAGATCCAGAAGGAACTCGACGTGGCCATCGCCAAGGCCGATGCCGAGATTGCCGCGCGCACCGCGGAATCCGAGGCCCGGATCGGCGAGATCCGTGACAGCGCGGCCGAGGCCGTGAGCACGGTCGCCAAGGACACGACCAAGGAGATCCTGGGCGTGTTCGGCGTCAAGGCCGATGCGCGGTCGGTGACCTCGTCGGTGAACGCCCGCCTGAAAGGGGGTGCCGCATGACCCGGCTTCTCGCCCTGATGCTTGCTGTTGCCGCCTCGCCGGCGATGGCGGCCAGCGGTCCGTTCTTCTCGCTGCGCAACACCAACTTCGTGGTGCTGCTGGCCTTCCTGCTGTTCATCGCGGTGCTCCTGTACTTCAAGGTGCCCGGGCTGATCGGCGGTCTTCTGGACAAGCGCGCGGCGACGATCCGCGCCGAGCTGGAAGAAGCCCGCAAGCTGCGGGAGGAAGCGCAGGAGCTGCGCGCCTCGTTCGAGCGCAAGAAGGCCGAGGTCAAGGACCAGGCCGACCGCATCGTCGCCAAGGCGAAAGCCGACGCGGAGGTGGCGGCGGCCCAGGCCAAGGCCGATCTGGAAACCTCGATTGCCCGCCGTCTGCGCGCGGCCGAGGATCAGATCGCGGCGGCCGAAGCGGCGGCGGTTCGCGAAGTCCGCAACCGCGCGATCGCCGTGTCGGTCGCGGCAGCGGGCGATCTGATCGCCAAGAACCTGACGGCCGAAGACGCCAACAAGATGATCGAGGATTCGATCGCGACGGTGGAACAGCGCCTGCATTGAGCGCGCCTCACCGCACCGGAAGGGCCCCGCTTCGGCGGGGCCTTTTCGTTGTCGTTTCAGGCCAGCCGGGCGAGGAGGCTGTCGAGCATCGCCGCATGCGGCCCGGCGTCGTTGCCCCCCGCGCTGGCCAGCGCCGCCCTGTCGAACATCGCCGACACCAGATCCGCCAGCGCGGCCAGGTCCTCTCCGGTCGCGGTGACCCCGGGCAGCGCGGCCAGCCCCTCGCGCAGCGTGGCGCCGCCGGTGTCGGCGTCGATGCGGCGCATCTCGTCAGGGCCGAGCACCGAGGGACCGTCGATCAGCATCAGCCGCACCCGACCCGGCACCTGCATTGCCGTGAAATAGGCCCGCGCGCCCTGCCTGAGCGCCGTCAGGGGATCCGTGGCATCGAGGCTGGCGGCGTCGATACTGGCGGCGATGGCCTGCGCCTCGGCCTCGATCAGCGCCAGGAACAGCGCGCGTTTGTCGGCGAAATGGTGATAGAGCGCGCCGCGCGTCACCCCGGCGCGGGCGACGATCTCGGGCGTACCGGTCTCGGCATAGCCGGTTTCGGTGAAGAGCGCGCGGGCCGCGCTCAGCAGGGCGGCGCGGGTTTCCTGCCGACGGTCGGCGTTGGAACGTCTCTCTTGCATACATGCAGCCTGTATGTTAATCGCTTCCATACAGCCTGAATGTTTTTGATCCCCGGAGCAAGCCCCATGCAGATCACCCAATTCTATCCCGTGCTGATGGTCGAGGATGTCGCGACCAGTGCCGCCTTCTACAAACGCCATTTCGGCTTCGAAGCGGCGTTCGAGAGCGATTGGTACGTGCACCTGACGATGCCGGGCGCGGTGCCGGTGAATCTGGCCATCCTCGATGGCAGGCATGAGACGATCCCCGCCATGGCCCGGGGCAAGGTGACGGGAATGCTGCTGAATTTCGAGGTGGCGGATGTGGATGCCGTGCATGAGACGCTCAGCGCGACGGGTCTGCCGATCCTGCTGCCGCTGCGCGACGAGGATTTCGGCCAGCGGCATTTCATCACCGCCGACCCGAACGGCGTGCTGATCGACGTCATCACACCGATTGTGCCCAGCGCCGACTATGCCGCGCAGTACACGGCCGAGGCCCTGCCCGGATAAGCCCTAGCGGCGGCCGAGATTGTCGCTGACCCGGAAGCCCTCGGGCACCGCGTCGCGGCCTTCGAGCAGCAGATCGGCCGCCAGTTCCGCCAGTTTCGGCGCCATGCCGAAGCCGATCTTGAAGCCGCCGTTCAGCACGAAATGCCCGGGCCTCTCGGGCCAGGCCCCCAGCATCGGCGCGCGGGACGGGGCGCGGGGGCGGACACCCGCCCAGCGCTCGATCACCGCGGCCCCGGCCAGATCCGGGCAGAGCGTCCGCACCTTGTCGATCAGGGCTTCAAGCTGGTCGTCGGTGCTGTCGGGGCTGCCGTAGTCGCGCTCGCTGGTCGATCCCACGGCTACGGTCCCGTCTGCATGCGGAACGACATGCAGCGCCTCGGCGAAAAGCTGGGGCGCGTCGCGGAAATCGGCACGGAACAGGGCTGCCTGCCCCTTCACCCCCGCCCCGATCCCCAGATCGCGGAGCCCCTGCACCCCCGTCGCCCAGAGCACGATCCCCGAGGGCTCGCCGCCGATCTCCACCGTCACGCCCTTCGTCGCCAGCGCCGCGACCAGCGCTTCGGCCGCGCCGCGGGGCCGCATCCGGGCGGTCAGCGTGTCGTGGACCACCAACCCGGTCGGACTGGACAGCCGCATCCCCGGCACCTGATCCGCCGGCACGACGCGCCACTCGGCCCGCCCCTGCCAGAGGTCGCGCGCGTTCTCGCCCCGCTCGCGCGCCCGGGTCACGGCGGCCTCATCGGCCAAGGGCTGCACCCGGCCCAGCCGGGCATACCCGGGATCGCGCCCGCTGATCCGCGCCACCTCGGCCCAGAAATCCCCGGCCATCAACAGGCTGTCGAGCTGAAACGCCTTCTTGGTGTTCCAGTTTTCGGGCACATGCGGGGCCAGCGCGCCGACGATCCCGCCCGAGGATCCGGCACCGATGCGCGCAGCCTCGATCACCCGCACGCGGGCGCCGCGCCGGGCCAGCGACCATGCGGCGCTGAGGCCGAAGATCCCCGCCCCCATGACGGTGAATTGTGCCATTGCCTTTCCCCTGCCCGCGCGTCATGCAGGGCCTGACGCAGCCCTTCACACGCGAATGAACCAGCCCGACCTCACCTGGACCGAGAGCGACACGCCGGTCGCAACGGCGTTTGACGATCCCTACTTCACCGGAGGGCTGGAGGAAACGCGCCATGTGTTCCTGGCGGGCAACGATCTGCCCGCGCGGCTGCGGGACGGGTTTCAGGTGGCCGAACTGGGTTTCGGCACCGGACTGAACCTGCTGGCGCTGGCGCAGATCTGGGACGGCCCCGGCATTCTGCACTTCACCTCGTTCGAGGCTTTCCCGATGGCCGCCGCCGATATGGAGCGCGCGCTGAAACCCTTCGCCCTGCCGCAGACCGGGACGCTGGTGGCGCAATGGGGCGCGGCCGAGGGGCCGGTGCGGCGCCTCTCGCTGGGCGGGATCGCGGCGCAGGTCATCATTGGCGATGCGCGCCAGACGCTGCCCGTCTGGCAAGGCGCCGCCGATGCCTGGTTCCTGGACGGTTTCGCCCCGGCGCGGAATCCCGAACTCTGGAACGATGACCTGCTGGCCGAGGTCGGGCGCCATACCGCCCCCCTCGGGACCTGCGCCACCTATACCGCCGCGGGCCATGTCCGCCGGGCGCTGGAAGCCGCCGGTTTCACCGTTACCCGCCAGCCCGGCTTTGGCCGCAAGAAACACATGACCCACGGCAGGAAACCCGCATGAGCGCCCGTCAGAACACCACCCTCGGCGTCTGGCTGATGATCGCCGTGACCTTCGTCTTCGCCATGCAGGACGGAATCTCGCGCCATCTGGCCGGGGAATACAACGTCTTCATGGTGGTGATGATCCGCTACTGGTTCTTCGCCAGTTTCGTCATCGTGCTGGCCAGCCGCATGGCCGGGGGGCTGAAGAATGCCGCCCGCTCGGGCACGACCAAGATGCAGATCTTCCGCGGCGCCCTGCTGTCGCTGGAGATCTTCGTCGCCATCATGAGCTTCGTCCTGCTGGGTCTGGTCGAGGCGCATGCGGTCTTCGCCACCTATCCGCTGCTGATCGCCGCGCTTTCCGGCCCGGTGCTGGGCGAAAAGGTCGGCTGGCGGCGCTGGGTCGCCATCGGCATCGGCTTTGTCGGCGTGCTGGTGATCCTGGAACCCGGCTTCGGCGTCTTCCGGCCCGAGGCGCTGATGTCGGTCCTCGCCGCCTTCATGTTCGCGCTGTACGGCCTGCTCACCCGCTACGTGGCGCGCTACGATTCCGCCGCCGTCAGCTTCTTCTGGACCGGCGTCACCGGCGCCGTGGTCACCACCGCGGTCGGTGTCTGGTTCTGGGAGCCGATGAGTGCGGGCGACTGGGGCTGGATGGGGCTCTTGTGCATCACCTCGGCCTCCAGCCATTTCCTGCTGATCAAGGCCTATGAGGTGGCCGAGGCGAATGCGATCCAGCCCTTCGCCTATCTGCAGCTGGTCTTCGCCAGCGTCATCGGCATCACCATCTTCGGTGAGACCCTGCGCCCCAATGTGGCGGTGGGCGCGGCGATCGTGGTCTGCGCCGGGCTCTTCACCCTGTGGCGCGCCCGGATCGCCGCGCAGCGCGGCTAGGTCAGCCGGTCGCGCACATCTGTTCGGCCAGCGAGCCGAAGTTGCGATAGCGCGCCCAGAATTCGTTGTCGGCGCGCGTCGGCGACATGCGGACCGATTGCGCCTCGTCGGGATTGGTGAAGAAGCGCGCGGCGCGGCGCTGTTCCGAGCGGGTCAGCGTATGGTCCGCCGCCGCGTCGATGCAGCGGCAGAGCTGGCGCGAGGCGCCGGGCCGGTCCGAGCTGTTGCAGGCGGCCTCGATCGGGCCGGCGAGCGCCGCCACCGGGACCATGGTCGCCAGCGCCAGCACGGAAGCTGTCAGGAGTTGTTTCATTCTTGCCTCTGTCCAGGTCAACGCGGCCTTTCCGGCCGTCTTAACAAAGCGTTATAAGCATACGTTATTCTTAGCAAAATCCCGGCGATTCGGCAATATCTACCCCTAGTATCGGCAACAATCCCCGCCGCTAGATCGGCACCGCGCCGCTTGCCCGCGAATCGGCCGGGGCCTATCGTGGCCCCGGACAGGGAGGCCGCCATGGATGTCTGGGATTACGTCATCGTCGGCGCGGGCAGCGCAGGCTCGCTGCTGGCCAACCGCCTGAGCCGCAAGCACAAGGTCCTGCTGCTCGAGGCCGGGGGCTCGGACAATTACATCTGGGTGCATGTTCCGGTCGGCTATCTCTATTGCATCGACAATCCCCGCGCCGACTGGCGCCTGAGGACCGCGCCCGAACCGGGGCTCAACGGGCGCGCGCTGCTCTATCCCCGGGGCAAGATGCTGGGCGGCTGTTCCTCGATCAACGGCATGCTCTATCTGCGCGGCCAGGCGGCGGATTACGACCAGTGGCGGCAGATGGGGAATACCGGCTGGGGCTGGGACGATGTGCTGCCGCTGTTCAAGGCGCATGAGGATTACGCGGCGGGCGATCCCGGCGATCTGCACGGCACCGGCGGCGAGTGGCGGGTCGAGAACCAGCGCCTGCGCTGGCAGGTGCTGGACGATTGGGCGAAGGCCGCGCAGGAGGTGGGCATCCCCGCCATCCCCGATTTCAACACCGGCGACAACGAGGGCGTGGCCTATTTCAAGGTGAACCAGCGCGCGGGCTGGCGCTGGAACGCCGCCAAGGCCTTCCTGCGCCCGGCCCGCAGGACCGGCAATCTGGCGATCCACACCCAGGCGCAGGCCACCGGCCTCGTGTTCGACGGCACCCGCTGCACCGGCGTGCGCTATCTGCGCGACGGCCACCCGGCCGAGGCAAGAGCCCGGGCCGAGGTGATCCTCTGCGCGGGCTCAGTGGGTTCGACGCAATTACTGCAACTGGCGGGGATCGGCCCCGCCCAGCGGCTGCGCGAGCTGGGCATTGCGCCGCTCCACGATTGCGACACGGGCGAGAATCTGCAGGACCATCTGCAACTGCGCCTCGCCTACAAGATCACCGGCGGCAAATCCCTGAACACGATGGCGAATTCGTTGTTCGGCCGGGCCCTGATCGGCGCCGATTACGCCCTGAGGCGCCGCGGCCCGATGTCCATGGCCCCCTCGCAGCTGGGCGCCTTCGCCCGTTCCAGCGCCTCGGTGGACCGCGCAGATCTGGAATACCACGTCCAGCCCCTGAGCCTCGAGGCTTTCGGTCAGAAACCGCATCCCTTCCCGGCGATCACCGCCTCGGTCTGCCAGCTGCGCCCCGACAGCCGCGGCCATATCCGCCTCGCCAGCCCCGACCCGCTGACCCCGCCGGTGATCCAGCCCAATTACCTCAGCGCCGAGACCGACCGCCTTACCGCCGCCAACGCCATCCGCCTGACCCGAAGGATCATGGCCGCCCCCGCGCTGGCCAGATACCGGCCCGAGGAGTTCAAGCCGGGCCCCCAGGCGCAGACCGAGGCCGAGCTGATCCGCGCCGCAGGCGAGATCGGCACCACGATCTTCCACCCGGTCGGCACCTGCCGCATGGGCACCGACCCCCGCGCCGTGGTCGCATCGGACCTGAAGGTCAACGGAGTCCAGGGCCTGCGGGTCGCCGACGCCTCGATCATGCCGAATATCACCTCGGGCAACACCAATTCGCCCACGCTGATGATCGCCGAAAAGGCCGCCGCCCTGATCCTCGGCGCCTGAACCATCTTTGTTCCGGAAATATCCTCGGGGGTTCCCCAAGGGGGTGGAAAACCCCCTTGGGCGGGGGGTCCGGGGGGCAGCGCCCTCCGCTTCCGTCGCCCGAGGCGCCCGCGTCAGCGGGGAACGAGGGCGAAACCCCTCACCCGCGCCGCACCGAGGCGGTCACGTAATTCACCGACAGGTCCCGGTCCGACAGCGACCAGCGCCAGAGGATCGGGTTGAACACCATCCCCTTGCGGTCGACCGGATCCAGCGCCGCCCCCCGGATCAGCGCGTAAAGCTCGTCGGGCGTGATGAATTTCGCCCAGTCATGCGTCCCCTTCGGCAGCCAGCGCATCACCACCTCGGCGCCGACGATGGCCATGGCATAGCTCTTGGGGTTGCGGTTCAGGGTCGAGCAGATCATCAGCCCGCCGGGTTTCAGCAGGTCATGGCAGGCGATCAGGAAGGCCTGGGGATCGGCGACATGCTCGATCACCTCCATGTTCAGCACCACGTCGAAGCGTTCGCCCGCCGCCGCCAGATCCTCGGCCGTGGTATGGCGATAGTCGATTTCCAGCCCCGATTGCTGGGCATGGATCTGCGCCACCGGGATGTTGCGGGGCGCCGCATCGGCGCCGATCACCGTCGCCCCCAGCCGGGCCATGGGTTCCGACAGCAACCCGCCGCCGCAGCCGATATCCAGCAGCCTGAGCCCCTCGAAAGGTTTCGGCCCGGTCAGATCCCGGTCGAATTCGGCGGCGATCTGGCTGGTGATATAGTCCAGACGGCAGGGGTTCAGCATGTGCAAGGGCTTGAACTTGCCATGCGGATCCCACCAATCCGCGGCCATGGCCTCGAATTTGGCGACTTCGGCGGGGTCGATACTGGTGCTCATCCTGCGCTCCGGCTTGCCTTTTCCGCCCGCATCCCGTGGAATGCGGCGATTGGGCGGTATATAGACCGGATGATGGACAAGTCCCACGAGCAAAAGAGCGCAGCCGCCTTCCTCTATCCCCCGATCGAACCCTACGAGCGGCGGATGCTCGACGTGGGCGACGGGCACAGCCTTTATGTCGAGGAATGCGGCAATCCGGCGGGCGTGCCGGTCGTGGTGCTGCATGGCGGCCCGGGCGGCGGCTCCAGCCCGATGATGCGGCGCTTCTTCGATCCGGCGCATTACCGGATCGTGCTGTTCGACCAGCGGGGCTGCGGCCGTTCGCGCCCTCATGCCAGTGTCGAGGCCAACACCACCCAGCACCTGATCCGCGATATCGAGGCGATCCGCCAGACGCTGGGCATTGGCCGCTGGATCGTCTTCGGCGGCAGCTGGGGCGCGACGCTGGCGCTGGCCTATGCCCAGGCCCATCCGGCGCATGCCGCCTGGCTGGTGCTGCGGGGCGTGTTCCTGGGCACGAAGGCGGAACTCGACTGGTTCTACGGCGGCGGCGCCGGGCGGTTCTATCCCGAACTCTGGGCCCGCTTCGCCGAGGCGATCCCGCCCGAGGAGCGCGGCGACCTGATCGGCGCCTACCGGCGGCGGCTGTTTTCCGGGGTCTTCGCGCAGGAATCGCGCTTTGCCCGGCTCTGGTCCGATTGGGAGAACGCGCTGGCCACGGTCGAGACCCGGGTCTTCCACGACACTCCGGTCGATTACGCCCGCGCCTTCGCCCGGCTGGAGAATCACTATTTCTCGAACGATTGCTTCTTCGACCGGGACGGCCAGCTGCTGGAGGACCTGTGGAAGATGGCGGGCGTGCGGGGCACCATCGTGCAGGGGCAACTGGACATGATCTGCCCGCCGGTCATGGCCTGGACGCTGCACCGCGCCTGGACCGGCAGCACGTTGCGGATGGTGCCGATGGCCGGTCACGCGCTGTCCGAACCCGGCATCACCGCCGAGCTGGTCGGCGTGATGGACAGCCTGCGCAACGTCGGGCTGCTGCGGGCCTGATCAGGCCTCGGGCAGCCGGAACTCGGCGATTTCGGTGTTTTGCAGGCGGATCTGGTTGTCGTCCGAGATCGTCGTGGCCCAGAGCTGCCCCGCCGCGTCGCGGGTGACCGAGATCCCCTCGTGATTGTCGAGTTGCCCCAGCGAGGTCTCGACCAGCGTCTCGGGCTGGTCCCAGGCGCCGGGGCGCAGGCGGCTGATGCGGGTGGCGAAGAAGGCGAGGCGGAACTTGCGTTCCAGCAGATAGAGGTTGCCGTCCGGCCCGAAATCCATGCCGACAGGCCGGAACCCGCCGCGCGAGGGGACCATGCCCGCGACCTCCCAGCCGTCGCGCAGCCGATAGAGCGGATGGCCACCATCCAGTTGCCCCTCAGGCAGGACATGCACGACACCCGCGCCATCCAGCGCCAGCGATTCGAGGCTGCTGTTCACCGGCAGGCGCCGCCAGTCGGGCGCCACCGGCAGGGCGACCGCCGGTCCGCCGATCTCGGGATAGGCGTAGACGCGGGGCTGGGGTCCCTCGAACGAGACATAGAGCGTGCCGTCGGGGCCGACATCGAGGCCCTCGGCATCGGCGCGATGGACGGGCATCTCGTTGCCCTCGGGGTCGCGCAGGGTGAAATGGTCGATCTTCTCGACCTCCTGCAACCGCCCCGCCGCATCGCGGATCAGCCGGACGCGGACCAGGAATCCGCGGTCGCTGACCACCAGCGCCCGGCTGCGGTCGTCGCTGAGATGGATGCCCGAGAAGCCGCCGAAGAACGGCCCGCCCCCCTCCCAGCGAAAGAGCGAATCGGCACGGGCGGCGATGGCACCGGCAGGGCGGCCCAGGGGCAGCGCGCTGGCGGCAGCGAGGGCGAGGAAAAGGCGGCGGGTCAACGGCATGGCGGCACCCTACAGACGGAATATGTCAAACGGAATCCCGCCTCACGACATTGCGCTTGAAACGAGCGGCACTTGGGCGTATATCGCCCTCAACAGCGGCGCTACAGGGTCCAAACCTGTAGCCCACCGAAAAGTGTCGCGGGCCGCTTCGGCCCGTTTTTTCATTTCTGGAGGTCGCGCATGACCGACCAAGACCTGCACTCCGATCCGACCCCCGGCCAGCCCGAAGATCTGGTGGCCCGTACCGCCATCGACCGGCGCCTGGCCGAGATCGTCAAGCCCGCCGTCGAGGCCGCCGGTTTCGAACTGGTGCGCATCCGCCTGATGTCGGGCAAGACCCGCACGCTGCAGATCATGGCCGACCGGCCCGAGGGCGGGATCGAGATCGACGAGCTGGGCGAGATCACCACGCTGGTCGGCGCCGTTCTGGACGTCGAGGATCCGCTGGAAGACGCCTATGTGCTGGAAGTCTCCAGCCCCGGGATCGACCGGCCGCTGACCCGGCTGAAGGATTTCGACACCTGGTCGGGGCATGAGGCACGCCTCGAGACCAGCGAACTGATCGACGGCCGCCGCCGCTTCAAGGGTATCCTGCAAGGGACCGAAGAGGGCGAAGTTCTGGTCGAGATCGAGGAAAAGGGCGAGCCGCTGATCATCGGCCTGCGCTTCGAGTGGCTCTCGGACGCCAAGCTGGTGCTCACCGACGAGTTGATCGCCCAGACGCTGCGCGCCCGCAAGGACGCCGGCGCCATCAACGAATCCGACTTCGATTCCATCGAATCCGAACCCGCTTCCGAGGAGGAGTGACGAATGGCCATCACCAGCGCCAACCAGCTTGAGCTCTTGCAGACGGCCGAAGCCGTCGCGCGTGAGAAACTGATCGACCCCGAGCTGGTCGTTCAGGCGATGGAAGACAGCCTCGCCCGGGCCGCGAAGTCGCGCTATGGCGCCGATATGGACATCCGCGTCCACATCGACCGCAAGACCGGCCGCGCCCAGTTCACCCGGATCCGCACCGTGGTGGCCGACGAGGAATTCGAGAACCACCACGCGCAGATGACCGTGGCGCAGGCCAAGCAATTCATGGCCGACCCGCAGATCGGCGACGAGCTGAAGGATGATGTGCCGCCGGTCGAACTGGGCCGCATCGCCGCGCAATCCGCCAAGCAGGTCATCCTGCAGAAGGTGCGCGAAGCCGAGCGGGATCGCCAGTACGACGAGTTCAAGGACCGCGTCGGCACGATCATCAACGGTCAGGTCAAGCGCGAGGAATACGGCAACATCATCGTCGATATCGGCCGGGGCGAAGGCATCCTGCGCCGCAACGAGAAGATCGGCCGCGAAAGCTATCGCCCGAACGACCGCATCCGCTGCTTCATCAAGGATGTGCGCCGTGAGGCCCGGGGCCCGCAGGTCTTCCTGTCGCGCACCGCGCCCGATTTCATGGCTGCGCTCTTCAAGATGGAAGTGCCGGAGATCTACGACGGCATCATCGAGATCAAGGCCGTGGCCCGCGACCCGGGTTCGCGCGCGAAGATCGCGGTGATCAGCTATGACAACTCGATCGACCCGGTCGGCGCCTGTGTCGGTATGCGCGGCTCGCGCGTGCAGGCCGTGGTGAACGAGCTTCAGGGCGAGAAGATCGACATCATTCCGTGGAACGAGGATCAGGCAACCTTCCTCGTCAACGCGCTGCAACCGGCCGAAGTGTCGAAAGTGGTGATCGACGAGGACGCGGCCCGCATCGAGGTCGTGGTGCCGGACGAGCAGCTCTCGCTCGCCATCGGCCGCCGCGGTCAGAACGTGCGTCTGGCCAGCCAGCTGACCGGCCTCGACATCGACATCATGACGGAATCGGACGAATCGGCCCGTCGTCAGGCGGAATTCGCCGAGCGGACCAACCTGTTCATGGAAGCGCTCGACATCGACGAGATGATGGCGCAGCTGCTGGTCGCCGAAGGCTTCACCAATCTGGAAGAAGTCGCTTACGTCGAAATCGACGAGCTTCTGTCGATCGACGGCTTCGACGAAGGCACCGCGACCGAGCTGCAAGCCCGGGCCCGCGACCGGATCGAGGCGGCCAATCAGGCGGCGCTGGACAACGCCCGCGCGCTGGGCGTCGAGGACAGCCTCATTGACTTTGAGGGTCTGACGCCCCAGATGATCGAGGCACTGGCGAAAGACGGCATCAAGACGCTGGAAGATTTCGCCACCTGTGCGGACTGGGAACTGGCCGGTGGCTGGACGTCGGTCAACGGTCAGCGTGTCAAGGACGACGGCATCCTCGAGCCCTTCGAGATGAGCCTCGAAGAGGCGCAGACGATGATCATGACCGCGCGCATCCTGCTGGGCTGGGTCGATCCCGCCGAGCTGGAGGCCGAGGAAGAGGAAGAGCCCGCCGACGACGAAGACGACGCGTAAGGAGTCCGACCCATGACCAGGGGCGGGCGCGTCAAGGACCAGGACGGGCCGGAACGGCGCTGCATCGTCTCAGGCGAGGTTCAGCCCAAGGGTGGGCTGATCCGCTTCGTGGTGGGGCCGGGTGCCGCGCTGGTGCCGGATATCGAGGGCAAGCTGCCCGGTCGCGGGATCTATGTCTCGGCCGATCGGGCGCTGATCGCGCAGGCGGCGAAGAAGAAGCTCTTCGCCCGCGCGGCTCGGGAGCCGGTCACGGTGCCTGCGGATCTGGACGCGATGGTCCACGACCTGCAGACGCGGCGCGTGATCGGTCTGCTGGCGCTGGCCCGCAAGGCGGGTCAGGCGGTGGCGGGCTACGAGAAGGTGAAGGACTGGCTTCGATCAGAGGAGGCGGTGGTGCTGATCCAGGCCACCGACGGCTCTGAACGGGGCAAGACGAAGCTGAAGGCCCCGCCGGGCGAGGACGGTTTTATCGGCTGTCTGCTGGCTGGGGAAATCGGTTTGGCTTTCGGCCGGGAACATGTGATACATGCCGCGCTTGCCGCTGGCGGTCTGTCTGCACGTGTAGTAGAGGAAGCGGCGAAACTCGCGCGTTTGCGCGGGCAGGACGGTGGCCATTGTGGCGCCACCCGAGAGGATTGACGAGACGCATGAGCGATACTGACGGCAAGAAACCCCTTGGGCTGCGCAGCGGCTCGACCCCCGGGCAAGTGAAGCAGAGCTTCAGCCACGGGCGGACCAAGGCGGTTGTGGTGGAAACCAAACGCAAGCGCGTTGTGGTGCCCAAGCCCGGCGCCGCGGGTGGTGCGTCGGACGGATCGGCGAACAAACCGGCGGCGGGCACTCTGGGCTCGCGCCGCCCCGCAGGCATTTCCGACGCCGAGATGGAGCGCCGTCTGGCCGCTGTCCGCGCCGCCAAGGCGCGGGAGGCCGACGAGGCCATCCAGCGCGCCGAGGAAGAGCGCCAGCGCGAGGAAGACCGCGAGCGCCGCCGCGCCGAGATCGAGGCCCGCGAGCGCGAAGAGCGTGAACGCGAGGAAGCCCGCAAGGCCAAGGAAGAGGAAGAGGCCCGCAAGGTCGCCGAAGCCGCTGCCGCCGTGGCTGAGAAGGCCGCTGCCGCCGAGGCCGAGAAGGCCGAGCGCCCGGCCCGTGGCGCCGACCGCGCCCCCTCGGCGCCGAGCCCGGCCAATGCCCCCGCCGCCGAACGCAGCACCCCGCCGCGTCCGGCCGGTGGCCCCGCCGGTGCCCCCCGCAAGTCCGAGCGCGAGCGCGAGGACCGCGATTCGCGTGGCAAGAAGGGCGACGACGCCGGCCGCCGCGCGGGCAAGCTGACGCTGACCGCCGCGCTGGACGGTGGCGAGGGCGGGCGCCAGCGCTCGCTTGCCGCCATGAAGCGCAAGCAGGAAAAGGCCCGCGCCAAGGCGCTGGGCATGGGCCACAAGGCCGAGAAGCAGTCGCGCGAAGTGCGTCTGCCGGAAACCATCGTCGTGCAGGAACTGGCCAACCGGATGGCGGAACGCGCCGCCGACGTGGTCAAGGCCCTGATGAAGATGGGCATGATGGTCGCCATGAATCAGGCGATTGATGCCGATACCGCCGAGCTGGTGATCGAGGAATTCGGCCACAAGGCGATTCGCGTCTCGGACGCGGACGTGGAGCAGGTGATCGACACCGTGCAGGACAAGGACGAGGATCTCGTCTCGCGTCCGCCGATCATCACCATCATGGGCCACGTCGACCACGGCAAGACCTCGCTTCTGGACGCGATCCGCAAGGCGAACGTCGTCGCGGGCGAAGCCGGCGGCATCACCCAGCACATCGGCGCCTATCAGGTGACGACCGAATCGGGTGCGGTGCTGTCGTTCCTCGACACGCCCGGCCACGCGGCCTTCACCTCGATGCGGGCCCGCGGCGCGCAGGTCACGGATATCGTGGTTCTGGTGGTGGCGGCCGACGATTCGGTCATGCCGCAGACGATCGAGGCCATCAACCACGCGAAAGCGGCCGGTGTGCCGATGATCGTGGCGATCAACAAATGCGACAAGCCCTCGGCCGACGCCAACCGCGTCCGCACGCAGCTGCTGCAGCATGAGGTCGTGGTCGAGGAAATGGGCGGCGACGTCCAGGACGTCGAGGTTTCGGCGCTGACCGGCAAGGGGCTGGACAGCCTGCTCGAAGCCATCGCGCTGCAGGCCGAGATCCTGGAACTCAAGGCCAACCCCAAGCGCTCGGCGCAAGGCGCGGTCATCGAGGCCAAGCTCGACGTGGGCCGTGGTCCGGTGGCGACCGTGCTGGTTCAGCACGGCACGCTGCGCAAGGGCGACATCTTCGTCGTGGGCGAGCAATACGGCAAGGTCCGCGCGCTGATCAACGATCAGGGCGAGCGGGTCGACGAAGCCGGTCCCTCGGTCCCGGTCGAGGTTCTGGGCCTGAACGGCACGCCGGAAGCCGGTGACGTGCTGAACGTTGTGGAAACCGAAGCCCAGGCGCGCGAGATCGCGGATTACCGTGCCCATGCCGCCAAGGACAAACGCGCTGCCGCCGGTGCCGCGACCACGCTGGAACAGCTGATGGCCAAGGCCAAGGCGGACCAGGACGTGGCCGAGCTGCCGGTGCTGGTGAAAGCTGACGTGCAGGGTTCTGCCGAGGCCATCGTCCAGGCGCTGGAGAAGGTCGGCAACGACGAGGTCCGGGTGCGGGTTCTGCATTACGGCGTCGGCGCGATCACCGATTCGGATGTCGGCCTGGCGGAAGCCTCGGGCGCGCCGATCATCGGCTTCAACGTCCGTGCCAATGCCACCGCGCGCAGCTCCGCGTCCCAGAAGGGCGTCGAGATCCGCTATTACTCGATCATCTACGACCTGATCGACGACATCAAGGCGGCGGCCTCGGGCCTGCTGAAGGACGAGGTTCGCGAGAACTTCATCGGCTATGCGAAGATCATGCAGGTCTTCAAGGTCTCGGGCGTCGGCAAGGTTGCCGGGTGCCTGGTCACCGAAGGCGTGGCCCGTCGTTCGGCCGGCGTCCGCCTGCTGCGCGACAACGTGGTGATCCACGAGGGCACGCTGAAGACGCTGAAGCGCTTCAAGGACGAGGTGAAGGAAGTCATCTCGGGCCAGGAATGCGGCATGGCCTTCGAGAACTACGACGATATCCGCGACAACGACGTCATCGAGATCTTCGAGCGTCAGACCGTGGAACGCACGCTGGCCTGATTACTTCGGCGGTTGTTTTCGTACCGCCTGTCACCCAAGATCGAACGCCCGGGCTTTCACCAGCCCGGGCGTTTTTCGTGCGGGTATCCATGTCGCGTAGCCATCAGCTGCAGCATCCATCAGGCGCTGACCATTTCGGCCTACTGGATGACATGCGTAGTGGCGCTTTTCGTTTGCCTTCTGGGCCGATCCTGCTGTTGCTGGGCGAACATTTCGGCCCCAACCGCGGTTGGGGCGCCCGCCATATTTGGCACGAGCATCAGAGGGAAATAGCCGCGCGGGGATGGAACCAGTTCGAGGATGTGGCGAAGTTCGTCGCGCTGATTGTCTGCGCCGGAACGCCTGTCTTCTTTGAGGGACCAGGCACCAGAAACACCCGACTCGCAGTCGTTCGAAGCCGTTCGGGAACGGCCATCCTAGAGTCCCGCGACCGCCGGGACGGCCATATCTGGTCCATTGTGACCGCGTTCGCAGGAACAAAAACGCACGGCACCCGGGTGGGGACCGTGCGTTCTGGTAGCTCGCAGTAGCAGCGTCTCTTTAGCTCTTGGGGTCAGAGACCACCCGTAGTGTCCTGCGAATGGACTGCCTATCCAGTCCACCATCCAAAGCGAGCGGGCCAATCGATAGGCGAAGCCGACTCGAAATGCTCTTTATGGCTACGCTCAATATAGGGCGGAAAAGCCGCCAATTCAACAAACGCAACGTCCGCGGTCAGGGGCGGAGCGGCGCGACACTGCGTGCTGCGGTCCGCCCCTGGCTTGAAAGGTCCTCTCAGCCCCCCTGATTGTCGAGCTGCGCGCGGACGCTCAGCCGCCCGCGATGCGAGATGCGGTACGCGTCGCCGCCCCGTGATTCGATCAGCTTCTTGCGCTTCAGCTTCTGAAACACGCGCAGGTCGCAATCGGCCAGCACCATCCCCTCGCGGGTATAGCAGGTGGTGTCGACGATCTTGCGGCCCTCGCCGCGCTCGTGCTGGATTCGGCCCCCCAGGGCCAGGACGTGCAACGTCCGTTGTTCGGGTCGGGAAATATTCATGGATGTCTCGTATGACAGACGTGTCAGATCACCCGGCAGCATCACGCCGCCCGGCTGGTTCCGGATCACGCGGTCCCCGGCGACGGGGACCTAGTCACACAAGCTCTGACATCCACTCTCCATGAGCCGCACCCGCCGGTCAGCCGGGGACGCAGGGCCAAGATGGGGGATCGGCGCGGCGATTGCAACGGGTGGCCCCTTGCCGGCGCCGGGGGCGAGGCGCTAGCGTCACAGCCCATCCCCTTGCCCCGGTGTCCCATGTCCTCGGCCCAGCTGCTTGCCTTCGTGGTCGCGACCACGCTCCTCGTCACCTCGCCCGGCCCCAATGGCGCGCTGATCGCCCGGCTGGTCCCCACCTCGGGCCGCGCAGCGGGCTTTGCCGCGATCGCCGGGTTCTTCACCGCCTTCTACATCCACGGCACGCTGTCGATCCTCGGCATCTCCATCCTGTTGATGCAATCGGCGACGGCCTTCACGCTGGTGAAGCTGGCGGGCGCCGCCTATCTGCTGTGGATCGGCGTGAAATCCCTGATCGCCGCCTGGCGCGGCGCGGCACCCCTGGCCGAGGTCGCCCCCGCCCGGCGCGCGCGGACGCTCAGGCGGGCCTATCTGGAGGGGCTGCTGACCAACGGGCTCAATCCCAAGGTCTCGATGTTCTATCTGGCGGTCTTCCCGCAATTCATCCCGGTCGGGGCGCATCCGGTCGCCACCGCCTTTGAACTCGTGTTCATCCATTCGATGATCAACGTGATCTGGTTTTCCGCCGTGGTCCTGCTGCTGGCCCGCCTCAGCGCCGCGACGCAGGGCGCGCGGTTCCAGCGCTGGCTGAAAGCGGTCACCGGCGTGGTCTTCATCGGCTTTGGGCTGAAACTGGCCAGCCTGCGCCAGGCTGCCTAATCCTCGTTCTCCAGCTCGGACCTTAGCTCGCGCAGCACCGGCAAGACGGCGCGCACCTTGTCGGTGCCGATTTTGGTGGCCAACGCGCCGATCACCGGGGCGATGGCATGCAGCGCCGCGTCGCGGGCCTGCCGCCCGGCGGGCGAGATCGAGACGAACTTGCGCCGCGCATCGTCCCAGTCGGGGCGGATGTGGATATGGCCCGCGACCTCCAGCTTGCCCAGCGTGTTGGTCATGGCGCCCCGGGTCACGTGGAACGCCTTGGCCAGTTGGGCGGGGGTGCGCTCCTCCTGCCGCCGGGCCAGCAGGTTCAGCACGCTGAAATGCGACAGCTCCATCCCGCGCGGCAGCACCTTGGTCAGCCGGGCGCGGGCCAGCTGATCGGCCATGAACAGCTCGGCAAAGAGCGGGATGGCGAGGTCGTCGAGGTTCTTCACGTCAGACGCTCCGGCGGCGCGAAGGGGCGGTCGTGGTCGAGGGACGGCACCCGGGCGCGGGCATGCTCCACGGCGCCGAGGTCGAGGTCGGCGAAGATCAGCCCCGGCTCGGTGCCCGCATCGGCCAGGATCTCGCCCCAGGGGGCGATGGCGAGCGCGTGGCCATGGGTGGCGCGTTTGCGGCCGGTGGTCTGGGGATGCTGGCCGGTCTGAGCCGGGGCCAGTACGTAGCAACCCGTCTCGATGGCGCGGGCACGCAGCAGCGTCTCCCAATGCGCGGCGCCGGTGACGGGGCTGAAGGCGGCGGGAACGGTCAGCACCTGCGCCCCAGCCTGCGCCAGCGCGCGATAGAGATGGGGGAAGCGCACGTCGTAACAGATCGTCATGCCCAGCGCGGCGAACGGCGTCTGCGCCAGCACCGCGCGGTCGCCCGGACGGATCCCGGCCGATTCGCGGTAGGTCTCGGTCTCCGTCACCTGCACGTCGAAGAGGTGGATCTTGTCGTAACGCGCCGTGATCGCCCCATCCGGCCCGATCAGGATCGAGCGGTTGGCAAAGCGCGTATCCTCCGGATCGGCGGTCTTCAGGATCAACGAGCCCGCCAGCAGCCAGATCCCGGCCCGCGCCGCCTCGTCCCGCAGCATGGCGAGGACCGGGTCCTCGCCCTCGACCGTCAAGACGTTCTGATGGTGCTTGCGGTCGGCCGAGATGCAATTGGTGCATTCCGGCGTCAGCACGAAGCCCGCGCCACCCGCCACCGCCCTGCGCACGGCGTCGCGCACCAGGGCTACATTCTCGGCCGGCAGGTCGCCGACGCTCAGCTGACAGAGACCGGCGCGCATCAGCCTGCCAGCAGCGGGTCAAGCCCGCCCCGCCGGTCCAGCGCATGCAGATCGTCCGAACCGCCGATGTGCTTCCCGTCGATGAAGATCTGCGGCACGGTACGGCCGCCCTTGGCGCGGTTCACCATCTCGGCCTTGCGGTCGGGGTGTTCCAGCACGTCGATTTCGGTGAAGCTCACGCCCTTCTGCTTCAGCAGCCGCTTGGCGGCGTGGCAATAGCCGCAGAAGGGCGAGGTGTAGATTTCCACGTTGGCCATGGCGCATCCTTTCACGATTGCTTCGGATGTAGTGCGCCGGAGGGGGCTTGTGAACCGTGATTACGGTCTGACGATCATTCCTCGCGCAGAACCCGGGCCAGAACGATGACATCGACATCATCGGCGCCCGCAGCGAAGCAGGCTTCCGCCGCCGCGGCCAGCGTCGCGCCCGAGGTCATGACGTCATCGACCAGCAGCACATGCCGCCCCTCGATCCGTTTGGCGCGGGTCGGGCGGGGGGCGATGGCGCCCTGCTGGTTCTCGAACCGGGCGGCGCGGCTCAGCCCGTCCTGGATGCCGGTGCACCGAGTGCGAAGCAGCAGGTCGGGCAGCGCCGGGCGGTCCAGTTCCCGGCCCAGCGCCAGCGCCAGCAACGCCGATTGGTTATAGCGGCGGTGAAACAGGCGCGCGCGGTGCAGGGGCACCGGCACGACCAGCGTATCGGCGCGGCACAGGGGCGCGGCCTGACGGGCCAGCCAGCGCCCCGCCGGGCGGGCAATGTCGTGCCGGTCGCCGTATTTCAGCGCCAGCACCAGCTGACGCCCGGTCCCGCCATAGAGGAGCGCTGCGCGGCCGTGGCTCCAGGGCCGGGCGACGCGCAGGCAATCGTCGCAGAGGATCGGCGCCTCGGCCGGATCGCCGGGCAGGGGTGCCGCGCATTTGTCGCAGGACAGGCCGGTGACGAAGGCGGCCTCGGCCCAACAGCGACCGCAGAGCGTGCCGGGCTCCAGCACGGCCGCCTCGCAGGCCAGACAATGCGGCGGATAGAGCGTGTCCAGCACCAGCCGGGCCGCGCGGCCAAGCCCGGCCTTGACTTCGCCGCCCGCAAGGCCAAACACACCTGCCATGAGCGCCCAACGCCCCCCTGCCCTGACCGACCGCCCCGCGCTGGACCGTTTCCGCGCCCGCGCCCGCCGCGCGCCCGCCTTCTTCCTGCACGAGGATGCGGCGGACGAGGTTCAGGAGAGACTCGCCGAGGTTAACAGAACGTTTACGGCACCCGCCGTGGTAACGCCCTTCCCCGAGGTCTGGGAGGGTCGCCTGCCCGGCGCCCGGCTGGTCCCGGATACCGACGTGCTGGATCTGGAACCCGGCGCGCATGACCTGGTGGTGCATGCGCTGGCCCTGCATTGGGCCGACGATCCGCTGGGCCAGATCATCCAGTCGACGCGGGCGCTGCAACCGGACGGGTTGTTCATCGGCGTGCTGTTTGGCGGGCAGAGCCTGCAGGAGCTGCGCATGGTGCTGGCGCAGGCGGAAAGCGACGTGACCGGCGGCCTGTCGCCCCGGGTGGTGCCGATGGGCGAGATCCGCGATCTGGGCGCGCTGTTGCAGCGGGCCGGGCTGGCGCTGCCGGTGGCGGACAGTTTCACGCGGACCGTCCTCTATCGCGACCTGCTGCATCTGGTGCGCGACCTGCGCGCCATGGGCGAGGTCAACGCGCTGGACGCCCGCCACAGGGCCCCGCTCAGGCGCGCGGTGCTGGCCCGGGCCGCCCAGCTTTACGCCGAGAGTTTCGCCGATCCCGAGGGCCGCCTGCAGGCCACGGTCGAGACGCTGTTCCTGACCGGCTGGGCGCCCGCCGAGGGCCAGCAGAAGCCGCTCCGCCCGGGATCGGCCGCGCAGCGGCTGGCGGCGGCGCTGGGGACCACGGAAACCGGCCTCGAACCTGCGCCTTTTGCCGCAGCCCCCAGGCTCAAGGATTGACGGGACCGACCCGCCCGCTAGGTCTGGGTCGCCACCAGAGAGGAAGCCGATGACCGACCTGCACCGACCGGCCCATGCCCCTGCCGACCACCCCGCCCTGCCCCGGGCCAAGGTCGGCGTGCTGCTGGCCAATCTGGGCACGCCGGATGCGACTGATTACTGGTCGATGCGGCGCTATCTGAACGAATTCCTGTCCGACCGCCGGGTGATCGACATCGCGCCCTGGAAATGGCAGCCGCTGTTGCAGCTGATCATCCTGTCGAAACGGCCCTTCACCTCGGGCGCGAATTACCGGCTGATCTGGAACAAGGAGCGGGACGAGAGCCCGCTGATGACCATCACCCGGTCGCAGACCGAGGCGCTGGCCAGCCGCATGCAGGAGGCCTATGGCGAGGCGGTGCAGGTCGAGTTCTGCATGCGCTACGGCAACCCCTCGACCGCGAGCGTGGTCGAGAAGATGGTCAAGGCGGGCTGCGAGAAGATCCTGTTCTTTCCGCTCTACCCGCAATACGCGGGCGCCACGACCGCCACCGCCAACGACCAGTTCTTCCGCGCGCTGATGGGTCAGAAATGGCAGCCCGCCGCCCGCACCGTCCCCGCCTATTTCGACGAGCCGCTCTATATCGAGGCGCTGGCCGCCTCGGTCGAGCGGGCCTATGCTGCACTGCCGCAAAGGCCCGACCTGCTGGTGGCCAGCTATCACGGTATGCCGCAGCGCTACCTGCGCGAGGGCGACCCCTATCATTGCCAGTGTCAGAAGACGACGCGGCTGCTGCGCGAGCGGCTGGGCTGGGAGGCGGGATCGATCGACACCTCGTTCCAGTCGGTCTTTGGGCGTGAGGAATGGCTCAGGCCCTATACCGTTGAGCATGTGGCAAAACTGGCCGAATCAGGGGTGCGTAACATTGCCGTGATCGCCCCCGCTTTCAGCGCCGATTGCATCGAAACGCTGGAGGAAATCCAGGGCGAGATCCGCGAGGCCTTCGAACATGCGGGCGGTGAGAGCTTCACCTATATCCCCTGCCTGAACGATGATTCGGCCCATATGGACGCGCTGGCGGCCATTGCCCGGCGCAATCTGGCCGGTTGGCTGGAGTAATTTCTGCGGTGCAGAATGAACAAAGGCCCGGCAGGTTTCCCGCCGGGCCTTTGCTTTGGGCAAAACGAAAGGGGCCAGGCGAACCTGACCCCTTCGTTTGATCGCGTGTGCGGATCAGTTCGCCAGAGCGGCGACCAGAACCAGCAGCAGCAGCGGGATCACGATGCCGCCAACCGACGACGACGAGTGAGCCACAACGACTTCCGGCTCGACCATCGGCGGGGCAACGTAGCCCGAAGCCATGGCGCCGGTGCCGACGACGGCCAGCAGGCCAGCGAGAGCAAGTTTCTTCATGTCAACCTCCAGTATTCGCATGCCCCTGTTTTGTTATGAGGACAGGAACATGCACCCAAGACGATACCTCGTATCTGATCTGAAAGCAGTTTGCGGGGTGAATTGCAACGGGGCACGTGCGGCTTTTCACGCTTCTTCGCCCCGATGTCGTCAAATTAGCAACACCTGTGTTCCGACCTGCGCGAAGGAATAAAGCTGTGCAATATGTTCATTGTAGAGGCCGATGCAGCCACTCGAGGAGCGCCGCCCGATCTTGCGCGTGTCATGGGTTCCATGCACCCGATAGGCCGGCCAGCCGAGGTAGAGCGCATGCGTGCCAAGCGGGTTGTCCGGGCCCGGTCCGACATAGCGCGGCCAGTCGGGATAGCGCGCCAGCATGTCCGCCGTGGGCCGCCAGTCGGGGCCGAGGACCTTCTGCACCACCTCGGTCCGGCCGCGGCGGGTCAGCTCGTCCGTCATCGGCACCGACGAGGGGTAAAGGCGATAGGTCCGCCCGTCCTCGGACCAGAAATGCACGCAGCGGCTGATCGTATCGGCCAGGATCGCGCCCTTGCGCAGGCTGTCGAAGTGATCGCGCCATTCCATCGTGCGGAAGCTGGAGGCGTTGCGCCGCGTCGTCTCGCGCACGTCCTCTTCCATCTGGGTGGAGTTCTGCAGCGCGCTGGGGGGCGGCGCCGATTGCGCCATGACCGAGGGCGCGGCGAGCGCGCCGCCAAAGGCGGCGGATGTCGCAAGAAAGCCCCGGCGGCTGAACCGCGGGAAAAGATCGCTGGGCATGAAACTGCTCGACTGCTTGGTGTTCTTTTTTTTGCCATGCTACGCGAAAAACCGCGTTCTCGCAACGCAGAGCGCAGGGCGCCCCGGCCAGTGCCGTTGAGTTTTTGGCAGAATTTCGCTATGGCTGAAGGATCGAAGCAGTCAGAGACAAAAATGTCCGAACTCGACCTTTCCCTCCTCGCCGCGTTTTCCGCGGCGGCCGCGCTGGCCGCCTGCTCGTCCGCGCCGCCCGAAACCGCCATGCGGCTGGGCACCGACGGCCGCCCGATGCCGGTGGTCTACCGGATCACCCCGGGCGATGCGACCCAGGTGCAGGCGCGGATGCGCGACGCGCTGAACACGGTGCGCCAGCAGCAGGGCCTGCCGGGCGTCGAGTTCAGCCAGGACCTGACCACCGCCGCCGCCACCCATGCCCGCGACATGTCGGTGCAGGTGCGGCCCTGGCATTTCGGCTCGGACGGGTCCTCGCCGATCGACCGGGTGCGGCGCGTCGGCTACACCGGCTATTTCCTGGGCGAGGCGGTGTCCGAGACCTATGAGACCGAGATCGAGACGCTGACCGCCTGGCTGTCGCAGGAGGACACGCGCAGCATCTTGCTGGACGCCCGTGCCCTCGATCTGGGCTTTGCCTGGTATCAGGAAGCGAATGGCAAGATCTGGTGGTGCCTGACCACCGGCGCGCCTGCGGTTCCGGCCGGTGCCTCGCAGCAGATCGCCCAGCAGGCGCCGGTTGCCGATACGCGGCCCAACCGCTCCTAAGCGGTCAGGACGATCCGGGTCCCGTCGCGGACCATGGCGTAGATCTCTTCGATCTGGCGATTCGTCACGGCGATGCAGCCATCCGTCCAGTCGCCCCGCCGGTAGCGGCTGAAGCGGCTGCGCGTGCCGGTGCCGTGGATGAAGATATCGCCGCCGGGATCCACCCCCGCCGCCTGCGCCCGCGCCAGATCCGCCGCATTGGGGTAATCTATTCCCAGGGACAGGTGGAAGGCGCTGGCCGGGTTGCGCCGGTCGATGCGGTATTCCCCCTCGGGCGTGCGGGAATCGCCCTGTTGCTGCTTGTGACCCAGAGGATTGGCGCCGAGCGCGATGTCGTAGCTGCGAAGGCGGGTCGCGCCGGACCACAGCTCCATCCGCCGTTCGGATTTGAGGACCCGCACCTCGGTCACCTCGGGCCCGTCATAGTCGCGAAACTGCGGGCCGCGGGCGCAGGCCGCCAGCGCCAGCAGCAGGAAGGTCCGCCGCGGGATCATGCCAGCCCCCGGATCACGCGCCGCAGATAAGCGGCGTCGCCCGCGTTGCCGACCCTGTCTGCGGCGTCTTGCGGCGCCATCCATTGCGCGCTGTGGCCGGGTTCGGTCGGCGGGCCCAGCCGCCGCACGGGCCGCGCCAGGAAGATATGGCAGAGCTTCTCGGCCCAGATGTCGTATTCCGGCATGAAGGTGAAGCGCCGGAAGGCCCCCAGCCGCCGCGCCCCGCCGATGCGCCAGCCGGTTTCCTCATAGACCTCGCGGTGCAGGGCCTGGATCGGTGATTCGCCGGGGTCGATGCCGCCGCCCGGCAGCTGGAACTCCGGCCAGGGCTCCTGCTGATGGGTCAGCAGCACCCGCCCGTCGCGCCAGAGCACCGCATAGGCGCCCGGCCTCAGCCGGTAGCGCTGCCCGCTTTCGCGCGGGTCGCCGTATCGCGGGATCATGCCCGTCTCCTTGTTGTCTGCCCGAGGGACGCGCGAATCGCTTTGCCCCTTGGCCCCAGGAAAAGGATTCCTATATGACGGCCTTAAAACCAAGCCCCATGATGTGAAGGTTTCCTGATGACTCTCGGTGCGCAAATCGCCTGGGACGATACCGTCCTGCCGTTCCAGCTGGACAAGGCCGACGTGCGCGGCCGAGTCGCCCGTGTGGACGGTGTCCTCGATACGGTGCTCTCGCAGCACCGCTACCCGGCCCCGATCGAGGATCTGGTGGCCGAGGCCGTCCTGTTGACCGCCATGATCGGCCAGACGCTGAAACTGCGCTGGCGCCTCTCGCTGCAGGTGCGCGGCAAGGGCGCGGCGCGGCTGATCGCGACCGATTACTACGCCCCCACCGCCGATGGCGCCCCCGCGCGGATCCGCGCCTGGGCCAGCTTCGACAGCGAACGCCTCAGCCTGACGGACCGCGGGTTCGATCAGATCGGCGAGGGCTATCTGGCGATCATCATCGACCAGGGCGAGGGCATGCAGCCCTATCAGGGCATCACCCCGATCGCCGGCCAGTCGCTGAGCGATTGCGCCGAGGCCTATTTCGCGCAATCCGAGCAACTGCCGACCCGTTTCTCGACCGCGCATGGCCGCAATCAGATGGCCGGTCAGGCCGAACACTGGCGCGCCGGCGGCGTGATGCTGCAGCACATGCCCAAGGCCAGCCCCTATGCCCAGGGCGGCGCGACGGGCGACAACGGTCTGCTGCATGCGCGCGATCTGGTCTCGGGCGACGATGCCGAGAACTGGAGCCGGGTGAACATCCTGCTCGACACGGTCGAGGAGCTGGAGCTGATCGGCCCGTCGGTGCAGCCGACCGACCTGCTGCTGCGGCTTTTCAACGAGGAAGAGCCACGGGTCTACGATGCCCAGCGCATCGAATTCGGCTGCTCGTGTTCCGAGGACAAGGTGCGTCAGTCGCTGTCGATCTATTCGGCCAAGGACATCGGCCACATGACCACGCCCGAGGGCACGGTCACGGCCGATTGCCAATTCTGCGGGGCGCATTACGTTCTCGACCCGAAGACCGTGGGGTTCGAGGCGAATAATGGCGGCAAGGACTGAGATCATCGAGCATCTGCGGGACGCGCTGAACCGCGACGGCCCGCAATCCTCGGATTTCGACCTGAACCCGCAGTTTCGCCCCACGGGGCTGAAACTGCGGCCCGCCGCCGTACTGATCGCCCTGGCTGAAAAGCCGGGCGGTTGGCACGTGATCCTGACCAAGCGCGCCTCGACCCTGAAGCACCACCCGGGGCAGATCGCCTTTCCGGGCGGCAAGGTCGATCCCGGTGACGCCGGACCCGAAGCCGCCGCCCTGCGCGAGGCGCAGGAGGAAGTCGGGCTCGACCCCGCCCGGGTGCGGGTGCTGGGCGCGATGCCGGTGCATGAGACCGTCACCGGCTTTCGCGTGACCCCCTTTGTTGGCGTCATCGACGGGGATTTCACCCCGGTGCCCGAGGCGGGCGAGGTCGAGGAAGCCTTCTTCGTGCCGCTGGCCCATCTGATGGATGAAGGCGCCTATTCGGTGCAGCGCCGCCGCTGGCTGGGCCAGTGGCGCAGCTATTACACCGTGCCCTGGGGCCCCTATTACATCTGGGGCGCGACGGCGCGGATGCTCCGGGCGCTGGCGGCGCGCGCGGCATGAAGGTCAGCGGCGCCTGGCTCGACAATCCCGGCACCCAGGCGGTGATGGGAATGCTGACCGGCGCCGGATTTCACGCGCTCGCAGTCGGTGGCTGCGTACGCAACGCCCTGCTGGGCGTGCCGGTCGCGGATGTGGACATCGCCACCGATGCGCTGCCCGAAACCGTCTCTATGCTTGCCGAAAAGGCCGGGTTGAAGGCGGTGCCGACCGGCATTGCCCATGGAACCGTGACTGTGGTCGCGGAGGGCGAGGGCTATGAGGTCACCACCTTCCGCCACGACGAGGAAAGTTTCGGCCGTCACGCCCGGGTGTCCTTCGGCGCCTCGCTGCAACAGGATGCGGCCCGGCGCGATTTCACCATGAACGCGCTTTATGCCCAGGCGGACGGCACGCTAATCGACCCCTTGGGCGGGCTGCCGGACCTACAGGCCCGGCGGCTGCGCTTCGTCGGCGATCCCCAGGCGCGGATCACCGAGGATTACCTGCGCATCCTGCGCTTCTTCCGTTTCCATGCCCAATACGGCGACCCCGAGCAGGGTCTGGACCCCGAGGCGCTGGCCGCCTGCGCCGAGCATTCGGCCATGTTAGAGACGCTTTCGCGCGAACGGGTGACGGCCGAGCTGAAGAAACTGCTCGCCGCCGCCGACCCCGCGCCCGCCGTCGCCGCCATGGCGCTATCGGGGGTGCTGCTGCCTGTCCTGCCCGGCGCTCAGCCGCAGGCGCTGCCGGTGCTGGTGCATCTGGAAGGGGACAAGCCGGGCGGCTGGCTGCGCAGGCTGGCGGTGCTGACGGGCGACGTGGAAACGCTGCGCCTGTCCAAGGCCGAGATCCGCGATTTCGGCAAGGTCAGAGACGCTTTTTCCGGCATGGACACGCCCGCCGCGCTGGGCTGGCGGCTGGGCTGGCGGCTGGGCTGCGACGCGCTGCTGGGCCGGGCGGCACTGCTGGAAACACCCCCTGCCCCGGGCTGGCAGGCCGAGGTGATGCGCGGCGCGCAGGCCGATTTCCCGCTGAAACCCAAGGACCTGATGCCGGTGCTGCTGGGTCCCGATCTGGGCCGGGCGCTGGCTCGGGCGCAGGAGCATTGGCTGGCCCAGGATCTGAAACCCGACCGCGCACAGCTTCTTGCGCTTCTGGGGCTGGCCTGATCCCCCACTCCGCCCTAGATTGCCTTCACAGGTGAAGGATTGGCGGATTGTTCAGATTTTTTGAAAACCTGGTGGATCCCTATGCCGCCTATCCCGAGGACGACACACCGCCGCGCCGCCTGTGGTCGTTCCTGGGCGTCTACATGCGCCCGTTCCGCAAGGTCTTTGCCGTAACCGGCCTGTTCTCGGTCATCGTCGCAGCGATGGAGATCGGGCTGCTCGGCTATCTCGGCCGGCTGGTCGACCTGTTCGAACAGGCGGGCCCGGCCGAATTCTGGGCCGAGCACGGGACCGAGATGATCCTCGCCGCGCTGTTCCTGTTGTTCCTCAGGCCGGTGTTGCAGCTGGTCACCGTCGCGCTCCTGAACAACGCGATCATCCCCAATTTCGGCACGCTGATCCGCTGGCGCTCGCATCGCCATGTGCTGCGCCAGTCGGTCGGCTGGTTCGAGAACGATTTCGCCGGGCGCATCGCCAACCGGATCATGCAGACCCCGCCCGCCGCCGGCGAGGCCGTGTTCCAGATCTTCGACGCGCTGGGCTATTCCGTCGCCTATATCGTCGGCGCCGGCGTGCTGCTGGCCGGCGCCGATCCGCAGCTGGTGATCCCGCTGCTGATCTGGCTGGTGCTGTACGGCACGCTGCTGCGCTGGACGATCAAGCGGGTCGGCCCCGCGTCCGAGGCCGCGTCGGACGCCCGCAGCGCCATCACCGGGCGGGTGGTCGATGCCTATTCCAACATCCATTCGGTCAAGCTGTTCGCCCAGAACGACCATGAAACCGCCTATGCCAAGGAAGCCATCCAGAAGGCCCGCGAGACCATGCAGGCGGAGATGCGGATCTTCACCACGATGGAATTCTGGCTGGTCACGCTGAACGGCTTCCTGATCGTCGCCGTGGTCGGCTGGGCGATCTGGCTCTGGTCGGTCGGCTCGGCCAGCGTCGGCATCGTCGCCGCCGCCTCGGCGCTGGTGCTGAGGCTCAACGCCATGACCGGCTGGATCATGTGGGCGGTCAGTTCCTTCTTCCGAAGCCTGGGCGTGGTGGCCGAGGGGATGGATACCATCGCCCAGCCGATCACCCTGACCGACGCACCCGGAGCCAAGGCGCTGGCGTTCAAGGACGGCGAGATCCGGTTCGAGGGCGTCAGCCACCATTACGGCCGGGGCTCCGGCGGGCTGGACCGCATCGACCTGACCATCCGCCCGGGCGAGAAGCTGGGGCTGGTGGGGCGCTCGGGCTCGGGCAAATCGACCCTCGTCAAGCTGCTCTTGCGGTTCTACGACCCCGAGAGCGGGCGCATCCTGATCGACGGGCAGGACGTGACGCAGGTCACGCAGGACAGTTTGCGGGCGCAGATCGGCATGGTCCAGCAGGACACCGCGCTGCTGCATCGCACAGTGCGGGAGAACATTCTCTACGGCCGCAGCGGCGCCGACGAGGCGCTTATGCTGGAGGCCGCGCGGCGGGCCGAGGCCGAGGAATTCATCGGCGGGTTGGCCGATGCCGAGGGGCGGCAGGGCTATGACGCGCGGGTCGGCGAAAGGGGCGTGAAATTGTCGGGCGGGCAGCGGCAACGGATCGCCATCGCCCGGGTGATCCTGAAGGACGCGCCGATCCTGGTGCTGGACGAAGCGACGAGCGCGCTGGACAGCGAGGTCGAGGCCTCGATCCAGGAGACGCTCTACGGGATGATGGAGGGCAAGACGGTGATCGCCATCGCCCACCGGCTGTCGACCATCGCCCGCATGGACCGGATCGTGGTGCTGGACGACGGCCATATCGCCGAAGAGGGGACGCATGCCGAGCTGCTGGCCCGCGGCGGGCTTTACGCAAGGTTCTGGGAGCGGCAATCGGGCGGGTTCATCGGCACCGAGGACGCCGCGGAATGAGACCGGGTATCGGGGGGCCAGCCCCCCGAACCCCCCGGGATATTTGAAGAACAAAGATGAGGGCGCGGCTTTGCGCGCAATTTGAATGGCATTGTCTAATCTGATCCGGCCCTTCACCCCCGCCGAGGGCGAGCCGCCGCGCAGCCTGTGGTCCTTCTGCCGCTGGGCGCTGAAGGGCGCCTGGCCGGGGATCTGGCTGGCGACGGTGATCTCGGCCGCGGGGGGCGTGACCGAGGTCGTCTCGGCCTGGGTCATGGGTCAGGTGGTGGATGCGGCCGTCGCCGGGGGCGCGGTGGATTTCGTGGCGCAGAACTGGCCGATGCTGGTGTTCTTCGCCGCCTTCTTCCTGCTGCTGCGGCCGCTGGCCTTCGGCCTGAACTCGGCCGCGAACTTCCTGCTGATCGCGCCGAACATCGACCCCCTGGTCCTGTCGCGGCTGAACCGCTGGACCATGGGGCAGGACATCGTCTATTTCGACAACGATTTCGCCGGGCGGATCGCGCAGAAGCAGATCCAGACGGCGCGCGCCCTGACCGAGGTGGTGAGCGAGAGCATCAACACCGTGGCTTTCGCGCTGTCCTCGGTGATCGGCTCGGTGGCGCTGATGGCCGCGATCGACTGGCGGCTGGGGGTCGGGCTGCTGGTCTGGGCGGTGGGCTATCTGCTGCTGATCCGGCTTTTCATGCCCTATATCCGCAGCCGCGCCGGGGCACGGGCCGGGGCGCGGGCCATGGTCACCGGGCAGGTCGTCGACACGATCACCAACATCCGCACCGTGAAGCTGTTCGCCCATGCAAGGTTCGAGGACCGCAACGCGCTGGACGCCATGGGCCGGTATCGCGAGCGGGTGATGGCCTACGGGCGCGTTTCCGCAACCTTCCGCATCTGTCTCATGCTGGTGGCGGGGCTCTTGCCGGTGGCGCTGGTCGGCGGGACGCTGGCGCTGTGGTCGGCGGGCGAGGCCTCGACCGGGGCCATCGTCGCCGCCGGGACCGTGGCGATCCGGCTGGCGCAGATGACCGGCTGGGTCAGTTTCACGCTGATGGGGATCTACGCCAATATCGGCGAGGTCGAGGACGGGATGCGGACGCTCGCCGTGCCGCATGCGCTGGTCGACGCGCCCGACGCGGCCGAGCTGCCGCCGGTACTGGGCGAAGTGCATTTCGACGGGGTGAGCTTTGCCTATGGTCGCCGCTCGGGCGGGGTGGAGAAGCTGGATCTGAAGATCGCGCCGGGGGAACGGATCGGCATCGTCGGCCATTCGGGGGCGGGGAAATCGACCCTCGTCTCGCTGCTTTTGCGGCTCTATGACACCGAAAAGGGCGCGGTCCGCATCGACGGGATCGACGTGAAGACCGTGACGCAGGAGAGCCTGCGCCGCCAGATCGGCATGGTCACGCAGGACACGGCGATGTTCAACCGCTCGGCCCGCGACAACATCCGCTACGGGCGGCCCGATGCCTCGGAGGCCGAGGTCGAGGCCGCCGCCCGCGCCGCCGAGGCGCATGAGTTCATCCTGGCGCTGACCGACAATGCCGGGCGCAAGGGCTATGACGCGCAGCTGGGCGAGCGCGGGGTGCGGCTGTCGGGCGGGCAGCGGCAGCGGATAGCCCTGGCGCGCGCCTTCCTCAAGGACGCGCCGATTCTGGTGCTGGACGAGGCGACCTCGGCGCTGGACAGCGAGGTCGAGGCCTCGATCCAGAGCACGCTGGCCGAGGTCATGGCGGGCAAGACCGTGCTGGCCATCGCCCACCGGCTGAGCACCATTGCGCGCATGGACCGGATCATCGTGCTTGACGAGGGGCGCATCGTCGAAGAAGGCACGCATGCGGAGCTTTTGGCGCGCGAGGGTCGCTATGCGCGCTATTGGGCGCGGCAATCGGGCGGCTTTCTGGGCGTCGACGAGGATGAAGAGGCGTGAATGGATCTGGAAACCATCGGGGCGGCTGACTTCGGGCGCAGCCTGACGGGGCTGGGGCTGAACCTGCTGTGCCGCGATGTACGGGGCATGGCCGGGTTTCTGGAAGGGGTCTTCGGACTGGGGGTCCACCGGCTTTCCAATGATTTCGCGCTGGTCCGGCATGGGGCGGTGCTGATCCAGCTGCATTCGGACGGGACCTTCGCCCGGCATCCGCTGCATGACCTGCTGCCGGAGAGCCCGCCACGGGGGGCCGGGGTGCAGCTGTATCTCTTCGGAATCGACCCCGACACTGCGGTTTTGCGCGCGGAAGACCACGGCGGGATGGTGATCGAGCCCCCCGCCAACAAGCCGCATGGCTTGCGCGAGGCGGCGATCCTGTCGCCCGAGGGGTATGCCTTCAGCCCGGCGGTGCCGGCATGAGCGTGATCGATCGGCTGAACCTGCGGGGCGAGGGCGTGGCCCCCGGGCTGGTGGTGGCGCGTGCGCTGCCGGGCGAGGAGGTGGGCGGCGAGGCCGTGGATGGCCGGATCGCGCAACCGAAGATCCTGACGCCCTCGCCCGACCGGGTGGCGGCGCCCTGCCGGCACTACAAGGCCTGCGGCGGCTGTGCGCTGCAACATGCCTCGGATGCCTTTGTCGAGACCTGGAAGACCGGCGTCGTCCGGCAGGCACTGGCCGGTCAGGGGCTGGAGGCACCGTTTCGCGACACGCTGACCTCGCCTGCCGGGACACGCAGGCGGGCGACGCTGGCCGGGCGGCGGCTGAAATCGGGTGCATTGGTCGGGTTCCACGGGCGGGCCAGCGACACGGTGACGGCGATCCCCGGTTGCACGCTGTTGGACCCGGCGCTGGTCGCGGTAATCCCGGCGCTGGAGGCGCTGGTGACCGAGGGCGGCTCGCGGAAGGGCGAGGTGCGGCTGACTGTGACCCGCTATGCCGAGGGGGTCGAGGTCTCGGTCGACGAGGGCAAGCCGCTCGACCGGGCACTCAGGCTGGCCCTGCCGCAGATCGCCGGGGCGCATCGGCTGGCGCGGCTGGTCTGGAACGGCGAGGTGCTGTTGCAGGAGGCGCCGCCGAGCCTGACGATGGGCCGGGCCCGCGTCTCACCCCCGCCCGGCGCCTTCCTGCAGGCCACGCCGCAGGGCGAGGCGGCGCTGAAAGCCGCGGTGATCGAGGCGGTAGGCGGCGCGAAACAGGTGGTGGACCTGTTCGCCGGATGCGGCACCTTCGCGCTGCCGCTGGCGGAGACCGCCGAGGTGCACGCGGTCGAGGGGGCTGCGCCGATGCTGGCGGCGCTGGACCTGGGCTGGCGCAACGCGACGGGTCTGAAACGGGTCACGACCGAGGCGCGCGACCTCTTCCGCCGCCCGCTGATGCCCGATGAACTGAAGCGCTTCGACGCCGCGGTCATCGACCCGCCGCGCGCCGGGGCCGAGGCGCAGGTGGCAGAACTGGCGCAGGCGGCGGTGCCGGTCATCGCCCATGTGTCCTGCAGTCCGGTCACCTTTGCCCGCGACGCGAGGGTGCTGGTCGGCGCCGGCTACCGGCTGGATTGGGTGCAGGTGGTGGACCAGTTCCGCTGGTCGGCGCATGTCGAGCTTGTGGCGCGGTTCTCGCGGGCCCATATGGCGTAAAAACCATGGGGTTATCATGTCCTTGAACGAACGCATCCTGGCGTTTCTCGACAGTCCTGCCGTGCGCAACGGCATCATCGCGGTGATCCTCCTGAACGCCGTCGTGCTGGGGATGGAGACCTCGGACAGCATCATGGCCTCGTTCGGGCCGCTGATCGTGGCGATCGACACGGCCTGCCTTGCGGTCTTCGTGGTCGAATTGACCTTGAAACTGGTGGCGCTGCGGCTGTCGTTCTTCCGCTCGGGCTGGAACCTGTTCGATTTCGTCATCGTCGGCATCGCCATCGTGCCGGGGGCCGGGAATTTCAGCGTGTTGCGGGCGCTCAGGGTGCTCAGGCTCCTGCGCGTGATCTCGGTCGCGCCGGCGCTGCGCCGGGTGGTCGAGGGCTTCGTGCGGGCGATCCCCGGCATGGGCTCGGTCATCCTGCTGATGGGGATGATCTTCTACATCTCGGCGGTGCTGGCGACGCAGCTGTTCGGCACGGGCTTCCCGGAATGGTTCGGCGATCTCGGCGCCTCGACCTATTCGCTGTTCCAGATCATGACGCTGGAAAGCTGGTCGATGGGCATCGTCCGCCCGGTGATGGAGGTCTATCCCTATGCCTGGGCCTTCTTCGTGCCGTTCATCCTGGTCACCACCTTCGCGGTGGTGAACCTGCTGGTCGGCCTGATCGTCAATTCGATGCAGGACGCGCATAACGAGGAAAGCGACGCCCGCACCGACGAATACCGCGACGAGGTGCTGACGCGGCTGCGGGCCATCGAGGCCCGGCTGGAGCGCAACGAGTAAGGGCCGCAGCCGTCAGGCGCCGTATTCGTAGACCGCGCAGCTCATGTCGTCGGGGAAATCCTCGGACCCGTGCCAGCGCGAGAGTTCCCACATCAGGGCATCCAGCAGGCGGGTGCCCTTCAGGTCGCCGAGATTGCGCAGGATCTCGGCCAGCCCCTCCTGCCCCAGCTCGACGCCGTCGGGATTGGGGCATTCGGTGATGCCGTCGGACAGGATCAGCAGCCTTTCGCCGGGCTCGAGCCGGGTTTCGAAGCCGGTATAGGTGGCCTCGTCCAGCAGGCCCACGGGCAGACCGCCCTCGCCCAGCAGGCTGATCGAGCCGTCGCGGTGCTGGATGACCGGATAGGGATGGCCCGCCTGCACCATGCGGATATGGCCGTTGGTGCGGTTGATCTCGGCATAGGCGAGGGTGGCGTAGCGTTCGGTCTGGATCTCCGACAGCATGAGCCGGTTCATCGCCGCCGCAACCTCGGCCGGGGGGCGGCCGACGGGACCGTCGGGGCCGATGGTCACGGCGATGTTCTGGTCGGGCGTGGCGCCCGACAGCAGGCCGTAGAGCCGCGCGGTCAGCAGCGCCGAGGTCACGCCATGGCCCGAGACGTCGATGCCGTAAAGCCCGGTCACGCCCGGCGAGACCTCGAAGAAACCGACCATATCGCCGCCGACATGCCCCGAGGAGCGCAGGATCAGACTGACCTCCCCCTCCTCGTAGCGGTGGAAGCGTTCGCGCAGCAGCGATTGCTGGAGGTTCCGCGCCTCGACCAGATCGCGGTCCAGCGCGGCATAGAGGTTGCGCAGCCGGTCCAGCGTTTCGCTCAGCAGGGCGTTGTTGCCGCGCAGGGCGCGTTCCATGGCCAGCACCCGCTCGCCGGCGTTGATGCGGGCCCGCAACTCGCCCTGATCGAGCGGCTTGGTCAGGAAATCGTCGGCGCCGACGTCCAGCCCTTCGGCCACCGCGCCCTTGTCGGATTTCGAGGTCAGCAGGATGAAATAGACGTAGCGGTCGCTGGGCAGGGCCCGCAGCGCGCGGCAGAACTCGATCCCGGTCATCCCCGGCATCATCCAGTCCGACAGCACCAGGTCGATGTTCTGGCGGCTGCACAGCTCCAGCGCCTTGGCGCCGCAATCGGCATGATGCACGATGAATCCATGCCCGCGAAGACCGGCTTCGACAATCATGCGCTGGGCGCGCGAATCATCGACGATCAGAACATGCCTGATTGCCCTCTCGGACGACGCAATACGCGCAGTCGGGGCATCGGCCGAGGGGAACGCAATAGAAGACACAGGGCACCTTGGATAGCCGTTGCGCCAGTTGAGCCGCAAATTGATTAACAACTATTAAACCGCCAGTTGTTTTTCTACTCTTTTCGGCGTTAGGATTTCACTCAAAGGTTGATACCCACACTCAGACGATCGAATGGAGACAGGCCATGATCGATTGGAATCAGGTTGATGAGTTGCGTTCCGACATGGGCGACGCTTTTGGCGAGGTCGTCGAGGTTTTCCTGCAGGAAGTCGATGACGCCTTGCTGCGCCTGAGCCAGCAGGAGGTGGGGCCTGACATGGCCGCCGATCTTCATTTCCTGAAGGGGGCCGCGCTGAATCTGGGCTTCTCCAGCTTTGCCGCGCTCTGCGCCGAGGGCGAAACGCTGGCCAATGGCGGCCGGGCCGAGCAGATCAATCTGGCCCGCGTCCTCGGCAGCTATCGCGACTCGCGGGATGCGTTCCTGTCAGGACTGGCCCGCCGCGCCGCCTGAGTCGTTCGCCGGGACGCACCAATCCCCGCTCAAAGCAGGAAATTGGCCAGCGTCTCGTCGATCGTCACATCGCGGAAATCGAAACCGGCTGTTTCCATCCGCGCAAAGAGGCTGCGGATGTTCTCGGCGCGCGTCGTCTCGATCCCGATCAGGACGGTGCCGAAGTTGCGCGCCGATTTCTTGAGGTACTCGAAGCGGGCGATGTCGTCCTCGGGCCCGAGGATCTCGAGGAAATCCCTGAGCGCACCGGGCCGCTGCGGCAGGCGCAGGATAAAATACTTCTTGGTCCCGGCGAAGCGCATGGCGCGTTCCTTGACCTCGGGCAGACGCTCGAAGTCGAAATTCCCGCCCGAGGTCAGGCAAACCACGGTCTTGCCGCGGATCTGGTCCTGAAGATCGGGCAGCGCGTCGATCGACAGCGCCCCCGCGGGTTCCAGAACGATCCCCTCGACGTTCAGCATCTCCAGCATCGTCACGCAGATCCGGTCCTCGGGCGCGAGCAGCACCTGCGAGGGGTCGGCGTCCTTCAGCGTGGCGAAGGGCCGCGCGCCGATCCGGGCCACGGCCGCGCCATCGACGAAACTGTCGACGCGGGGCAGCGTCACCGGCTCACCGGCCTTCAGCGCGGCGGTCAGGCTGGGGCCGCCCAGCGGCTCGACATAGCGGAAGGCCGGCGGGGCGCCCAGCGCCTCGAAATAGCGCTTCACCCCGGCGGCCAGCCCGCCGCCACCCACCGGCAGCACCAGCATGTCGGGCGCGCGGCCTAGCTGGTCCATGATCTCGACCCCGACACTGGCCTGCCCCTCGATCACATCATCGTCATCGAAGGGGGACAGGAAATGCGCCCCCACCTCGGCGCAGAAGGCCTGCGCGGCGGCCAGCGACTGGTCGAAGTAATCCCCGGTCAGCCGGATCTCGACCTGATCGCCGCCGAAGATGCGGGTCTTGTCGATCTTCTGCCGCGGCGTCGTCACCGGCATGAAGATCACGCCGCGCCGCCCGAAATGCTTGCAGGCATAGGCCACGCCCTGCGCGTGGTTCCCGGCCGAGGCACAGACGAAGACCTCCTGCTCCGGGGTGTCGTCCAGCACCCGGCGCATGGCGTTGAAGGCGCCGCGGATCTTGTAGCTGCGCACCGGCGTCAGATCCTCGCGCTTGAGCCAGATCTCGGCCCCGAAGCGGTTGGACAGATGGTCGTTGCGCTGCAGGGGCGTCGGCTCGAAGAGCTGGCGCAACTGGTCGGCGGCGGTGCGGGCAGAGGTGAGGATATCGCGCATGTCCCCCCTTACTGTGCAACCCCTGCCACGGCCAAGCGAGAAGTGAACCGCCCCCGATGACGCGCTGCCGCCGCTCGTGTATCAAGGCGTGACGCCTCCTGCTGGACGACCCGATGCGCCGTTTCCTGCCTGCCCTTCTGCTGCTGCTGCTTGCTGCCTGTCAGGTGCGAGAGCAGGTCGATTTTCTGCAAACCCCCGGTGTCGGCAATGCCTTGCGGCCGGTTCTGGTGGGCACGACGCGCGGCGCCGACCCGAATCAGCCGGTCCCGGGGTGGGAGCGCAATCCGCAGGTCACCTATGGCCGCTATGTCGTCTCGATCCCGCCGGACCGCGAGATCGGCACCATTCCCCGCCAGCGCCCGCGGCAGGTCGCCGATCCCGAGCGGCATTTCATGCTGGCGGAATCGGTGCAGGAGACGCCCGCGGAATTCGTCGCAGCGCTGCGCGCCGAACTCGCGCAGCAGCCCAGCAACCAGCACGAGGCCGTGGTCTTCATCCACGGCTTCAACACCGCCTTCATCGAGGGGGTCTACCGCACCGCGCAGCTGGATTACGACCTGCGCATCCCGGGTGTGATGCTGCATTATTCCTGGCCCTCGCTGGGGGCGCCGCTGGCCTATGCCCATGACCGCGACAGCGCGCTCTTCGCCCGGGACGGGCTGATCGACATGCTGCATCAGGTCCGGCAGGCGGGGCCGCGGCGCATCATCCTGATGGCGCATTCCATGGGCTCGCATCTGCTGATGGAGACCCTGCGCCAGATGGCGCTGACCCGCGATCCGACGCTGCGCCAGATCGGCGGGGTGATCCTGATCTCGCCCGATGTGGATGTCGAACTCTTCCGCCAGCAGGTGCGCACCATCGGCACCCTGCCCGAGCCCTTCCTGATCATCACCTCGCAGCGCGACCGCATCCTGGCGCTGTCGGCCAGCCTGACCGGCGAACGCTCGCGGCTGGGCAACCTGCCCGATGCCACCGCGGTCGAGGGGCTGGGCGTCACGCTGGTCGATGTCAGCGCCTTCGGTCAGGGCGCCGGGCATTTCACCGCCGGGTCCTCGCCCGCGCTGATCGGCCTTCTGGACCAGATGAACGCGCTGAACGTGGCGCTGGGGTCCGAGAACGCAGGCTCGGTGCCGCTGCTGCCCGCCACGATCCTGACGCTGCAGAGCACGACCGAGGTGATCCTGACCCCCTTCACCGAGATTTCGGGCGAGGTCACCGGCAACAACCGCAACCCGCGGGCGGTCATGCCCTGGTGGCTGCGCAACTTCGTCGCCGGGGGTCACGTGCCGCCGGAGGCCGCGCGCTAACGGCGCTTGCGCAGATAGATGTAATAGGCGCCGGTCCCGCCGTGGCTGCGGTGGGCCTCGCGCACCTCCATCACCAAGGCGTTGAGGGGCGGCAGCCGCAGCCAGTGCGGGACCTCATGCTTGAGGATCCCGGCGCGGGCGGGCATCGGCGCGAAATGGTCGGGGCCGGGCTTGCGCCCCTTGCCGGTGATGACCAGCACCAGCCTGAGCCCGCGGGCATGGGCCGAGATGAGAAAGCCGTTCAGCGCCGAATGCGCCTCGGCCACCGTCATGCCGTGCAGGTCGATGCGGGATTCGGGGTCCAGCTTGCCGCGGGTCATGCTGCGGTGGAGGTTGCGGTCCATCCGCACCGGCTCGCGCGCAAGCCGCTCGCTGACCGTTTCGGCCAGATCCAGCCGCACGGGCGGCGGGCTGGCACGCCCGCTCAGCGCCGCGGGCGGGATCGGCAGGGTGCGCGGCGGGGCCTCGCCCTTGCCCTTGGCGGGTGGGGCGGGCGGATCGGAAAACGGCGCCCTGGGGTCAGGCGCCGTTGCAGGGGGGCTGGGTTCGTCGGGCAGCTCGCCTGACAGGCTGAGCCGCCGGGCGCTGCGCGCCACACGCTGCCAGAGCTCGCGCTCGTCGTCAGTCAGGCGGCGGCGCGGCACGGCGCGGACCCGGGATCAGTCGCCGGTGGCGACAAGCCGCCAGTTGGGATTGTCCGAACCCATGGTGCGGGCGAAGGTCCAGATGTCACGCTCCTGCTTCACGCGGTTGGCGTCACCCTCGACGATATTGCCCTCGCGGTCGCGCACCACCGAGGTGATCTCGCCCACGAAGCGCACGCTCAGCTCGGCCTCGCGCGTGGCGGGGTTGAAGCGGGCATCCGACACGGCGATCTCGCGCAGGCCGACGAAGCTGGCCTCGACCGTCAAGCCCTCGCGCTCGCGGTGCTGGACCACCTCGTCGAAGCTTTCGAACACGTCCCGCGACAGCAGCGGCACCAGATCGTCCAGCTCGCCGCGTTCAAAGCCCATGAGGATCATCTCATAGGCGCCGCGCGCACCGCCCAGGAATTCCGTCAGGTTGAACGAGGGCTCGGCCCGCTTCATCGCCGCCAGCGCCTCGGCCGCCGGGGAGTTGGCGGGAACGTGATCGGTGATGTCGTGATCTTCGCCACCCTCGATTACCTCGAAGCCGCTTTTCGCCCGGGGACCGGGCGCGGCGGGGCCGGGCATCGGCTCGGGCGGGCGCTCGTAGCCTTCGCGCGTTCCCAGCACGTTGCGCAGCTTCAGGATCAGGAAAACGGCGATGCCGGCGAGAACCAGAAGTTGTATCACAGCGGAATCCATCATGTCCTCGGGGGCGTGCGGCCTTGGTTTCATACGTTCGTTGCTTATGTAGGGTGCGCTGGCCCCCGTGTCTACCGCACCGGACGCCGCATGACGCCTTGGTCACAGAAAGGGGCCTTGGACACAGAAAAGGGATATCCGCTTGCCTGTCTTGCTGCTTTTCATCCTGATGCCGCTGATCGAGATCGCGCTCTTCATCGCGGTCGGCGGACAGATCGGCGTCGCCGCGACGCTGGCACTGATCGTGCTGTCGACGCTGGCGGGTTTCGCCATCCTTCGGGGACAGCAGACGCGGGCCCTGGCGATGATGCAGGGCGGCCTCAGGGTCCAGCCCGGCACCTTCCTGGCCGAGGGCGCCTTTCGCACCCTGTCGGGCATTCTGTTGATCCTGCCGGGCTTCCTGACCGATGCCCTTGGCCTGGTGCTGCTGTTCCCGCCCCTGCAGCGCGCCATCGTCCGCGGCATCGGCGCGCGGGCCGGCGTCGTCTCGGTGCGGACCTGGCAGCAGGACGACGTGGTCGAGGGCGATTATACCGTGCGCGAGCCCGATCCGCTGGGCCCTGAGCGCCGTCTGGACGATGCGCGGCATTGAGGCGACAGGACTCTGCTGCTAGAACCCCGACAAACAACAGGTCAAGCAGGAGAGTCTAATGGCCGCTACTGGCAACGGCGCCGATCCGCAGGGGGCTGCCGCCCCGGGCGCGCAGCCGCAGGTGAAATTCCAGGTTCTGGCGCAGTTCGTCCGCGACCTGTCCTTCGAGAACGCGGTCGTCCGCGGCGCAGGCGTGATGCCGCAGGGCCAGCCCGACATTCAGGTGCAGGTCAGCCTCGACGCGAAGAAGCGCGAGACCGACGGGCATTACGAGGTGATCTCGAAATACAAGGTCGAGTCCAAGATCAAGGACACCGGCCAGACGCTCTATCTGGTCGAACTGGAATACGGCGGCATCTTCCTGATCGAGGGTCTGCCGCAGGACCAGATGCACCCCTTCCTGCTGATCGAATGCCCGCGGATCGTCTTCCCCTTCGCCCGCCGCATCATCGCCGATGTGACGCGCGACGGTGGCTTCCCGCCGCTGAACCTGGACATGATCGATTTCATGGGCATGTACCGCCAGCAGCTGACGCGCCAGCAGGCCCCGGCACCGCAGGCCTGAGCCCGCACCACAAGCCTGGATACGGCCGGACCTTTGGGTCCGGCCGTTGCCGTTTCAGGGTTTCTTAACCTTTGTCTCGCAAGGTGTCGGGGAAACCGAGGACGTGCCCCGATGCAGGACCATACCGACACGATCAACCCGGAGGCCGGGCTTCCCCCGGTTGACGCCGCAGAACGGATCCACCGCAACCGGCAGGATCGGCTGGAGCGGCAGGCACGCGTGGGCATCCTGCGCAATCCCAAATCCCCGCCGCGTCCACCCGCCCGCCGTGCGGCGCTGATGGGCCGCTGGCCGAAGCTGCGCAGCTCGCGCCGTCCCCGCGACAGCGCGGTTGAAGAAGCCGCGCAGGCCGTCGTCACCAGGCTGGTGCCGGTGGCCGAGGGGGCGCGCGGCCCCCTGCCCGTCCGCCGCGACGCCGAGGGGCGCGTGCAATCCATCGACCTGGCGGGGCTGATGGCCTCGGTCGACGGCCTGGGTTCCGCGACGCCGATCCGCACGCCCTTCGCCGCCTCGATCCGCGCCGACGGGACCGAGGCCGAGGCGCCGCCGCCCGCCCCCGCGAAAGCCGCGATCCTGACTCCCGCGGCCTGGATCGACGATCACGACGACCCGGTCGAGGATCAGGATGCCCTGGGTCAGGCCTTCCGCGACGCCGCCGAGCCGCCGGTTGCCGACGCAGCCCCCTCCCCGCGCCGTCGCGGGCTCTGGATCGTCGGTCTGGGGGTGCTGATCGCGCTGACCGTGCTGGTCATCCTGCCCGCCACCGGGGTTCTGCACGCGACTTGAGCCCGCCCCGCGGTTTCGCTATCGACGGAACCGAAGCGACGCGGGGATCGGGATGAAACAGGCACGCGCCTGGCAACGGATGCTTTCAGGCCGCAGGCTGGACCTGCTGGACCCGACTCCGCTGGATATCGAGCTGGAAGACATCGCCCACGGACTGGCCTTCGTGGCGCGCTGGAACGGGCAGACCACCGGCGACTGGCCCTATTCCGTGGCCGAACATTCCCTGCTGGTGGAAACCCTGGTCACGCGGCTGGACCCCGGTTTCGCCCCGCGCTGGCGGCTGGCCGCGTTGCTGCATGACGCGCCCGAATACGTGATCGGCGACATGATCTCGCCGGTGAAAGCCGCGGTCGGGCCCGGCTATGGCGCGCTGGACGCGCGGCTGACGGCGGCGATCCACCTGCGCTTCGGCCTGCCCGCCGAGATCCCGAAAACCGTGAAACGCCTGATCAAGCGCGCCGATACGCTGAGCGCCTGGCTGGAAGCCACGCAGATCGCCGGTTTCACCCGGGCCGAGGCGGACAAATACTTCGGCCGCCCCTCGCCCGAGGTCGCCGGGCTGACCATCCTTCCCCGGCCCCCGGCCGAGGTACGGGCCGAGTACATCGCCCGCCACGCCGAGCTGCTGCGCCTGATCGACGCCCGGCGCTGAGCGCTAGTCGGTCAGATGGGGCGCCAGCCTTGTGCGCACCGCCTCGGGCATCGGCGCCGAGGCGCGGGTCTTCGGATCGAAGAACACCTCGGTCAGGTCATAGGTCGCGTGCAGCGCGCCGGTCTCGGCATGGATCATCCGCAGGTGGAAGGTCATCGACCGACCGCCCAGCCGCTTGACCGCGCCGTCGATGACGAACCCGTCCCCGGCCTTCAACTCCTTGATGAAATTGGTTTCCGCCTTGGCCGAAACGATATGCACGCCGTGCTCCTCCAGCATCCAGGAAATCGGGATCCCCAGCGCGGTATAGAGGAAGAACGAGGCGTCATCGAAGAAGGGCGCGTAATGGCGCACGTTCATGTGGCCGAAGATGTCGTGGTGCCAGGGATGCACCACGCCGCGCAGAAGTTCCGGTCGTCCGTCAGGCATTGAGCTCTCGTTTCTCGATGTAGTGACCATAGAGGGTGGTCAGGATGCTGGCGCCGACCAGGAAGACCAGCCATTGCGTCACGGCCGACCAGATCAGCGCCAGCGGGACACTGGCCTGCGCCAGCGCCGGGATCAGTGCGTCAAGCGCCCATCCCGCCAGCAGCGAGGCCAGCGCCAGCGTGATGAAGGCCGCGCCGCTGGTCCCGGTCTGATACCAGGCCTCGCGCAGGGTCAACGGCCGCTCGATGGCTGCCCCCGGCAGCACCGGCGACAGGCGGTAGAAGACATAGATCGCGGGCAGCAGGGTCACGACGAAGGCGACCAGCCCGGCCACCAGCCCCGGCGAGGCCGCGTCGGCCCCGGCACCCAGCAGCGGGAAGACCACCAGCCCGGCGATCAGCATCAGCGGGATGAACAGCAGCGCGATGATCAGCCCCAGCACGAAACCTGCCTTGAAATATCCCCAGATCGCCGCACCGTTCCAGGCGGGCAGGAAGGCACCCGGCGCCTCCTCGAGCAGGATGAACCGGTGCCAGGCCACCACCACCCAGAGGCCGACGATGATCCGCGCCACGTCCAGCACGATTGCCGCGACCGACGGCGCCGCCCCCGCCTCGGGCGTGGCCCCCAGGCTGAGGGTCAGCGCCACCATCACCGCCAGCGCCACGCCGCCGATGCGCAGCGCCTGACCCAGATTGCCCAGAACCATGCGCACGGCATGGATGAAGATCGCCAGTCCCTGCATCGGGCCCCCTTTCGTTCGCCGCCAGTCTTCCCGCCGCGTCCGGGCGTGTCAATCTCGGCCCCTCGCGGTGCAGCGGGTGTTGCGCCCATCCGGCAAAGCCTGTAGCGAAGGCGCGGTCCATCCCGTGGGAGAATGCTCATGTCCGCGCCCAAGAAAGTCGTGCTGGCCTATTCTGGCGGGCTCGATACCTCGATCATCCTGAAATGGCTGCAAACCGAATACGGCTGCGAGGTGGTGACCTTCACCGCCGACCTCGGCCAGGGTGAAGAGCTTGAGCCGGCGCGCGAAAAGGCGCTGATGCTGGGGATCAAGGAAGAGAACATCCATATCGTCGACGTGCGCGAGGAATTCGTGCGCGACTTCGTCTTCCCGATGTTCCGCGCCAACGCGGTCTATGAGGGCCTCTACCTGCTGGGCACCTCGATTGCCCGGCCGCTGATCTCCAAGCACCTCGTCGATCTGGCGCACAAGCACGGCGCCGATGCCGTGGCCCATGGCGCCACCGGCAAGGGCAACGATCAGGTGCGGTTCGAGCTGTCGGCGCTGGCGCTCGACCCCTCGATCCAGGTGATCGCGCCCTGGCGGATCTGGGATCTGACCAGCCGCACCCGCCTGCTGGAATTCGCCGAGCAGAACCAGATCCCGATTGCCAAGAACAAGCGCGGCGAAGCGCCCTTCTCGGTCGATGCGAACCTGCTGCACACCTCGTCCGAGGGCACGGTGCTGGAGGATCCGGGCGTCGAGGCCCCCGATTACGTCGCCCAGCGCATCGTCGCCGTCGAGGATGCGCCGAACGAGCCCGAATTCATCGAAGTGACCTTCGAGCAGGGCGACGCGGTGGCGATCAACGGCGAGGCGATGTCGCCGGCCACGATCCTGACCGCGCTGAACGAATACGGCGCCAAGCACGGCATCGGCATGCTGGACTTCGTGGAAAACCGCTTCGTCGGCATGAAGTCGCGCGGCGTCTACGAGACCCCCGGCGGCACGATCCTGCTGGAAGCCCATCGCGGCATCGAGCAGATCACGCTGGATGCGGGCGCCGGGCACCTGAAGGATTCGATCATGCCGCGCTATGCCGAGCTGATCTACAACGGTTTCTGGTTCTCGCCCGAGCGCGAGGCGCTGCAGGCCCTGATCGACAAGACGCAGGAGCATGTCACCGGCACCGTGAAGCTGAAGCTCTACAAGGGCGTGGCGCGGACCGTGGCGCGGTGGTCGGATCACTCGCTCTATTCCGAGAAACACGTGACCTTCGAGGAAGACGCGGGCGCCTACGACCAGAAGGACGCCGCCGGCTTCATCCGCCTGAACGCGCTGCGCCTGAAACTCATCGCGACGCGGAACGCCCGGGTGGCGGGGAAGGGCTAACCAGAGCGCTCCCGCATCGCGAGGATGGACTCCACCGGGTAGATCATTTTCGGATGCGGGAGCTCTGCGTAGGTTGAAAAGCCAATGCTCTCATAGAAGGCGGTTGTCTTTGCGTTCAGCGACTGCAAGGTGACCGCGTAGAATCCTACGATTTCGGCCACCTGCGCCACCTTCTCGAAGGCATCTTGCAAAAGAAAGGTGCCTAACCCAGCGTTCTGAACCTGACGGTCAACTGCAAGGAAGCCAATGTTGATCGCGGGAAATGCCGTGTAGGTCGCGAGGTAGCTGCTTTTCTCTCGCCTTGTGTCCGGAACAGAGTCTGACCCCACCTGAAGTGCGTAGTATCCTATGCACTTCGCATCACCTGAGAGGTGCGCGACAAAGACTGCTTGCTCGCGCCGCCGCGCGCATTTGTTGGCTTTGTTCTTCAGGAAGCGATTGAGCGCGCCATTGCCGCAATCAAAGCGGTTAAGCACATGCCCGCTTGCTATCGGTTCCACCACTATCTTTGATAGATCCAGTGGGTCGGGCTTCGTCTTGCTGCTGCCGAACGGCTTCATACTGTCTACGCATTTCAATCATCTTCGCGTTCGGTCCACCGCTCTGGCGCGAAAGAGCTCGCACGTAGTCGCTCGCTTCACGCTGCGAGTGAAACTTGGCTTTTCCGTTAACACGCGCAAGCTTGTTCCACCAACGCGCAAAAGCATCGATCGACATGGTCGTCACCTTCCTTGCACTTCACGTTGTACACGACTGTTGCCAGCTTGTGAATCCGTCACATCGACGAACAGCGCAACGCCATCAATATGGTTGCTCAAGAGTTTGGTCTGTAGATGCTAACGTGCTTTTTGTGAGTGTGGTTCCTGTCTCGAGAAAAACGGGCCGTCCCTTTGGGGCGGCCCGTTCGCTTTGGGAGTGCTGCTTACGAGGTCGTCAGGTCAGGAGGG
>NZ_JAUCCQ010000012.1:0-66045 GCF_034676075.1 Pararhodobacter sp. | reverse complement strand
ATTACTCGAACGCCGACAGCTTCTTCAACCTGCCGGATGCGGAAGACGAGGACGAAGACGACAGCGACGATCCCCGCCGCTGATTTCTGTCAATGGGCCAAAGGGGCCGGGGCGTCACCAGGTGTCGACCCCGGCCCTTGCCATTCTGAGGCCCGCGCCCGAGGCATTGGTGCAGGTCAGCCCGTTGCGGGACGCGAGGCAGGTGAAGGGTCCGGCCTGCCAGAAACTGCCATAGGGCAGGGTGCCCGCCATCGGCAGGCCCGGCGCCTCGCCGCCCCTTATGGGCTGCGGCGCGCCCAGATGCGCCTCAAGGACGACGGTGGTGTAGACCGGCTCGACGATGGTGCAATGCAGTTCCGCCATGCCGGTCATCGTCTGGTAGACCGGTGTGCCGCCCGCCGGGATGAAGGTGCAGCCGACATTGCCCGAGGGCATGGTGAAGGAGACCGTGCCATCGGGGTTCGGCGCGAAGGCGCGTTCGTTGCTGGCCAGCGCGGGGCTGGCGGCGAGGAAAAGGGCGAGGGTCAGGCGCAGCATCGGGGGCTCCGGGGTTGAGGGACCAGCCATGGGTCCGCGGCCAGCGCCCGCCGGTTCAAACGCGCCGCTCGCGCGGCCAGTAGTGCAGGATCAGCGCCGCGACCAGCACCTCGAGCAGGCTCAGCGGCACGGCATAGAGCAGCAGCGCGAAGGGCAGGACCCCCAGATTGCCCGTCACCACCCACATCATCACGAAGCCCGCGAACCAGGCGACGCCGACCCCCTCGAGGAGAGAGAAGCGCCGGAGCAGCATCCACAGCAGCACCGCCAGGCACAGCGACCACAGCCCCCAGGCGGCGCCGTTCAGCGCGGCGTCGGGGAAGGCCAGCCCCAGCCCCTCGTAATGGCGCTGCCAATAGGCCTTGAACAGGAATTCGTTGCGGATGAATTCGCTGATCATGATCCAGAGCGCGGCGACGATGATCGGGACGGCGGGATGCTTCACGGGAACCTCCGGCGGGGCTGAGGCCCCATCGTGCCGCCTGCGGGCGCGGATGCCAATTCCTTTCAGCGCAGGACCAGATCGAGGTCCAGATCCGGCACCGCCCCCCGCGCCAGCTCGGCGATGAGGCCCGCGCCCAGCCGGAACTGGCCGGGCTCGGGCGAGGCTTCGGCCTCGATCCCGTTGACGAAGAGCGTGGCCTCGGGCGCGGGGCCGTCGAAGCGGACGGTGATCCAGGTCTCCGCCTCGGGCAGGAACGGGTCGTTGCGGCGATACTCCAGCGCCGGGCGGCTGATCGCCCGCCCCGGCAGGCGGCGGCCGAGGCGGGCCAGCAGGTCGGCGCGGGCAGCGCGAAGGCGGGTCAGCGCTTCGGTATCGGCTTCCTCCAGCAGGGCGTTCTCGCGCAGCATCAGGGCGGCGACATGCAGCGCCAGCTGTTCCTGTGCCAGCGCCATGACGCTGCCATCGGTCACCGCATTGGCCAGCGCCTGCTTCAGGCTCTCAGTGATCGCGGTCAGCATCAGCGCTTCGACCACCGCGCCGACATGCGACTGCGCCCTGAGCGTGCCGATCCGGGCCACGCCGCCCGCCAGCCGCTGGCCCAATGCCGCCCGGGTGCGGGCCGCGAAGGCGGCCTCGGCCGCAATCCCGGCCTCTGCGCCTTGCAACCGCTCGACCATGGTGCGGGCGGCGGGGCCGACGAGATAGCCCGCCGTCGCCGTCGTCACGCTGTCGTTCAGCGCCGCGCTGATCGTGGCGCGGTCGGTGTCGAGCTGGGCGGGCGTCTTGGGATCGGCACGGCGGTTGTTGTCGTAGTAGTCAGGCGGGGCGATCAGGTTGCTGACCCCCTGCACGATCAGGAGCCCCGCGAAGACATGCGGATGCCCGCGCGAGGCGGTGGCGGCGTCGAAGACCTGCACCAGCGCCTGAAGATTGGCCTGAAGCTGGTAGGAGAGGACCGTCGCCCCTTGCAGGTCCAGCGCCCGCTGATTGGCCCGGTCGGCGGCCTGCCCGAACAGGACCAGCGTCCGCTCGCGCATCGCCTCGCGCTCGCGCGCCGCGGCCTCGAAGGCGGCAATGGCCTCGTCCAGCCGGGCGAGGTCGCTCTGGCGGTCGGCGCTGGCCAGAAGCTGGGCGTGGGGCGTCGTGATCTCCTCCAGCGTCGGCAGACCTGCGGCTTGGCCCTCGGCCAGCCGGGTCTCGGCCGCCCGCAGCGCCGCCTCGTGGTCTGACAATTCGGCCCGCGCTGCCGCCAGCGCCTCGCGCCGGATGTCGCTGGTCGCGGCGAGGCTGCGGAAGGCCGCCGCCGCCAGTGACCGCTCGCGGGCGATGGCGGCCCGGTCGTCGCCCGCCGCCCGGATCGCCGCCTCCATCCGGACGCGGAGCGGCTCGGCCTCGGCGGCGAAGGCAGCTTCGGCCTCGGCCAGCGCGGCTTCGTGGCGGGCGACGGCGCGCGCTGCCGCCGCCGCAGCCTCGCGCAGGGGGACCAGCGCCGCCTCGGCCTCGGCCCGATCATCGAACGCCGCCGCGCTGTCGATGCTGACGACGCCCAGCCGGAATTCCACCCGCATCGGCGCCACCCGCGCCGCCGCCAGCGCCTCGGCCTCCAACACCGCCGCGTCATAGGGCAGGAAATAGGGCTGGCCGCCGGTCAGCCGCCCCTCCGCGTCGTAGTCATAGCGCGAGAACTGATAGCCGTCGCGCTGTGGTGGGGCGCCGCTGGCCCGGCGCATCCGCGCCACCGACAGGTTCCACAGCGTCGTGCCCAGCATCGCCGCCTCGCGCACCTCGCTTTCGGCCAGCGCGCGGCGGAAGCGGCGGATCGCTTCCAGCGTCATCGGGCGGCCGTCTTCCAGCGCCCGCAGCGTTTCCTGCAAGGCCGCTGCATTGGCGCCGAGCTGGGCCTCGTATTGCGGCGGGATCACGGCGTGGGCGCCGAAGGTGGCCCTGAGGCCGGCGGCCCCGAATTGCGCCCCGGGCGCGGCGAACCCGGCGTAGGCCCGGGCGATCCCCTCGATCTGCTGGCGCAATTCGGCGCGCTCCCGGGCGATCTGGTCCTGCACGGGGCTCTGGGCTGCCGCAGGCGGGCCGCAGGTCAGGACCAGCGCGGCAAGCAGCACTCCTTTCAGCATCGCATCCTCCCTCGGTGCGGCGGCAGGAATGCAAAAAGTATTCGCCCGCTCGGCGCCCCTGTCAACGCTGCAAGGCAGGCAGGGGTCGGGTGGCTTTCCTTGGCCGCGGCAATCGGCTAACAGGGCGCCGAAACCAACCGCGAAGGTCCGGCGATGAAATTCACCCTGTCCTGGCTCAAGGAGCACCTGGAAACCACGGCCACCCTCGACGCGATCGTCGAGGCCTTGACCGATCTGGGCCTCGAGGTCGAGGAGGTGGTGGATCCCGCCACCACGCTGGGCGCCTTTCGCATCGCCCGGATCATCGAGGCGGTGAAGCACCCCGATGCCGACAAGCTGAACCTGTGCCGGGTCGAGGTGCTGGACGGCCCCGGCGGCAAGGCCGAAGAGGTGCAGGTGGTCTGCGGCGCGCCCAATGCCCGCACCGGCCTCGTGGGCGTCTTCGCCCCCGTCGGCACGCATATCCCGGGCACCGGCGTCGACCTGAAACCGGGCGTGATCCGGGGGCAGGCCTCCAACGGGATGATGTGTTCCGAGCGCGAGCTGGAGCTGTCGGACGACCATAACGGCATCATCGACCTGCCCGCCGACACGCCGCTGGGCCAGCGCTATATTGATTATGCGGGTCTCAATGACCCGATGATCTACATCAAGATCACCCCGAACCGCCCCGATGCGCTGGGCGTGCGCGGCATCGCCCGGGATCTGGCCGCGCGCGGTCTCGGCACGCTGAAGCCGCTCGATGTGCAGCCGGTGGCGGGGGCGTTCCCCAGCCCGATCTCGGTCAGCATCGACCCGGCGCTGAAGGACAAGGGCTGCCCGCTGTTTGCCGGGCGGGTCATCCGCGGCGTGAAGAACGGCCCCTCGCCGAAATGGCTGCAACAGCGGCTGAAGGCCATCGGGCTGCGCCCGATCTCGGCGCTGGTCGACGTGACGAACTTCTTCACCTTCGCCCATAACCGGCCGCTGCATGTCTTCGACCTGGCCAAGGTCGAGGGCGGGGCGCTGCGCATCCATCCCGCCGAAGGCGGCGAGGAAATCCTCGCGCTCGACGGCAAGACCTATGCGCTGACCCCCGACATGATGGCGATTTCCGACGCCCAGGGCGTCGAAAGCATCGCCGGGATCATGGGCGGCGAGCATTCGGGCTGCACTGACGAGACGGTCGATGTGTTCCTGGAATCGGCCTATTGGGACCCGATCACCATCGCCACCACCGGCCGCGCGCTGAAGATCAACTCGGACGCGCGCTATCGGTTCGAGCGCGGTGTGGACCCCGCCTTCACCCTGCCGGGGCTGGAACTGGCGACGCGCATGATCCTCGACCTCTGCGGCGGCGAGCCCTCCGAGGTGGTCGTCGATGGCGCCGTGCCGGACACCGCGCGCGAATACCGCTTCGACGCGGCGCGGTGCTCCAGCCTGGTCGGGATGGAAATCCCCGAGGCCGAACAGCGCCGCATCCTGGAATCGCTGGGCTTCCATCTGGAAGGCGACCGCGCCACGCCGCCGAGCTGGCGGCCGGACGTGCTGGGCGACGCCGATCTGGTCGAGGAAGTGGCGCGCGTCGCCTCGCTGACCAAGCTGGAAGGCAAGCCGATGCGCCGCCCGCAGGCGGGTGTGCCGGCGCCGATCCTGACGCCGCTGCAAAAGCGCGAACGCCTGATGCGGCGGACGCTGGCGGCGCTGGGCTACCATGAATGCGTGACCTATTCGTTCATCGACGCGGCTTCGGCCACGCTGTTCGGTGGTGGCGAAGATGCGCTGAAGCTGGAGAACCCGATCTCCAGCGAGATGACGCATATGCGCCCCGACCTGCTGCCGGGCCTTCTGCAGGCCGCGGCCCGCAATCAGGCGCGGGGCTTCGCCGACATGGCGCTCTTCGAGCTGGGCCCGGTGTTCCACGGCGGCGAGCCCGGCGAACAGGCGATCCATGCGACCGGCCTCCTGATCGGCGCCAACGGCCCGCGCGACCCGCATCACGCCCGCCGTCCGGTCGACCTGTTCGACGCCAAGGCCGATGCCGAGGCGGTGCTCGCCGCCATCGGCGCCCCCGCCCGCACGCAATCGGACCGCAACGTCGCCGGCTGGTTCCACCCGGGCCGCGCCGGGCGCCTGACGCTGGGCAAGAACGCGCTGGCGACCTTCGGCGAGGTGCATCCGCGCATCCTGAAAGCCTATGGCATCAAGGGCGCGGCGGTGGCCTTCACCCTGCCGGTGGCGGCGGCGCCGATGCCGAAGAACGCCTCGGCCACCCGCCCGGCGCTGGTGCTGAACGACCTGCAGGCGGTCGAGCGTGACTTCGCCTTCGTGGTGGACACCTCGGTCGAGGCGCTGGCCGTGGTCAACGCCGCCCAGGGCGCCGACAAGGCGCTGATCGAGGCGGTGCGGGTCTTCGACGAATTCTCGGGCGAGAAGGCCGAAAGCCAGATGGGCCCGGGCAAGAAATCGCTGGCCATCGCCGTGCGCCTGCAGCCGCAGGGCAAGACCCTGACCGAGGACGAGATCGAGGCCGTCTCCGCCAAGATCGTCGACAAGGTCGCCAAGGCCACCGGCGGCACGCTGCGCGGCTGATCCGGCCGGCCAGAACCACAGGAAGGGGCCCCTGCGGCCCCTTTTTCTTGCGCGCGACCTGCCGCATCTTTGCGCCCCAAATATCCCGGGGGGTGAATTCGGCCCCGCCTGCGGGGACGAAGAGGGGGGCTGGCCCCCCTCCCTTGCCCCGGCCCTCTCGCGGCCCTAGGGTTGCGATGTGACCGCTAACTTCCCCCCGCTGCCGATCCCGGCCCCAGAGTTCCTCGCCCATGAGTCATTCCGATAGCGACGCGCCGATCCGGGCCCCCTCGGGCCCTGTCGGGCCGATGATGGCGCTGGGCAGCTTCGCGCTCTACGCCACCCATGACGTGCTGATCCGCATCCTTGGCGAAAGCTACAGCGTCTTCCAGATCATGTTCTTCATGGGGTTGATGAGCTTCCCGCTCCTGGTTCTCATGCTGATCCGCGACCCCGAACCCGGCACGCTGCGCGCGGTCCATCCCGGCTGGTCGGCGGCGCGGACCGGCTGCGTGGTCATCTCGGCCGGCGGCGCGTTCTATGCCTTCACCGTGCTGCCGCTCACCCAGGTCTATGCCGTCCTCTTCGCCTCGCCGCTGCTGGTCACGCTGCTGGCGATCCCGATGCTGGGCGAGAAGGTCGGCATCCACCGCGGCCTTGCCGTGGCGGTGGGGCTGGCGGGCGTGCTGGTGGTGCTGCGCCCGGGCGGCGGCGAGGCGCTGGGCCTCGGCCATCTGGCGGCGCTGGCCTCGGCGATGACGGCGGCAATGAACGGGGTCATCGTGCGCAAGATCGGCCGGGACGAGCGCCCGGCGGTGCTGCTGCTCTATCCGATGCTGGCCAATGTGGTGATCATGGCCGCGACCCTGCCGCTGGTCTATGTGCCGATGGAATTGCCGCATCTGGGCATCGTCGCGCTGATCGCGCTGCTGGCCTTCGGGGCGATGAACCTCTCGATCGGCGCCTATCGCCGGGCCGAGGCCGCGCTGGTCGCGCCGATGCAATATTCGCAGATCGTCTGGGCCACCCTGTACGGCGCGCTCCTCTTCGGGGAATCGCCCGACCGCTGGACGGTGGCGGGGGCCTCGCTGATCATCGCCTCGGGCCTCTACATCGTGTTCCGGGAATCGCGGCGCGACGTCTCGGCCAACCGCCCGGTGCAGAGCACCCGCCTGCGCAACGAATCGGTTGCGGCGCCCCGTCCGGTCATGCCGGACGAGGACCGCGGCGAGGCTCTGGCCGAAGCGATGGCCGAGGCGGAAAATCCTTTGCGCTGACCTGCTTTTGGCACGCGATCTGCCCTTGCAAACCCCGCCGCGCCGGGGTAATCCCCGCCCCACGGTCGGAGTGTAGCTCAGTCTGGTAGAGCACTGTCTTCGGGAGGCAGGGGCCGGAGGTTCGAATCCTCTCACTCCGACCAGTATTTCCAGAAAATTTCCCGCTTGGACGAACTGGCACGGGTCAGGTGACCCTGGTGCCGTTCGTGACAGGTGCTGACCGAGGCTGGCGGGTTGCTGACCGGGTCTCGCGATCTCGGCGCGGGGGCTTTGGCATCCCGGTGGGCGATTTCGGGTGTGCTTACGGTGTTGCGGGCGAAAGGGGCCTGGTTTCGCCGCCGGCGCCCCTAAGACAATAGGGGCGGTCGGCGGTAAATAATTCTTGTCCGAATACCGGGGATGCGATTAGCTCATTTCGTGTTGGTAATTGGTGTTTGGGTGAAACGTGAAGGTTTCTCTTGTCGCGCTCGCGATTCTTTCCGCAATTCTGTTCTGGTTTTCCGATCCGGGCGACGAGGCCAGTCTTTCCCTCAGCGACGGTGTTTCCGCCGAGACCGAAACCTACAGGGCACAATTGCGGGCCGAGGAAGAGCGGCGGCGCGCGGCCTTGATCCATGCCTCGGTGCCCGAGCGGGAAGCTCTGGTCACCCTCTGCCTTGAGCGTTTGCAGGAGCTGATGGTGACCCAGGCCCGGCCGGTTTGGACGGTGATCGGCGTCGTCGCGCCGGCGGCGTCATCGGAGGAAAGCCTCGCCAGTCGGAATTTCCGCCGGATCAGATTGGACGGGGAACACCCCGATATTTTTATCCGGGCGGTGGCCGAGCGTGCTTTTGCCCTGTCAGCTGAGGATATTCAGCCTCCCGGTATTCAGTTTCTTGTCCATGAAGAACGCGCGGTTCCGGGATTTACCACGAGCCCGCGTTTCATTGTCGGCTACCATTGCCGTTTCATGGATATCGGCCAGGTCTTTCTGTCGCGCGGGGTGACGATCAGCGCGACGTGAGCGGGTCCCGTCGCGTGTCGCTGCGCCCGGGAGCCAGCGCGCCTCACGGCACGAAGAGCCCGTTTTGTTGCCGATAGGCCAGGATCGGGGTCGGCACCGCGAGTTGGGCGTCGCTCAGCGGCCGCGGGTCCGGCGCATCCGCGGCGGGACGCGGGTGGCGGATGGTGGTTTCAGTGACCAGCCCCTGCAGGGTGGGGGCCGCCTGGGCGCTGTCGGGGAAGACCACGGCGTCGAGTTGCGCCTGATCCACGCCGAGATGACCGCTGAGCACCCCTTTGAAGACCGAACGCAGGTCAAGGGTCGGGCGCAGATCGTAACCCTCGAGCAACTCGCCCGGGCGACAGCCCGGCCAGTCGCCGTGGATGCCGCCGCGCACGGCGCCGCCGACCAGCAGCACCGGCATGCCGATGCCGTGGTCGGTCCCGCGGGTGCCGTTGGCGGGGATCGTGCGGCCGAATTCGGTGGTCACCACTACCGCCGTGCTGTCCCAGACCCCGGCCAGATCGCGCCGCAGTACGCCCAGGGCGCGGTCGAGGGTCGAGAGGCGTTCGGCGAAATGCCCGTCCAGCACCCCCTGATCGGCATGGGTATCCCAGCCGTCGATGGTCAGCACCGCCACCCGGGGCCCGCCCGCCGTCGTCAGCAGCCGCGCCGCGCCGCGGAAGCCGTTGACCACCGGCGGCAGGGTCGGATCGTTCTGGAACGCGCCCGTTCCGGCCATGGCGTCGACCTCCAGCCCCAGGCGATGGATCGCCAGCAGCTCGGGGTCGCGGGCGGCATAGATCTGGTGCAGCGGCGCCAGCGTCGTCGTGCGCAGGCGGGGGAACCAGGTGCTGGACCAGTCGAGCACCGGCTCGCTGCCGCGCACGATCAGCGGGTTGCTGTTGATGGCCAGCACTCGTCCGTCGCGCAGCGGCTCGCCCCCGGGCAGGACCGAGAGCAGCCGGTTGACCCAGCCCGAGGCCCCGGGGCGCGACCCGCCGAGGCCGTTTTCCAGCACCTCCTGGCATTCGAAATGCGAATGCGTCTGCAGGGGCAGGCCGACGGCGGGCACGAAGGCGGCCTCGCCCGCGGCATAGAGCGCCTGTACTTCGCGCATCGCCGGATGCAGCAGGAAGCCGCCCGACAGGGCCAGTGCCGCCTCGGGCGGGACGGCGAGCGCGCCCCGCGCCGCGTAATAGGCCGGGTCGAAGGCCGGGACCAGCAGCGAGACCCCGTCCATGCCTCCCCTCAGCACCACGATCAGCAGCCGCGCCTCGCTCAGCGTGTTGGCGCGGGCCCGCTCGCCGAGGAAGGCCGAGGAAAACAGGCCGACCGACAGCCCCATCAGCCCGCGCCGGGTCAGCGACAGGCGGTGGTCGGCGCAGTCATGGGGCGAGGGCTGGGGGCGGGTCATCTGCGTTGGAACTCCGGGGCCATGAAGAGGAGGGTCAGCGCCTGCACGGGATCGGCCGAATCGCGCACCGCGGTGGCGGTTTCGACGCTCAGCGCCGGACCCAGTACCCGGGCGGCCAGCCGTCGCGGCGGCTGGGGCAGGGGCGCGCGGGTCAGCAGCAGCTGCGTGGCTTTCTGCAGCGCGTCGCCCCGGATCCGCAGCGCATTGGGCGAGAGCCAATGCGCGGTCTCGTCGGGATAGCCATCCGGCGTCTCCCAGTAGCCGGGCCGATGGCCCAGCGCGTCGAGGATCTGCACCAGCAGCCAGAGGTCGTCATCGTGCCACATCCGGTTGAGTGCCCGGGCCTGCGCCACCATCAGCTCGTAGGGGGTGCGCAGCTTGGTCTGCGGCAGGGTCCAGGCCTGGGGCAGGTCGATGAGGGCGAGCGCCGTCTGCATCAGGTCGCCCTCGCTGTCGAGATAGGCGCGGGCGATGGGGTCGACTATCTCGGGCGTGGGGGTATCGGTCAGGAAATGCTGCACCAGCTTGAAGGCGAGGTGCTGCGCGGTTGCCGGATGCCGGGCCAGATCGGTCAGCACGGCCGTGAGCTGCCCCGCGCGCCCGGTATAGCGCCGGCCCAGAACGCGCCGCGGCCCCGGTTCGTGCCAATCGGCGCGAAAGATGTACTGGCCGCGGGTCGCGTCGCTGCCGCCGTTCAGGTTGCGGTCGGCCTCCCATCCGCGGACATAGCTGTGGCCGCTGAGAACATAGGCCATCTGCAGGATGTCGCCCTCGGTATAGCCCGCGCCATAGCCCAGCGTGTGCAGTTCCAGGACCTCGCGCGCCAGGTTGACATTGACGCCGGCGCCGCGCCGCAGACCGATCAGGCTGTTGGGGCCGATCGACTCCTGATTGTCGAGGTAACAGAGCATCGCCGCTTGGGTCAGGATCGCGGTCAGCATGCGCTCGAACCGGCCCGTCGCCGTGCCGCGGATCACGCAGCGTTCGATCACCCCGCGCATGCCGCGCACCAGCGCGGCCTTTTCGACCGACATGTTGAAGTGATTGGACCAGAACATGACCAGCCGTTCAAAGAAGCCGACCGGGGCGAAGATGCGCTTGCGGAAGGCGGCGATGGTCTCGGCCCGGTTGATCGCTTCGTAGTCGGTGAAACTGCCCGATACGCCGGTCGCGGCGGCCTGGGCCGGATCGGGCAGCTGGGTGCCGCGCAGGCGCCGCACCCAGCCCGTAGTCAGTTCCTGAACCAGTGCCCCGCGCGGGTCCGAGGCGATGTCCTGCAGGGTCGTGGGACGGGCGCCCAGCCCGAAGCGGCTGGCGGCCAGGGCGGCGCGCGCAATGGGGTCGGTGAGGGTCATGGGGCAGGGCCGGGGATGAAGGATGCGGTCGCCGTCCCGGGCTATGGCAGCCGGACCTTCTGGTCCTCCGCGCGGGATACCGTCCCCTTATCGCCGGTCGTCATTTACGAAGTCTCAACACCTCGCCGGAGAATACGGGGCATTTTCCTCGAATACCTGCGGCCCCCGCCTCAGCTCCAGAAGGCCAGCGCGGGCTCCAGCCAGCGGACGTGCAGCACGCGGTGATAGACCACATAAAGCGCCAGCGCCGCGCCCGCCGCGTAGAGTAGCGTCCAGCCGAGCCGGTGGCGCGTGGCAAGGCCGAGATAGAGCGCGACGAAACCCACCAGCGCCACGGGCTGGCCAAAGGCCCAGGCGGTGGCGATCATGGCGCCCACGGCCAGCAGGAACCCCGCGCTTTTCAGCGTCTCGGGGTCAGGACCGCGGCCCTCGCGCGCGGGGCGCCTGGGCCAGGCGCGCAGGTCGGTGAGCAGGGCGATGGCGGCGAAGAGCGCCCCCAACGGCGCGATGACCAGCGGGAAGCGGCGGGCCGAGGGCGGCCAGCCCAGCGCCGGGGCGATGGCGGCAAGGAAGGTGGCGGTCAGCGCCAGACCCAGGAAGATCGAGGCCGGATGCCCCCCCATCGCCCGGCTGGCGGCGCGCAGCGACGACACGTCCCGCGCCTTCAGCGTCGAGCGGATGGCGAAGACCAGCGCCACGACCAGCAGCACCGCCAGCACGATGGACAGCGGCCGCGCCAGCAGATCGGCGGGCGAGAAGCTCTGCCACGACAGCACCAGCGAGCTTTCCATCACCGGGCCCAGCACGAAGCCCAGCACCAGCGCCGGCCGCGGCCAGCCGCCGCGCTTCATCAGATAGCCCAGCGCGCCGAAGCCCAGCACGGTCAGCCAGCTGGCGATGCTGGGCGTGTCGAGCCAGGCGCCCATGAAGACGAACAGGATCACCCCCGGCACGATCAGATGCCCGCTGACGAACGACAGCCGCGCCATCTGGCGGCTGATCAGCATCAGAAGCCCCGCGCCGAAGATATTGGCGATGATCAGCATCCAGACCAGCGAGAAGGTGATGTCGAGCTGGGTGCTTAGCATCGCCCGGCCGGGTGCGAGGCCGAGGATGGTGAAGGCGCCTAGCAGGATCGCCATTGAGGCCGAGCCGGGGATGCCCAGCCCCACGGTGGGGATCAGCGCCCCGCCGAGGACGGCGTTATTGGCGGATTCGGGCGCGATCACGCCGCGCACGTTGCCGGTGCCGTATTCGGGCTCGCCCGGCTGGCGCTTCGATTGCGCGACATGGCCATAGGCCACCCAATCGGCGATCATCCCGCCGAGGCCCGGCAGCATGCCGATATAGATGCCGATCCACGAACAGCGGATCACCAGCCACCAGTTCCTGAGCGCATCGCGGATCCCGGCGGTCAGGGATTCCGTCTCGTCCCGGTCCACGCGCGAGATCGAGGCGTTGCGCACGGCAAGGTCCAGCATCTCGGGCAGGGCGAAGAGGCCCAGAACCACCGGGATCAGCGGGAAGCCGTCGATCAGGTACATGATCTCGAACCAGTAACGGGGTTCCTCGCTGGCGACCGGGAAGCCGACCTGGCTTAGCAAGAGGCCCGCGGCGGCGGCGGCCAGCCCCTTGGAGACCGCCCCGCCCGAGACGGTGGCGACCATGGTCAGGCCCAAGGCCCCCAGCAGGAAGAATTCGGGCGTGCCGAAGGACAGGATCAAGGGCCGGATCAGCGGCAGCGAGGCCGCCATGGCCAGCCCCCCCAGCACGCCGCCGATGGCCGAGGCGGTGAAGGCCGCGCCGAAGGCCCGCGCCGCCTGACCCTTCTGCGCCATCGGATAGCCGTCCATCACCGTCGCCTGCGAAGCCGCGGTGCCGGGGATGCCCAGCATGACCGAGGCGATGGTGTCCGAAGTCGCGGTCACCGCAAAGACGCCGAGGATCAGCGCCAGTGCCGGCACCGTGTCCATGCCGAAGGTGAAGGGCAGGATGATGACCACGCCGGTGATCCCGCCCAGCCCCGGCACGGCGCCCAGCCAGAGGCCGAACAGCACCCCCAGCCCCAGATACAGGGGCGTGGGCCAGGTGAAGACCAGGCTCAGACCGCTCAGGAATGCGTCGATCATGCTCGGGGCCTCCCCTGCCCGTCGTGAAAGTCGTGGTGACCCCGGTGCGCGGCCGCTGCGGGGCGGGCGACGGTGGGATGAAATCCCACCCTACAGGCGCCCGTAGGGTGGGATTTCATCCCACCATGGCCCGCGCGCCCGGTCCCGTGCCAGAGCGTCGATGCGGCACGGCCGGGGGCCGCGCCGCATCAGGGGCCCGCTTACTGCGTGCCCGAGGCGATATAGGAGGTAACCGTCTCGGCAATCGCCGGATCGACCGCCCGCAGCCCGTCGATCATCGTCTCCATCTGCGCCGGGCCGGTATAGACCGGGACCGAGCCCGCCGTCGCCGTGGCCGCCTCGCGGAAGGCGGGGTCTTCGACCGTGGCGGCGAAGCTGTCGCGCAGGATCGCCAGCGTTTCGGCATCGACGCCGCGCGGCGCGGCGATCAGCCAGGTGGTGCCCGCCATGCCCTGGTTCAGCCATTCGATGGCGTCATAGAGCGGGCCCGAGGGCGGGGCGCCGGTCAGATCCTCGACCACGCTGCGGAAACTCGGCATGTCGCCGAAGCCCTCCAGCCCCACCGGCTGGCCATCCGGCCCCGCCAGTTCGTAGTACCACAGGGGCAGGCCGATCCCGGCGCCGACCACATTGTCCTCGATCCCGCCGAAGTAATTGCCGGCAGGCGTGACGTGGAAATTGACCTCGTCGCGCTGCAGCGCCGCCACGATGCTCGACCCGTCGCCGAAGCCGGTGGTGTAGCCATACTCGATGCCCAGCAGATCCAGCGACATCCGCCCGATCAGGTCGAGATACGAGCCCGGCCGGTAGCCGCCCAGCTGCAGCCCGCTGAGGCCCGCCAGATCGCCGGGGCCGGTGACCGTGGCGCCGCCCACGTCGTTGCGCATATAGGCCATGGTCGGCACGCCCATCCCGGCGATCACCTCGAATTCCGACCAGTCGACGTTCTGCGAGGCCGGGCCGATGGCGCGGGTCGGGCCCGACCAGCTGACCCAGGCCAGCGTCAGGCCATCGGGGCGGGCATTGCGGGCCTCGATGATGCCCGCCATCTGGGCGCCGCCGGTGACCGGCTGGACGATGAAATCGGGGTTGCCGGGGATATGGTCGGCCCAATGATTGGCGAAGAGCTGCGCCATCACCCCGGTCGAGCCCCCGGCGCCGAGGTTGATGACGATGCGGATCGTCTCGCCTTCGTAGCGGTCCTCGGCCACGGCCGGGGCCGTCCCCAGCGCCAGCGCGGCCAGACCGGCCAGTACGGTAGTTCTCGGCATGTGGTCTCCTCCCCTTATGCCTCACCCTTGCGGGTGATCCTTGCCTTCAGCGCGTCATGGTCTTGCTCAGCTCGGTCTGCGGCAGGTAGCAGCCCTGCGCGCGCAGGCGTCCAACCAGCGCCTCGGTGTCGAGGTCGCAGCCCGGCTGCCCGGTTTCGAGGGATTGCTTGGCCGCCGTCGCCGCCGCCTGACCCATCATATAGGCCGCCGATTGCGCCCGGATCGAGCCGTGGACGGCATGGCCGCTGGAATGGCAGCGCCCGGCGACCCAGAGGTTCTCCCATCCCTTGGGCACCAGGATCGAATAGGGAATCCCGACCGAGGCGCCGCGGTCCAGCTTGCCGTTGCCCTCGAAATCGCGCTTGAAACGCTCGAATTCGGCCTCGGAGGTGTTCGTCGGGTGATTGTCCGGCGGGCGGTTGTAGACGCAGACCTGATCGGGGAACTGGCGGCGGGCCTGATAATCCTCGATCGTCAGGGTGAATTCGCCGACAATGCGCCGCGTGTCGCGCACGCCCATCACCGGCGCGGTCGAGACCAGCTCGATGTCCTGACAGCCGGGCACGTATTTGCGGTAGAAATCCAGGAATTCCTGCGCCACGACCCGGCCGCGCATCATCCCCTCGGACAGGCTTTTGCTGTCCAGCCCGTTCAGCCCGTAGACATGACCGGCGTTGATGTTGGCGATGCTGTCGCCCAGCTTGTTCATGCCGGGGATGAAGCGAAAATGTTCCGAGAAATGGCCGTCGGCCACCGCCTGCGGCAGGATCTCCTTGCGGACCCGCAGCTTCACCTCGTCCATCGCCTCGACCCCGCCGGCATAGGCCGGGTCGTCCCAGTCGACCCCGCCCACCAGCGAGCAGAGCGTACCGGGCGCGGTATCGGGCCAGTCGATGCCCGCCACCTTGCATTCCGCCCCGGCCAGCGCCGACAGCGCGGCATCGCCCGTGCAGTCGATGAAGGCGCCCGCCTCGACGAAGGTATAGCCCTCGACATTGCTCAGCACGGCGCCGATGATGCGGGTGCCGTCGGTCTCGCAATCGATCACCCGGGTGAAATAGCGCACATCGACACCCGCTTCGGTCGCCTTTTCGTCCAGCAGGCGCTTCAGCCCCTCGGGGTGGAAGGGGATCCAGCGGTTGTAATGCTTGTGCCAGAAATCGGGCGTCACGCCGGGGCCGAGGTAGCCGCGCTGGTGCATCGATTCCACCAGCTCGCGGCAGAAGCCGCCGACCAGCGCCTTTTCACCATCGCCCATCGGGCCGAAGGTGGTGACATAGGACGAGGTGCCCATGCCGCCCATGCAGCCCTGCGCCTCGGCCAGCAGCACCCTGGCGCCCAGCCGCGCGGCCGAGATCGCGGCCGCCGTACCCGCCGGGCCACCGCCCGCCACCAGAATGTCGTAACGGCTTTCGACGGGTATTTCCCGGACCAGACGATGGGTTTTCATGCCGGTTCTCCCTGCCGCTGTGCCTCGGCCATGACGCCCATCGCCGCCGCCACGCCGCCCCGCTGGTGGGCGATGTCGGCAAGGCCGAGGCTCATTTCCACCCCCGCCAGCGCCGAGATCAGCGACAGGTCGTTGAGATGCCCGAGGTGGCCGATGCGGAACACGCGATCGGCGAGTTTTCCCAACCCGTTACCCAAGGATAGATCGAAAGAGGCCAGCGCCACCTGCCGCAGCCGGTCGGCCGAGGCGCCTTCGGGAACCCGAAGCGCCGTCAGGGCGGCGGAGTATTCGGACGGCACCGCGCATTGCAGCTCCAGCCCCCAGGCGGTGGCGGCGGCGCGCGTCGCGCGGGCCAGGCGCCGGTGGCGGGCGAAGATCGCCTCCAGCCCCTCGGCCCGCATCATGGCAAGCGCGGCGCGCAGGCCGAACAGCGTGTTGGTGGCGGGCGTGTAGGGGAAGAAACCGTCCGCGTTCATGCGGATCACCGGCTCCCAGGCCCAGTACGAGCGGGGCAGGGTGGCGGTCTTCGCCGCCTCCAGCGCCTTGGGCCCCAGCGCGTTGAAGGAAATCCCGGGCGGCAGCATCAGCCCCTTCTGCGAGCCGCCGACGGTCACGTCCACGCCCCAGTCGTCAGCACGGTAGGGGATCGAGCCCAGGGACGAGATCGTGTCGACCATCAGCAGTGCCGGATGCCCGGCCGCGTCGATGGCGGCGCGGATCGCCGGAATGTCGGCGGTGCAGCCGGTCGAGGTCTCGTTATGCACCACGCAGACGGCGCGGATCTTGTGCCCGGGATCGGCCCGCAGCCGGTCCTCGATGCGCTGGGCCTCGGCCCCGCGGCGCCAGTCGCCCGGCAGGATCTCGGCATTGAGCGAGAGGCGCCCGGCGATCTCGGCCCAGAGGCTGGCGAACTGCCCGCTTTCATACATCAGCACATGATCGCCCGGCGACAGCGTGTTGACCAGCGCCGCTTCCCAGGCGCCGCTGCCCGATGCCGGATAGGTCACTACGGGCCCGGCGCAGCCGAAGATCCAGCGCAGGCCGTCCTGCACGTCATGGGCCAGTGCCTGAAAGGCCGGGCCGCGGTGGTCGATGGTCGGCCGGTCCATGGCCCGCATCACGTCATCGGGCAGGGCACTCGGCCCCGGAATGAACAGGTGATGGCGTCCGGTCATGTCTTGGCTCCCCCTCCGGTCGCTGCGGACCGGATCGTCTTGTCTTCCCTGAGAATCGTGCATATTGTATTCAAAATACAGAATCAAGCATTCAATTCGCGGCGGGCTCCTCTTGTCTTGCCCGGAAATGCAGGAAACAATGATCGCAGCCCCAGCGGACCCGATGACCTTGCTCCAGCCGATCCACCGCCCCTCGCTCCATGACCAGCTGGTCGAGCAGTTGCGCAGCTATTTCACCGAAGGCCCGCTGAAGCCGGGCGAGAAGGTGAACGAGCAGGCGCTCGCCAGTGCCTATGGTGTCTCGCGCACGCCGCTGCGGGAGGCGCTGAAGGTGTTGGCCTCCGAGGGCCTGCTGACCTGGACGCCCAACCGCGGCGTCCGCATGGCCGAGATCAGCGCCGAGGGGCTGGCCGAGGTCTTCGAGGTGCTGATGGCGCTGGAATCGCTGGCCGGACGCAAGGCCGCGGCCAAGATGAGCGAGGCGGGGATCGCCGCCATCGCCGACCTTCAGTCCCGGATGGAGGCCGAATACGAGGCCGGCGACATCAGCGCCTATTTCCGCACCAACCAGGCGATTCACGAGGCGATCCTGCAGGGCAGCGGCAACGAGGCGCTGGTGGCCACGCATCGCTCGCTTTCGGGCCGGGTGCGGCGCGCGCGCTTCATGGCCAATATGTCCCGCGCCCGCTGGCAGCACGCGATCGAGGAACACCGCGAGATCCTCGCCGCCCTGACGGCCCGCGATGCCGAGGGGCTGGGGCGGCTTCTCGCCGCGCATCTGGAGGGCAAGCTGCGCTCCCTGCAGGAGACGCTGCCGACGTCTGGCACCTAGGCGCAGGTGCGGCGGGGCAGGGGCCTCACGCTGGCGTGTCGGAAGGGGCGCTTGTCCCCGGCGGCGGGAACGCGCATCTTGGGGTCATGATCGACGTCCTCCGCACCCTGTTTCGTCCCGACGCCGCCCCGCGGTCCGAGGTTTCCGCCGATGTCGCCGTCGCCGCGCTGCTGGTCGATGCCGCCCGCGCCGACGACCAGTACAAGCCCGAGGAGCGCCGCGCCGTCGTCGCGCTTCTGGAGCACATGTTCGGGCTCGAACATCCCGAGGCCGAGTTGCTGTGCGAAAAGGGCGAGGCGGCGCAGGCCGCTGCCGCCGATATCGTGCGCTTCACCCGGGTGGTGAAATTCGCCATGGACGAAGACGAGCGCATCCGGCTGATGGAGGCGCTGTGGGAGATCGTGCTGATCGACCACGACCGCGATCCCGAGGAAGACGCGCTGCTGCGCCGTCTGGCGCCCTTGCTCGCCGTTTCGGACCATGACAGCGCGCTGGGCCGCCAGCGGGTTCTGGCCCGGCTGGGCTAGGTGCGAACCCGCCCCTCTGACCCGGTCATCGGGGTTACCGGCACGGCTGGGCGTCGCGGCCAGAAGTCGGGTCGTTCACGCAATTTTCGAGACTGTGTCTCAATTTCGCCCCGATTGGTGACGAGAACAAGATGAACAGGGAAGCGATTCCGGGTGAGTCGCCCGGGCTTCCACATCTTTGAGGCGAGTTCGGGCATGGCCGCGCTTTCGATCCATCTCCTCCGCCAGGGTCCGTGCCTGACCGAGCGGCACATGGCGGGGCCCCGTCTGACGGGTCTGCGCCCCTCTGCCCCCCGCGCGAACGGAGGCTGCCATGGGGCATGATCCCTTCGATCCCGAGGATTTCCTCAATCTCGGTGGCGCCAAGCCCGACCGCCCGACGCGCGAGCTGCCGCCCATCGTGCAGCCGCCGGTCTATCCGCGCCGTCAGTCCACCCCGGCGCCCCGCGCCGCCGCGCCCGTTGCCCGCGCGCCCGAAGCGCCCCGCAACCCCGAACGCGCCGAACAGGGGATCGCCGCGCGCCTGACGGCGCCCGATCCGGTGCTGCAACCCCTTGCCGCGTCGCGCCCGGCGGTCCGCGCTGTGCCGCAGGCGCCGCAGGCCGAGGCCACGCGCGCCCCGGTCGAGCATTACATTCCCGGCTACGGTTTCCAGCGCCAGGCTGTAGCCATGGCCGTCGGCGGTGACTCTGGCTACGATCACGCCATCGCCGGTCCGGTCTATCGCCGCCCGAATGGAAGCCAGGCCCTCGCGACCCAGCCGGTCTCTGTCGCGCAGGCGGAACCCGGCTTCGACGGTGCCGACCCGGCAACCGCCTGGCAGGACGATGCCGAAGCGCCCTATGCAGGCGCGATGCCTGCCCCGACCCAGGCCGAGCGCGCGCCTTTCCGTCACAGCGCCCCCCGTGGCGCCTCGTTGCAGGATTGGGAGAACGACGCGGCCGAAGCCCGCCAGCCCGCCCCCCCGCGCCGTGCCGCCCCCCAGCGCGGCCCCGGTCTGGTGCGCGAGCCGATGGCGGTGGCCTTCCGCGGCCTCGAATACGCGACCCAGACCTGGAGCGTCTACGGCTTCACCCTGGCCGCGCCGCTGCCCGGGGCCGACGAAGCGCCGATCACCGAGGTGACGCTGATGATCGCCCGGGGGGTGACGCGGCTGGCCCTGCAGGTGCAGGTCGCGGCCGAGACCGATCCCGGCGTGCGCCCGGCGCGCTATGCCTTCATCGACCTGGAGCCCGCGCAGGCCGAAGTTCTGCGCCGCATCGCCGAACACGCACTGGCCAATCGGGCCCGGGCGCTGGCCGAGATGTTCGAGGAAACCGACGCCGCCCTGCCGCCCCAGGCCCCGCAACAGTACGCTCCGCATTACGCCTCGCCGCAGCCCGCGCCTGCCCCCCGTCAGCCCGAAGCCGAGGCCTGGCCCTATCCCTCGCCGATCCTGCAGCCGAAGCCGAAAAGCCCGGCCGCCGCCGCCGCGCCGGTGGCCGAGGCGCCGAAAGTCGAACCCCGCAAGCCTCGGAGCGGTTTTGCCATAGGCCTCAGGCTGTCGCTGGCCCTGGCCGCGCTGATCGCGGGCGGGGTCTATTGGAACGCCCAATCCTCGATCGCCTCGCGTTTCGGCGCGGTCACCGTTGCCGCCACTGAGATGAGGGCGCCCGAAGCCGGTTTCGTCACCGATCTGAGCGTGACCGAAGGCCGCGCCGTGGCGCTGGGCGAGCGTCTGGGCACCATCCGCCAGACCGATATCGACTTCTCGCTGACCGAGACCGGCCGCCGCCGTCAGGCGCTGCTGGCCGAACAGGCCACGCTCAGCGCCGAGCGCGAGACGCTGCGCGAGCGCGCGGTGCAGGCGGCGCTGGGCGAGACCGAGGGCGCGGCGCAGGAAAATGCGCGCGCGCTCGACGCCGCCGATCTGCGCCTCACCGTCATCGCCGCCGAACTCGCCGCCATGCCGGTCCCGCCCGGCGAGGGCCAGCCCGGCGCGCCGATCCTGTCGCCCTGCGATTGCACGGTGCTGACGCTCAACCATCACAACGGCGATTGGGTCGACCCCGACATGCCGCTGGCCGTCCTGACCGCCGGTGAGGCGGCGAGCGTGCATGCACTGCTGCTGGGCAACGAGGCGCGCGAGGTCGCGGTCGGCAACCATGCGCGGATCCGGCTGGCCGATGGCACCTCGATGGCGGGCATTGTCGAGCGGGTAAGCTTCGATCCGCATTGGCAGGGCTATGCCGGGCTCGACGACGATGTCTTTGCCGCCGGCCGCTATGCGAGGGTCGAGATCCGCCCTGAACGCCCGCTGACCGCGCCGGTCGGCAGTTCGGCCGAGGTGACGGTGCAATCGAGCCAGATCTGGGGCGCGCTGCGGGCTCTGGTCGGGATGTGAGGCGGGGCTGAGGGGTTTCGCCCTCGTTTCCCTCTGTCCCGGGTGACCGGTTGCGGGAGGCGACGTCCCCCGCGCAGGGGAGTTTCCCTACTGGAGAAACCCCCGAGGATATTGCCCGCACAAAGATGGCCGCCCTTGACGCGCCGGGGCCGGGGCGGCAAACCCGCCCCATGCTGCCCCGTGACACGCTTGATCAGATCACCCGGCGCTTCGAGTATCTCGAAGCGCAACTCGCCGCCGGGGCCGACCCCGCGGCGCTGGCAGAGATCGGGCGCGAGTATCAGGGGCTGAAGCCGGTGGTCGCGGCGATTGCCGCCTGGCGTGACGCGCTGGCGCAGAAGGCCGAGGCCGAGGCGCTGCTGGCCGATCCCGAGATGAAAGCGCTGGCACAGGAGGAACTGGCCGCGCTGGACGAGACGATCCCGGCCCTTGAGGCCGAGCTGAAGATCGCCCTCCTGCCGCGCGACATCGCCGACGAGCGGCCCGCGATCCTGGAGATCCGGCCGGGCACGGGGGGCGAGGAGGCGGCGCTTTTCGCTGCGGATCTGCTCAGGATGTACCAGCGCTATGCCGATCTGAAGGGCTGGCGCTGCGAGCTGATTTCCGAGACCGCGACCGAGCTTGGCGGCCTGCGCGAGGCGGTGATGCGGGTGGTGGGCGAGGGGGTCTTCGCCCGGCTCAAGTTCGAATCGGGTGTCCACCGGGTGCAGCGTGTGCCGGTCACCGAATCGGGCGGGCGCATCCATACCTCGGCCGCGACCGTCGCCGTCCTGCCGGAGGCGAGCGAGGTCGACCTGCAGATCCCCGACAGTGACATCCGCATCGACACGATGCGGGCTTCGGGCGCGGGCGGCCAGCACGTCAACACCACCGATTCGGCGGTCAGGATCACCCACTTGCCCAGCGGCATCGTCGTCACCTCGGCCGAGAAATCGCAGCACCAGAACCGGCGGCTGGCGATGGAGGTGCTGCGCGCCCGGCTCTTCGATCTGGAGCGCCGCAAACAGGCCGATGCCCGCGCCGCCGACCGCAAGGCGCAGGTGGGGTCGGGCGACCGGTCCGAACGCATCCGCACCTATAATTTCCCGCAAGGGCGGCTGACCGATCACCGGATCAACCTGACCCTCTATGCGCTGCCGCAGATCCTGAGCGGCGATCTGGATGGTGTCGTCGAGCCGCTGATCGCCCAGGATCAGGCCGAGCGGCTGGCGGAGCTGGAAGCATGAGCGCCCCGGGTTTCCAAGGGTTTGCCCGATGATCCTGCGCGAGGCGCTGGCGCAGGCCGTCCAGCGGCTCGACGCCGCCGGGATCGCCGACGCGCCCCGCGATGCGCGGCTGTTGCTGGCCCATGCGCTGGGCATCGCGCCCGACCGCCTGACGCTGGTCCTGCGCGATCCGGCCGGGGCGGAACAGGCGGTGTTCGGGGAAGCCATCGCCCGCCGGGCGGCGCGCGAGCCGGTCAGCCATATCACCGGGCGCAGGCTTTTCTGGGGGCGCGCGTTCCACGTCACCGCCGATGTGCTGGACCCGCGCCCCGAGACCGAGACGCTGATCGCCGAGGCGCTGGGTGCGCCCTTCACGCGGCTCCTCGACCTCGGCACCGGGTCGGGGGCGATCCTTCTGACGCTGCTGGCCGAGCGTCCCGCGGCGCGGGGGCTGGGCTGCGACCTGTCGCCCGCGGCACTGGCCGTGGCCGAGGGGAATGCCGCCACGCTGGGGCTGAGCGGGCGGGCGGAGTTCCGGCAGGGCGACTGGTTCGGGCCGGTCGAGGGGCGGTTCGATCTGATCGTCTCGAACCCGCCCTACATCGCCGAGGCCGAGATGGCGGGCCTCGCACCCGAAGTGCTGCGCGAGCCGCGGATGGCGCTGACCCCCGGGGGCGACGGGCTCGACGCCTATCGCGCCATCGCCCGGGGTGCCGGGGCGCATCTGACCCCGGGCGGGCGCCTGATGGTTGAGATCGGGCCGACCCAGGGCGCGGCGGTCGCCGGGCTGATGGCGGCGGCCGGATTGCAGGGAATCGCCCTGCACCCCGATTTCGACGGCCGCGACCGCGTGGTTTCGGCGCATTGGCCCCTCTAGACCGGTTCTGCGCCTTTTCCGCCACGTTTGTGCGAAAAGACGCCGATGTTCACAGGTTTTTTCCACTTTCGGGCTTGTCTCGATCCCGGGCGCGTGGTTAGTCCGGGGTGTGCCGGGAGTGGTCGCACCGCTTGTCGCTCCGCCCCAGAGCACGCTAATCCAGACTGACTGACCCTGACGCGCCCTTTCGGGCGAAGCCTTGGGGTCAAGCGACCCGACCAAGGCCGGAACTCGATTTCATGAGACCATCGAACAAACGTTCGCGCTCCAAACAGAACCGTCCGCGCTCGCTGGGCAACATCGTCAACCGGGTGTTCGATTCGTCGGGCCCGGAGGGCAAGGTGCGTGGCACCCCGCAGCAGATCATCGACAAGTATTCGGTGCTGGCGCGCGACGCCCAGCTCTCGGGTGACCGGGTCGCGGCCGAGAATTTCCTCCAGCACGCGGAGCATTACACCCGCATGCTGAACGAGGCCCAGGCCGAACTGGCGCGCGAGGCCGAACAGCGGCGCGACCAGCAGTTCCAGGGCGGCCAGAACCCCGGCAACGGCGGGCAGAACAACGGCCAGAATGGCGGTGGGCAGGGCGGAAACGGCCAGAACCACAACAGCCAGAACAATGGTGGCCAGAACACCAACAACCAGAACAACAACGGCGGCCAGGGCCACCAGAACAACCAGCAGAACCGCCGCAACGAGCCGCGGGATCAGCGCGGTGAGGGTGGCGAAGGCGAGGGCGACCAGCGCCCGTCCTGGAAGCAGGAGCGCAACCGCCGCTTCGAGGAACGTCGCCAGCAGCGCGAGTCGAGCGATCCGCGCGACGATTCCCCCGCCGAACCCGAGTCGATGCTGGTCGAAACGCCGGAATCGCGTCGCAACGACCAGCCCGAGGTGATGGCGCCCGCGCCCGCCGCCCCGGCCGAGACGCCCGAGGCCCCGGCGACCGAGGCTCCGGCCGCCGAAGCGCCCGCGCCGAAAAAGCCGCGCGCACCGCGCAGCCGCAAGCCCAAGGCTCCGACCGAGCCCGCCCCCGACGCGGCGGCGGAATGACCGGACCAGGACGCTGCGGGGACCTTCGGGTCCCCGTTCGTTTCCTGAGCCCCTGCCGCCCCTCAGGCCCCGAATGCCCGGCGAGGCGGAAAGCGTGATCGCACAATGGTGGCGCGGCCGCCCGCCGCGTCCTATATGATGGGTCCAACAACCCCGAGAGCCGGAATTCATGTCGCTGCCGCCCGGATTTCTGGAGGAACTGCGCTCGCGCGTGTCCATCGCGCAGGTGGTCGGCCGTGCCGTGACCTGGGATCTGCGGAAGTCGAACCAGGGCAAGGGCGACCTCTGGGCGCCGTGCCCGTTCCACCATGAAAAGACCGCCTCGTTCCACGTCGACGACCGCAAGGGCTATTACTATTGCTTCGGGTGTCAGGCGAAGGGCGACGCGCTGAAATTCCTGCAGGAGACGCAGAACCTCGGCTTCATGGAGGCGGTCGAGACGCTGGCGCGCGAGGCCGGGATGACCATGCCTGCCCGCGACCCCGGCCAGCGCCAGCGCGACGACCGGCGCACCACGCTGGTCGAGGTGATGGAAAAGGCGGTCCGCTTCTACCGCATGCAGCTGAACGGCGCCCAGGCGGCCGAGGCGCGCGCCTATCTCGACCGGCGCGGGCTCAGCGCCCAGCAGCGCGAGCGGTGGGAGATCGGCTTTGCCCCCGACCAGCGTCAGGCGCTGTTCCAGCATCTGACCCAGGCCGGCATCGCGCCCGAGCTGATCATCGAGGCCGGTCTCTGCGCCACGCCCGACGGCGGCGGCGCACCCTATGACCGGTTCCGCGGCCGCATCATGTTCCCGATCCGCGACGGGCGCGAGCGCTGCATCGCTTTCGGCGGCCGGTCGATGGACCCGAATGCGCGGGCCAAGTATCTGAATTCGCCCGAGACGCCGCTTTTCCACAAGGGGAACGCGCTCTTCAACCACGCGCCCGCCCGCAACGCCACCGGCAAGGGCCAGCCGCTGATCGTGGCCGAGGGCTATATGGACGTGATCGCGCTGGTCAACGCGGGTTTCGAGGGCGCGGTGGCGCCCCTCGGCACCGCGGTGACCGAGGATCAGCTGCGCCTGATGTGGCGGCTCCACGAGGAGCCGGTGATCGCGCTCGATGGCGACGCAGCGGGCCTGCGCGCGGGGCTCAGGGTGGCCGATCTGGCGCTGCCGCTGGTCTCGGCGGGGCAGGGGCTGCGGTTCGCGCTTCTGCCCGGCGGGCAGGACCCGGACGACCTGATCAAGGCGCAGGGCGCCGGGGCGATGAAGGCGGTGCTGGACCGCGCCGTGCCCATGGCCCGGCTCCTCTGGGACCGCGAGATCCAGGGTCAGGTCTTCGACAGCCCCGAGCGGCGCGCGGCGCTGGACCGGCGGCTGCGCGAGATGCTGAACCGCATCACCGACCCCAACCTGCGCGAGCATTACGCCGAGGATTTCCGCCAGCAGCGCCGGGCGCTCTTTTCCGGCGACAGCGGCGGCGGGTTCCGCCCGGGCCGCAAGGGCAGCTGGGACAAGAAGGGCTGGGACAAGAAGGGCGGCGGATCCGCCGCCCCCTTGCCCGGCACCCGCGGGTCGCTGCTGGCCGCCGGGGCCGAGGGCGCGGACGAGGATCTGCGCGAGGCGCTGATTCTCGCCACGCTCTTCGCCCATCCCGTCCTGATCACCGATTTCGACGGCCCGCTGGTCGATCTGGAGCCCCGGCGCGAGGATCACCGCCGCCTGCAGGCTGTGCTGCTCGCCGCTGCGCATGAGGATCCGGCCCCCAGCCGCGCGGTGCTGGCCGAGCGCGCGGGCGAGGCGCTGGCGACGCTGCATGCGCTGCCGCATGTGGCCATCGCGCCGATGCTGCGCCCCGAGGTGGCGCCCGATTTCGTGCGCAATTGCCTGACCGAGGACTTCCAGGTGTTGCTTTCGCGCCGCGCTCTCAAGCGCGAGCTGAACGAACTGGCGGCCGAGATCGAGGACATCCCCGACGACACGCTGACCTGGCGGCTTGGCCAGACGGCGGCGGCGCTGGACCGTGCCGGACGCGGTGCGAGCAACGAATCAACGACCGATCTGGGCGAGGACCGCGCCGAGCTTGCGGCGCAACTTCAGTCCCTTATCGACGCCCAGGTCTGGGTGAAAAAGAAGCGAAGACCCGGGCCGCCGTGAGTCGACGGCCCCCGAATCAGTGAATCTTGCCACGCCCCCTGTGATTCGGCTCGCCCAAGGGCTATCTCTGTGAAAAAGCCGAATCACGCCTCGTCCCCTGCCCGGAGGAACCATGGTCGCCAAAGATACCGACGACGCGAAGCCCGAAGATCAGGACAGCGAATTTACCCTCGACATGAGCCAGGCTTCGGTCCGGCGCATGATCGCCGCCGCACGCGAGCGGGGGTTCATCACCTATGAGCAACTCAACCAGGTGATGCCGCCGGATCAGGTCTCGTCCGAGCAGATCGAGGACGTCATGTCCATGCTCTCGGAAATGGGCATCAACGTCGTCGAAGAAGAAGAAGCCGAGGAGGGGGAAACCCCCGACGCGCCTGAAGCCACTGCTTCCGGCTCGACCGAACTGGTCGTGGCCTCGGGCGGCAGCGAGACGCTGGACCGCACCGATGACCCGGTGCGCATGTATCTGCGCGAGATGGGCTCGGTCGAACTGCTGAGCCGCGAGGGCGAGATCGCCATCGCCAAGCGGATCGAGGCCGGGCGCAACACGATGATCGCCGGGCTCTGCGAAAGCCCGCTGACCTTCCAGGCGATCATCATCTGGCGCGACGAACTCCTGTCCGAAGAGGTGCTGCTGCGCGAGGTCATCGACCTCGAGGCGACCTTCGGCAATGCGCTCGACGACGACGAGGACGGCCCGGTGGTCGAAGGCGTCGGCGGCACCGACAGCGACGGCCAGCCGCGCGCGGCCCGCCGGGCGGAGCCCGAACTCGACGCCGATGGCAACCCGATCTCCAGTGCGGACGACGACGACGACGATTTCGACCAGTCGAGCATGTCGCTTGCGGCGATGGAAAGCTCGCTCAAGCCCCGCGTGCTGGAGACGCTGGACCAGATCGCCCGCGACTACGACATGCTGGAAGAGATGCAGCATCAGCGGATGCAGGCGACGCTGCAGGAAAAGGCCCGTTTCTCGGCCGCCGAAGAGACCGCCTATCAGAAGCTGCGGTCGGAAATCGTCGAGCTGGTGAACTCGTTGCACCTGCACAACAACCGCATTGAGGCGCTGATCGACCAGCTTTACGGCATCAACAAGAAGATCATGACCATCGATTCGGCGATGGTGAAGATCGCCGATGCCGCCCGGATCAACCGGCGCGAATTCATCGACGAATACCGCGGCTATGAGCTGGACCCGACCTGGTGCGACCGGATGGCCAAGGCCAAGGGCCGCGGCTGGGCGACGCTGTTCGAGCGGCACGGCGACAAGGTCGTCGAGCTGCGCGAGGATATGGCCGAGGTCGGGCGCTATGTCGGCGTCGACATCAGCGAATTCCGCCGCATCGTCAGCCAGGTGCAGAAGGGCGAGAAGGAAGCGCGTCAGGCCAAGAAGGAAATGGTCGAGGCCAACCTGCGTCTGGTGATCTCGATTGCCAAGAAATACACCAACCGCGGGCTGCAATTCCTTGATCTCATTCAGGAAGGCAACATCGGCCTGATGAAGGCCGTCGACAAGTTCGAGTATCGCCGCGGCTACAAATTCTCGACCTATGCGACCTGGTGGATCCGTCAGGCCATCACCCGCTCGATCGCCGACCAGGCGCGGACTATCCGCATCCCGGTCCATATGATCGAGACGATGAACAAGCTGGTGCGGACCTCGCGCCAGATCCTGCACGAGATCGGCCGCGAACCCTCGCCCGAGGAACTGGCCGAGAAGCTGCAGATGCCGCTCGACAAGGTCCGCAAGGTCCTGAAGATCGCCAAGGAGCCGATCTCGCTGGAAACCCCGATCGGCGACGAGGAGGACAGCCAGCTTGGCGATTTCATCGAGGACAAGAACGCCGTTCTGCCCCTCGATTCCGCCATTCAGGAGAACCTGCGCGAGACGACGACGCGGGTCCTGGCCTCGCTCACCCCGCGGGAGGAGCGGGTTCTGCGGATGCGGTTCGGCATCGGCATGAACACCGACCACACGCTGGAAGAGGTCGGCCAGCAGTTCAGCGTGACCCGCGAACGGATCCGGCAGATCGAAGCCAAAGCTCTGCGGAAGCTCAAACATCCGAGCCGCAGCCGCAAGCTGCGCTCGTTCCTGGATCAGTGACCTTGCTCCTCAATCCCGACGACTTCGATGCCCATGTCGCGCATGCCCCCGAGGGGGGCGTGCGCGATGCTTTCACCGCCTTCGCCCATGCCGAGTATCCGGGCGGGCTGACCGCGCGTGCGACCTCCAAGGGCTTCATCGCCCATGAATTGCGCATCGAGGACGGGGATTTCTGGTATTTCTCGGCCGTGCTGAACGAGGACTGGGTGCTGTGGTACTTCCGCAAGCCCGCGTTCCGCGATCATCTGGTCGAGGCGGATGCCGTGCGCGCCGCCTTTCCGACGGCCCATGTGACGCCGAAGGGTGAAGTCTCGCTCCGTGTGCGTGATGCGGAGACTGCGCAAGCCGTGATCGCCCATCTGAGCGCTCCTCAGCGCTGAGACCTGCCCGGCGCCAAGACCCTGATGACCGGGGCCCTCTAGCCCTCAGCCCGCCCGACCTGCCGCTGCGGGGACCGCGCTCGCGTCCTCCGGCGGGGAAGTGGGCGGGGCGTGATCCTCATCTTCCGCCTCGGTGAACCAGTCGCGGCGGGCGGTGGTGACCCAGTGCAGGGCGCTGTCGGCGTCGTTCAGCAGCGCGTCGAAGGACATTCTGGACGGAATGAAGGTCGCGCAGCCGACCGTGAGCCGGGGGTGGTGCAGCCCTTCGCCGGTCGCCAGAGGCGGCAGGCGGGAGACGGCCAGCCGCAAGGCCTCGGCCCGTTGCTCCAGCTGAGGGAGTACCAGGTTCGGCACGACGATCAGGAATTCGTCGTTCCACAGGCGGCCGATGATCGCGTCGTCTTCCGGCATCTCGGCCCGGACCGCCGCCGCGATATCGCGCAGGAGCGCGTCGCCCTTCGGATTGCCGAGCGTGTCGTTCAGACCGGCGAAGCCATCGACCTCGGCCATCAGGACTCCCGCGACATCCGCCTTGATCCCCCGCACCGCCGCGGCGATCCCGGCCCGGTTCAGCAGCCCGGTCAGGAGGTCCTGCTGTGCCGTCGCCTCGGTCTTGCGCAGCTCACGGGCGATGATGAAGCCCAGAAGGAAGGTCATCTGGAACATCACCCAGCCCAGCCCGCCGAACAGCTGGGCGATGAGATCGGCCTCCTGCGGTTTGGGGGCCATCAGATAGGCATAGATCCAGCCCGCCAGCATCGGCATGACCAGCGAGAGCCCGGCCATGAGGCGCAGCGCCATCCCGGCGGCGCCGGGCAGGAAGAGCGCGGAGAAGACGCTGCGCTCGCGCAGGCGCAGGGCGGCGGCGAGCGTCAGGGTGAAGGCGGCGAGCGTCGACCAGACCGACAATTCGCGGTCCCACAGCGCGCCTGACATCGCCAGATCAACGACCGCCACGTTGCAGATCGCCAGCAGTGCCAGCACGAAGAGGCTGGAGAGCAATCGGCTGCGCCGCGCGCCGAGGAGCGCCAGCGCGCAGGTGGCGATGAACAGGAGCGATTTGCTGGAAACATGACCGTTGAGGCCCAAAGCGCCCAGCTCGGCCGCCCGGAGCGCGGCGTCGAGGCTGCCGCCGAAGAGGCCGGTCCAGCGGTCGGCGAGGGTCAGCAGGCAGGCAGCGGCGATGGCAAGGCCCAGGACCAGCGTCAGCCGGGGGTGGGGGCGATGGTCAGGCCGGGTCCGGTCCCGGTGCCAGAGGATCGCCATCGTCGCATAGGCCAGCGCTGTCGGCAGCGCCAGCGCCGGGTGGCCGGGGCGTGGCCCGCCCGCCAGATTGGCGATCAGCCCGAGGGCGACCAGCCCGATCGTTACCAGGGGCGCCAGGCGCAACAGCAGATCACTCACACGAAACGGCACAGGCGCACCCCTCTGGTCTGGGGGTTCATCCAAGCACGGGGCGTCTTAAGATGGCGTGAACGGGCTCAATGGCTCTCGGGGGCGAGCGGCCGTTGAAGTGCCGCCACCGCCGCGCCCGCCAGCAGGATCGCCGAGGCCGCCAGCAGGCTGGTGCCGATGCTGCCGGTCAGATCCCCCAGCGCGCCCGCGGCATAGGGGCCGATGGTCTGGGCGACGGCGAAGACCACGGTGAAGAGAGAGATGGCGCTGCCCCAGCTCTCGGGCGGCAGGTTCTTGCGCGAGAAATTGGTCACCGCCGAGGGCGCCATGAACACGCAACTGCCGAAGACCACGGCGGAAACCACCAGCCCGGGCAGGGTGGGCCAGAGGACCGGCAGGGCCGATCCCAAGGCGATGCCGGTCAGCACCAGGGCCAGCGGGCGGCCCGAGGCATGGCGGGCGAAGACACCGCGCCACAGCAGGGGCGAGACGGTGATGCAGCTGCCCAGCAGCACCCAGACCAGCGCCACCTGCAAGGGCGAGGCCGCCTGTTCCTTCATCCAGGCCGAGAGGAAGGTGAGATAGACGATATAGCCCAGCCCGAAGCCCGCGTAGCCCGCATATTCCGCCAGCATCCGCCGGGAGGGCAGAGGCGGCGCGCTGACCTCGCGCCTGGGGGGAACCGGGGCGCGACGCGCCGCCCACAGGCCCAGCGGCGCCATGAGCAGACTCAGGACGCCGACGATCACCCAGGCCCAGCGCCAGGAGCCGTCGCCCCATTCGGCCAGCATCGGCGGCAGGGTGGCGCCGCAAAGCACGATGGCCGAGCCGCCGCCCGAGCCAAACAGGATCGCGATCCCCAGCGCGTTGAGCCGCGGGTTGTCGGCCCAGAGCCGCGCCGCCAGCGCCCCGGCGGTGGAGAAGGAGAGCGCGCCGAAGAGCCCGGTCAGGAAGCGCCAGAGGCTCTGCCACCAGAGCGCGGGCAGGGCGCTGGTCGCGACCAGCGCCACCGCCGTCACCGCCAGCCCCAGCGCAAACAGCCCCGCCGGGCCGCGGCGCCTGAGCGCCAGCATGGTCCCCACGGCCCCGGCGATATAGCCCAGCGCGTTGGCGGTGTTCAGCCAGCCCGCCTGGGCATAGGTCCAGTCGAGATCGGCGCGCATCGCCGGCAGGATCAGCCCATAGGCGAAGCGGCCGAAACCGTTGGTCACCAGCACGCCCAGCGACAGGCCCACGAGCACCAGCCAGGGATTGGCCGGGGCCTTGGTTTGGTGCGTCATGGGATCCTCCTGCCCGAACCGCGCCATTCTTGCCCGCCGCCCCCGCGGCAACAAGGCTGTGCGCTTGCAATCACGCCACGTCACGGATAGCAGGGGCGCGGAGTTCAGGAGGCTCGGATGGAAGACCTGCGCAACACCTATCTCGCCCGGATCGCCGGGGCTGCCGACGCCGCCCAGCTGGAGGAGGTCCGCCTCGCCGCCTTGGGCAAGAAAGGCGAGATCAGCCTGAAGATGCGCGAGCTGGGCCAGATGTCGCCCGAGGAGCGCCAGACCTACGGCAAGGCGCTCAACGTCCTGAAGGACGAGCTGGACGCGGCTCTGCGCGCGCGCAAGGCGGCGATGGAGGATGCGGCACTGGACGAGCGGCTCAAGGCCGAGTGGCTCGACGTCACGCTGCCCGCCCGCCACCGTCCGCGCGGCACGATCCATCCGGTCAGCCAGGTGACCGAGGAATGCACGGCGATCTTCGCCGACATGGGCTTCCGCGTCGCCGAAGGCCCGCAGATCGAGACCGACTGGTACAATTTCGACGCGCTGAACATCGCGCCGGAGCATCCCGCGCGCCAGGAGCATGACACGTTCTTCATGCACCGTGCGCCCGGCGACAACCGCCCGCCGCATGTGCTGCGCACCCATACCTCGCCGGTGCAGATCCGCGCCATGCAGGAGCAGGGCGCGCCCATTCGCGTGATCGCGCCGGGCCGTGTCTACCGCATGGACATGGACCAGACGCATGCGCCGATGTTCCACCAGATCGAGGGGATGGCCATCGACAGGGACATCTCGATGGCGAACCTGAAATGGGTGCTGGAGGAATTCTTCACCGCCTATTTCGGCACCAAGGTGAAGACGCGCTTCCGCGCCTCGCATTTCCCCTTCACCGAGCCCTCGGCCGAGGTCGACATCCAGTGCTCCTGGGTCAACGGGCAGTTGCGCGTGGGCGAGGGGGATGGCTGGCTGGAGGTGCTGGGCTCGGGCATGATGCATCCGAAGGTGCTGCGCGCGGGCGGGATCGACCCCGACCAATGGCAGGGCTTTGCCTTCGGCATGGGGATCGACCGGATGGCGATGCTGAAATACGGCATCCCGGACCTGCGCGCCTTCTTCGAATCGGACCTGCGCTGGCTCCGGCATTACGGCTTCGGCGCGCTGGAAGCGCCGAGCGTCCACGCGGGCTGAACGGCCTTCAGACCCGAACGTCCCCGGCCGTCCTTCGTTGCGAAGGGCGGCCGCGGTGTTTTCGGGATCAGTTGCGTGCAGCGCCTGAGGAACCGGGGGCCGGCTGGCCGGTTCCGCCGTCCGGCAGGCGGGTTCCCGACCGGGCACCGGTGAATCGCGGCCTGGCCGCTTGTCTTTTCATCAGCCTTTACACTAGGTTTGAGACGCCGCGGGGAGCCTCCCGGGCGCCACGATGGCAAGGACCATGAAAGCACCTCTCGTCACTGCCCTGATGCTCGCGCTCGCTCTGCCTGCGGCGGGGCCCGCGCTCTCGCAGGATCTGTCCGAGGTCATCACCCGACAATACGCCGATGGCGGCATCTACGAGGGGACCTTCCTGGACGGGCTGCAGCACGGGCAGGGGACCTACCGGCTGCCGAACGGCTTCGAATACACCGGTTCGTGGGAACACGGCCAGATCACCGGCACCGGCACCGCGCGCTATCCCAACGGCTCGGTCTATGAAGGGCTGTTCGAGGATGGACGCCCCCATGGCCAGGGCCGCATGGTCTTTGCCGACGGCTCGTCCTACGAGGGCAATTGGGACGCGGGCCGCATCATGGGAGAGGGCACGCGGCGCTATGTCACCGGCGTGGTCTATACCGGCGCTTTCGACGACAGCCAGCCGCATGGCCGCGGCGTGATGGAGCGCCCTGGCGGCCTGCGCTACGAGGGCGAGTGGCAGCATGGCCTGCGCGAGGGGCAGGGCACGATCACCTACCCCGACGGCTCGGTCTATACCGGCGGCATGCTCGCCGATCAGCGCCATGGCGAGGGGCGGCTGACGCGGCCCGATGGCACGATCTATGACGGCGAATGGTCCGAGGGGATGCTGAACGGGGCGGGCGTGCTGACGCTGCCAGGCGGCGACCGGCGCGAGGGCAGCTTCGTGCAGGGCATGCTGCAGGGCGTCGGCCGCCTGATCATGGCCGATGGCGCGATCTACGAGGGCGATTTCGTCGATGACCTGCGCCAGGGCCGGGGCCGCCTGACCACGGCGGACGGCTATGTCTATTCCGGCGAATGGGTGGCCGACCGCATCACCGGCGAGGGGGTGATGACCGCCCCCGACGGCGCGCGCTACGAGGGACGGTTCCGCGACGGCGTGCCCGATGGCGAGGGCGTCATCACCTATGCCGACGGCACCGGCTATAACGGCACCTGGTCCGAGGGCCGGATCGAGGGCGAGGGCCGCGCCCGCATGGCCGAGGGCCTGATCTACGAGGGCAGCTTCCGCGCCGGTCAGCCGCAGGGTCAGGGCCGCATGGAATACCCCGATGGCCGCGTCTATGTCGGCGCCTTCGAGGCCGGTCTGCGCGAAGGGCAGGGCGTCATGACCTACCCGGACGGCACCCGCTATGAGGGGGGCTTCGCGAATGGCGAGCGCGAGGGGCAAGGCACGATCACCCTGGCCGATGGCTTCACCTATACCGGCGACTGGCGCGGCGGCCGGATCGAGGGGCAGGGCACCGCGACCTATCCCACGGGCGATGTCTATGTCGGCCAGTTCGTCGACGGCCAGCGCGTCGGTCAGGGTCGGCTGACCTATGCGGCGGGGCAGGTCGTGTCCGGCCGCTGGGATCAGGGCGTGCTGGTCGAGCCCGATGCGGCGCCCGAGGCTCCGGCCGAAGGGAACGGCGGCTGACCGCCCCTGGTGACGGCATGAAAAAAGGGGGCCTCGCGGCCCCCTTTCGCATGCTGTCGGGAAAGGCTCAGGCCTTGCCCTTGTAGATGTCCACCAGCTTGCCCAGCATCGCCAGCGCATCCTCGCGCGAGCGCTGGAACGAGTTCCGGCCGATGATCGAGCCATTGCCGCCGCCGTCGCGGATCGCGCGGGCGTCGTCATAGACCGCATCCGTGCCCTTCGCCGCACCGCCCGAGAAGACGATGATCCGGCGGCCGTTGAACGACGACTGCACGCAATGCTTGACGCGGGCGGCGAGCGTCGAGATGTCGATGCCTTCCTTGTCGTAGACCTTCTTGGCCTCGGGCTGCATGATGTGGTCGGTCGAGAGCTTGATCTTGATGATATGCGCACCCAAGAGCGCCGCGATATGCGCGGCATAGGCCGCCACGTCGATCGCCGTCTCGCCGTCCTTCGAGATGCCCTCGCCCCGCGGATAGGACCAGATCACCGTGGCGATGCCCTTGGACGCGGCTTCCTTGCGCATCTCGACGATCTCTTCGAACATGTCGAGCGCGCTGTCCGAGCCGGGGTAGATGGTAAAGCCGATGGCCGAGGCGCCGATGCGCAGCGCGTCATCGACCGAGGCCGTCACCGCCTGGTTCTTCGGCGCCGAGGACGACATCAGCGAATTGGACGAGTTCACCTTCAGGATGGTCGGGATCTGACCGGCGAAGGTGTCGGCGCCCGCTTCCAGCGGACCCAGCGGCGCGGCATAGGCGGAAAGGCCCGCGTCGATGGCCAGCTGGTAATGGTAATGGGGGTCGTAGCCCGCCGGGTTCGGGGCGAAGCTGCGAGCGGGGCCGTGCTCGAAGCCCTGGTCCACCGGCAGGATGATCATCTTGCCGGTGCCGCCCAGCTTGCCCTCCATCAGCATGCGGGCCAGATTGGCCTTCACGCCGGGGGTTTCCCCCTCGTAATTGGCCAGGATTCGCTGAACGGTTTTGGTGGCGCGCATGGCGGGTCCCCTTTGGATTGACTGCTGGCGCCTTGGATACGCGGGCCTTGGTGACGCGGCAATGGCGGCGTCGGGACGTTAGCGCCCACAAGCGCAAAAATCTGCGCCAGCGGCGGGAATCCGCGCCGGAAACCCGCCACTTGCGGCTCAGAGGGCGGGATCGAAGACCAGCGAGCGGTGCACCATCGCCCCCGCCCAGGCCCCGTCGCCGACCGTCAGCGAGACGGAATGCGGCACGCGCGCCGCGTCGCCGCAGGCATAGAGGCCGGGGATCGACGTCTCCTTGAACCCGTCGGTGCGGTATTGCACGCCCATCGGCGTTTCTTCCATCGCCACGCCCAGAGCTTCGGCGGGCAGGCTGGCGGGCCGGGTCTTGGTGGCGACGAAGAGGCCGGCAAAGCTGAGGGGCTCGCCGCTCTGGAACCGCACCTCGACCGGCCCCTCCAGCGGGCCCGCCACCTCGAGGATCGCCCGGCCCTCCAGCGTCAGGCCCCGGTCGGTGAGGGTGCGGCAGGTCTCGGGCTCCAGCGGGACGAGGGCGTTGGTCAGCAGCGTCGCCTGACCGAACTCGGTGAAGAGCGGGGCGTGATGGATCGCCTCGGGCCCGTTGGCGATCAGGGCGATGCGGCCGAAATCCAGCTCATAGCCGTGGCAATAGGGGCAGTGAAACACCGATTTGCCCCAGCGTTCGGCCAGTCCCGGGATCTGGGGCAGCGTGTCGGCAAGGCCGGTGGCCAGGATCACCCGGCGGGAGGCCAGACGCTCGCTGTCTTCGGTTGTGACCTCGAACCGGTCCTTGGCGCCGCTGACACTGGTCACGGCACCCTCGCGCCAGGACAGCGTGGGATAGCGCTGCAACTGCGCCCGGGCGGTGGCGGCGATGACCGCCGGATCCACGCCGTCCTGCGTCAGGAAACCGTGCGAATGGCTGGCAAAGCGGTTGCGCCGCTGGCCCGCGTCGATCACCAGCACCTGGCGTCTGGCGCGCAGCAATTGCAGCGCAGCCGCCATCCCGGCATAGCTGCCGCCTACCACGATCACGTCGTACATTGGTCAATCCCTGTGTTGTCGGACCTGTCGGTGGCGCCGGGCAAAATCCTCGGCCAGATCGGCCAGAGAGACGGCGCCGAACCGTGTCATCAATTGCGCCTCGGCCTGGGCGAAAGCGTCGCCCAGGGCCGCGTTGACCGCCTGTTCGACCAGGCAATCGGGGTTGTCGCTGCGGTGGCCGATGGCGAAGATCGCCGGTTCGCCCAACGCGTCGTAGAGGTCGCGCAGGCTGATCTGCGCCAGATCCGCGGCGATGGTCCAGCCGCCCGCCTTGCCCCGGGCCGAGGCCACGATGCCCTTGTCGCGCAAAAGGCCCATGGTCCGGCGCACGACCACCGGATTGGTGCGCATGCATAGGGCCAGGGTTTCCGAGGTCATCGGCCCCTCATGCTCCGCCATGTGGAGGAGCGCGTGAAGGACGTTGGAAAGGCGGCTGTCGCGGTTCATGTAACTTCAACTATTACGATTCGTCGGGAAAGGCAAGGGGGGCGCCGTCAGAAGCCCCGCGACAGGTGGCGCGAGCCCCTGAGGCCGAAGCGCAGCGGCCAGTCGGCGGCCTTGGTGATGCCGATGCGGGTGCCGGTCAGGTAGGCCTCGGGCGGGTCCAGCTCCAGCTGGAAATCGGCGCTGCCAAAGGGGCGGCCGTCATCGGCGCCGGTGATGCCCAGCGCCTCGGCCAGCATGCCGGGGCCCTTGCAGAGCGGTTTGCCCGGGCCGCGGCGGGCCTGCATCGCCATGAGCCCGGATAGCGGCTCCAGTGCCCGGATCAGCACGGCATGGCCGGGCAGGCCCACCACGTTCAGGCACCAGTGCAGCCCGTAGATCCGGTAGACATAGGCGTGCCCCGGCGGGCCGAACATGGCGGCGTTGCGCCTGGTCGGGCCGGGGAAGGAATGCGAGGCGGGGTCGTCCGGGGTATAGGCCTCGGTCTCGACGATGCGGCCGGTGCAGCCCCGGACGGTCAGGCTGGCGCCCAGAAGGAGGGGCGCCAGCTCGGGGGCGGGCAGGGCGAAGGTCACCGCAACAGGGCGACGACCTGCCGCTTGTGGGGCTTCATCCGGTGCTCGACCAGATAGATCCCCTGCCAGCTTCCCAGCGCCATCTCGCCCGAGATCACCGGGATCTGCAGGCTGACCGGCAGATGCGCGGCCTTGATATGGGCGGGCATGTCGTCGGGGCCTTCCAGCGTATGGGTGATCCAGCGCATCGAGGGATCGTTCGAGGGCGGGACCAGCCGGTTCAGCCAGGTCTTGAGGTCGCGCTGGACGTCCGCGTCGGCGTTCTCCTGGATCAGGAGGCTGGCCGAGGTGTGGCGGATGAAGAGCGTCAGAAGCGCCTCGTCGGGCTTCGAACGGCCGACCCAGGCGGCGACCTGGGGGGTGAGATCGTAAAGGCCGGGGCCTTGGGTCTGTAGGGTGAAACTGCTGTGCATCGGCTGCCGGAAACAAGTGTCCCACGCGTGGGACAGTGTGGCGGGTTGAGCGAATTCAGGGACTTGTTCTGTGCCGTTCAGATTTCGTCAACACTCTCCCACCGGGGATGCCTGCGCCATCATAGCCGCTCGGAGGCGGCGGCGGAAGGCCCGTCGCCGCCCCAGAACCGGGGCCTCAGCGCTTGGCGCTCTTGCCCTTGCCGGTTTCCTTGTTCTCTTCCGAGATGATCTTCGCCTTTTCCTTGGGCTGGCCCTCGGCGGGTTTCTTGGTCTGCGATCCGGGTTTGGCTTGGGTCGGCATCGTCTCTCTCCCTGAGAGTGGTTGCGATGCAGGGAAAACGCGCGAGCCGGGGGCCGGGTTCCGCATCGGGGGCTAGAGCTGGAAGAGCCCCAGCGCCGCGACCACCTCCTGCCGCGTCGCCTCGGTCCGTTCCCGGGCGCGGGCTGTGCCCTGGCGGATCACCTCGACCACATGGCCCGGATCGGTGGCGAGCTGCGCCCGACGCGCGCGGATCGGCGCCAGCAGGGCCTGCAGGATCTCCTCGAGCCGGACCTTGATCGCGCCGTCGCCCAGCCCGCCCCGCCGGTAGCGCGCCTTCAGCTCGGCCAGCCCGTCTGGGTCCGGGTCGAAGGCGTCGAGATAGGCGAAGACGACATTGCCCTCGACCCGGCCCGGATCCTCGATCCGCAGATGATCGGGGTCGGTGAACATGGCCCGCACGGCGCTGCGGATCTGGTCGGCCGAGGCCGAGAGGGCAATCGCATTGCCGCCTGATTTCGACATCTTGGCCTTGCCGTCGATGCCGGGCAGCCGACCCGCGGCGGGGATCACCGCCTGCGCCTCGGGCAGGATCGCGCTGCCCGCGGTGGCGTTGATGCGGCGCACGATCTCGTTGGTCTGTTCAATGAGCGGCGCCTGATCCTCGCCCACCGGGACCACGGTGGCCTTGAAGGCGGTGATGTCGGCGGCCTGCGCGGCGGGGTAGCAGAGGAATCCCGCGGGAATGTCGCGGCCGAAGCCCCGGGCGCGGATCTCGTCCTTGATCGTCGGGTTGCGCTCCAGCCGGGCGACTGTGACGAAGTTGAGGTAGAGCATCGACAGCTCCGCCAGCGCCGGCAGATGCGATTGCAGGCAGATCGTCGATTGCGCGGGGTCAATGCCGACGGCGAGGTAATCGAGCGCCACCTCGATCACATTGCGGCGCACCTTGCCGGGGTCGTGGGCGTTGTCGGTCAGCGCCTGGGTATCGGCCAGCAGCAGGAATTGCTCATGCGTCTGCTGATAGCGCAGCCGGTTGGCGAGCGAACCGGCGTAATGGCCGATATGAAGCGGCCCGGTGGTGCGGTCGCCGGTGAGGATGACGGGTTTGTCCATGGTGCGTCTCTCTTTGGAGCGAAGAGGGCCGCGGGGGACGCGAGGAAAACAAAAAGGCCGCCCCAGCGGCGGCCTCGGGATACATCTGCTGGTCCGGCCGCCTTGTCAGGGAGCCAGCCACCAGAAGCATGCGATGATCAGGGTGTTTTCCATGGCCCCGTCGTAGCGCCCGGGCGAGGGGGCGTCAATTGGGGGCAGGGCAAACGAAAAGGGCCGCTCCCGAAGGAACGGCCCCAGTCGGAAGTGGAGGCGGATCTTACTTGATCTTGCCTTCCTTGTATTCCACGTGCTGACGGACCACCGGGTCGAATTTGCGGATGGTCATCTTTTCAGTCATCGTCCGGGCGTTTTTCTTGGTCACGTAGAAGTGGCCAGTGCCCGCCGTCGAATTCAGACGGATCTTGATCGTCGTCGGCTTCGCCATCGGTATCTCCTGCGCACGGCAGTCGAACAGCTGCCGATGAATTCCTATGAAGCCCGCCTTTTACGCATGGAAGCGCCAGAGTCAACGGGCGAATGGGCCCTCGGGACGGGGTTTTCGCTCAATAGGCGTTTTTCGTGGTGACCAGGCTCCAGGGCGTCAGCAGAACGATCTTCAGATCCAGCCAGAGCGACCAGTTTTCGATGTAGTAAAGGTCATGCTCGATGCGGGCGCGGATCTTCTCGGGCGAGTTCATCTCGCCGCGCCAGCCGCTGATCTGGGCCCAGCCGGTAACGCCAGGCTTGACCTTGTGGCGGGCCGAATAGGCCTCGGTGATCTGGTCATAGACGATGTCGCCGGTGCGCGCGGTCAGGGCATGGGGCCGTGGTCCGACCATCGACAGATCGCCCTTCAGGACGTTGAAGAATTGCGGCAATTCGTCGATCGAGGTGCGGCGGATGAAGCGGCCGACCCGGGTCACGCGGGAATCGCCCCGCCGCACGGCCTTGACCGCCGTGGGGTCGCATTGGTCGGTGAACATCGAGCGGAATTTCAGCACTTCGATGGGCTTGTTGTTGTAGCCATGCCGCTTCTGGCGGAAGAGCGCGGGACCGGGGCTTTCAAGCCGCACGGCGATGGCCACGGCCAGCATCAACGGCGCGAAGAGGGCGATGGCGATCAGGGACAGCACGATGTCGAAGGCCCTTTTCTGCACGGCGGCGAATCCCCCGATCGGGCGTTTGTAGATCTCGATCAGCTGGAACGGGCCGATGCGCGAGCGCCGCTTGCGCGAGAATTCGGGGATCTCGGCGCCGTCCAGCACGCGGATGTCGACAGGCAGCACGAAGAGCCGGCCCAGCAATTCGCGGATCCGCTGTTGCGAGGCGCCGGGGATGGCGATGATCACGGTGTCGATCTTGGCCAGGCGGGCGAATTCGACCAGATCGTCGACATCTCCGGCCTTGTGGTGACCCGCGACCATGGCGGGCGAGCGGTCGTCCATGCGTTCGTCGAAGAAGGCGCAGAGCCTGCGTCCGCGCCGCCGCTCGCGGTCGATCTCGCGCACCAGGGGCTCCAGCGTGTCGCCGCCGCCGACCAGCACGATGCGATGTTCGAGCCGCCCGGTCTGCACCAGATGGGCGATGCGCAATTCCATCGCCACGCGGGAGGTCAGCATGAACCCGGCCGCGGCGATGAACCAGAAGAGCAGGGAAGCCTCGACCGTGCCGCTCGGCAGACCCGCCAGGATGAGCAGCCCCGCCAGCAGCATCAGGCCGATGATCAGCGAGGCCAGCGCGGTGGCCGTCGCCCGCCACAGGCTGCGCATGCAGCGAAAGCCATAGGCCCCGGCGATGCGGCCCACCAGCGCCACGCTGAGCGCGCCCAGCCAGATCACCTCGAGCCGCTGCAGGTCGGAGAAGATCGCCTCCTCGACCAGCGGGAAGGCCAGACGCCCCGCCAGCCCCACGGAGAGCACATCGACGCAGAACTGCAGATAGCCCAGCACCTGCGGCTTCATCGACGGGCGGCTCAGCCGCTGCGCCGCGGCCTGTGCCTGCCCGCCCAAAAGACGGGGCCGCGCCCGGCCGGTCCAGGGCCGGCGACGGTTGGCTTCGGTAAAAAGGCGTTTGCGCGATGCGGTCTCGGTCATGAACTCACCTTCCACCCCGCGATGGCAGGGCCGGGCCAAGCCGAATCGCGGCCAGCCCCCGTTGAACGCTTGAACGCTAAGCAGGCCATCGGGCACAAATGTGGCAATTGGCTGGAATTCGACGAAAAAGCCGGTTTGCGCGGATGGCCTGTAAGCCGGATTCTGTTCCGGGGTTGCCCCCTTCGACGGCCATTCATCTGCCCCGTCCGTTACCGGCGGGGTCGAGCTGCCAACCCGGGCCTCTGGGCTGACGCGTCCCTGCGGCGATATCGGGAGACCCGATCATGCCCGCGCGAGGCCCCTATTCGGCATTGCTCCCGGTGGGGCTTGCCTTGCCGGTCCGGTTGCCCGTCCCGCGGTGGGCTCTTACCCCACCGTTTCACCCTTACCCGCGCCTCGCGGCTTGGGCGGTCTCTTCTCTGTGGCGCTTTCCCTCGGGTTGCCCCGGCCGGGCGTTACCCGGCACCGTTGCCTCATGGAGTCCGGACTTTCCTCGGATCCGAAGACCCGCGGCCGTCCGGCCATCCGCGCGAGGGGTGTCCTACGCCCGGCCCGCGGGCGCGTCAATCACTCCGTGCAGAGCGTCTCGCGCAGGCCCCGGGCCGTGAAGACCTCCTGACAGCCGAACAGCGGCGAGATCGGCGCGCAGCTGCCCGAGCGCGCCAGGCACAGACCCTCGCAATCGGCAGCGGCCTGACAGCGCTGGCCACCGTCGCGGGTCGGGCGCACGCAGGCGACGACACCACGGCCCCGGGCCGACAGTTGCCCGCCGCCGCGCTCGCAAAGACGGCGCTGTTCGGCCAGAAAGGCGGGCTCGGGTTCCGGTTGCACCTCCGGTAGGGGCGCCTCGGCCTGCGGCGGCAGGGTCTGTTCGGTGATCACGTTGCCTGCGGGCGCCGCCGCATCGCCGCCCGGCCCGGCGATCCGGCATCCGGCCAGCAAGCCCACCACCAGCACCGTGATCAGCAGCCCCCGCATCGGCCGCTCAATAGGGCAGGGGATGGGCGCGGTAGACCTGGTCGATGGCCGCGACCAGCGCCTCCGGCAGGACGGTCTCCAGCGCGGGCAGTTGCTGCTCCAGCTGCGCCGCCGTCGTCGCGCCCAGAATCGGGATCGCGGTGAAGGGGCGGCTGCGGAACCAGGCCAGCGCCATGACCACCGGATCCATTCCCCAGTCCAGCGCCAGCCCGCGATAGGCGGCGACGGCCTCGAAGACCCGCGGCGTGATCCGTCCGCTGAGGTCGGGGTTGCGCGCGCGCCGCGAGTCCTCGGGCGTCACATCGCCCGCGTATTTGCCGGTCAGCAGCCCGGTGGCGAGCGGCGAGAAGCCCAGAAGCGGCACCTCCTCCATGACGCTCGCCTCGGCCAGATCGGTGTCAAAGAGCCGGCACAGCAGGGAATATTCGTTCTGGATCGAGGCGATGCGCGGCAAGCCCCGCTCCTCGGCCGCGCGGATCCACTGCGCGAGGCCCCAGGCGGTTTCATTGGACAGCCCCAGCCGCCCGATCTTGCCCTCGGCGATCAGAGCCTGCGCCTCGGTCAGGACCTCCTCGACATGGGCGCGGACCCCCGCGGCACCGGCGCCCGGCCTGTAGGACCAATGCTTGCGGAAATGATAGGAGCCCCGGTTCGGCCAATGCAGCTGAAAAAGGTCGATGTGGTCGGTGCCGAGCCGCCCGAGCGAGCCCTCGACCGCGGTCCTGAGCCGCGCCCGGTCGATCAGTGGCGAGCCTCCCTCGATCACCGCGCTGCCCTCGCCGGTCACCTTGGTGGCAAGGACCAGCCCCTCGCGTCCGCCCCGCGCCGCCATCCAGCGGCCGAGGATCGCCTCGGTCAGGCCGCGGGTCCCGGCCTCGACCGGGTTGACCGGGTACATCTCGGCGGTGTCGAGAAAGGTGAGACCCCGCTCGCGCGCCATGTCCAGCTGGCGGAAGGCCTCCGCCTCGGGCGTCTGGCGGCCGAAGGTCATGGTGCCGAAGCAGAAATCGGGGATCGCGGTGCCGTCGCGGCCGAGGGTCAGCTGGTGCATGGAACATCCTTTGCCCAAGACCTTAGCGGTGGCAGGACGAAAGGCAAGCGCGGGGCGGCGGGCGTGCCGATCCCGGTGATGACGGGCGGGGGGCGCCGGGGTCTCGGTGGCGCACCATCGCGCCCGCCGGATCCGGCGGGTGACCACCCATTAAGGTTAACGCGCCCCTTGCGCCCCTCTTCGTTCGGCAAATATCCTCGGGGGGTGAGCCCGCAGGGCGAGGGGGGCAGACGGCCCCCCTGACCCGGCCCGCTCAGTGAACCGCCATCAGCCGCAGGGCGTCCAGGATCGCCGCATGGGTGTTGCGCGAGGCGACGGCATCGCCGATCCGCCACAGCGCAAAGCGCCCCTCGGGGTTGTCCACCCGGGTCTGCGGCTGGCCCGCGACCAGCGCCTCATGGTCCAGCGCGCCCAGGTTCGACGATTGCGGCTTCAGCGCCAGATAAAGCTCGTCGAGCGGCAGCGTGCCGTGGTTGACCACCACCTGATCGACCAGCCGTTCCTGCTGCATCGGCCCGTAATCGCTGCCGATCACCGCCCTGAGCTGGTTGCCCGCGCGTTCGACCGCCTTCACCCGCCAGGTGACGGTAAAGGTCGCATCCCTGGCCTGCAGGCTGCGCATATAGGGGACGAGGTTCATCGCCATCACCTCGGGCGCGAAGGCGCGGTCGGGAGTCATCACCTCGACCCTCGCGCCCGACTCGGCAATCATTTCAGCCGCTTGCATCCCGGCGTGATCGCCCGCGTCATCGAAGACCAGCACGTTGCGCCCGGGCTTGGCATCGCCCGAGAGGATGTCCCAGGCGCTGACCACCAGCTCGTTGCCGCGCTCCAGGATCTCGGTATTGGGCAGGCCGCCGGTGGCGATGATCACGATGTCCGGGTTTTCGGCCAGCACCGTCTCGGCTTCGGCATAGGTGTTGAACCGGAAATTAACCCCCAGGGCGCTACATTCGGCCATGCGCCAGTCGATGATGCCGATCATTTCCTTCTTGCGGTGGCTCTGGGCGGTCAGCCTGATCTGGCCGCCGGGTCGGTCGGCCGCCTCGAAGACGGTCACCTCATGGCCCCGGGCGGCGGCGACGCGGGCGGCTTCCAGCCCGCCGGGACCGGCGCCGACGATCACCACCTTCTTGCGCTCGGCCGCGGGCGGGATGTCCTGCGGCAGGCTCTCCTCGCGGCCCGAGGCGGCGTTGTGGATGCACAGGGCCAGACCGCCCTGATAGATCCGGTCCAGGCAGTAATTGGCGCCGACACAGGGGCGGATGCGGTCCTCCTGCCGGTCGCGGATCTTGCGCATCAGATGCGGCTCGGTCAGATGGGCGCGGGTCATGCCGATCATGTCGACCTTGCCCGCGGCGATGGCATGGCGCGCCGTGGCCACGTCCGGCACCCGCGCGGCATGAAAGATCGGCACATCGACCGCCTGCCGCACCGCCCCCGCCATGTCCAGATGCGGGGCCGAGGGCATGCCCTGGATCGGGATCACATCCGTCAGGCCCGGGTCGGTGTCGATATGGCCGCGGATGACGTTGAGGAAATCCACGAGGCCCGATTGCTTGAAGCGGCGGCCGACCTCGATCCCCTCGGCGGCCTCGACGCCGCCCGGCAGGCGCTCGTCGGCAACATAGCGCACGCCCAGGATGAAATCGGGGCCGACGCGGTCGCGGCAGGCTTTCAGCACGGCCAGCGGAAAGGCCATGCGGTTGTCCAGATCGCCGCCCCAGGGCGCGGGCAGGTGGTTGGTCAGGGGCGAGATGAACTGGTCCATCAGATGGCCGTAGCATTCGAACTCGACCCCATCCATGCCGCCCGCCTGCATCCGTTCGCAGGCATCGGCATAGTCGCGGATCACCCGCTCGATGTCCCATTCCTCCATCTGCTTGGTAAAGGCGCGGTGGGCGGGTTCGCGTTCGTGGCTGGGGCTGAGGACCGGCAGCCAGTCGCCCTTGTCCCAGCGGGTCCGGCGGCCGAGGTGGGTGATCTGGATCATCACCGCCGCGCCATGCTCGTGCACCGCATCGGTCAGGTCGCGAACATAGGGCACGACCTCGTCCTTCCAGGCGAGGATGTTGTTGAAGACCGGCGGGCTGTCGCGCGAGATGCTGGCCGAGCCGGCGGTCATGGTCAGCGCCACGCCCCCCTTGGCCCGTTCCGCGTGATAGGCGCGGTAGCGGCCCTTGGGCATGCCGTCCTCGGCATAGGCCGGTTCGTGGGCGGAGATGAAGACGCGGTTCCTGAGCGTCAGGTGCTTGAGCTGGAAGGGCTGGAGCAGAGGGTCGGCGGCGGACATGGGGCTTCCTTGCTGGTCTGGACCCAGACTGGCCTGCGCCGGGACTTCCCTCAAGCCGAAATCCGCGCCAGACTGCCATGAGTGGGGCTTATGTGAGGATCGGGCAATGGCGGGATTTCGGCGCGAGGTTTCCTCGCTGGGGGCGCTGGCCACTTTCGAGGCGGCGGCGCGGCTCATGGGCTTCACCCGCGCCGCCGAGGAACTGGGCGTGACGCAGGCCGCCGTTTCGCGCCAGATCAAGCTGCTGGAGGCCGAACTCAACATGCCGCTCTTCGTGCGGGGCCACCGGCGGGTGGAATTGACACCCGCCGGGCTGGTGCTGTCACGGGCGCTGACCGGGGCCTTCGACCAGGTGGCCGAGGCCCTGGACACCATTCGTCGCCCGGTGGCGGGCAAGGTGGTGACGGTGGCGGCGACGCTGGCCTTCACCCATTTCTGGCTGCTGCCCCGGCTGCCCGCCTTCCGCGCCGCGCATCCCGAGGTGCAGCTCAGGCTGGTGTCGCAGGACACCGGCTTCGACCTCAGGCGCGACGCGGTGGATGTGTTGATCCATTATGGCAAACCGCCGGTGGAGGGCGCGCGCTGCCTCGCCGCGCTGCCCGAGCGGGTGTTCCCGGTCTGCGCCCCGGTGCTGGCGGGCAAGCCCCTGGAATCGCTGCCCCTCATCGCCTGCGAATGGGTCGAACCCTCGTGGCTCGGCTGGCGACGCTGGGCGCAACTTGCGGGTCTGCCGCCGATCACCCGGCCCAGCGCGCTGCGCTTCACGCAATATTCCGACGCGATCTATGCGGCGATCGGCGGCGAGGGGGTGGCGCTGGGCTGGCAGGCGCTGGTCGGCGGCCATCTGGCCGAGGGGCGGCTGGTGCGGCTGGGCAGCGCCGAGGTGGTGCCGGACGAGGCCAATATGCTGCTGGTGCCGACCCAGCGGCGGGCATCCCGGCAGGCGCAGGTCTTCACCGACTGGCTGGTCGGCGCGTTCGAGGCGGCGCAGGCATAAGCACAGGTCATTCAAGGCGGGTGCATTTCTGCGCGTCACAGGGGGCGTGTCCGGGCCTAGCCTGAGCCATTCCCTTGTCACAGGTGCCGCCATGACCCTGACCGAAGCTCCCCGACCCCGCTCTGGCCGCGCAGCGCGCCGGGCCGAACGCGCCGCCCCTTCGGTGCTGCGTGCGCCCTATATCGTGCGGGGGATCCCGACCTATGACATTCTGGGCGAGGAGAGTCTGCTGCGGATCGAGGCCATCGCCGACCGGATCCTGGCCGAGATCGGGATAGATTTCCGCGACGATCCGGTGGCGCTGGACCATTGGCGCCGGGCGGGGGCCGAGGTCGATGGCCTCAGGGTCCGCTTCCCCAAGGGGCTGTTGCGGGAGATCCTTAAGAGCGCACCGGCAGAGTTCACCCAGCACGCCCGCAACCCGGCCAATAACGTGCGGATCGGCGGGAAGAACGTGGTCTTCGCCCCGGCCTATGGCAGCCCTTTCGTCATGGATCTGGACAAGGGGCGGCGCTTCGGCACGCTGGAGGACTTCGAGAATTTCGTGAAGCTGGCGCAATCGAGCCCCTGGCTGCACCATTCCGGCGGCACGATCTGCGAGCCCACCGATATCGCCGTGAACAAGCGCCATCTCGACATGGTCTATGCCCATATCAAGTATTCGGACCGGGCGTTTCTGGGCTCGGTTACCGCCGAGGAGCGCGCCGAGGACAGTATCGACATGGCCCGGCTGCTGTTCGGGCGCGATTTCGCGGATCAGAACTGCGTCATCATGGGCAATTTCAACGTCAACTCGCCGCTGGTCTGGGACGGGACGATGACCCGGGGGATGCGCGCCTATGCGCGGGCCAATCAGGGGGTGGTGGTCGTGCCCTTCATCCTGGGCGGGGCCATGGGGCCGGTGACCAACGCGGGCGCCATCGCGCAATCTCTGGCCGAGACCATGGCAGGCTGCGCGCTGACCCAGCTGGAACGGCCGGGGGCGCCGGTGATCTTCGGGAATTTCCTGTCGTCCACGGCGCTCCGGTCGGGCTCGCCCACCTTCGGGACGCCGGAACCGGCGATTGGCAGCATGGTCGTGGGGCAGCTGGCGCGGCGGCTGAACCTGCCGCTCCGGTGTTCGGGCAATTTCTCGAATTCGAAGCTGCCCGACGCGCAGGCGATGATGGAGGGCACGATGTCGATGCTGGCCGCGGTGCAATGCGGGGCCAATTACGTGCTGCATTCGGCCGGGTTCCTCGACGGGCTGCTGTCGATGTCCTACGAGAAATTCGTGCTGGATTGCGACCTCTGCGGGGCGATGCATGCCTATCTGAAGGGCGTGCCGGTCGGCGACGAGGATCTGGCGATGGACGCGTTCGAGGAAACCGGGCCGGGGATGCATTTCTTCGGCACCCAGCATACGCTGAGGCATTACGAGACGGCCTATTGGGACAGCGAACTGTCCGACAACGAGCCTTTCGAGAAATGGGAGGCGGCCGGGCAGACGGATGCGGCGACGCGGGCCAATACGCTCTGGAAGCGCAAGCTTGCGACCTACGAGGCGCCGGCGCTGGACGAGGGGTTGGACGAGGCGCTGAAAGACTTCGTTCGGCAGCGAAAACAGGCCGTTGCGGACCAATGGTATTGACCTTTTCGTGACAGCAGCCCTTGGCGCCGCCGCCGATCCGGGCCATCTTCGCCGCAGAGGCGGGAGTTTGGCATGGGAAAACCCTGGGCGGCACCGGGTCAGGTCGTGGGCTTGCTGGGGGGATCCTTCGATCCGCCCCATGCCGGGCATGTGCATCTGACGCGGGAAGCGCTGAAGCGGCTGCGGCTGGATCAGGTCTGGTGGCTGGTGAGCCCCGGCAACCCGTTGAAGCCGAACCCGCCCGCGCCGCTGGCCGAGCGGATGGCGGCCGCGCGGGGGATCATGCGCCACCCCAAGGTGAAGGTGACCGATCTTGAGGCGGGGTTCGGCACGCGGGCCACGGCCGATACGCTGAGGGAATTGCAGCGCGCCTATCCGCTGGTGCGCTTCGTCTGGCTGATGGGCGCGGATAATCTGGCGCAGTTCCACACCTGGGACCGCTGGCCCGAGATCATGGCCCGGGTGCCTGTCGCCGTGCTGGCCCGGCCCGGCCAGCGGATGCGGGCGCTGCATTCGCACGCGGCGCAGCGCTTCCGGCTGGAGCGGCTGCCCGCCCGCGATGCCGAGCGGCTGGGGCGGATCGCGCCGCCAGTCTGGCTCTATCTCGATATGCCGATGCGGCCCGAATCCTCGACCGCGATCCGGCGGGCCCGGCGAAATGCCCCGTGACTGCCTGCTTTGCGCCGCAGATTAACCGATTTGCGTGACGAAATTTCATGTAAGATGGATGCAAGCGGTCCGTTGCGGGCCCACACGCATTGGTTGACGTCAAGGTATTGAAATGCTTCGCGACCGATCGGCATTGAGCCGGAGATCCGTTTTGGCAGGCCTTCTGGCCGGCGCTGCAACCCCCGTCCTGGCGACAGCCCCGCTGCGATCCCCGCGCCCGCCCGCGCGGCCCGCCTCGGCGCAGATCGCCGCGCTGGCGCCCGAGGCCGGGACCACGCGCAGCGCGCCGACCGGGGCGCTGAGCACGGTGCTGGAGCGCGCGGGTCTGACCGGCGATACCACGGTGATCGCCGTCGATGCCGAGACAGGCGCGGTGATCGAGGAGCATCGCGCCGATCTGCGGGTGCCGCCCGCCAGCACCGCCAAGGCGCTGACCACGATGTATGCGCTGCAGACGCTGGGCACCGAATTCCGTTTCACGACCCGCGTCGAGACGGGCACGGGCGCGCGGATCGAGAATGGCACGCTCAGGGGCGATCTGATCCTCAGGGGCGGCGGCGATCCGACGTTGCAGACCGACCATCTGGCGCGGCTGGCGGCGGAACTGGTCGAGCGCGGGCTGCGGCGGATCGAGGGGCGGTTCATCGTCGACGATCAGGCGCTGCCCTCGATCGAGCAGATCGACCCCGAACAGCCGGTGGCGGCGGGCTACAATCCCGGGATCGCCGGGCTGAACCTGAATTTCAACCGGGTCTATTTCGGCTGGGAAGTGGCCAATGGCCGGACGCAGCTGTCGATGGATGCGCGGTCCGACCGCGAGGTGCCGCCGGTCTCGGTCATCGGCATCGAGGCGGTGTCGCGCAATCTGCCGGTCTATACCTATGCCAGCCGGGGCGGGCGCGAGCGCTGGACGGTCGCCGCCTCGGCGCTGAACCAGTCGGGATCGCGCTGGTTGCCGGTGCGCAGGCCCGCGGCCTATGCGGGCGACGTGTTCCGCATGCTGCTGGCGGCGCGCGGCTGTCAGCTGCCCGAGCCGCGGCAGCAATCGGTGCCGCCCGGGCAGATCCTGGCAGAGCACCGGTCCGAGACGCTGCCGGGCGTGTTGCGCGACATGCTGCGCTATTCGACCAACATCACCGCCGAATGCGCGGGTCTGGCGGCGACCTTCCGGCAGGGGCGGGCGGTGCAGGGGCTGGCGCCCTCGGCCGCGCGGCTCAATGCCTGGGTGGCGGAGCGCTATGGCGCCTCGGGGCTGGCGCTGCAGGATCATTCCGGGCTGGCCGAGGCCTCGCGCGTGTCGGTACGCTCGATGGCTTCCTATCTGGTGGCGGCACGGCGCGAGGGGATCCTGCCGGGCCTGCTGCGCGAACACCAGATGCGCGACGCCAATGGCCGCCCGCAGACCAACCACCCGGTCGAGGTGCGCGCCAAGACCGGGACGCTGGATTTCGTCTCGGCTCTGGCGGGTTATGCCCAGCCCCGGGGCGGGCGGCCCATCGCCTTTGCCATCGTCAGCGCCGATCTGCCGCGCCGTGAGAGCACCCGCAGCGAGGAAAGCGAGCGTCCCGCCGGGGCGCGGGCCTGGACCGGCCGGGCGAGGACCTTGCAACAGGATCTGATCGAGCGCTGGGCGGGCCTGCACGGCTGAGGCCGCAGGCCATCGCCTTGCGCATCACGGGCGGTGCCGATGGGCCGCCCGGCCCCCGCTCAAGGATGGGCGAAACGGGCGCGGGCGCCGCGTTCGATGGCGGCGGCGTGCAGCCGGTCGAGGTTCAGCTCGTGCCGCATCTCTTCCAGCATCCTCAGTTCCGTCTGCCGCAGCATCCCGTCCGAGGCCGCCACATCGCAGGCCAGCGCATAAGCGGTCTCATAAAGACGCTCGGGCAGGGCGGCGCGGATCAGGCCGAAGAGGGCGTCGAGCCCGTCCTCTTCCTCGATCAGGTCGAAAACCGTCTGCGAGACGATCTTGATCCGGTCGGCATCGTAGCCGGCGAAGACCGGCAGCTGGTTCACCACCTGCTCGATGGCCAGCAATTCCTCGGTGCGGATGGCCGAATCGGCCACGGAAACCGTGAGCATCACCGCAACGAGCGAATCCTGCGGCGACATCGGGGGGGCGGCTTCGTTCATCTGGGGTCCTGTCTCGGTCATGGGAGACAGAATATTGACTGGGGCGGGGGGCGGCAATAGGAAGCCGGGGTCTAACGGGGATCCCCCCCGCCACAGGATCGTGATCATGACTTCTCTGCGCGACGCCGCGATGACCTCCAAGGCCTGGCCCTTCGAAGAGGCCCGCCGCCTGCTGAAACGCTATGAGAAGAAGGCACCCGAAAAGGGCTATGTCCTGTTCGAGACGGGCTACGGCCCCTCGGGCCTGCCGCATATCGGCACCTTCGGCGAGGTGGCGCGGACGACGATGATCCGCCGCGCCTTCGAGGTGATCTCGGACATCCCGACCCGGCTGATCTGTTTCTCGGACGACATGGACGGCATGCGCAAGGTGCCCGAGAATGTGCCGAACCAGGAGATGCTGCGCGCCAATATCCAGAAGCCGCTGACCTCGGTCCCCGATCCCTTCGGGCAGTTCGACAGTTTCGGCGGGCATAACAACGCCATGCTGCGCCGGTTCCTCGATACCTTCGGGTTCGAATACGAATTCTATTCGGCGACCGAATTCTACAAGACCGGCCAGTTCGACGCCGTGCTGCTGCGCGCGGCCGAACGCTATGACGCAATCATGGAGGTCATGCTGAAGTCCCTGCGCGAGGAGCGTCAACAGAGCTATTCCTGCTTCCTGCCGATCCATCCCGAGACCGGGCGCGTGCTCTATGTCCCGATGAAGGAGGTGAATGCCAAGGACGGCACCATCACCTTCGACGACGAGGACGGGCGCGAATGGACGCTGCCGGTCACCGGCGGGCAGGTGAAGCTGCAGTGGAAGCCCGATTTCGGCGCGCGCTGGGCGGCGCTCGACGTCGATTTCGAGATGTACGGCAAGGACCACAGCACCAACACGCCGATCTATGACAGGATCTGCGAGATCCTCGGCGGCAAGAAGCCCGAGCATTTCACCTATGAGCTGTTCCTGGATGAAAACGGCGAGAAGATCTCGAAATCCAAGGGCAACGGGCTGACCATCGACGAATGGCTGACCTATGCCTCGACCGAGAGCCTGTCCTATTTCATGTTCCTCAAGCCCAAGACCGCCAAGCGGATGCATTTCGATGTGATCCCCAAGGCAGTGGACGAATACCACCAGCAGCTGCGCGCCTATCCGGGTCAGTCGGTCGATCAGCAACTGGCCAACCCGGTCTGGCACATCCACGGCGGCAACCCGCCGGCGTCGGACATGGTGGTGCCGTTCTCGATGCTCCTGAACCTCGCCTCGGTGGCGGGGGCGAAAGATGCGGCGGGGCTCTGGGGCTTCATCAAGCGCTATGCGCCCGAGGCGTCGCCCGAGGCCAACCCGCAGCTCGATCAGGCGGCCGGGTTCGCCGTGCGCTATTTCACCGATTTCGTGGCGCCGAAGCGGGTGTTCCGCCTGCCCACGGATCAGGAACGCGCGGCGATGGGGGATCTGGTGGCGCGGTTGAAGGTCTGGGACGGGGGCCTCGACGCCGAAGCCCTGCAGACCATGGTCTTCGCGGTCGGCAAGGACCACGGGTTCGAGAACCTGCGCGACTGGTTCAAGGCGCTCTATGAGGTGCTGCTCGGTGCCTCCGAAGGGCCGCGCTTCGGCGGCTTCATCGCGCTTTACGGCGTGGCCGAGACGGTGGCGCTGATCGAGAAGGGTCTGTCGGGCGCGCTGGTCGCCTGAGGTCGCTTCGCCGAAAAAGCAGGGGGAGGAGGGGAGACCTTCCTCCCCTTTTGCGTTAGGACGGGGCATGAGCCTTGATCCCGCCTACGCCCCGCCGCCGCCCTATGCCCCGCTCAACGTGTTGAAAAGGGTGGCGGAGGAGGTCTGGATCGTCGACGGCCCGCCGATCCGCTTCTACGGCCTGCCCTTCACCACCCGCATGACCCTGATCCGCCTGCCGGACGGCGGGCTCTGGGTGCATTCGCCCATCGCCCCCGATCCCGGCTTGATGGCCGAGGTCGAGGCGCTGGGCCCGGTCCGCTATTTGATCGCACCCAACTGGATCCACTACGCCTTCGTCGGCGCCTGGCAGGACCGCTACCCGGACGCCCGCTGCTGGGCCGCGCCCGGGGTCCGCGAGCGCGCCGCCTCGCGCGATGTGGCAATCCGCATCGACGCCGAGCTGACGGATGAGGCGCCCGCGGAATGGGCCGGGATCATCGACCAGCTGGTCATCCCGGGCAGTTCCGCCCATCACGAGGCGGTCTTCTTCCACCGGCCGACGACCACGCTGATCCTGACCGACCTGATCGAGAATTTCGAACGCAGGGCGGTGTCAGCCTGGATGGTGCCGCTGCTGTTCATGGCGGGCAACCTCGACCCCGACGGCAAGGCGCCGGTCGACATGCGCCGCACCTTCCGCAAGGGGCGCGAGGCGGCGCGGGAGGCCATCGCCCGGGTGATCGACTGGGGGCCCGAGCGGGTGATCCTGGCGCATGGCCGCTGGTATCCCGAGAACGGCGTGGCGGAACTGACCCGGGCTTTCCGCTGGCTGGCCTGAGGGCAGGAGGCCGGGCAGGGCGCCGATGACGTGCTCCGACAATTCGCGGATCAGCTTGCGGCGGAAGGTCTCGGCAAAGGCCTCATGCGTGGGGGCGTATTCGGCGAAGGCGCCCGGCCCGTGCAGGAGATTGGCCTGAAACCAGCGCAAGACGCCCGATTCATGGGCGCCGATGGCCAGGCCGTTGACGGTGATCTCGCTGAAATCCTCGGCCGCGTAGACGCGCTGCGGCTCGTCGCCCTGATTGTTCTGCCCGTCGCCCGCCATGTCGAGCGTGTGCCACAGGCAGTCGGGCGCGCGGTCCATCAGCGCACGGGCGTAGCTGAGCGCGGTGCCCACCGCGGTCAGGCCCTGGGCCTGGCGCTGATGGACCAGCACCTGTTGCGCCAGCCGGTCGATGGCGGCGGGGCTGTCCAGCAGCGCCCAGTCGGCCACCAGCAGGTGCTCGCGCGTCCCCGCCCATTCGAAGACCGCCATGGCGACCGGCGCGCTGCCCTCCAGGATCAGGCCGCGGATCTCGGGGTCGAAGAGCGCCGCGAGGATGCCGTCGATCTGCAACCGATAATCCTGCGCATCGACCGAGCGCGAGACGTCGAAACCCAGCGCCAGCGCCAGGCGGCAGGCGCGGGCGGGAAGGGCGGCGAAAGCGAGCGCCACCAGGAGGGTCACGCGCAGCAGCATTGGCCCATCCTGCCATGGCGGGTGCGCGTTTGTCTCGGGCGATACAGGCGGCGGGTAATCTGATAGGCTACGGGCTGCGTATCCGACCCACAGCCAGGAGAGTCCCATGCGCCAGACCCTGCTTCTGCCCCTGTTCCTGAGCCTTGCCGGACCCGCCCTCGGGCAATCCGCGACCGAGGTCATCGACGCCCAGATCGAGGCCTTGCGCCAGGGCGATTACGAGACCGCCTTCACCTTCGCCGCGCCCGCCCTGCACGAGATCTTCGGCACGCCCGGCAATTTCGGCCGCATGATCGAGACCGGCTATCCGATGGTGCTGGACCCGGCCGAGGTGCGTTACCTCGATCACGGCGAGAGGGCCGGGTTCGAGGTGCAGAATGTGTTGATCGAGGACCGGGCGGGCGCGGTCTTCCTGCTCGAATACCTGTTCATCGGCGAGGGGCCCTCGCGGCGCATCGCCGGGGTGCGGCTTCTGCCCGAGACCGGGACCGGGGTCTGAGCCCGGCCGCAACGCCCGCTCGCCTCAAGGCGCCTTAAGCCCCGCTTGTTACCCCCTGTGACCGACAGGCCGCGTCCCTTGCGGCCCGCGCGTCGAGGTTTCAAGACAGGGGTCTGACATGAACAAGGCAGTGACCGAGGGGCTGATCCTGATGCCGCCGCCCTTCGCCAGCGGATTGAGCGTCTGGTCGAGTGGTGACGGCACGCCGGGCTCGGCGACCTATGACGGGGCTCCGAATGCGGCCTATGTGCCGTCGGACCCGGATTTCGAGGGCTGCCTGGAACTGCTGAAGACCCAGAGCACGCAGAAACTGCGCTGGAAGGGCAATACGCCGGTGATCAACGGCCTCTATCTGCGGGTCACCGCGCGGGTGAAGGCGATGTCGGGGGCGCTGCCCTCGGTGCGGATCGCGGGCTTTGCCGCGACGGCGGGCGATGCGGCGGTGCCGGGCGCGGTGGTCAGCGGTCCCAGCACCACGCTCACCACTTATGGCCAGGTGGTCGAGGTTAGCGCCATCATCGCCACCGCCAGCCGCACCGGCGTCGACATGAACTGGGCCGGGGCGCATCATGGGCATATCGGGCTCGATCTGACCGGGGCCAATGGCGGCGTGGTGCGGATCGACGACATCAGCGTCGAGGACGTGACCAGCTACTGGCTGCGCGACATGATGGATTGGGTCGATGTGCGCGATTACGGCGCCATCGGCAACGGCTCGACCGACGATTACGCCGCCTTCGTGGCCGCCAGCAACGCGGCCGAGGCCTCGGGCCGGTCGCTGCTGGTGTCGGAGGGGAATTACTACATCGGCCAGACGCTGACCATCGAGGCGCCGGTGCGCTTTCAGGGGCATCTGAGCATGCCGGGCGGCGCCCGGCTGCAGCTGTCCAAGAGCTTCGACTTCCCGACCTATGCCGCGGCCTTCAATTCCGAAGGGCTGGGGCTGCGCAAGGGGCTCGAGGCGCTCTTCTGGTACACCGATCACGACACGTTCGACCTGAAGGGCCGCCGCATCCTGCTCGATGCCCCCATCGACCTGGCCGAGACGACGGGCCTGACCTCCTATGCCATCCGGCGGGTGCTGAAGAACGGGTTGATCGAGGCCAATGAGGGTTCGGCCTGGAACACGGTCACCGTGACCTCGCAGGCGACCTATTCGACCAGCCAGTCCTACGTGCTGACCGGCGTGACCAATGTCGCCAACATCCCGGTGGGTGCTCGGGTCGAAGGGGTGGGCGTCGGGCGCGAGATCTATGTGCGCTCGCGCAATGTCTCGGCCCAGACCCTGCAGCTGAGCCAGCCGCTTTATGACGCGGTGGGGACCCAGACCTTCACCTTCCGGCGCTTCCAGTACATGCTGGACATGTCGGGCTTCGGCACGCTGGAGCGGTTCGAGATCGACTCGGTCGAGTTCCAGTGCAAGGGCATCTGTTCGACGCTGAACCTGTCCACCGACGGGCCGATCTTCACGCTGCGCAATTGCACCTTCAACCGGCCCAAGGACAAGGCGATCACCTCGATCGACCGCGGCTGTCAGGGCATGCTGGTGGACAATTGCATCTTCCTGTCGGCCGAATCCCCCGACCGCTCGCAGGACCGGACCTCGATCGCGCTGAACGTCAACGCCAATGACGTGAAGCTGCGCTCGAACCTGGTGCAGCGCTTCGCCAAATTCGCGGTGATGGGCGGGGGCTATCACCTGGTCGAGGGCAACCACTTTTACCACGGCGACAATGAATCGAACGCGGTGCGCCAGTCGGGGATGGTCTTCGCCGCGCCGAACACGGTGTCGACCTTCACCGGCAATTACGTCGACAACACCTTCATCGAGCATACCAACGAATACGATTCCACCCCGAACTGGAGCGGTGAGTACAGTTTCGGCGGGCTCAGCATCACCTCGAACGTGTTCCTGGTGTCGAACGTGATTTCCAGCTTCCGCTTCGTCGTGGTCAAGCCCTATGGCACGGGGCATTTCCTGTCGGGGCAGGTGGTGACCGGCAATGTGTTCCGCGCGGTCAATGCCTCGCCTACCCGGCCCGATGCGGTCAATACCTCGATTGCCGACCTCGATTACTCGCGGTTCCGCAACGTGATCTGGCAGGAGAACACCTATAACGGCATCACCATCCAGCCCGAAAGCCCGATGACCCTGCGCTACAACCAGAGCTCGGCGGCGGCCAACTGGACCATCGGCACCGAGGGCCGGCTGCCCTTCGACGGCTGGGCCCGCACCGTCAGCGCCCTGGTGATGGAGGGGCAGCCCAATTCGGCCACCAACGAGGTGCGCACGGCGATGCCCTATGTGATGATCCAGCAGGGCACCAACAAGAACGAGGTGCGCCTGACCTGGCCCAGCGCCACGCGGGGGCGGGCGGTGGTGACGATCCGGGTCGACAACCCGCTCTGACCCAGTTGCAAGCATCGCGCGACAGGCGCCGGCATCCCCAGGATGCCGGCGTTTTGCGTTGGCGCTAGCGGGTGGTTCGCGTCAGAGGCGAATCACCTTGACTGCGAGCGCTCACGGTTTTGCCGCGCTGCGGCGGCGCGCGATGCCGCTTTGCGGCGGGTTTGCGCGGGTCGGCGGGCGCGGGCGGTTCAGGGCCCGCCGGGGCCGTGACCTAGCGTCATCGCGTTGACTTTTCCGTGACCCGCAGGCGGCTGAAAAACATGGCGGAATTGTGGCCTCCTTGGCGGGCGTTTACAGATTGCCGGGATATCCGGTGAAGAAATTTACAAAAAACTCGTTGAGAAAAAAAGAGTTACACAAAAATTGACCCGTGGAGTATGCTGTCCGTGGATGGAGGAGGTGCATTCCCTGACAACGCGGTTCGCGGTCGGGAATGCCTCATGGCAGGAGGATTGCGTATGTCAGATCTGGCTCAAACCGGGGTTTACCCAGCGTCGGCGGAGTTCGTCGCCAAGGCGCATGTGGACGCCAAGGCTTATGACGAGATGTATGCCGCCTCGATCAAGAACCCCGAGGCTTTCTGGGCCCAGCACGGCAAGCGCATCGACTGGATCCGCCCCTACACCAAGGTCAAGAACACGACCTTCGAATACGGCAAGGTCGACATCAAATGGTTCGAGGACGGCACGCTGAACGTCTCGGCCAATTGCATCGACCGCCATGTCGCGGCGCGGGGCAGCCAGACGGCGATCATCTTCGAACCCGATGATCCCCTGTCGCACGAGGCCCAGCACATCACCTATGCGCAGCTGCTGGAACAGACCAGCCGCATGGCCAACGTGCTGAAGGCCAATGGCATCGGCAAGGGCGACCGCGTGGTGCTCTATCTGCCGATGATCCCGGAAGCGGCCTATGCGATGCTGGCCTGCGCCCGGATCGGCGCCATCCATTCCGTGGTCTTCGCCGGCTTCTCGCCCGATGCGCTGGCCAACCGGATCAACGACTCGGAAGCGAAAGCCGTCATCACCGCCGATTTCGCCCCCCGCGGCGGGCGCAAGACGCCGCTGAAGTCGAACACCGACAAGGCGCTGTTTGATTGCTCGGAAAAGGTGAAGTGTTTCGTCGTCAAGCATACCGGCGACCAGACCACCTGGATCTCGGACCGTGACATCGACCTCAAGGCCGAGATGGCCGAGGCCAGCCCCTATTGCCCCTATGCCGAGATGAACGCCGAGGATCCGCTGTTCATCCTCTATACTTCGGGCTCGACCGGGCGGCCCAAGGGCGTGGTGCATACCTCGGGCGGGTATCTGGTCTATGCCTCGATGACCCAGCAGATGACCTTCGATTACCACGACGGCGACATCTTCTGGTGCACGGCGGATGTGGGCTGGGTCACCGGCCACAGCTACATCATCTACGGGCCGCTGGCCAATGGCGCCACCACCGTGATGTTCGAGGGCGTGCCGACCTACCCGGATGCGGGCCGTTTCTGGGCCGTCTGCGAAAAGCACAAGGTCAACCAGTTCTACACCGCGCCCACCGCCATCCGCGCGCTGATGGGGCAGGGGCCGGAATGGGTCGAGAAATACGACCTGTCGTCGCTGAAGCTGCTGGGCTCGGTCGGCGAGCCGATCAACCCCGAGGCCTGGAACTGGTACAATACCCATGTCGGCAAGGGGAATTGCCCCATCGTCGACACCTTCTGGCAGACTGAGACGGGCGGCCACATGCTGACCCCGCTGCCCGGCGCGATCCCGACGAAGCCCGGTTCGGCCACCAAGCCCTTCTTCGGCGTGCAGCCGGTGGTGCTGGACGCGGCCTCGGCCGAGATCCAGAGCGCGACCGCAGCGGAAGGCGTGCTCTGCATCGCCGACAGCTGGCCGGGGCAAATGCGCACCCTCTGGGGCGATCACGAGCGTTTCCAGGAAGCCTATTTCGCGCAGTATCGCGGCTATTACTTCACCGGCGACGGCTGCCGCCGGGACGAGGACGGCTATTACTGGATCACCGGGCGCGTCGATGACGTGATCAACGTCTCGGGCCACCGGATGGGCACGGCCGAGGTCGAAAGCGCGCTGGTCGCGCATGAGAAGGTCGCCGAGGCCGCGGTTGTGGGCTACCCGCATGCGATCAAGGGGCAGGGCATCTATGCCTATGTCACGCTGATGAACGATGTCGAACCCTCGGACGCGCTGCGCAAGGAGCTGGTCGCCTGGGTCCGGACCGAGATCGGCCCGATTGCCAGCCCCGACCTGATCCAATGGGCGCCGGGCCTGCCCAAGACCCGCTCGGGCAAGATCATGCGCCGCATCCTGCGCAAGATCGCCGAGAACGATTACGGCGCGCTGGGCGATACCTCGACGCTGGCCGATCCCTCGGTCGTCGACGAGCTGATCGAGAACCGGATGAACCGCGCATGACCGAGGCTGCCATGAACGACACCCTGACCCAGGCCGCCGTGCTGATCCTGCTGGGTCCGCCCGGCGCGGGAAAGGGCACCCAGGCCCGCATGCTGGAAGAGACATTCGGGCTGGTGCAGCTGTCCACGGGCGACCTGTTGCGCGCCGCGGTGGCGGCCGGGACCGAGGCCGGGCGCGCGGCCAAGTCGGTGATGGAGGCGGGAGGCCTCGTGTCCGACGAGATCGTGCTGGCGATCCTGAAGGACCGCATGGCCGAGCCCGATACCGCCAAGGGGGTGATCCTGGACGGTTTCCCCCGGACCCCGGGTCAGGCCGAGGCGCTCGATGCGCTCTTGGCCGAGCAGGGGCTCGCCATCTCGGCCGCGATCTCGATGGAGGTTGACGACGCGGCCATGGTGACGCGGGTCTCGGGCCGCTACACCTGCGCCCAGTGCGGCGAGGGCTATCACGACAGCTTCAAGCAGCCGGCGGTGGCCGGGTGCTGCGACAAATGCGGCGGCACGGAGTTCAAACGCCGGGCCGACGACAACGCCGAGACGGTGGGGGCCAGGCTGACGGCCTACCACGCCTCGACGGCGCCGCTCATCGCTTACTACGAGACGCGCGGAGTGCTGCGGACGGTCGATGGCATGGGAGCCATCGACACGATCGCGGCCGAGCTCGGCGCCATCGTCGGGCAGGTGACGGCCTGACCGTCGCCGCCCCGCAGGACGGAGGGGCGGCGGCTGGTGAAAGAGGCGGGCGTCCCGTGCCGGGGCGTCTGCAGGAGGAAAAACCGGGAGGACAATCATGTCTGACAAATCGGCCAGTGCCTACTGGGCGGCGAATATCCGGCTCATCACCATTTGCCTGGTGATCTGGGCCGTCGTCTCCTTCGGCTTCGGCATTCTGCTTCGCCCGCTGCTCTCGGGCATCGCCATCGGCGGTACGGATCTCGGCTTCTGGTTCGCCCAGCAAGGCTCGATCCTGACCTTCATCGTGCTGATCTTCTTCTATGCCGCGCGGATGAACGCCATCGACCGCGACTTCGGCGTGAACGAATAACCGGGAGCCAGGGGACAGATGGATCAATTTACCCTTAACCTGATTGTGGTGGGCCTGTCGTTCGCCCTCTACATCGGGATCGCGATCTGGGCCCGTGCCGGGTCCACGTCGGAATTCTACGCCGCCAACCGCGGCGTGCATCCCGTGCTCAACGGCATGGCCACCGCCGCCGACTGGATGTCGGCTGCGTCCTTCATCTCGATGGCCGGCATCATCGCCTTCGTCGGCTACGACAACTCGACCTATCTGATGGGCTGGACCGGCGGCTACGTGCTGCTGGCGCTGCTGCTTGCGCCCTATCTGCGCAAGTTCGGCCGCTTCACGGTGCCGGACTTCATCGGTGACCGCTTCTACAGTCAGACTGCCCGGATCGTGGCGGTCATCGCGCTGCTCGTCATCTCGATCACCTATGTGATCGGCCAGATGGCCGGTGCCGGCGTCGCCTTCTCGCGCTTCCTCGAAGTGTCGAGCTCGACGGGTCTGTGGATCGCCTCGGCCGTGGTGTTCTGCTACGCCGTTCTCGGCGGCATGAAGGGCATCACCTATACCCAGGTTGCCCAGTATTGCGTGCTGATCGTCGCCTATACCATCCCGGCGATCTTCATCTCGCTGCAGCTGACCGGCAACTTCCTGCCGCAGATCGGCCTCTTCAGCTCGGACGCCTCGGGCACCCCGCTGCTGACGCACCTTGACGGGCTGCTGACCGAGCTGGGCTTCCGCACCTATACCGAGCACCACGCCAACACGCTCGACATGGTGCTCTTCACCATGGCGCTGATGATCGGGACCGCGGGTCTGCCGCACGTGATCATCCGCTTCTTCACCGTGCCGAAAGTGTCCGATGCCCGCGCCTCGGCCGGCTGGGCGCTGGTGTTCATCGCGCTCCTCTACACCGTGGCCCCGGCCGTCGGTGCCATGGCGCGCCTCAACATCATCAACACCATCTACCCGAACGGGGTCACCGGCACGCCGCTGGCCTATGCCGACCAGCCGCAGTGGATGACCAACTGGGAAAACACCGGTCTGCTGGCGTTCGAGGACAAGAACGGCGACGGCCTGATCCAGTACTACAACGAAGCGAACGCTCCGGCGATCGCCGCGGAATCGGGCTGGGCCGGGAACGAGATGACCACCTTCAACCGTGACATCCTCGTGCTGGCCAACCCGGAAATCGCCGGTCTGCCGGGCTGGGTCATCGCCCTGATCGCCGCAGGCGGTCTGGCCGCTGCCCTCTCGACCGCGGCGGGTCTGCTGCTGGCCATCTCCTCGGCCGTGTCGCATGACCTCATCAAGTCGGTGCTCAATCCGGGTATCTCGGAAAAGGGCGAGATGCTGGCCGCGCGGATCTCGATGGCCATCGCCATCCTGATCGCCACGATCCTCGGTCTGAACCCCCCGGGCTTCGCCGCCCAGGTGGTCGCCATCGCCTTCGGTCTGGCCGCAGCCTCGCTGTTCCCGACCATCATGATGGGCATCTTCTCGAAGACCATGAACTCGACGGGCGCCGTCGCGGGCATGCTGACCGGTCTGGTCGTGGAGATGGTCTACATCTTCACCTACCTCGGCTGGTTCTTCATCCCCGGCACCAACACCCTGCCGAACACCGCCGACAACTGGCTCTTCGGGATCCAGCCGGCCTCGTTCGGTGTGGTCGCCGCGATCCTGAACTTCCTCGTCGCCTATGTCGTGCTCGCCATGACCAAGCCGGCGCCGGCGGAAATCCAGGAGCTGGTGGAATCGATCCGCGTGCCGCGCGGTGCCGGTGCGGCCCAGTCGCACTGAGCCTTGCCCGCCTGATCACCCGGAGGGGCGCCCTGCGCGCCCCTCCACCCCCCTCCGACTTCGGGAGATGCCGATGGAAACGCAGATCGAGACGATCCTCGCCTTCCTCGAAACCGTGCATCCCTACGACAGCCTGCCGCAGGACGAGATGGCGCGGGTCGCCGCCTCCTTCGGCCGCAGGGAATACTTCGCCGGTGACGAGATCTATGCCGCGGGTGAACCGCTCAAGGGCCTCTATCTGATCAAGCGCGGCTCGGTCGAGGTGACGGACCGCAACGGCGTCACCGTTTCGATCCTCGGGCCGCGCAATTCCTTCGGCGAGCGGGGCCTGTTGCGCGACGGGCTGGCGGTGACCACGGCCACCGCGGTCGAGCCCTCCGTCGTGCTGGTCCTGCCCGAGGTCTGCTGGCGCCAGCTCATCGCCACGGTCCCGGCTTTCGAGCGCTTCTTCAGCCGCAACCGCTCGGCCGAGACGCGGGGCAATGACCTGTCGACGCTGAAGGTCGCCGACCTCATGGCCCGCGCGCCGATCACCCTGCCGCCCGAGGCCAGCGTAACCGAGGCCGCCCGCCTGATGCGCGAGCGCCATGTGAGTTCCGTCGCCGTGACGCGCGACGAGATGCTGCTGGGCCTCGTCACCACCCGCGACCTGACGGAAAAGGTGCTGGCAGAGGAATTGCCGGGCGCCACGCCGCTGAGCGCGGTGATGACCCCCGATCCCCTGTCACTCAGCCCCGATGCGCTGGGCTCGGACATCCTGCACACGATGCTGGAACGCCGGATCGGCCATCTGCCGGTGGTGCAGGACGGCCGCCTGAAGGGCATGGTCACCCAGACCGACCTTACCCGGTTCCAGGCGGTGAGTTCCGCCCAGCTGGTCCGCGATGCCGCGACCGGCGAGTCGCCCGAGGAAATGGCCGCCGTCACCGCCCGCATCCCGCAATTGCTGGTGCAACTGGTCGCCGCCAACAGCGCGCATGAGGTGGTGACGCGGCTCATCACCGATGTGGCCGATACCGTGACCCGCCGGCTGCTGAAACTGGCCGAGGCCGAACTTGGCCCGCCGCCCGTGCCCTATGTCTGGCTCGCCTGCGGCAGCCAGGGGCGGCAGGAGCAGACCGGCGTTTCGGACCAGGACAATTGCCTGGTGCTCGACGATGCCGTCACCCCGGCGGACATGGCCTATTTCCAGGCACTGGCGCGCTATGTCTCGGACGGGCTGAACTTGGCGGGCTATGTCTATTGCCCGGGCGACATGATGGCCACGGCCGAGCGCTGGTGCCAGCCCAAGGCCGTCTGGCGGCGCTATTTCCGCAGCTGGATCGACACGCCGAGCCCCGAGGCGCAGATGCTGGCTTCGGTCATGTTCGACCTGCGGCCGATTGGCGGCACCGTCGCCCTCTTCCGCGACCTGCAGGAAGAGACGCTGCATCTGGCCGCGAAGAACTCGATCTTCGTCGCCCACATGATTTCCAACTCGCTGAAGCACCAGCCGCCCCTGGGCCTGCTGCGGGGCTTCGCCACGATCCGCTCGGGCGAGCACAAGAACCACATCGACATGAAGCACAACGGCGTCGTGCCGGTGACCGACATCGCCCGGGTCTACGCCCTGCGCGGCGAACTGACCGAGGTCAACACCCGCGCCCGGATCGAGGCGGCTGAAGCGGTCGGCGTCGTCTCCGTCTCGGGCGCGCGGGACCTGATCGAGGCTTATGACCTGATCGCCCGCCTTCGGCTGGAAAACCAGGCGGCGCTGGTCAAGGCGGGGCGCAAGCCCGACAATTTCCTCGCGCCCTCGGATCTGTCGGATTTCGAGCGCAGCCACCTGCGGGACGCCTTCGTGGTGATCCGCACCATGCAATCGGCGCTGGGGCAGCGCAGCGGGGTTCTGGGATGACAAGAGAAGGGACGCGCGATGCTGCTTGATCTGATCGGGGCGCTGGCCGCTGGACTGGGCCTTCTGGGGCTGGTCCTGCTGGTCAACCGGGTGCTCCTGCGCGGCCGTATCGGGCGATGGATCTATCCGGCGACGGTGGCGCTGGGCATGGTCAGCTATACGGTCTGGGCCGAATACACCTGGGCCGACCGCACCATCGCCGCCATGCCGCAGCTGGAACTGGCGCGCGAAAGCGGGTCGCCTGCCTTCTACCGGCCCTGGAGCTATGTCTTCCCGCGCACCACGCGGATGATCGCCATCGACCGCTCGCAGACCCGCACCCATCCCGAACAGCCCGGTCTGGTGATGACCCGCGTAGTGCTGATCGGCCGGTGGGAGCCGATCCGTGCCGTGACCGTGGTCTACGATTGCCGGGCGCCCGCCCGGGCTGATCTGATCGAGGGCGTGAGCCTCAATGCCGATGGCACGCTGGAGGGGGCCACCTGGGTGCCGGTCGAGGCCGATGACGCGGTGCTGGCCGTCGCCTGCGCGGCTCAGGAGGAGGGGAGCAATGAACCAGCCAACGGAGCCTAAGCGCATCCTTGTCGTCGAGGACGAGGACAATATCGCCGTCGCGCTGGATTACCTGATGACGCGCGAGGGCTACAGCCAGCAGCGCATCGCCACCGGCGCCGGCGCGGTCGAGCTGATCCGCGAGACGCGGCCGGATCTGGTGCTGCTCGATGTGATGCTGCCCGAGGTCTCGGGCTACGAGATCTGCCAGAACGTGCGGCTCGACCCCTCGCTGAACGCGGTGAAGATCCTGATGATGACCGCCCGCGGCTCGGCCATGGAGCGGCGCAAGGGGTTGGCGATGGGCGCCGATGGCTTCATCTCGAAACCCTTCGAGTTGAAGGCTTTGCGCGCCGAGGTTCGCCGGATCCTGGCCGGGGAGCCGGCCGAAGACAACCCCGATGCCAGCCGCGCGCCCGGTGAGGCGCGCCATGCTTGACCGGCTGGGGCTGAGGCTTCGGATCCTGCTGTTCTTCGCGCTGCTGGCGGGCGGTGCGGTGCTGGCGGTGGCGGCGGGCCTCTGGGTCGCGGCGCGCCACGGCGGGCTTGCGCCCGAGGCGGTGCAGGGCGCGCTGGTGGCGGGTTTCGCGATCCTCGGGCTGGTGGTCTGGGTCTGGTTCCTCTTCGATCACAACGTCGCCCGGGCCATCGACACGCTGGCCGCGGCGATCCGCGCCCGGGCGCATGCCGGGATCGAGCGCGATCTGGCGGCCGAGGCGAAGGCGGCGCGCTATCTGGGCGATCTCGCCCCCGCGGCCGAGGCCGTGACCCGCTCGCTGGTCGAGACCCGCAATGCCCTGGCCGAAAGCGTCGCGCGGGAGACCACCCGCCTCGCCGCCGAGAAATCGCGGCTGGAGACGCTGCTGGCCGATGTGCCGGTGGCGGTTCTGCTCTGTTCGTCCGAGCATCAGCTGGCGTTCTACAACGGGCAGGCGGTAGACATTCTCGGCGGCGGCACCGCGCCGGGGCTGGACCGCAACCTCTTGGATTACCTGCGCGAAGGGCCGATCCGCCATGCCTATGACCGGCTGGCCGGGGCGGGGGATCCGGATGCGGCTTCGGACCTTCTCTGTACCACGGTCACCGGGGCGCGGTTGCTGGCAGGCCGGATGCGGGTGCTCAGACGGCGGGAGGAGGGCGTGGCGCCGGGCTATGTGCTGACGCTGCGCGACGTCACCGCCGATATCGCCGCCCATACCAGCCGCGACGCGCTGCTGTCCGAAGTCTTCGACCGCGTGCGGCGTCCGGCGGCCAATCTGCAGACGGTGATCGGTGTGCTCTCGGAACTGGAGGGGGCCGAGGACGCGCCCGATCTGTCGGCCGCGATGCGGGCCGAGATTGAGGCGCTGACGCTGGCCATCACCGAGCTCGGCGCGCGCTATGACGCGATCCAGACCGATTGGCGGCCGCTGATGAACACCCGCTCGGGCGATCTGCTCGACGGGTTGAAGGGCCGGTTTCAGGCCGATGGCTTCAGTCTTGAGACGGAAAGCCTGGACCTGATCCTGCAGGTCGACGGGTTCGAGATCGTCGCCTTCTGGGCCTGGCTGGCGGGTCGGATCGCGGGCGAAGGGCTGGCAAGTGCCTTCCGCATCGTCATCGAGGAAGAGGACGGGCCGGGCGCTGTCATGCGGCTCTGCTGGCAGGGCGAGCCCTTGTCGGTGGGGCGGCTCGATAGCTGGCTGCCGGGCGCCATGGGCCGCGACACGGGCGAGTTGACGGCGCGGGCCGTGCTGCAGACCCATGGCACCGAGGCCTGGCCCGAAGCAGGCGAGGGCTGCAACGCCGTGGTGATGCCGATCCGTTCCGTCCGTCGCGCCGGGC
>NZ_JAUCCQ010000011.1:0-70576 GCF_034676075.1 Pararhodobacter sp. | reverse complement strand
GCAGACGGCCCCCCTTCTTCGGCGCGGCGGCACGCCGCGCCGCTGGTCGCCCGACGAGCCCGCGACAGCGGGGGAGGAGGGCGAAACACCTCCCCCGTTGCCGGGCCTCGCGGGGCGGGCTAGTCAGGCGCATGAGCCCCGAAGACCTCGCCCTCCTGCATGCCGCCGCCTTCACCGCGCCTCCGCCCTGGAGTGCGGCCTCCTTTGCCGGGCTGCTGGCCAGTCCCGCCGTGTTCCTCGTGGCCGATCCGCGCGGGCGGGCCTTTGCGCTTGGCCGGGTGGTGGCGGGTGAGGCAGAGCTTCTGACGCTGGCCACCGATCCGGGGGCGCGGCGGCAGGGTCTGGCGCGGGCCTCTTTGGCGGAGTTTGACCGCGCGGCCCGGGAGCGGGGGGCGCTCAGCGCCTTCCTCGAGGTGGCCGAGGATAACGCTGCGGCACGGGCGCTTTATGTTGCCTGTGGCTGGACCCAGCAGGGGCGGCGGCCCGGCTATTACGTCGCGCCAGGGGGCGAAAGGATCGCCGCATTGATCCTTTGCAAGTCGCTCGCCTGAGAATTAACCTGCTGATGGCCAGACGATTCCCTTCCTTGTCCGTTTGGTAAAATTCGCTTGACGGGCCATACGCGCGTGGACCTAGATTGCCCATGATCCGAAACTTCGGCTCAGCCGCGACGGGCCGACAGCCTGCGGCCATTGACGACCCAACTGGGAGAAAAAAACCATGAAACTCACCCGTACCCTTCTCGGCGCGACCGCCGTGGCTGCGCTGACGGCTGGCGCTGCCTGGGCCGAGCCCGCGCTGATCTATGACCTTGGCGGCAAGTTCGACAAATCCTTCAACGAGATGGCCTATACCGGGGCGATGCGCTGGGCCGAAGAGACCGGCATGGAGTTCCGCGACATCGAGCTGCAGTCCGAGACCCAGCGCGAGCAGGCGATCCGCCGCTTCGCCGAGGCGGGCTACAACCCGGTCGTCATGACCGGCTTCTCGATGGCGACGCCGCTTGAAGTCGTCGCTGCCGATTACCCGGACACCACCTTCGTCATCATCGACGGCGTGGTCGACCTGCCGAACGTCCGCTCGGTGCTCTTCGCCGAACAGGAAGGCTCGTATCTGGTCGGCATGGCCGCCGGATTGGCCACCGAGAGCAACACCGTCAGCTTCGTCGGCGGCATGGACGTGCCGCTGATCCGCGCCTTTGCCTGCGGCTATGCCCAGGGTGCGCATGCGGCCAATGCCGACATCAACGTCATCGTCAACTACACCGGCACCACCCCCGCCGCCTGGAACGACCCGGTGCGCGGCAGCGAGATCACCGCGGCGCAGATCAGCCAGGGCTCGGACGTGGTCTTCGCGGCGGCGGGCGGCACCGGCGTGGGCGTGTTGCAGCGCGCCGTCGATGACGGCATCCTGTCGATCGGCGTCGATTCCAACCAGAACTACCTGCACCCGGGTCAGGTCCTGACCTCGATGATGAAGCGCGTCGACAATGCCGTGTTCGATGCCTTCACCGCGGGCCCGGAGATGGAAACCGGCGTTCACGTGATGAACCTGCAATCGGGTGGCGTGGGCTGGGCTCTGGATGAGAACAACGACGCGCTGATCACCCAGGAGATGCGCGATGCGCTGGCCGCGGCCGAGGCCTCGATCGCGTCGGGCGAGCTGGCGGTGCACGATTACCGCTCGGACAACACCTGCCCCTATTCGGTCGAGTGAGGCCCGAGGTCGATGGTCGCTGACGTGACCGGGGGGGCGGCTGACGCCGCCCCCGCCATCGAGCTTCGCGGGATTTCCAAGGCCTTCGGCCCGGTCCAGGCGAACAAGGACATCAACATCCGGGTGCGCAAGGGCACCATCCACGGCATCATCGGCGAGAATGGCGCGGGCAAGTCGACGCTGATGTCGATCCTCTATGGGTTCTACAAGGCCGATTCGGGCGAGATCCTGATCGACGGCAAGCCGACGCAGATCGCCGATTCCCTGGCCGCGATCCGTGCCGGCATCGGCATGGTGTTCCAGCATTTCAAGCTGGTCGAGAATTTCACGGTGCTGGAGAATGTCATTCTCGGCTCCGAAGGGGGGGCGCTGCTCAAGCCCTCGAAGGCCAAGGCGCGCAAATTGCTGACGCAGCTGGCCCATGATTACGAGATGCATGTCGACCCCGATGCGCTGATCGAGGATCTCTCGGTCGGGCACCAGCAGCGGGTGGAGATCCTCAAGGCCCTCTACCGCGAGGCCAATATCCTGATCCTGGACGAACCGACCGGCGTGCTGACTCCGGCCGAGGCTGACCATTTGTTCCGCATCCTCAAGGGGTTGCGTGAGCAGGGAAAGACCATCGTCCTGATCACCCACAAGCTGCGCGAGATCATGGAAGTGACGGACGAGGTCTCGGTCATGCGCCGGGGCGAGATGGTGGCGACCGTCACCACGGCCGAGACCAGCCCGGCCGAACTGGCCGAGCTGATGGTCGGCCGCAAGGTGCTGCTCGACGTGCAGAAGAGCCCGGCCCAGCCCGGCGAGGTGGTGATGTCGGCCCGCGGGCTGACCGTCACCGACCGCCACGGGGTCGAGAAGCTGCGCGGCATCGACCTCGACATCCGCCGGGGCGAGATCCTGGGCATCGCCGGGGTCGCGGGCAACGGCCAGTCGGAGCTGCTGGAGGTTCTGGCGGGCATGATGGCCGGGACCGGCACCATGACCATGCTGGGCGAGCCGATGGACCTGACGCTCAAGCGCGACAACGCCCGGACCCGGCGCGAGGACAGCATCGCCCATGTGCACGAGGACCGGCACCGTTGCGGCCTGATCCTCGATTTCATGGCCTGGGAAAACGTGGCCTTCGGCTATCACAACGCCCCGGAATACCAGAAGAACGCGCTGCTGATGGACAACCACGCGATCCTGGAGGACGCCAAGGGCAAGATCGAGCGCTTCGACGTCCGCCCGCCCAATCCGATGCTGACGGCCGAGAGTTTCTCGGGCGGGAACCAGCAAAAGATCGTCCTGGCGCGCGAGATCGAGCGGAACCCCGACCTGCTGCTGGTCGGCCAGCCGACAAGGGGCGTCGACATCGGCGCCATCGAATTCATCCACAAGCGGCTCATCGAGCTGCGCGATCAGGGCAAGGCGATCCTGCTGGTCTCGGTCGAACTGGATGAGATCCTGTCGCTCTCGGACCGGATCGTCGTCATGTTCGACGGCCGCATCATGGGCGAGCGCGATCCCGAACAGACCAATGCGCAGGAACTGGGCCTTCTGATGGCCGGCGTGACGGGAGAGGCCGCATGAAAGCCATGCCGAAATGGGCCGACGTCCTGCTGGTCCCGCTGATTTCGCTTGTCATCGCCTTCGCGCTGTCGGCGCTGGTGATCCTGGCCATTGGCGAGGATCCAATCCGCGCCATGGAGCTGATGGTGACCGGGTCGCTGGGCTCCACCTATGGCTGGGGCTACACGCTGTACTACACGACCAACTTCCTGCTGACCGGCCTGGCCGTGTCGATCGCCTTCCAGGCCAAGCTCTTCAACATCGGGGGCGAGGGGCAGGCGATGATCGGCGGGCTGGGCGTGGCGCTGGTCTGCCTCTTCATCCCCTGGCCCAATTGGTGGCTGGCGATGATCGCGGCGATCCTGGCCTCGGCGCTCTTCGGGGCGATGTGGGCGGCGATCCCGGCCTGGCTGCAGGCCAAGGCGGGCAGCCATATCGTCATCACGACGATCATGTTCAACTTCATCGCCGCCTCGCTGATGAACTACCTGCTCAGCCATGTGCTGCGGCCGACGACCTCGATGGACCCGGCGACGGCGCGGTTCGACAACGTGCTCAGGCTGCCGCGGCTGCATGACATCCTGGGGCTGGTGGGGATCGACTTTTCCCGCTCGGGCCCGGCGAACATCATGCTGTTCATCGCGCTTGCCTTCTGCGTGCTGGCCTATGTCCTGCTCTGGCGCACGCGCCTCGGGTTCGAGATCCGCGCCTTCGGCCAGTCCGAGGCCGCGGCGCATTACGCCGGCATCAGCAGCTTCAAGATCATCATGGTCGCCATGCTGATTTCGGGCGCGCTGGCGGGCACGATGGCAGTGAATTCGGTCATGGGCGGGCCGCAACGGCTGGTCATGAACGCGGTCGAGGGCGCGGGCTTCATCGGCATCGCTGTGGCCCTCATGGGCCGTTCGCATCCGATAGGGATCATCGCCCCGGCGCTGCTGTTCGGCTTCCTGTTCCAGGGCGGCTCGGAACTGGCGATCGAGACCTCGATCCCGCGCGACATGATCGTCATCATTCAGGCGCTGGTGATCATGTTCACCGGGGCGCTGGACAATATGGTGCGCCGACCGCTCGAACTGCTGTTCCTCGCGCTGCGGCGGAGGGCCTGACATGGATATCGCAACCTTCGTCCAGATCTTCGAATCGACGTTGCGGCTGGCCACGCCCCTGCTGTTCGCCTGCCTCGCCGGGCTGTTTTCCGAGCGGGCCGGGATCTTCGACATCGGGCTTGAGGGGAAACTGCTGGTCGCGGCCTTTTTCTCGGCCTCCATCGCCTATGTCACGGGCTCGGCCTGGCTGGGGCTGGCAGCGGGGATCGGGGCCTCGGTCCTCTTCTCGCTGATCCATGGCGTGGCCTCGATCACCTTCCGGGGCAACCAGCTCATCTCGGGCGTGGCGATCAACTTCCTGGCGGCGGGGATGACCGTGGTCGTGGCGCAGAGCTGGTTCCAGCAGGGCGGCCGCACGCCGCCCCTGGTTGGCGACGCGCGCTTCGACCGGCTGTCGCTGCCTTTCGCCAATGCGCTGCATGACGTGCCGGTGGTCGGGCAGATCTATGGCCAGATCCTGAACCAGCATTCGATCCTGGTCTATTTCGGCCTGTTCTGCGTGCCGCTGACCTGGTGGGTGCTCTATCGCACGCGCTTTGGTCTGAGGCTGCGCGCGGTGGGCGAGAACCCGGCCGCGGTCGATACGGCGGGCATCTCGGTCGTGCGGCTGCGCTATGCGGCCATCGTCATCGCCGGGGTGCTCTGCGGCATCGGCGGCGCGTATCTCTCGACGGCGCTGGCGGCGGGCTTCGTCAAGGACATGTCGGCCGGTCGCGGCTATATCGCGCTGGCGGCGCTGATCTTCGCCAAATGGCGGCCCTGGCATGCGCTGGGGGCGGTGCTGCTGTTCGGCATGCTCGAGGCCATCGCCAACCGCTGGCCGAACCTGGATCTGGGCATCATCACCCTGCCCAACCAGTTCATGACCGCGCTGCCCTATATCCTGACCGTGGTCATCCTGGCGGGCTTTGTCGGCAAGGCGATCCCGCCCCGCGCCGGTGGCGAGCCCTACGTCAAGGAACGCTGACGCGCAGCAGGCCGGTGCCCCGATGGGACCGGCCTGCCCGCGATAATAATTTGGTATCCCCCAACCGGTAAATTTCATGGCAAAGCCCCTGTAACCGGCGGGGTTCTTGTCCTATTCAGACTCATGTTGGTCTATCTTCCCATTGCCGAGGTCTCGACGAACCTCTTCACCCTCCTGGGCGTTGGCGCCGGGGTCGGCATGCTGTCGGGCATGTTCGGGGTGGGCGGCGGCTTTCTGATCACGCCCCTGCTGTTCTTCATCGGCATCCCCCCCGCCGTGGCCGTGGCCACGGGCGCCAATCAGGTCGTGGCCTCGTCCATCTCGGGCGTGCTGGCACATCTGCGGCGCAAGACGGTGGACCTGAAGATGGGGACCGTGCTGCTGATCGGCGGCCTCATAGGCTCGTCCCTGGGGATCATCGTCTTCCGCTGGCTCAGCGCCTTGGGCCAGATCGACCTGGCGGTGCAGCTGTCCTATGTGGTCTTCCTGGGCATCGTCGGCGGCCTCATGCTGCAGGAGAGCCTGCGCGCCTGGTATCGGACCAAGAAATCCGGCTCGCCCCGGCGCAAGCTGCACCAGCACACCTGGGTACATGCGCTGCCCTTCAAGATGAAGTTCCGCGTCTCGGGCCTTTATATCAGCGTGATCCCGCCCCTGCTGGTCGGGGCCGCGGTGGGCGTCCTGTCGGCGGTGATGGGCGTGGGCGGCGGGTTCATCATGGTGCCCGCGATGATCTATCTGCTGGGGATGCCGACCAAGGTCGTGGTCGGCACCTCGCTCTTCCAGATCATCTTCACCACCGCCTACACCACGATCATGCATGCCGTGACCGGGCATTCGGTCGATATCATGCTGGCGACCTTCCTGATCCTGGGCGGGGTGATCGGCGCGCAATTCGGCACCCAGATCGGCACGCGGCTCAAGGCCGAGCAATTGCGGATCCTGCTGGCGCTGCTGGTGATCCTGGTCTGCCTGAAGGTGGCGACCGACCTGCTGATCCGCCCGGACGAGCTGTATTCCGTCCGCGTTCTGGGGGGCTTCTGATGCGGGCGCTCTGGCTGGTTCTGCTGCTCCTCGTCGCGCTGCCCGCGCGGGCGGGCGAGATTGTCGGCGCGCTGAGTCAGAACCGTGTCTCGCTGACCGCCAGCTTCTCGGGTTCCGAAATCCTGATCTTCGGCGCCATCCGCCGCACGGCCGAGGACCTGTTGGCCGAAGCCGAGGCCGAGGCCGCAGGCGGGGTGGATTACGACGTCATCATCGTCATCGAGGGGCCGCGCCAGCCGATCGCCGTCTGGCGCAAGGACCGCCGCGCCGGGATCTGGATGAACGTGGATTCGGTGACCATGGCCTCGGTCCCGTCCTTCTATGCCGTGGCGACCTCGGGCCCGCTGAACCAGATCCTCTCGCCCGAGGCGGATGCGGCCTACCGCATCTCGGCCCGGCAGGCGATCCGGGCGGAACAGGTGGGTGACGGCTCGCCGCAGGCGCTGCTCTTCGCCGAGGCGCTGCTCAGGATCCGCGAACGCTCGGCGCATTACATGGCGCTCGACCGGTTCGTGCATCTGGACCGCGACATCCTGTTCCGGGCCAATGTCCGGCTCCCCGCCAACCTGACCGAGGGCGCCTACACGACGCGCATGTATCTGGTGCAGGATGGCGAGGTGGTGAACCAGTTCCGCACGGCGATCTTCGTGCGCAAGGACGGGCTGGAGCGCTGGCTGCACGAGCTGGCCTACGAGCAACCCTTGCTCTATGGCTTTCTCGCGCTGGCCATCGCCATCATCGCCGGTTGGGGCGCCTCGGCCCTGTTCCGGCTGATCCGCCAGCAATAGCGTCAGATATCCGACTGGACCTGACGGGCGGTGCTGGAGACGGCCTGGCCGGCAGCCTGGACGTCGCGGCCCGCGCCTTCGACGGTTTCGCAGCCGGCAACGGCGGTGACAGCGGCAAGGGTCAGAACGAGGATCAGCGGTTTCATGGTTGTCTCATTGCTTGTTGGGGAAAGGGAAACGCGCGGCACCGTCTCCGGTTCCCGCGCGTGATGCCTTTCCCACCGTTCAGCGGGTCTTCTCAGCCGCGACCCAGCCAGGGCATGTTGGTGGCCATGATCGACAGGAAGGGGATGTTCGCCCCCTTGGGCAGGCTGGCCATGTGCAGCACCGCCGAGGCCACCTCGGGCAGTTCCATCATCGGCTCGGCCATCAGCCGCCCGTCGGCCTGGGTGACGCCCTTGGCGATCTTGTCGGCCAGCGCGGTGCGCACATTGCCGATGTCGATCTGCCCGGCAGCGATGTCGAAGGGCCGCCCGTCCAGCGCCAGCGTCTTGGTCAGGCCGGTCACCGCGTGCTTGGTCGCGGTATAGGCCACCGAGCCCGGACGCGGCGCATGGGCGCTGACCGAGCCGTTGTTGATGATCCGCCCGCCCATCGGCGCCTGCCGCCGCATCTGGCGGAAGGCGGCCCGAGCGCAGAGGAACATGCCGGTGAGGTTCACATCGACCATCCCGCGCCAATCTGCGACCGACAAATCGTCGATCAGCGTGCCGAGGATCGCCTTGCCGGCGTTGTTGAACAGCACGTCGAGGCGCCCGAAACGCTCGACCGTCGCGGCAAAGGCCGCATCGACCGCCGCCTCGTCCGTCACGTCGCATTCAAGGGCCAGTGCATTGGGATTGTCGCCCGCGACCTCGGCCAGCTTGTCCGTGCTGCGGGCCAGCAGTGCGACCTGCCAGCCCTCGGCCAGAAAGCGCTCTGCCGTGGCGCGCCCGATCCCGGCGCTGGCCCCGGTGATGACGATGACCGGCATCGCTCAGAACGCCTTGAAGGTCATGGTGGTGAGCGTGCGCACGATGTCGGGCACGCCGAACAGGTTCTCGCTCAGGTAATGGCCGACATCCTCGTCAGCGGGGATATAGACCTTGGCGATCAGGTCCCAATCGCCCGAGGTCGAGAACAATTCGGACACGATCTCGCGGTCATAGATGGCGCGGGCGACCTCGTAGGTCTTGCCGGGGGTACAGCGGAACTGGACGAAGACGCAATGCATGGGGGCCTCCTGATTTCGGGGGCAGGTTAGGCAGAGGGCGCGGGCGGCGCAAGGTCAGCCGAGCTTGTAGCGAGCGAGCGGGTCGTAGACCGGCCCTTCGGGGCGCAGGGTGGAGCGGTAGAGCACCATTTCCTCGGCCAGCCACAGGTCCGAGGTCAGGGGCTCGACCGCCTGCATGGCGCGGGCCAGCGCTTCGGGCTGCGCCTCGCCCTTGCGGAAGCGGCCCAGCGTCACATGGGGGATGTATTTTCGCCCCGGCACCTCGATGCCCACCTCGCGCGCGGCGCGGGCCGCCTTCATCTGCAGCGCATTCAGCCGCGCGTCGCCAGCGATCCGGGCAAAGACCGCGTCGGGGTCATTGCCGCCGAAACTGCCCAGCCCGTCCAGCCTGAGCAAGGGCGCGTACCGGACCATCGCCTCCAGCGCGTTGTGGAAATCCTCCAGCACCGGCTCGGGCTGCCGGTCCAGGAAGACCAGCGTGACATGGAAGGTCTCGGGCTCCAGCGGGCGGGGCAGGGGCAGGCGATGCTGCGCGATGGTCAGCCGGTCGAGGATCGGCTCGGGCAGCGGCAGGGCGAGAAAAGCTCGGATCATGTCCCTGCCTAACGGCCGCCTTGAGCCAGATCAAGGCGCGGCGGGGCAGGGGCGGCTAGGAAAGGGGCGAAGATCCGCAGCCGCAAGGGAGGCTCCTGATGATGGAACGGTTCCTGCGCATGTTCCGGCTCAGTCGCGACATGCATGAGATCGAAGCGATGACCGACACCGAACTCGCCGATCTGGGCGTCAGCCGGACCGAGGCGCTGTCGCTGGCGGCGCTGCCGGACGATGTGCCGGTGCGGGTCGCGGCCATGGCGCGGATCTACGGGCTTGAGGTGGATGATCTGCTGGCCGACCGCCGCGTCTGGCATGAGCTCTTGCACGGCTGCAACCATTGCACCGATCTGGCCACCTGCCACCGCTTCATGGCCCGGGCCGAGCCCGAGGCGCCGGTCGATCCGGCGGCGCTGGCTTTCTGCCCGAACCGCGCGACCTTCGACCATCTGTCGCGGTCGCTGGCGGTCTGAGACTTTCCCCGTGACGAAACGGGCGGCAGGTTCCCCTGCCGCCCGATTCTGTTTCAGCGTGGCCAGTTTCAGCGTGGCTCGTCCATCAGGCCCTTGATCAGGGCGTAACAGGCCAAGAGCAGCACGATGGCGAAGGGGAAGCCGGTCGACACCGCCATCGCCTGAAGCGCCCCCAGCCCGCCGCCGATCAGCAGCGCGGCCGCGACCAGCCCCTCGAACGTCGCCCAGAAGACCCGCTGCGCCACCGGCGCATCGACCTTGCCGCCGGCGGTGATCGTGTCGATCACCAGCGAGCCCGAGTCCGACGAGGTGACGAAGAACACGATCACCAGCACGATGGACAGGAGCGAGGCGATGAAGGTCAGAGGCATCTGCGTCAGCATCTCGAAGAGCTTCAGCTCCAGCGCCGCGTCCTGGGCTCCGGTGAAGCCTTCGACGATCAGCTGGTCCAGCGCCGCGCCGCCCAGCACCGTCATCCAGACGATGGAGACGGCGGTCGGGATCAGCAGCACGCAGGTGATGAACTCGCGCACCGTGCGGCCGCGGCTGACGCGGGCGATGAACATGCCGACGAACGGTGACCAGCTGATCCACCAGGCCCAGTAGAAGGCCGTCCAGCCCTGCGAGAAGTTCGCATCCTCACGGCCGAAGGGGTTCGACAGCGGGATTAACTCACTGGCATAGGCGCCGACATTGTCGACCAGATCGCCGAACAGGGTCAGCGTCGGCCCGGCAAAGAGGATGAACAGCACCAGCACCGCGGCAAGCACCAGGTTGACCTCGGACAGCAGTTTCACCCCGCCATCGAGCCCGCGCAGCACCGAGAAGAGCGCGGCGCCGGTGATCAGCGCGATCAGCACGATCTGCGAGGTGGTGCCGATCGGCACGCCGAAGAGGTAGTTCAGCCCGGCATTCGCCTGCTGCGCGCCCACCCCCAGCGAGGTGGCAAGGCCGAAGAGCGTGGCAAAGACCGCGAGGATGTCGATGACATGCCCGGGCCAGCCCCAGATCCTTTCGCCGAAGATCGGGTAGAAGATCGAGCGCACGGTCAGCGGTAGGCCCTTGTTATAGGCAAAAAGCGCCAGCGACAGCGCGACGATGGCATAGATCGCCCAGGGGTGCAGGCCCCAGTGGAAGATCGTCGCCGCCATCCCCAACGCATGCGAGGCGGCGGCATCGCCCTCGGCCCCGCCCAGCGGCGCCCAGTCGGTGCGCACGCCGTTCTCCAGCGTGACCCCGCCGAACGAGGTGGAATAATGCGAGATCGGCTCGCTCACGCCATAGAACATGAGGCCGATACCCATACCGGCCGCAAAAAGCATGGCGAACCAGCCGGCATAGCCGTAATCGGGCGTGGCATCCCGCCCGCCGATCCGCACCTTGCCCAGGGGCGAGATGATCAGGCCGAGGCAGACCAGCACGAAGATGTTGCCGGCCAGCAGGAAGAACCAGTCGAAGGTCGAGGTGAGGAAATCCCTCATGCCGGTGAAGACCGGGCCGATGGTGTTCTGGAAGGCCATGGTGATGATGACGAACGCCACCACCGACAGGCCGGACACGGCAAAGACCGGGTTATGGATGTCCAGACCCAGAAGCTGGACGTTGTTCTGACCGATTTCGTAATCGGTCTCGATCAGATTTGCAGGCCCCTCGGGGGCGGGTATGGCGTCGCCGTCGGTGGAATCGGACAAGCCTTCCCTCCTTTTTGGTTATCGGTTTCGCTATTTTCCGGGGGCGTCTCCCACCGGATCGCCCTGCGTAACAAGTCTGTTACCGACATGAAAGCCCGTAAGCGACGCTTTTTGCTACAAAATGACGCATCCAGCGTGTGTGTTCCGCGACTTACTCGCCCTGAGCTTCCAGCGCGAAGGGGGCAGGCGTGCCGCCCAGATCGTCGATCCTGAGGGGGCCGGAGGGCCGCGCCAGCCGGTTCCTGACCACCCAATAGAGCCGGTGCTCGGCCCGGGTGATCGCCACATAGGCCAGCCGTTTCCACAAGGGGACACCCGCCTCCGTCCGCCCCATCCGGGCCGCGACGAAGAGGTCGGGGGCGAAGACCTGCACCTCGGGCCACTGGCTGCCCTGCGCCTTGTGGATCGTCACCGCCGCGCCATGCAGGAAGGCCGCGCCCATGGTCGCGGCATAGGGGATGAAGGGCTCTTCCTCGCCCTCCTTCTCGATCTTGATGATCGAGGCGGCCGAGACCTGCGGCTCCTCCGCCCCGAAGACATGAAGCCGCGAGAAGCCGGGCCGCTTACCGGGGCCGAGGTAGACGCATTGCGCCCCCTTGATCAGCCCCCGCGCCTCAAGGTCGATGCGGCGCTTGCGGTGCTTCAAGGGCAGTTCCAGCCCGTCGCAGATCAGCGGCTCGCCCGGCATGAGGTCGGTTTCCGGCGCGCCATGGGCGGCGCGGAAGGCATGGATCAGCTTGATCCGCGTCGCGTTGCGCCAGACCAGCACCGGCGAACGCGCCATCAGGTCGCTTTCCACCCGCCCGGCCCAGACCACACGCTCGTCGCGCTGGGCGGTTTCCTCGATCATCCGCTCGAATTGCTCGAATTCCAGCGCGGGATCGGCCAGGGCATGGGCCAGATCCAGGATCGGGTTGTCCTGCGTCTGGCGGTGAATGCGGTGCAGGACCAGCTTCTGCTTCTCGGGCAGCGTGTCGAACACCATCTCGCCCGATTGACCGACCGGCGCCAGCTGCGCGGGGTCGCCGAACAGGATCAGCGTCTGGAAGATTTCCTGCAAATCGTCCATCTGCCGGGCGTCCAGCATCGAGCTTTCATCCACAAATCCGATATCCAGCGGATCTTCGCGCCGTTTCCAGCCCTTGATGAAATCGGATCCCCGAAGCCCCGCGGCGGCCAGCGCGCCGGGAATGGATTTGACGGTCTCGTAGAAGGCCTTGGCCCGATCGAGGGCGGTATCGGGCAGATCCTCGATCACCGGGCGCTCGATATTGCCCTCCAGCCATTCGGCGATCTTCTCGTATTCCGGGTCATAGACCGGGGTATAGAGGATGCGGTGAATGGTGGTCGCGGGCACGCCGCGGTTCCTGAGCACCGAGGCCGCCTTGTTGGTCGGCGCCAGGATCGCCAGCGTGCGGCGTTCCTTGCGCCGCCGCCCCTCGTAATCGCCGCTGACGGTTTCGACGCCCGCCGCCTCCAGCGCCTTGGTCAGTTCGGCCAGCAGCATGGTCTTGCCCGAGCCCGCCTTGCCGATCACCGCCATCAGCGCCTTGTCGGCGTCGGGATCGGGCGCGTCCGAGGATTCGCCCGCCAGATCGACGCCCGCTTTTTCCATGACCTCGGCCAGGGCATCCCAGGCGGCGGCCTGGTCTTCGGAGAAGGTGAGGGTCTTGGTCACGGTCATGCGCGCGACATTAGGGCAGGGCGGGGGCAGGGGAAAGCGGACTTTCGGGGTGGTCGCCGCGCCGCAGCGTGCTAGGCTTTGACGGGAAGGGAGATCGCGTGCGGCTCATCGTCTTTACCGACCTCGACGGAACCTTGCTGGATCACCAGACCTATGACGCGCAGCCCGCGCGGCCGATGCTCGAGCGGCTGGCGGCCCGGGACGTGCCGGTGATCCTCGCCTCCTCGAAAACCGCGGCCGAGATCGCGGTCTGGCAGCACGACCTCGGCCTGACCCGCTGGCCCGCCATTGTCGAGAACGGCGCGGCGCTGGCCGAAGGGGCGTTCGACGACAGCGCGTACCGGCGGATCCGGGCGGAACTGGCGCGCCTCTCCGCCCCGTTCCGCGGCTTTGGAGACATGACGCTGGCCGAGGTCGCGGCGCTGACCGGCCTGACCCCCGAGGCCGCCGCGCTGGCGCAGACCCGCGCCCATTCCGAGCCCGGCCTCTGGCAGGGAACCGAGGCGGCGCTGCCCGCGTTCCTCGACACGCTCAAGACTCGCGGCATCACCGCCCGGCGTGGCGGGCGGTTCCTGACGCTGTCCTTCGGCGGCACCAAGGCGGGCCGCATGACCGAACTCGCCACCCGCTTCGGCGCCGACACTGCCATCGCGCTGGGCGACGCGCCCAACGATGCCGAGATGCTGGCCGCCGCCGATTGGGCGGTCATCGTCCGAAACGACCACGGGCCGGGCGTCGCACCCCTGCCCGACGAGACGGGAGTCATCCGCACCCGGGCGCCCGGTCCGGAAGGCTGGCGCGAGGGCATGGCGGCGGTGCTGGACCGCCTGGGGATCGGAGAGACGGATGGCTGACTTCCACCAGAACGGCAACATCGCCCAGTTCCACAACCTGCGCACCCGCCCGCTGGAGGAACTGGAATACCGGCTGGAAACCTTCGCCCAGACCCGCAAGATCAGCCTGATCCTGCCGTCCCTCTATTCCGAACTGGAAGGCCCGGCGCTGGAGAACATCCTCGCCGAACTATCGAAGGTCAAATACTTGCACCGGGTCATCATCGGCCTCGATGCCGCCGACGAGGGGCAGTTCCACGCCGCCCGCCGCTTCTTTGCCCGCCTGCCGATCAACCATGTCGTGCTGTGGAACGGCGGGCCCCGCCTTCAATCCCTGATGAAGCGGCTGGAGCCGCATGGCCTCTGGCCGATCGAGGCCGGCAAGGGCCGCAACGTCTGGGGCTGCATCGGCTATCTGATCGCCTGCGCGGACAGCGCGGTCATGGCGATCCACGATTGCGATATCGTCACCTACAACCGCGAGATGCTGTCGCGGCTGGTCTATCCGGTGGCGCATCCGGCCTTTCCCTACCACCTGTCCAAGGGTTTTTACCCGCGGATCGGCAACAACAGGCTGGGCGGCCGGGTGACCCGCAATCTGGTCAGCCCCCTGCTAATTTCCTTGAAGAAAGTGCTGGGGGACAGCGATTACATCGACTACCTGCGCGCCTTCCGCTACCCCCTGTCCGGTGAATTCGCCATGCGCACCGCGACGCTGCCCGATTTGCGCATGCCCTCCGACTGGGGCCTCGAAATCGGGGTCCTCAGCGAAGCCTGGCGCAACCTCGGCCCCCGCGCCGTCTGCCAGGTCGAGATCGCCGATGTCTATGACCACAAGCATCAGGACCTGTCGGCCGAGGACGCGCAGACCGGCCTCAACCGCATGTCGATGGACATTTGCAAGGCGATCTTCCGCAAGCTCGCGGCCGATGGCGTGGTGATGAGCGCCAATACCTTCCGCACGCTGAAGGCCACCTATTACCGCCGGGCGCTGGACATGCTGGAGGTCTATTCCAACGACGCGCAGATGAACGGCCTCGCCTTCGACCGCCCGGCCGAGGAACGCTCGATCCAGCTCTTCGCCGAGAACATCATCCAGGCCGGGCAGGTCTTCCTGGAGAACCCGCAGGAACTGCCCTTCATCCCCAACTGGAACCTGGTGAACGCTGCCGAACACGACTTCCTGACCGATTTCCGCGCCGCGGTTGCGGCGGATATGAAGGACAGCGAGCCCGCCTAGCCGATATTGCTGATCCAGCGGCATTGATAGGGGGCGAAGGGGATCGGGCCGTCGGGCGTGATCCGCTCGCCGCTCAAGAGGTCGCGCCATTCCTCGTCCTCGATGAGGTTCAGCGCGTAGCCGTCCAGGTCCAGCGCCTCGTCCGAGACATTGTGCAGCGCGAAGATGGATTGCTGCCGGTCGAGCGATTGCCGCCAGACGCCCAGCAACCGGTCCTCCAGCTGCAGGGTCAACTGCGTGGCGTTCGGATGGAAGCCCGCCTGCCGGGACCGGATGCGGAGGCGGCGCTGCATCTCGGACAGGACCTGCGCCTGATCGCTGGCGGGATCGTCGAGCCGTGACAGCAGCTCGGGATAATGCCAGCGGTGGCGGTTGATCGCCCGGTTCATGCCGCGCCGCGTCACCGCCTCGTGGTCATTGGGCGTGGCCAGCAGCGAATGGATGTAGAAGGCAGGGATCCCCTCCAGCGACATGACGATGGTCTGCGAGCAGAGGAACCGCGCGATCTTGGCCGCTTCCTCGCCGTTGAAGCTGCGGCTCATGGCGTCGAAATAGCCGCAGTTCAGCTCATAGACCGCCTGCTGCCCGCCCGGCAGCGCCCGCATCGACACCAGCCCCCCCGCCGACTGGATGCTGGTGATCAGCCGCAGCACCTCGTCGGGCGGCAGGATCCCCTCGACCGGACGCATGCCGATCCCGTCATGGCTGGCGGTGAAGTTGAAATAGGCGCAGCCCAGCGGCGCCGGCGGCATGGCCCGGAGCCAGCGCCTGAGATGGCGCACATTCCCCGACAGAAGCGCGTGCAGCACCAGGGGCGGCAGGGGGAAGTTGTAGACCATATGCGCCTCGTTCCGACGGCCGAAATAGCTGAGGTTCTCGGCCTTGGGGACATTGGTCTCGGTCAGCAGGACGACCTTTTCGGTGGCGAAATCCGCCAGAACGCGCATCAGTTTGACGATGGCATGGGTCTGCGGCAGGTGGATCGAGGGCGAGCCGGGCTCCTTCCAGACAAAGGCCACGGCATCGAGGCGGATGATCCGCACCCCCTGGTCGATATGCAGGCGCAGGAGGCGGATGATCTCCAGCAGCACCTCCGGATTGTGGAAATCGAGGTCGACCTGATCGTGGCTGAAGGTGCACCAGACATGACGGGTGCCGCGGCTGGTCTCGACCGCGCGCAAGAGGGGCGTGGTGCGGGGCCGGACCACGGCCGAGAGGTCGTCCTCGGGCGAGGCTTCCTTGAAGAAACCGTCATAGGGCGGCTTGCCCTGCCGGTAATCGGTGAACCAGGGGCCCTGGCTCGACACATGGTTCAGCACCATGTCGGACATCAGCGTGAAGGCCGCGCCGATGCGGCGGATATCGGGCCAGTCGCCCAGGGCCGGGTCGACCCTTGTGTAATCGGTGACGGCGAAGCCATCGTCCGAGGTATAGGGAAAGAACGGCAGGATATGCACGCCGTTCAGCGCGCCGCCCAGCCTCCGGTCGAGGAAATCCAGAAGCAGATCCAGAGGCTTGTGGCTGCCGTCGGTGATGGAATTGCCATAGGTGATGACCAGCGCGTCCCGCTCGGACCAGAGCGCGTTCGAGGGCCGCCGCGGCCGCTGGCGCCGGGTGCGCCCCTCGGGCCAGAAGGCGGCGATCACCGCGCCTGTCAGCGCCATCGCGTCGCGGTCCGGGTAGAGCGTGGCGAGCAAGCCGTGAAGGCGGCTGCGCAGGCTGCGGGTGACGGCGGGATCGGGGATGGGGACCTCGACTTGGCTTGGGGTGGTCCGGAAAGTGTATCGCCCGGGGGCCAAAGAACAAGCCGCGGGGCGCCCGGGGGCGCCATCACCCCGGCGCTGCCCGCGCGCTGAGCGCCGCTGCCCGATCCGGTGGCGCCTGTCGGATGGGCAAAGCGGCGGGAGGCACGCTCCCACCCGCCCACCCCGCGCGCCTCCCGCCGCGGCGAGGTCGGCACGGGTTGCGAGACCCGGGGGCCTTCTGCCCCCGGACCCCCGAGGATATTTGCAGAACGAAGATTGAGGCTGGAGGCCTCTTAACCCTCATCTTCGTTCTTGAAATATCCTCGGGAGGATTTTCAAGGAGGGTGGAAAACCCTCCTTGAAGCTGGGGGTGCGGGGTGCGGGCTCCCGGCCGCGCCACGGGCGCGGCGTTCGCGGCTGAAACGCGCCACCGGCGCGTTTCCAAGACGCCGCTCACCCCCCCGCCTCCGGTCGCCCGCAGCGCCCGCGGGAGCGGGGAAGGAGGGCGAAGCCCCTCAGCCCTTCAGCGCGGCGATATCGGCGGGTGTGCCGACTGCCTTGCAGTCGGCCTCGCGGTCGATGCGGCGGATCATGCCGGAGAGGGCCTTGCCCGCCCCGATCTCCCAGAATTCGCGGACGCCCTGCTCGACCATCCAGGCCACCGACTCGCGCCAGCGGACCGAGCCCGTCACCTGCTCGACCAGCAGCTGGCGGATGGTTTCGGGGTCGCTCACCGCCTCGGCGCGGACGTTGGCCACCACCGGCACGGCAGGGGCGTTGATGGTGACGGCGGCCAGCGCCTCGGCCATGGCCTCGGCCGCGGGCTGCATCAGCGCGCAATGGAAGGGGGCGGAGACCGGCAGCATCAGCGCCCGTTTGGCGCCGCGGGCCTTGGCCAGTTCCACCGCCCGCTCGACCGCCGCCTTGTGGCCCGAGACCACCACCTGCGCCGGGTCGTTGTCATTGGCGGCCTGGCAGACCTCGCCCTGCGCCGCCTCGGCCGCGACCTCGGACGCAGTCGCGAAATCGAGGCCCAGGAGCGCGGCCATGGCCCCCACGCCCACCGGCACCGCCGATTGCATGGCCTGCCCGCGGATCCGCAGCAGCCGCGCGGTATCGGCGAGGCTGAGCGAGCCCGCGGCCGCGAGCGCCGAGTATTCGCCCAGCGAATGCCCGGCGACGAAGGCCGCGTCGGTCAGCGCGAAGCCCTCGGCCTCGAGCGCCCGAAGCGCCGCCAGCGAGGTGGCCATCAGCGCCGGCTGGGCATTGGCGGTCAGCGTCAGCTCGGCGATATCGCCCTCCCAGATCAGCGAGGACAGAGTCTCGCCCAGCGCCGCATCGACCTCGTCGAAGACGGCTTTCGCGGCCGGATAGGCCAGGGCCAGATCGCGCCCCATGCCGATGGTTTGCGCCCCTTGTCCGGGGAAGACGAATGCGCGGCTCATGCAATTCTCCTGAAAGTCCGATTCAGGATTAGGCATAGCGTCAAGAAAAAATCCACCCCCGACCCTTGAACCCCGGCTTGCCATGCCCACCTATGTGAATGTAAATAACATTTACACCACAACAGAAGGAGACCTCATAATGACCGCCATCGCCGCCTGGCCGCGCAGTGCCGAAACGTGGCTCGACGAACGGGGCAAGGGGGCGTGGATCGCCGCCATGGTGCTCGGCTTCATCGTCTTCTGGCCCATCGGGCTGGCCATTCTTGCCTATATGATCTGGGGAAAGCGCATGTTCAACAAATCCTGCAACCGTTCGCACCGCCACAACCAAAGCCACGCCTGGGCAATGCACCGCCCCTCGGGCAACGCGGCCTTCGACGCCTACAAGACCGAAACGCTGAAGCGGCTCGAAGAAGAGCAGGAGGCCTTCTCGGACTTCCTGCGCCGGCTGCGCGAGGCCAAGGACAAGGCCGAGTTCGACCAGTTCATGGATGACCGCGCCCGCCGCCGTGCCGACGAGGCCCGCAGCGTCCAGCCGGTCGACAACTGATCGGGGCAACCTCCCCCCAGGACGAACCCAAGACCAACCCAAGACTGACAACGAAAGGGGCCCACGGGCCCCTTTTTCCTATTCCCACCAGCGGTCTATCGTGGCGATGTCCTCGTCCGACCAGCCCAGGTGATGGGCAAGTTCGTGGACATAGACATGGGTGACCAGCGCATCCAGCGCCACATCGCCGCGCGCGCACCATTCGTCGAGGATCGCGGCGCGGAAGAGCCAGATCATGTCCGGCTGCTGCGCCACATCCATCAGGGATTTCTGCGTCAGCGGCACGCCGTCATAGAGCCCGGTCAGCTCCAGCGGGTCGTCGATGCCCAGCTCGTCCAGGATGTCGTCGGGCGCGATGTCCTCGACCTGCACGGCGACGCCCCGGGCGGCGGTGGCGAAGGGTTCGGGCAGCGCGGCGATGGCGGATTGCACCAGCGCCAGCAGCTCGTCCACGCTGGGCGCGAAGCGTCCTTCCCAGCTCATGCCCCGCGCCTCCAGAGGCCCGGCGGCAGGCCATAGGCCGCGCGGAAGGCGCGGGAAAAGGGCGCCGGGTCGCCATAGCCCACGGCGAGCGCGATCTCGGCCACCGGGCGATGCGCCTCGGCCGGGTCGCGCAGCATCTGCGCCGCCAGTGCCAGCCGCTCGCGGCTCAGCGCGGCGGCGAAGCCGTCGCCGTCGACCGCCAGAAGCCGCTGCACCTGCCGCGGCGAGAGGCCCAGCTCGGCGGCGCAATCACCGAGGCTCCAGCCCGGCCGCGCCGCCCTGGCCCGGATCAGCGCCCGGAGGCGCAGGAGCGGCCCGGCTTCGCCGGTGTCGGCCCCCGCGACCAGCCCCAGCAGCGTCCGCAGCACGGCGTGCAGACCCTCCACTGCCACCCCGCGCTCGGCGCCCTGAAAGAGGGCCTGCGCCGCTTCGGTCAGCAGGCGGCCATAGACCGGATGATCGGACAGCCGATGCGGCCCGGGGGCGAAATCCGCCGCCACCAGCCGCTTGGGCAGCAAAAGCGAGGCCACCCTCAGGCCCGGGCGCCGCGAATGGTCCAGCGTGAAGACCCGGTCGCTGTCAAAAAGCCCCAGCTCGCCCGGATGCAGGTCCAGCCGCCGCCCGGCCTGTTCGATGCCGCAGATGCCGTCGAACTGCAGGTTCACGTACCAGCAGGGCTCGGGCGCGGCGGCGATCCCGGCCGGGGTGCGGCGGACCTGATGGGCGCGGGCCGAGACATGGTTCAGCGCCCCCTCGGGCATGGCATGGGAACGCACGGTCGAGCGGAAGCCCGCGCGCGCGGCTTTCGGCAGGTCCGGCGCCAGCGGGGTGAAGGCGGCGCAGATCCCTTCGCGGTAGAAATCGAAGGCCTCTTCCGGGCGCACGTCGCGGGTGTCCCAGACGCGGGGCGGGCTGGCGGATCGGGTCATCGCGGCGGCGGTTTGGGTCATGGTCGCCAGATGAACATTCTGACAAGGTGCCGTCCAGTCAAAGCTGAATGAGGAGCAGATGGCGACTTACGTTCTCGTCCATGGCGCGTGGCATACCGGCGCCGAATTCGAACCTACCGCGCAGGCGATGCGCGCCGAGGGCCATATCGTCCATTGCCCCACCATCGCCGGGAACCGGAAGGGCGACAGCAGGCGCGTCGGGCTGGAGGAGGCCATCGCCTCGATCGTCGATTATCTGGCCGACAACGGGCTGAGCGATGTCGTGCTGCTGGGCCATTCCTATGGCGGGATGGTCATCACCGGCGTTGCCGACCGGGTGCCCGAGCGGATCCGGCGCCTTGTCTACTGGAACGCCTTCGTGCCCAACGACGGCGAGGCGCTGAACGATCTGGTGCCGGCGCATTACGTGGCGCTCTTCGATGCGGTGTCGAAGGCGCGCGGCGACAATTCGGTCATGCTGCCATTCCCGATCTGGCGCGATGCCTTCATCAACGACGCCGATCTGGCCACGGCCCAGTCGGCCTTCGACGTGCTGAACCCGCATCCCTATGCCACCTTCACCGACAAGATCCGCCTGTCGAAGAACCCGGCCGCGATGGAACTGCCGAAATCCTATCTCTATTGCACCGAGGATTGCGCGCTGCCGCAGGGGCTGGGCTGGCACCCGCGGTTGTCGGAAAAGCTGGGCCTCTTCCGCCTTGTCGCCATCCCGGGCAGCCATGAGCTGTGCTTCACCGATCCGGTGGCGCTGGCCGGGGGCATCATGAGGGCCGGGCGCGACTGAACCCGGGGGGCGGGACGGGCGACGATATGGACAAATCGCGGCCGCTGGTTCAAGACAGCGACCAACAGGAGTTCGCCATGACCGTCACCCGTTTCGCCCCGTCCCCCACCGGTTACCTGCATATCGGCAACCTGCGCACGGCGCTGTTCAACTACCTGATCGCCAAAAAGACCGGGGGGCAGTTCATCCTGCGCCTCGACGATACCGATCAGGAGCGGTCGAAACAGGAATATGTTGACGGCATCCTGACCGACCTCGAATGGCTGGGCCTGCATTGGGACCGGATCGAGCGGCAGTCGGAACGGCTGGAGCGCTACGCCGAGGTGGCCGACCAGCTGCGCGCCTCGGGCAAGTTCTACGAATGCTTCGAAAGCCCGACCGAGCTGGACCTCAAGCGCAAGAAGCAGCTGAACATGGGCAAGCCCCCGGTCTATGACCGCGCGGCGCTGGCGCTGACCGAGGCTGACAAGGCCAAGTACCGGGCCGAGGGGCGCGAGGGTTATTGGCGCTTCGAGCTGGTGCAGGAGCGGATCGAATGGACCGACGGCATCCTCGGGCCGATCTCGATCGACGCGGCTTCGGTTTCCGACCCGGTGCTGATCCGCGCGGACGGGCAGGTGCTTTATACCTTCGCCTCCTCGGTCGATGACACCGATATGGGCGTCACGCATATCGTCCGCGGCGCCGACCACGTGACCAACACCGCCACGCAGATCCAGATCATCGAGGCGATCGGCGGCACGCCCCCGGCCTTCGCCCACCATTCGCTGCTGACCGGCGCGCAGGGCGAGGCGCTGTCGAAGCGCCTCGGCACCCTCTCGCTGCGCGACCTGCGCGCGCAGGGGGTGGAGCGGATGGCGCTGCTCAGCCTGATGGCCCGCCTTGGCTCGTCGCAGCCGGTGGAACTGCGCGCCAACCTCGACGAGATTGCCGAGGGCTTCGACCTGTCGCAATTCGGCGCCGCGCCCACCAAGTTCGATGCCGAGGATCTGTGGCCCCTGACCCGCGCCCACGTGCAGGCGCTGCCCTTTGAGGCCGTGGCCGACCGCCTCGCCGCGCTGGGCGTCCCGGCCGAGACGGCGCCCGCCTTCTGGGCTGTGGCGAAGGAAAACGTCACGAAGTTGGCCGACGTCGACGGCTGGTGGGCGCTCTGCCGGGACGGGGCCGAGCCGCTGGTCGCGCCCGAGGATGCCGAGTTCATCGCCGAAGCCATGACGATGCTGCCGCCGCCGCCCTACAGCGCGACCAGCTGGTCGGAATGGACCAATGCGGTGAAGGCCGCCACCGGCCGCAAGGGCAAGGGCCTGTTCATGCCGCTGCGCAAGGCCGTCACGGGGATGGAGCACGGGCCGGACATGGCCTCGCTCATGCCGCTTCTGCAAAAGGTGCCGGGCCGGGGTTGATCCCGTCCCGCAAGCGAACCGACGCCGCCCCGCAACGGGCGGCGTTTTGCTTGAGGAAAGCCAATGTCCGATGCCCTCTGCCACGCGCTGGCCCGCGCGCTGATCGCCGATCCCTTCTACCGCGCCGTGACCGACCGGGCGGGGGATGAAGGCGAACGGCTGGATCTGCTGTCCCGCTACCTCGACGCTTCGCGTACCGAGGCCCGGGTGATTGGCGCCGTCGAGGAGGAGGGCGCGCAGGCGGCGGCGTTCTGGCACCTGCCGGGCGTCGCGGCGGAAGTGGCGGAAACGGCGGCGAAGGCCAAGAAGGCCGCGTTCCTCGCCGCCATCGGGGCCGAGGGGCTGACGGCCTATGAGACGCTTTGCGCGGCGATGGGGGCGCAGACACCCGGGGCGCTGGGCTCGGCCTGGTATCTCTCGATCCTCGGCACCGATCCCGCGGCGCAGGGGCAGGGGCTGGCCTCGCGCCTGCTGTCCCGGACGCTGGCCCGGGCCGATGCGGCGAGGGCGGTCAGCTATCTGGAGACGTTCAACGAGGCGAGCCTGCCGTTCTACGCCCGCCACGGCTTCACCGAGGCGAAAGCGCTGGCCGAGCCGGTGACCGGCAGCGCCTATTGGCTGCTGGTCCGCCCCGCACGCTGAGGGCCGCCCGCGTGGGGCGGCCCCCCGGGGCTCAGCCCGCGCGCCAGAAGCGGTGCAGGCCTTCAACATCGCCGCTGGTCAGAAGCGGCATCGCGGATTTGAGCCGCTCTTCTGGCCAGTCCCACCAGCGCATCTCCTGCAACAGGGCGATCCGCTCGGGCGTGAACCGCGCCCGGATCGGCCGCGCCGGATTGCCGCCGACGATGGTGTAGGGCGCCACGTCCTTCGTCACCAGCGCGCGTGTGCCGATCACCGCCCCGTCGCCCACCGTGACGCCGGGCAGGATCACCGCCTCGGCCCCGATCCAGACATCATGGCCGATCACCGTGTCGCCCGCGGGCAGATAGCCGTTGGCGGCACCCGCGAAGGCCTCGACCTCGGACATCCAGAAGAAGGGGAAGGTGCTGATCCACTCGGCCCGGTGGCCCTGATTGCCGGCCATGATGAAGGCCGCCCCCGTACCGATGGAGCAGAAGCTCCCGATCACCAGCCGGTCGGCGCCCGGTTCGGGCGACAGATAGCGCGCGCATTCGTCGAAGCCATGGCCGTGATACCAGCCGGAATAATAGCTGTAGCGGCCGACCACGATGTTGGGATTGGTGACCAGACGGTCAAGGGTGATCCCCCGGAAGGGGCTGTCGAAAACCTGGGTCATGAGAGACTCCGTTCTGAAGAGCCTGCGCAGGGCAGGCGAAAACCCGGCACGGACCCCGGGGTCCGGCCGCCTTGCCCCGCGTTCTGGCGGGGCCGTCTTCAGAGGGTTCGTCGGGTCGCTTTCATGGTCCCTTTCGCCCGCAGGGGCGGTCCTGTCCGCATAAACTGGGGCAGGGAAGGGGCGGCGTCAATCCGGGGAAAGACGCCGCCCGCAGGTCACTTGCCGGGCGCCGCCGGGGCAGGGGGCGGCACGATCCCCGGCACCACGGTGATCGCCCGCCGCGCCAGGATCTGCCGGTTGCCGCGCATGTCCTCGGCCACGAAGCGCAGCTCGTAATCGCCATTCTCGGCCGGGGCCCAGAGCGTCATCCGCGAGGACCCCGGGGCGAGGTAATCGTAGCTCAGCTCGCCCGAGAAGTCCTGATTGCCCACCGGGCTCAGGTCGATCCAGCTGCGGCCATTGGCAGGGCCGGTGAAATCGACCGTGACCTCGGTCCCCGGGCCGACCCGGTCGGGGGCGCTGAGCGTCGCCTGCGGGGCGGTCACCGTCAGCGGGCGGGTCAGGGCGATGACGCGGCCCTCGGCGCCCTCGACGATATAGCGGATGTCGTAGGACCCGGGCGCCAGCGGCAGGATCAGCGACAGAGGATTGCCCTCGTTCACATAGGCATCCGAGGCCGCGGCATTGGTGCGCTCGGCGCCCGCCTCGATGATGTCGATGTAATCGCGCTCACCGGCGGGGCCGACCCAGTCGACGTTCAGCATCGCGCCGCCCATCCCGCTGTCGGGTGCCTGCAGCGCGTAGGCCAGCTCCGTCACCTCCAGCGGTTGCGAGGCGAGGACGCGGGGTTCCTGGCCCTCGACCTCCTCGACATAGCGCAGGGTATAGCGGCCGGGCGTGGCGGGCACGGCGATCCGTGCAGGCACGCCGTCCCGCAGATAGACATAGCTCGGCACGGCGTTGAACCGGTTGCCGCCCTCCTCGATGATGTCGAGGTAATCGAGGGGGTTCAGCGGTCCGCCCACCTCGACCGTCAGCACGCTCAGCGCCGGGGCGCTCAGCGGCGCGGTGAGGTTGGCGTCGGGCAGCGGCCGCTCGAAGGGGCGGGTGAATTGCGGCACCTCGGGGTTGGTCCCGGCGACGAAACCGGCGTCGAAGGAATAATCGAACTCCGCATCGCCATTGAACAGGGTGCAGCGGGCTTCCTCGATGAAATACGAGCCCGGCGGGTCGAATTGCCAGGCGGCGCAGGCCGTGTCATCGGCGCAGGCCTGCTGGCACATCTCGGGCGTGCCATCGGCGGGGAAGCTGATCTCGGCGGGGAACGCCCCGCCCAGACCACGGCTGCGGCCGGTCGGCTGCAATTGCAGACCGTTCATGAACGCGGGGCCGGGATACCAGGGGCCGGGCTGGACGACAGGTTCGACCGGCAGCGGCTCGGGCTCGGGCTCCGCCACAGGTTCCGGGGCGGGCGCGGCCAGCGTCTGGGTCAGCGCCTCGGTCAGCGCCGCCGCGTCATCGGCCTGGAAATAGCGCCCGCCCGTTTCCTCGGCGAGGCACGCGACCTGCGCGCCTTCCTCGGCGCTGAGGCCGAAGCCCACCACATGGGCGGTGAAATTCACGCCCGAGGCTTCGAGTTCGCGCCCCAGGGCGCAGGGATCGGCCTCGCAGGTCTCGATCCCGTCGGTGACCAGCACCACCGTTGCCGGATCTTCCGAGGACCGCAGCACCTCGGCCGCGCGGCGCACGGCCTCGGTCAGCGGCGTCCGCCCCTGAAACCGCATGGTGTTGACCCGCTCGGCGATGGCCGAGGCGCTGCCCGGCGCGGGTTCGACCATCACCTCGATGTCCGAGCAATCGCCCCGGCGGCGGTGGCCATAGGCGATGAGGCCCAGCGTGGCGCCCGGGTCCATCCCGGCCAGCACATCGGCCGCCACGTTGCGGGCGATCTCCAGCTTCGGCACGCCGTCGATCTGGCCCCACATGGAGCCCGATCCGTCCATGACGATCATTGTGCGGGGGGTGATGGGGGTGGTCTGCGCCAGAACGGGCAGGGCGGTCGGAACGGCAAGGCCCAGAAGAAGCGGCCTGAGGAATGAAGGCATCACGGAAATCCCGGTAGTTGAAAACCGGGAAGTATTCTCGCGCCTTGGGCTTCAAGGCAAGAGGGGGTCACGGCGACGTCAGATGCGGACCGCCGATCAGGCGATCCGGCGGAACATCGACTCGGGGCCGGAATTGTCGAAGAAGGGCACCGAATCCTGCGGCCCCTCGCGCAGCACCGCCTCGGCCTCGGCCAGCACCACCTCGGTGATGAAGGGCAGATCCAGCGCCCGCGCCTCGGCCAGGCCGATCCAGTGCAGGTGGCTCAGCTCGTCCGTCGCGCGTGAGAAATCGTCGGGATCGCCCGCCAGATCCTCGGACCGGGCCAGGAAGAACCGCGCGTCAAAGCGGCGCGGGCGGCCGGTCGGCGTGACGGCGCGGAACACGAAGCGCAGGCAATCGCCCGCGGGCAGCATCCCGGCGCTGGCGAAATCGGCCCAGTCGGCGGGCGCTTCGCCCGGCCATTCCCCGGGGCGGCCCAGCATCAGCCCGGCCTCTTCCCAGAGCTCGCGCACGGCGGCGGCAGCCATCGCTTCGGGCGTGGGCGCGGTCTTGGTCACCGGCAGTTGCACCAGCCGCCGACGCTCGGCCTCGGGCAGCGGCGCGGCGGGGGTGACGCTGCGGTCGCCCGGATCGACGGCGCCGCCCGGGAAGACGTATTTCGACGGCATGAAGACCGCTCCGGCCCCGCGCTGGCCCATCAGCACGCGGGCGCGGTCGGTGCCGCCGTCGCGCACGAGGACAATCGTCGCGGCGTCGCGGATCTGCGGCGGGGCGGGGGCCTCGTCCTTCATCGTGCGCTCAATCCTCGCCGCCAAAGCCGTGCATCCGGCGCGACCATTGCAGGGCGACCAGCGCGCCCTTGAAGCGCGGCAAGAGCCACAGCGCCATGACCAGCGCCAGCGTCCAGCAGAGCGTGATCATCACCCAGGGCTCGGGCCGGAAGGCCAGGAAGACGGCCAGATACAGCGCCATGATGGATTTGCCGACCACCAGAATGGTCAGATAGGCCGGGCCGTCATCGGCGCGGTGATGGTGCAGGTCCTCGCCGCAATCGGGGCAGGCATCGGCCACTTTCAGATAGCCCGTCATCATCCGCCCGGTGCCGCAATTGGGACAGCGGCGCGCCCAGCCGCGGCGCAGGGCCGGGCCAAGCGGGCGGTCGTCGACGGGTTCGGTCGAGGTGACGGTCAGGGTCATGATGCGCCTTTCGCCGAAGAGCGGCAATGCGGGGTGCGCGCGGGTCTTCTGGCGCACCAGCACGTCTGCAGTGGCATGTCTGGATTGGCCAGACCATGGTCCAAGCAAACGGACAGGTCAAGTTCGCCTTTTGCCGAAACCCTGCGACGGAATGACCGGCGTGGCCCGTTAGACAGGCATCAACGCGCCGACAGAGGCTTCGGCGCCGGATAGGAGAGAGAGAATGAACGCCAAGACCCTGACCGCCGTCGCGCTGCTGATCGCCGCCCTGCCGGCCGCGTCCTTCGCGCAAGGCGCCCCCGTCCGTCCGACCCCGCCGACGCTCGATTTCGCGGCGGCCGATACCGACGGCTCGGGCGGCATCTCGGCCCAGGAATGGACCGCCTATTCGGCGACGCTGCACAGCGAGATGCGGGCCCAGCGGATCGCCGAGCGTGCCGATGCGCTGATCGCCGCGGGCGATGCGAATGGCGATACCGCGCTGGACCGGGACGAGCTGATCGCGGCGATGACCGCCCAGGCCGACGAACGCCGCGAGGCGCGCGGCGAGCGCCGCGGGCCGATGGGCGGCATGATGCGCGGGATGATGGGCGGTCACCACGGCGAGGATGGCCACGGCCGCGGCGGCTGGGGCCGTGACGGCGGGCGCCCGGAAATGCGCGGTGACATGCACGGCCCGCGCGGCGGTGAACGCGGCGGCGACCGTGGCCCGCGGGCGATGGGCGGCGATCGTGCCGGCCACGGCTTTGCCCGCATCGACGCCAATGGCGACGGCCAGATCGACGCCGAGGAACTGGCCCATGCGCAGGAGATGATCAACTGGATGGCGCAGCGCCCGGTCCGTAACTGACCCCGGCAACCGCGTAACGGTTGCACGATGACCTCCCGGGCGCTAGGCCGAAGCCTCGGCGCCCGGGTTTCCGAACCCCCGGCGACCTACCGGAATGTCATGCCAAGGGATACCACCGAGCGAATGACCGCCCCCGAGAGCGAGAGCCTCAGCGACGACGCGCTGCTCGGACGCTATGCGGCGGGCGATGCCTCGGCGGCGCGGGTGCTGGTCGACCGGCTGGCGCCCCGCATCCTGCGGCTGGCCACGCGCCTGCTGCAGGACCGGGCCGAGGCCGAGGACGTGACGCAGGAGGCGCTGCTCAGGCTCTGGCAGATCGCGCCGCGCTGGGAAGCGGGCGGCGCCCAGCCCTCGACCTGGCTGCACCGGGTGGCGGTGAACCTGGCGACCGACCGGCTCCGGCGGCGGCGGGGCGTGGATTTCGACAGTATCGACGAGCCGGACGATCCCGCCCCGGCGGCGGTCGAGACGATGATTGATGACGACCGCCGCCGGGCGCTGGATCAGGCGCTGGCGGCGCTGCCCGAACGGCAGCGCGTGGCGGTGGTGCTGCGCCACCTGGAGGGATTGACCAATCCCGAGATCGGTGCGGCGATGGGGATCGGGGTCGAGGCCGTGGAAAGCCTGACCGCGCGGGGAAAACGGCGTCTGGCCCAGCTGCTTGAGGGCCGGCGCGATGAACTGGGGTATGACCGATGACGACGGATCGCAGGACGGATGACGCGGGCGGCTTCGACGACAGCCTGCTCGACGCGCTCTTCGCCGAGGCCCGGGACGAAGCCCCGGCGCCGCTTGCGCAGGCATTCGAGGCACGGCTGGTGACGGCGGCGCTGGCCGCCCAGCCGGGGGCCATGGCCCCGCGTCCCGGCTGGCTGGCGCGGTTCCGGGCGATGCTGGCCGATGTCGGCGGCGCGCCCTCGCTCGCGGGCATGGGCGTGGCGGGGCTGGCGGGGATCTGGATCGGCTTTGCCGCGCCGGGCTCGACCTCGGATCTGGTGACGACTTTCTGGCAGGGGGCGGCCAGTGTCTCGCCCTCGGTCTCCGACTGGGCGCCCGCCACCTCCGGCGAGACGCTGGCGCTGGGCGAGCTGCTGACCCTGATCGGCGACGAGACGCAATGAGGCGGATATGACCGAGCCTGTGACCCCTTCCCCCGCTCCCCCTCCGGCGCCCAAGGCCCGCAAGCCCGGTCGTGGTCTGCGCGTGGCGCTGGTGCTGTCGGTGATGCTGAACCTTCTCGTGGTCGGCGTTCTGGCGGGCGGCGCCCTGCGCGGCCCGCATTTCGCGCCGCCCGGCATGCCGGGTCAGCCCGATATCCGCGCCCTCTGGCGGGCGCTGCCCGCCGAGGCCCGCGCCGATCTGCGCGCCATGGGCCGCGAACGGGGCCTGCCGGGCGAGCCCGGTCCGCGCCCCAGCCGCGAGGAGCGCCGGGCCCGGGCCGAGGCGCTGAACGCGCGGATCCTCGACGCGCTCAGGGCCGAGCCTTTCGATGCTCCCGGTTTCTCGCGGCTGATCGACGGCGACCGCGAGGCGCTGGCGAGGCGTCTCGACGCCGCGCGCGAGGCCTTCGCGGCCGAGGTGGCCGAGCTGAGCCCGGCCGAGCGTCAGGCCATGGCCGACCGGCTGCAGGAGCTCTGGGCCGAGCGCGGCAGGGACTGACCCGGCCGCGAGGCCGGACCAGAGACACGACCAGAGACGGGGGGCCACGGCCGGAGAGCGCTCCCGCCCGCCCACCCCGCGCTCTCCGGCCGTGGCCCGGCCTACAGCGCGCTGCCCTCTGGCGGTGTGCAGGACTGGGGGAGGGTCAGGGGCAGGGGGCCGAGCCCCTCGGCGGCAATGGCCTGCGCCATCGAGGGGCGGGCCTCGACCCGGGCGGCGAGTGCCTTGAGCGCCGGGAAATCCGTCAGCCGGAACCAGGCGCCGCCTGGCGCGTAAAGCGCGGCCCAGCGCAGCGTCGTCGCGACATAGAGGTCGAGCACCGAGACCTCTGCCCCGCCGAACCAGGGCACGCTGCCGCACAGCGCATCCAGCAACCCGTAATGCCGCTGCATCCGCGCCGTGACACCTGCGTGCAGCGCGGCCTCCGCGCCGGGCGCGTATTGGCCGGGATAGAACACCATCCTGAGATCGGCGTGCATCGTGTTCGAGGCGAAGAACAGCCATTTCAGGAAAGCCGCGCGCTCGGGCGCGCCGACCCCCGGCCCCAGCGCCCCGTGCCGGTCCACCAGCCACAGCAACACCGCCGCCGTCTCGCTGACCGGGCCGTCGGGCGTCTCCAGCACCGGGATCAGCCCGGCGGGATTGAGCCGCCTGTAGGCGGCGCTGTCCTGCTGGCGGGCGCGGCGGTCAACGAGCAGGGTGCGGAACGGCTGGTCCAGTTCCAGAAGCGCCAGCCGCACGATCAGCGAGGCGTTGTCGGGGGCGTAATGCAGCACATAGGTCATCGGGGGTCCTCCCTCGGCCGGGGCGAGTGAAGCGCGCCTGCGCGCCGAGGGCAAGACCCCGGGAGGGCGCGCAGGGGCGGGCAAACCGCGGCAGCCCTGCCACGGGCACGCGGAACATGCAGCGGGGGCTTGATTTCCAATCGCCACCCTGCGGCGGGCATAGTACCTTGCGAGCAACCGATTTCTGCCCGGACCGGGCAACCGCATTATCCCGAGAGGCCGTTCCCGCATGCCCAAGCCGACGCTCAGCCGCCAGCTTCACCCCTTGCGGGCCGGGACCGAAGCGGCGCGCCGCCTTCTGCGCGGTGCCGCCCTGGCGCTTTTCGGCCTGGGCCTGGCCATGGCTCCGGGCACCGCCCGTGCCCAGCAGGTGCCGGGGGACACGCCCGCCTTCCATGATGTCGGCGGCCGCATCATGATCGATTACAGCGCGCTGACGCTGACCAGCGGCGGCGATTTCGACCTGATGGGCGTGCATTACCTGCAGAACATCAACGAATGGCTCTCGTTCGGCGTCGGCGCCAGCGCGCCCATTGCGGGCGGCAATTACGGCGGCTTCTTCGCCGCCGACGTGACCCTGCACGCGCAGCGCGACATCGGCCGGAACTTCTTTGTCAACGCCGGCGTCGCGGTCGGCGCGGGCGCGGGCGGGGCCAGTGTCAACGGCATCCGCCGCCTGTCGGGCGAGGGGTTCTATACCCGCGCCTATGCCGGGATCGGCTATCACCTGCGGCGCTTCAGCTTCGGGGTGAATTATTCGCGCGTCGCCATCTCCGGGTCGGAGCTGAACGATTCCGCCCTGAATGTCTTCGTGCAGGTGCCTTTCTCCTTCGCCGTGGGGCGCTACCGCGACGCGGGCCGGGTACTGAGCGCCGACGCGTTCCGCGCCCCCCGGCACGAGAACATCGTCTCGCTGCAATACAACCATGTGCGGCAGATCAATCCGACCGGGCTCTATCAGGGTGACATCGGCTTTGCCTCGACCCAGTTCACCCATTTCCACAACCCGACGCTCTATTCCTATTTCGCCGTCGACATCGGCGCGACCGGCCTGCTGTGGTACAATCAGGCCCATGGCGGGGTCGGGGGGCGGGTGGCACTGGGGCGCAACGTCAACCTCTACGCCCAGCTCGGCATCGGCAGCGGCGGCTGGGTGACGGATACGATCGACACCGGCTCGGGCTTCATCATCTATCCCAAGGTGACGCTGGAATACCTCTGGGGCAACGGGCTCGGCACCACGCTGTCGGCGGGCTATTTCTACGCGCCCTTCGGCACCTCGCGGAACTGGACCGTGGGGCTTGGCCTCAATTACCACCTGTCGCATCCCGAACGCCGCGGCGGCGGGGCGCTGGCGGGGGCGGATTACACGCTGCGCGGCATCCGGCTGCACACTTTCGGCCGTATCACCTCGCCCATCTATTACAACGGGCGCGAGTCCGAGGGGCTGACCATGCTGGCGCTCCAGGCGGATTACATGCTGAACGAGCGCTGGTATCTGGCCGGACAGATCGCCGCCGCCACCAATGCCTTCCGCGGCTTCGCGGGCTATGCCGAGGGCTTCTTCGGCGTCGGTTGGCAGACCCGCCCCTATGTCGGCGGCCGCCTGCAGGGCTATGCGCAGGTGCTCTACGGCCTCAATGACGTGGGCGTCGATCCGGCCCGCGAAGTGGGCGCGCTGCTTTATCCCGCCATCGGCGTGAACTACCACCTGAACGAGCGTGTCTCGCTCTATGGCCAGCTGGGCGCCACGATCTCGCTGGGGCGCTACATGAATGCCTCGATGACCAATTCCTGGCGCAACACCTCGATCGGCCTGGGCATGACCTACCGCTTCGCCCTGCCGACGCGCTCCTGAGCGCGGGGCCGCGCAGGCAGCGGGCGGGGCAGGGGCGGCTTTCCCCCTGTGCCCCGGCCGAGGGGATGCTATAACGCGGCCATCGAGCCCAGGAGCCCGCCATGCCCGTGCAACTCACCCCCATCGACCGCGCCAAATACGCCGCCGCCCGCCGCGCCGTCGATCTCGTCGAAGACGGCATGAAAGTGGGCCTCGGCACCGGCTCGACCGCCGCCTGGATGGTCCGCGCCCTGGCCGAGCGGGTCCGGGACGAGGGGCTGAGGCTGACCTGCGTGCCCACCTCGGTCAGGACCGGCGATCTGGGGCGGGAACTCGGGCTGAAGATCGTCTCGCTGGAAGAGGCAGGCTGGCTCGATCTGACCATCGACGGCACCGATGAATTCGACGCAGATCTCACGTTGATCAAGGGCGGCGGCGGCGCGCATCTGATGGAAAAGATCGTGGCGACGGCCAGCGACCGCATGGTGGTGATCACCGACGCCTCGAAAGAGGTGAAGACCCTGGGCCATTTCCCTCTGCCGGTCGAGGTCATCCCCTTCGGCTGGCAGGCCAGCCGCATGCTGATCGAGGAACTCCTGAACGCCATGGACGTGATGGGCACCTCGGCCCGGCTCAGGATGAACGGCGAGCGGCCCTTCGTCACCGATCAGGGCAACCATATCCTCGATCTGGCGCTGGGCCGGATCGGCAACCCGCGGCAATTGTCGCTGGCCCTGAACCAGGTGCCGGGCGTGGTCGAGAACGGGCTTTTCATCGACATCTGCGACGCGGTGGTGATCGGTTTCGGCGACGGACGGGTCGAGATGCGGGATATCGCCTCGGGCACGGTCGAGCATGAGCGGATCGTCTTCGAGGAACCGGATAACATCTTCAAGGACCTCTGATCCGGCCCCCGCGTTGCGCCAGAAGGGCGTATTGGGGGCAGAATGAAGCAGGCGGGCGGCGCTTGTCCTCGGGCGCTTGTTCTCCGGGGATGGGGCGATTACCTAGACGGGACACGGCCGCCTGGAGAGAATGATGCCCGATTTCGACTACGACCTCTTTGTCATCGGTGGCGGCTCGGGCGGGGTGCGCGCGGCGCGGATCGCGTCCAGCGAATATGGCGCCAAGGTCGCCATGGCCGAGGAATACCGCATGGGCGGCACCTGCGTGATCCGCGGCTGCGTGCCGAAGAAGCTGATGGTCTTCGCCGCCGGTCACGGCGCCTCGATGGACGAGGGCGCGGCCTATGGCTGGCAGGTCGAAAAGGGGCGTTTCGACTGGATGGCCTTCCGCCACCGGCTGGATGCGGAACTGAACCGGCTCGAATCGATCTATACCCGCAACGCCGAAAGCGCCGGGGTGACGATCTTCCACCAGCGCGCCACCGTTTCCGGCGCCCATGAGGTGACGCTGGCCGATGGCCGTAAGCTGGCCGTGAAGCATATTCTCATCGCCACCGGCGGCACGCCCTTCGTACCCGAGGCCTTCCGCGAGGCGGGCGCCTGGACCTCGAACGAGGTGTTTCTGTCGGACCGTCTGCCCGCCTCCCTTCTGGTGCTGGGCGGCGGCTTCATCGCCTGCGAAATGGCGGGGATCTTCCAGGGGCTGGGGTCGCAGGTCACGCTGATGTACCGCGGCCGCCAGGTGCTGCGCGGCTTCGACGACGATCTGCAGGAGCATGTGGCGGCGGCGCTGGTCGGGCAGGGCATCGGGCTGGAGGTCAACACCGACCTCACGGCGCTGGAAAAGCTCGATGACGGCCGGTTCCGCGCCACCGACACCCAGGGCCGGACCCGCGAGTTCGAGGCGGTGCTCTTCGCCACCGGCCGCACGCCCAACACCCAGGGGCTGGGGCTGGAGACCGCGGGCGTCACGCTGGGCGAGGGCGGCGAGGTCATCGTCGATGCGTTTAGCCAGACCAACGTGCCCTCGATCTTCGCCGTGGGCGATGTCACGAACCGCATCCAGCTGACCCCTGTGGCGATCCGCGAGGGGCATGCCTTTGCCGATACCGTCTTCGGCGGCAAGCCGGTCAAGGTGGACCATACGAATGTCCCCTCGGCGGTCTTCACCCGGCCCGAGGCCGGCAGCGTCGGCCTGACCGAGGCCGAGGCGCGCAAGGATCACGCGGTCGAGGTCTATATCGCCAGCTTCCGCCCGATGCAGACCTCGTTCATCGGTGCCGAGACCAAGGCGCTGTTCAAGCTGGTCGTTGACCGCGACAGCCGCCGTGTGCTGGGCTGTCATATCGTCGCACCCGGGGCGGGCGAATTGATCCAGATCGCCGGGGTCGCGGTGAAGATGGGCGCCACCAAGGACGATTTCGACGCCACGATTGCCGTGCATCCGACGATGAGCGAGGAACTGGTGCTGATGAAGAAGCCCACCCGCTGAGGGCGTGCTTCGGTTAAAATGCCCGTCAGACGGGCAGGGCGGCGGCGGATTTGGCTTGAATCCCCGCCGAACGTGCCCAATTGAGGGCATGATACGCGAGAGATGACAGACCTGAACCAAGGAGAGGCCATGTCAGGCAACAGTGGAGGCCCGTGGGGCGGCGGCGGTAACCGCGGCAACTCGGGTGGGGGCGGCAATCGCCCCGGCGGCAACGGCGGCGGCAACAACAACGGTCCCGAGCGGCCCCCGCTCCCTGAAATCGAGGATATCGTCAAGAAGGGCCAGCAGCAGCTGAAGGTGATCTTCGGCGGCCGCGGCAATGGCGGTGGCACTGGCGGTCCCGGCCGTGGCGGCTCGGGTCCCGGGATCACCGGGCGTGGCGTGATCATCGGCCTGCTGGCGCTGGGGGCCCTCTGGGTCTATGCCTCGGTCTATCAGGTCCGGCCGGAAGAACGCTCGGTCGAGCTGCTCTTCGGGCAGGAAAGCAGCACCGGCAGCCCCGGTCTGAACTTCGCCCCCTGGCCGATCATCCAGGCCGAGATCGTGCAGACCACGACCGAACGCATCACCGAGGTCGGCACCGGCCGCTCGGCGCTGGATTCGGGCCTGATGCTGACCCGCGACGAGGCGGTGGTGGACATCGAATTCCAGGTCGTCTGGAACGTGACCAACCCCTCCGATTTCCTGTTCAACCTGGCCGATCCCACCAACACGGTGCGGGCGGCGGCGGAATCGGCGATGCGCGACATCATCGCGCGCTCGGAACTCTCGCCGATCCTCAACCGCGACCGCGAGGCGATCGCCGCCGAGCTCAGGACCGCCGTGCAGGAGATCCTCGACGATTACGCCTCGGGCGTGCAGGTCATCCGGATCAACTTCGACCGCGCCGACCCCCCGCGCGAGGTGATCGACAGCTTCCGCGAAGTGCAGGCCGCCCGCCAGGAGCGTGACCGCCTTGAGCGTCAGGCCGACGCCTATGCCAACCGGGTTCTCGCCGGGGCCCGCGGTGAAGCCGCGCAGGTGCTGGAAGAGGCAGAGGCCTACCGCGCCGAGGTGATCAACAACGCCGAGGGTGAGGCCAGCCGCTTCCTGTCCGTCTGGACGGAATACCGCAACGCCCCCGAAGTGACCCGCGAGCGGATGTATCTGGAAACCATGGAACGCGTGCTTGGTGGCATGGATCTGACGATCCTCGACAATGTCACCGGTGAGGGCGGTTCGGGCGTCGTGCCCTATCTGCCGCTCGACAGCCTGCGCCGCGATCCGGCGCCGAGCACCACGCGCAACGGCCAGACCAGCCAGGGGAGCAACTGATGAAACGTCTCACGCTTCTGATCCCCGCGGCGATCATTGCCGGCGCGATTGCGCTGTCGGCCATGTTCATCGTCGACGAACGCGAAAACGTGCTGGTCCTGCGCTTCGGTCAGGTCGAGCAGATCCGCACCGATCCGGGCCTCTATTTCCGGCTGCCCTTCTTCGACCAGGTGGTGCGCTACGATTCGCGCATCCTCGGCCTGCAATCGCAGCCGCTCGAGGTCACGCCGGCCGATGACCGCCGTCTGGTGGTCGATGCCTTCCTGCGCTGGCGCATCTCGGATGTGCAGCAGTTCCGGCAGGCCGTCGGCACCGAAGGCGTGCGCGCCGCTCAGGTCCGGATCGAGCGGATCCTGAACGCCGCCATCCGTCAGGTGCTGGGTTCCGTGCCCTCGAACGCGGTTCTCTCCGAGGACCGGACCGGGCTGATGAACCAGATCCGCGACGTCTCGCGGCGCGAGGCCCGGTCGCTGGGCGTCGACGTCATCGACGTGCGCCTGACCCGCACCGACCTGCCCGAGCAGAACCTCGCCGCCACCTATGCGCGGATGCGCGCCGAGCGTGAGCGCGAGGCCGCGGACGAGATCGCCCGCGGTAACGAAGCCGCGCAGCGGGTTCGTGCCCAGGCCGACCGGACGGTGGTGGAGCTCGTCTCCTCGGCCCGTCGCGACAGCGAGATCGTTCGCGGTGAGGCTGATGCGCAGCGCAACCGGATCTATGCCGAAGCCTTCGGTCAGGATCCCGAGTTCTTCGCCTTCTCGCGGTCGCTCACCTCCTACGAACGGGCGCTGACCGGATCGAACACCGCCATGGTGCTGAGCCCCGACAGCGACTTCTTCCGCTTCCTGCGGCAGATCGACCCGTCCGGCTCTGCCGCCGCCGATCAGGCGGCCGAGGATGAGGCCCGCGCCGATGCCGCCGCTGCCACCCCGGCCGAGCCCGAACCGGCCGCCGCCGAGGCCCCGGCGGGAGCACCGGCCGAGGCACCCGCCGAACAACCGGCGCCCGCCGCCGGCAACTGACCTACCCGCGCCCCCCTTACCGGGGGCGCGGCCTTTTCGGGACCCTGCCATGACCGCGACGACCGACCACCCCCATCTTGAACCCGGCGAGAAACTGATCGAGGCGATCCGCCCCGACCGCGGCCGCTACTGGCGCGATCACGGGGTGATGGCCGTGGGGCTGATGGCGCTGGCCGGGGGCGTCCTCTGGGCCACCGGCACGCCCTATCCGGCCATCGGCTCCTTGGGCGCGATCCTCGCCGTCGGCGTGCGCGCGGCCTATCTGGCGTCGGAAACGCTGGGGCTGAGGTGGTTCCTGACCGACCGGCGGGTGATCCTGCCGGGCCAGCGCAGCGTGCCGCTTCTGGAGCTGGAAACCGCCCGCACGCTGCTGGGCGATGTGCAGCTCATCACCCGTTCGGGCGACAAGCATCTGCTCAAGCATGTGGCAGATGGCGCCGGGCTGGTGACGAAAATCCTGCAAGCGCGCGAGCGGCGGGCGAAACGCCGCGCAGACTGAGCCGCGCACGAACGCTTTACTGGCCGCTAACGGGATTCGGTCCACCCTTTGCCCTGACGCAAAGGGTTTGTCCGATGAACGCCTCTGTCTCCGCCGAGATCCTGATCCTTGTCCCGCTCGCCCTGGCGCTGCTCTGGCGCCTGCCCGGCCTCGCGCCGGTGCGGCAGGCCTTCCTCACCCGACGACCGGCGCTGATCCTCGGCCCCGGAGAGCGGATCCTGGCCGAGATCCGCCCCGATCCCCGGGTGCTGGGCATGCTGGCCTTGTTCCTGCTGGCCGTGACCATGGCCGCGGCGCTGGCCGAACAGCTGGTCTTTGGCGCGGGGCCGGCGGTGGCCTATCTGTTCCTCGCGCCCTTCCTTCTGGCGGGTCTGGCCTATCTGGCGCAGGCAGCGGGCAGCCGCTGGATTGTCACCGACCGCCGCGTCGTCACCGATCTGGGCGCCAGCCTGCCACTGGCCGAGATCGGGCGCATCGCCGTCGCCCCCGCCCGGCTGCGGCTCGACGGGCAGGGCATCCAGTCGCTGCGGCTGACCGGGCTGGCGGATGCCCATGGCGCCGCGCGGATGATCCAGGGGCTTGTCGCCCGGCGCACTGGGCAGGGGGCCGGTCCGCGGCCCCTTGAGCCCGCACAACCCCGGTAGCGCCGCCCGCCGTCCGGCGCTATAAGCCGCCCGGGCCCCGTGCCGGGGCGGAACCGAGGCGGCGCGCATGATCCTTCACTTTGACAACGCACGGCTGATCGACCCCGAGGCCGGGACCGACGCCCAGGGCAGCCTCACCGTCATCGATGGCAAGATCGCCGCCCTGAACCAGCCCGCCCCCGCAGGCGCGACCCGCCTGGATGCGCGCGGCAAATGCCTGGCCCCCGGGATCGTCGATTGGGGCGTCCATGTCGGCGAACCGGGCGCGCGCCACAAGGAAAGCTACCGCTCGGCCGGGCTGGCCGCGGCCGCGGGCGGCGTCACCACCTTCATCACCCGCCCCGACACCACGCCCGTCACCGACACGCCCGAGGCGCTGGATTTCCTCGCCCGCCGCGCCGGGGTCGAGGCTTTGGTCAACGTCCGCCACATGGCCGCCCTGACCCGCGGACGCGAGGGGCGCGAGATGGCCGAGATCGGCTTTCTGCTCGATGCGGGCGCCGTGGCCTTCACCGACGGCGAAAAGGTGACGCGCGATACCAAGGTGCTGTCGCGCTGCCTGACCTATGCAAGGTCGCTGAATGCGCTGGTCGTGGGCCACCCGCAGGACCCGGGACTGTCCGCCGGGGCCGCCGTCACCTCGGGCAAATTCGCCTCGCTCAGGGGCCTGCCCGGCGTCTCGCCCATGGCGGAACGGATGGGCTTTGACCGCGACATGGCGCTGATCGAGATGACCGGCGCGCGCTATCACGCCGACCAGATTACCTGCGCCCGCACCCTGCCGGCGCTGGAGCGGGCCAAGAAGAACGGGCTCGACGTGACGGCGGGGATCTCGATCCACCACCTGACGCTCAACGATTTCGACGTCGGCGATTACCGGACCTTCTTCAAGCTGACCCCGCCCTTGCGGTCCGAGGACGATCGGCTGGCGGTGATCGAGGCCGTGGCCTCGGGCCTGATCGACGTGATCGGCTCCATGCACACGCCGCAGGACGAGGAATCGAAACGCCTGCCCTATGAAGAGGCCGCGCCCGGCGCCGTGGGGCTTGAAACCCTGCTGCCCGCCGCGCTCAGGCTCTATCACAACGGCCACCTGACCCTGCCGCAGCTCTGGCGCGCGCTCAGCCTCAACCCGGCGAAACGGCTGGGCCTGCCCGCCGGGCGGCTGGGGGCGGGCGCCCCCGCCGACCTCGTGCTCTTCGACGCCGATGCGCCCTTCGTGCTGGACCGCTTCACGCTGCGCTCCAAATCCAAGAACTCGCCCTTTGACGGCGCAAGGCTGCAGGGTAAGGTTCTGGCAACCTATGTCGCCGGTGCGCCGGTCTATCAGCGCGAGGCCGCCTGATGCTCCCCGAGATCACCTCCGCGCCCCTGACGCTCGCGTTGGTCGCGATCGGGGCCTATCTGCTGGGCTCCATTCCCTTCGGCGTGGTCATCACCCGGGCGATGGGGCTGGGCGATGTGCGCAAGATCGGCTCGGGCAACATCGGCGCGACCAATGTGCTGAGGACCGGCAACAAGGGCGCCGCGGCGGCGACGCTACTGCTGGATGCGGGCAAGGGCGGGGTGGCGGTGCTGATCGCCCGCGCCATCGCCGGGGCCGATGCGGCGCAGCTGGCGGCTCTGGCCTCGTTTTTGGGGCATCTGTTCCCGGTCTGGCTGGGCTTCAAGGGCGGCAAGGGCGTCGCGACCTTCCTCGGCACCATGCTGGCGCTGGCCTGGCCGGTGGGTCTGGCCTGCTGCGCCACTTGGGCTGCGGCTTTCGCGCTGCTGCGCATCTCCTCGGCCTCGGCGCTGATCGCCACGGCGTCGGCGGCGGTCTGGCTGTGGGTGCTGGGGCCGCAGACGATGATCGTGCTGGCGCTGCTGTTGGCGGCGCTGGTCTGGTTCCGTCACGCCGCCAATATCCAGCGGCTGATGGCCGGCACCGAACCCCGCGTCGGCAAGCGCTGAGGGTGACAAAGCGCGGCGCGTTCCGCGGCCGCGCAGGGGGGAGGGGCCTCCCCCCTCGGCGCTGACGCGCCTCACCCCCCGCCCGCGGCGCCCCGCTTGCGACAACGGCGCGCGCGCGACTGGTTGCCGCAGTGCGGCATCGCGCCCGATGGTCCGGCTCCCCGGCAAAAGCCATATCCCGGTAAATCCTTTATCCCGGAGATACCAATGGCCAGCGCCGACATCGCCGTCCCCAACACCCGCCGCTCCTTTGCCTATCGCCTGCCGATCCTCGGCGCGATGGCCCGCGAATGGACCGATGGCGACCCGGATTTCCCGCTCTATGTGATCGTGGCGCTGGTCTCGATCTGGGGCATGGCGATCCTCTTCTTCGGCCTGCCCGCGCTCTATCTGCCCGCCGTGGTCGCCGCGTTCCTCATGGTGATCATGCTGGTGCTGATCACCCGGGGCTGAGACGCGCTGTCGCCTCGCCCCCGCCACCGGAACGCGCTAAGGAAGGCGCAACGATGGAGGCAGCGATGCAGAAGACAGCGGTGGATGTGCTGATTTCGGGCGGCGGCGTCGCGGGACTCGCGGCCGCCGCCGCTTTCGGGGCGGCGGGCTATTCGGTGATCTGCGTCGATCCGGCGCCGCCGGTGACCTCGGGCGATGCACCCGGCGCCGACCTCAGGACCACGGCCTTCCTGCAACCCTCGATACCGGTGCTGCAGGCGGCGGGGCTCTGGGCGCGGCTCGAACCCCATGCGATGCCCTTGCAGGTCATGCGCATCGTCGATGCGGGCGGGGTCGAGCCGGTGGCCCGGGTGGTCCACGATTTCGACGCCTCCGACGTCTCGGCCCAGCCCTTCGGCTGGAACCTGCCCAACTGGCTGCTGCGGCGCGAATTCGTGGCCCGGCTGGACGAGCTGCCGACGGTCGATTTCCGCCCCGGTGTCGCCACCAAACGCCTGCTGACCCGCGACCGCGAGGCGCTGGTCTGGCTTTCGGACGGCAGCAGCGTGACGGCAAGGCTGGTCGTGGCCGCCGACGGGCGCCACTCGCCGGTGAGGAAAGCGCTGGGGATCGGCGTGAAGACCACGCGCTATGGGCAAAAGGCGCTGGCCTTCGCCGTGACCCACCCCGATCCGCATAACAACGTCTCGACCGAGGTCCACCGCTCCGGCGGCCCCTTCACCCTGGTGCCGCTGCCCGATCACCAGGGCAAACCCTGCTCGGCCGTGGTCTGGATGGAGACGGGGCCCGAGGTCGACCGGTTGAAATCCCTCTCCCGCGAGGATTTCGCGCAAGCGATGAACGAGCGCAGCGCCGGGCTGTTCGGCTGGCTGGAGCAGGCCTCGGCGCTCACCGTCTGGCCGATCATCACCCAGCAGGCGGAGCGCATGATCGGCCAGCGCACGGCGCTGATGGCCGAAGCCGCCCATGTCGTGCCGCCGATCGGCGCGCAGGGGCTGAACATGAGTTTGGGCGACCTCACCGCGCTGATCGACCTCGCCAACCCCGAGACGCTGGGCGAGCCCGGTCCCTTGGACGCCTACCAGCGCCGCCGCTGGCCCGAAGTGGCGCTGCGGCTGGCCGGGGTGGACGCGCTGAACCGCGCCTCGATGATCGAGGCGCGCCCCCTGCGCGATGCCCGCGCAGCGACCCTGAACGCGCTTTATTCGCTAGCACCGGTCCGCAAGGGACTGATGCAGCTAGGGATCGGCATGCGCTGAGCGGGGCGGGGCGCCCGTGGCGGCCCCCGGGGGTTTCACACCCCCGGACCCCCGTGGGATATTTGCAGAACGAAGATGGCGGTTAGGGTTTTGTTAACCTTGATCTTTGCGCCTCAAATATCCCGGGGGGTCCGGGGGCTGGCCCCCGGCGCGTGCCACCGGCGCCTCGTTCAGATCTCGGCCGCTGCCAGCGCCTCGGCGATCACCGTCTCGTCGCCGATATGGTTCATCAGGATCAGGATCAGCCGTGCGTTGAAGGCGTCGCTTTCGGCCTTGGTCTTGCCCTCATGGGCGTCGATCAGCTGTTGATAGACGTCATCGGCATGGGGCGTGTTGCGGGTCAGGATCAGGGACATCTCAGGCCTCCTTGCCGAGGGCGCGGTTCAGTGCGGCGTCAACGGCCATGCGGTCGAAGCCGGGCCAGCGGGCGGCGACATGCTGGTCGGGGCGGATCAGGTAGAGGGCCGCCGGGGCCTCGCCCAGATAGCGTTCCTTCAGCGCCGGCGAGGCGTCGGGGGCGAGCGCGATCACCTCGATCTCGATCCCCGGGACGGTCAGATCGGCGGGAACCTCCACGCCGATGGCGAGGAGCTGGAAGCGGGGCGCGCTGCGACCGCCAAGGCGTTCCAGCAGGAAGCCCTCGGCCAGCGGCAGGTCGGGGCAGGGGGCGCCGGGGCGGGCGCGGGCCGGGCCGCCGGGCAGCGCGTCCGGCGTGTTCAGGGGCGAGCCGTCATAGGTGCAGGGCACCGACAGCCGCCCGGAATTGACGAAGGGCCGGGCGAAATCGTGGCGTTCCGACAGGTCCAGCACCGCGTCGCGGAAGATCCGGCTGGTTTCCGACTTGGGCGTGATGAAATCGGTCGAGCGGGTGGAGTTGAGGATATTCTCCTTCGCCCCATGGATCCGTTCGACATCGTAGCTGTCGAGGAGGCTCTCCGGTGCAGTGCCGTCCTCGATCAGCTTCAGCTTCCAGGCGAGGTTGTCGGTATCCTGCAGCCCCGAATTCGCGCCGCGCGCGCCGAAGGGCGAGACCTGATGCGCCGAATCCCCGGCGAAGATCACCCGGCCCTCGTGGAACTTCTCCATCCGGCGGCACTGGAAAGTGTAGATCGAGGACCATTCCAGCTCGTACTGGATATCCTCGCCCAGCATGGCCTTCAGCCGCTTGTCGATATTGGCCGGGTCCAGCTCTTTCTCGCGGTCGATGTCCCAGCCGATCTGGAAGTCGATGCGCCAGACATTGTCCGGCTGCTTGTGGAGCAGCGCCGACTGGCCCCGGTTGAAGGGCGGGTCGAACCAGAACCAGCGTTCGGTCGGGAAATCGGCCTCCATCACCACATCGGCGATGAGGAAATTGTCCTGGAAGACCTCGCCCACGAAATCGAGGCCCAGCATCCGACGCACGGGCGAGCCGGCGCCGTCGCAGGCGATCAGCCAGTCGGCGCGCAGGCGGTAGGGGCCTTCGGGGGTGTCGATGTCCAGCATCACATGGTCGGATTGCTGGTCGATGGCGGTCAGCTTGTTCTTGCCGCGCAGCGAAATCGGCGCGCCCTCGGCCTGCAGCGCGCGGGCGCGGGCGACCAGGTAATCCTCGAAATAATACTGTTGCAGGTTGATGAAGGCCGGAAATTTATGGCCTTTTTCCGGAAGAAGGTTGAATTCGTACACTTGCCGGTCGTCGAAGAACACCTTGCCGAGGTTCCAGACCACGCCCTTGTCGACCATCGGCACGCCGCAGCCCAGCCGGTCCAGGATCTCCAGCGGCCGCTTGGCGAAGCAGATGGCGCGGGAGCCGAAGCTCACCTTGTCGTTGTCGTCGATGACCAGCACCTCGACGCCCATCTGCGCCAGGTCGATGGCCAGCGCCAGCCCCACCGGCCCCGCGCCGACCACCACCGCGGTGTGGCGCGCGGGCGTGGCCGCGTCCTGATCGGGGTGGCGGGCATAGGGGTAGAGCGGGGTCTCGAAAATCTTGGTCTGGGCGGTCATGGCCCCTCCTCCGTCAGGCAAACCAGGCCCGTGCGCTGGGCACGCGGCCGAACTCCAGGTGGAAATCGTCCAGTTGCGGCGGCGCGATGCCTGCGTCGCCGATCATCGTATGGGCCTGGCCCCGGTGGTGGATCTGGTGCTGGAACAGATGCAGCAGCAGCGGCCCCACCTGTTCCGTCACCGGCCCGCCCGGGCGGTCGGTGGCGCGCGGCGCGTCCAGCAGGGCGGGCGTCAGCCCCACGCAGAAGCGGATCAGCCGTGCGTCGGCCCCGGCCTGCGCGGCGCTCAGGGCGGCGACCGAGGTCAGCTCGGCCCGGTCGAAGACGCGGCGCCCCTCGCCCCCCTCTTCCAGTGCGTCGATATAGTAAAGATCGACCAGCCAGATGTGGTTGAGCGTGGCCTTGAGCGAGGGGAAGAACCCCGGCCGGGGCGCGGCGAGATCGGCGTCGCCCATCCCGGCGATGGCGGCATAGAGCGTCTGGTTCGCCCAGGCGTTGTTCTGTGCCATCGTCAGGAACGGGTCGCGCATCGGCTCAGCCCTGCAGATCGGCCCACATCTGCTGATCGCGCTCGGCGGTCCAGATGCGGGGGGTGTCGAGGCCGCGGGCCTCGTCATAGGCGCGGGCGACGTTGAAGGGCAGGCAATGCTCGTAGATCGCGTAGTCCTTGAACTTGGGGTCGCATTCGGCGCGGACCGCGTCCCAGGCTTCTTTCAGGGAGCCTCCGCGCGCCGCCACCTTCTGCACCGGGCGATAGGTGGAGCGGACGAAATCGGCGGTGTTTTCCAGGGCCTTGGCGACCATCTCCTCACCGACCAGCGCGTCGCCGCGGCCGGGGGCGATGGCCTTCGGCTCGTAGGCGGCGATGTTCATCAGCGTGTCTTCCCAATCGCTGAAATGCCCGTCGCCGCAATAGCAGGCCGAGTGGTATTCGACGATATCGCCGGTGAACATGACCTCCTGATCGGGGACCCAGACCACGGCGTCCCCCGCCGTATGGGCGCGGCCGAGGTGCAGGATGTCGACCCGGCGGTTGCCGAGATAGACGGTCATGGAATCGCTGAACGTGGTGGTGGGCCAGGTCAGGCCGGGGATTTCCTCATGCCCCTGGAAGAGGCGCGGGAAGCGGCCGAATTCGCTGTCCCAGTCTTCCTGCCCGCGTTCCACGACCATCGACCGGGCGACGTCGGACATGATGATTTCCCGGGCACCATAGGCGCTGGCGCCCAGCACGCGGACGGCGTGGTAATGCGTCAGGACGAGGTGGCTGATCGGCTTGTCGGTCACGGAACGGACGCATTCCATCACCTTCCGGGCCAGCCGCGGCGTCGCCTGCGCCTCGACGATCATCACCGATTCATCGCCGATGATGACGCCGGTGTTCGGATCGCCCTCGGCGGTGAAGGCGTAAAGGCCCTCGCCCACTTCGGTAAACGAAATCTTCTTTTCCGCCATGTCGCCGGCCGAAGCAAAGCTCTTCGTCATCCGCAACTCTCCCGTTTCTTGTCTATGCGAATCATCTTTGCACAGGGTATTAGTTGAAAATGTAACTATCAACGGGAAGCGATATCCCCATGTTTCTGAAAGGGTATCTGCCCTACAGGCTGAACCTTCTCGCCGAATTGACCTCGGAAAACACCCAGGCGATCTATCGCCGCCGCCACGATCTGACACGGCCGGAATGGCGGGTGCTGGTCAATCTGGCGGAGGCCGAGAGCCTGACGGCCTCGGAGCTTTGCGACAGGGTGCCCGCGCACAAGACCAAGGTCAGCCGCGCGCTGGCCTCGCTGGAGGCCAAGGGCTGGCTGACCCGGCGGACCGACGCCGCCGACCGCCGCGTCGCCCATGCCAGCCTCACGCTGAAAGGCAAACGCGCCTTCAACCGCATCCGCCCCGAGATGGAGCAGGCGACCGAGGCGCTGCTGGCGCCGCTCACCCCCGAGGAGCGGCAAAGGCTGGACGAGGGGCTGAAAGTGCTGGAACGTCTCTTCGGACAGGCATGAGGAGCAGACCATGGCGAAACCGGTGATCGGGCTGGCGCTGGGCTCGGGTGGGGCGCGCGGCTGGTGCCATATCGGCGTGCTGCGCGAGCTGGAGGCGATGGGCATCACGGCCGAGGTCGTCGCGGGCTCGTCCATGGGGGCGCTGGTCGGCGCCGCCTATGCGGCGGGGCGGCTCGACGCGCTGGAGGATTGGGCGCGGGGGCTCACCATGCGCTCCATGCTGCCGCTGATCGACATCGGCATCCCCGGCGCCGGGCTGGTCGGCGGGCAGGGGATCCTGACCATGCTGCGCGGCCTCGGCCTGCCCGAGACGATCGAGGAATTGGCCCGCCCCTTCGTCGCCATCGCCACCGACCTGCGCCACGGGCGCGAGATCTGGCTCAGGCAGGGGCCGCTGATCCCGGCGGTGCGGGCCTCGGTCTCGATCCCCGGGGTGCTGAAGCCGGAACTTCTGGACGGGCGCTGGCTGATCGACGGCGGCGTGGTGAACCCGGTGCCGGTCTCGGCCGCGCGGGCTCTGGGCGCGGAATCGGTGATCGCGGTCAATCCCAATGCCGCCGTCAGCGCCGGGTTCTATGACGAGCCCGAGCCGAAGCCCGACCTCGCCGCGCTGCTGCCCGAGGGGCTGCGCGCGCTTTTGGGCAGCGAGGCGCCGGGCGAGCCCACGCCCGCCTCGCCCTCCTACATGGCGCTGGTCAACGCCACGATCGACATCATGTCCGACCAGATCCGCCGTTCCCGGCTGGCGGGCGATCCGCCGCAGGTGCTGCTGGGCGCGCGGCTGCCCGGGATCACGGTGATCGAATTCCACCGCGCCGCCGAATGCATCGAGGAAGGCCACCGCATCGTCAAGGCGCAGGCCGACCACCTGGCGGGGAGCCTGGGCCTCTGAGCAAGAGCCGGGTTCAGGCGCATTTCAGCGCTCCGATCCGCAGGCCACGGGATTTGTCGTTGAGCCCCCGGGGCAATCCGCGCGAGGCCGCGCCGCGCGCCACGATCCGTTGCCAGATGGCAGGCGGCGCTCGTGCGGACCCGAATGCGCGTCGTCCGCTGCTCCCCTAACAGCTTGAAACCGCGTTGCTCTGCCGTCTGGCCGGAGTTCCGGCAGCCTGTTCCAGGGCCGGGGACTTCTTCGCCGGGTTGACCCGGCGTCGCCCCTCGCGGCCATCACGCGCCGCAACCCTGGCGAAAGACCGCGGCGTTATCGGGCAAATGCAGGCCCGCCTCCCCCTTTCACAGGGGCATTGCTTGGGTTATCTGCTGCCCTGAAGCCAAGGAGCGCGCGATGGACTACGAAAAGCCCGGCCCCGTCGAGGAAAACTGGCGCGATGCCATCTCGTCGATCGAAGAGATCATCGACGAGGCGCGCAACGGCCGCATGTTCATCCTCGTCGATCACGAGGACCGCGAGAACGAGGGCGACCTCGTGATCCCCGCGCAGATGGCAACGCCCGAGGCGATCAACTTCATGGCCACCCATGGCCGCGGGCTGATCTGCCTGTCGATGCCGGGCCACCGGATCGACGCTTTGGGCCTGCCGCTGATGTCGACCAACAACGCCTCGCGACATGAGACCGCCTTCACCGTCTCCATCGAGGCGCGCGAGGGCGTGACCACCGGCATCTCGGCCTATGACCGCGCCCGCACCGTCGCCGTGGCCATCGACCCGTCGAAAACCGGCGCCGATATCGCCACGCCCGGGCATATCTTCCCGCTCCGCGCGCGGGAAGGCGGGGTGCTGGTTCGTGCCGGTCACACCGAGGCGGCAGTGGATATTTCGCGTCTGGCGGGCCTCAACCCCTCGGGCGTGATCTGCGAGATCATGAAGGACGACGGCGACATGGCCCGTCTGCCGGACCTGATCGCCTTCGCCCAGAAGCACAACCTGAAGATCGGCACGATCAGCGATCTGATCGCCTATCGCCGCCGCCACGACAATCTGGTGCGCGAGACGGCGCAGCGGGCGGTAAGCTCGGTCCATGGCGGCGACTGGCTGATGCGGGTCTTCACCGACCAGACCCAGGGCGCCGAACATATCGTGCTGTCGATGGGCGACCTGACCACGGCCGAGCCGGTTCTGGTGCGGATGCATGCCATGAACCCCTTGGAGGACGTGCTGGGCATCGGCGACGGCCATGCGGGCGATCTGCGCGGCGCCATGCGGCTCATCGCGGCGCAGGGGCGGGGCGTTGTCGTCCTGCTGCGCGATACCGCGATGAAACTGGCGCTGGACGAGGGTTCCTCGCCGCAGATCCTGCGCCAATACGGGCTGGGCGCGCAGATCCTCGCCGCGCTGGGCCTGCACGAACTGACGCTGGTCACCAATTCGCCGACCCCGCGCGTGGTCGGGCTCGAGGCTTACGGCCTCCATATCGCGGGCACCCGCCCCATTCCCAAGGAGTGAGCCATGGCCGGAGCCAGCCACTACACCCTGCCGCTGCCGAGCTTCGACAAGCCGGTGAAACTGCTGATCGTCGTCGCCCCCTATTACCGCGACATCGCCGATGATCTGATCGCCGGGGCCAAGGCCACCATTGAGGAGGCCGGCGGCACTTGGGACCTGATCGAGGTGCCCGGCGCGCTGGAGGTCCCCGCGGCCATCAGCCAGGCCTGGCGCATGTCGAATTTCGACGGCTTCGTCGCGCTCGGCTGCGTCATTCGCGGCGAGACCACGCATTACGACACCGTCTGCAATGACAGCTCGCGCGGGCTGACGCTGCTGTCGCTGCAGGGCTGCTGCCTCGGCAACGGCATCCTGACCGTGGAGAACCACGAGCAGGCCGCCGTCCGGGCCAACCCCAAGGACCAGAACAAGGGCGGTGGGGCCGCCGCCGCGGCGCTGCATCTCATCGCGCTGCAACAGCGCTGGGGCAAGCCGAAGGGCGCGGTCGGCTTCCGTCCGCTGGGCGAGACGATCCAGCTGGCCGAGGGGGGATCCAAGGCATGAGCACCGCCAAGGATCAACGCGCGCAGGAAAAACGCGCCCTGCGCTCGGCGGCGCGTTTCTACGCCGTGCAGGCGCTTTTCCAGATGGAAAGCTCGGGCCAGACCGTCGACAAGATCCGCGCCGAATTCGAGAATTACCGCATCGGCGCCGAGGGCGAGGATGAAACCTGGGTCGAGGCCGATGTCTCGCTGTTCCGCACGCTGGTGGACAAGGCGGTCGACCAGCAGGGGACCATCGACCAACTGACCGACCGGGCGCTGGTCGCCAAATGGCCGATTGCCCGCATCGACCCGACGCTGCGCGCCCTGTTCCGCGCCGCCGGGGCCGAGCTGGTCGAGACCGAGACGCCGCCCCGCGTCATCATCACCGAATTCGTGCAGATCGCCCAGGCCTTCTTCCCCGAAGGCAAGGAATCGAAATTCGTCAACGCCGTGCTCGACCATATGGCGCGCGAAGTCCGGCCCGCGGCGTTCTGAGCTGCGCCCCTCGCCGCAATCGGCAGGCGAGGGGTCGCTCGCGGGCGCCCGGTTCTGACCCGTCAGGCTAGGCTTCGCGAAACCCTCGCGGAGCCTTTTCCATGTTCCTCTCCGTCTTCGACATCTTCAAGATCGGCGTCGGCCCGTCGTCCTCGCACACGATGGGGCCGATGGTGGCGGCGGGCCGGTTCCTCGACCGGCTGCGCGTCTCGCCGTTTCAGGCCGCGGGGCTGCGCGCCTCGCTGCACGGCTCGCTGGCCTTCACCGGCGTCGGCCATGCCACCGACCGGGCGGTGATCCTGGGCCTCGCCGGTTTCCTGCCCGAGAGCTACGATGGCGAGCGGGCCGAGGCCGTGCTGGCCGAGATCCGGGCGACGAAAACCGTCAGCCCCCCCGACCTGCCGCCCCTGCGCTTCGACCCCGAGGCCGATCTGATCTTCGATTACGGCCCGGCGCTGCCCGGCCACGCCAATGGCATGATCCTGATGGCGACCGACGCGCAGGGCGACGTGATCCTGAAAGAGACCTATTTCTCCATCGGCGGCGGCTTCGTGGTGACTGAGGCCGAGATGAACGGCGCGGCCAGCGGACCCAAGGGCCCGCCCGTGCGCTTCCCCTTCGAGAGCGCCGAGGCGATGCTGGCCATGGCGAAGGACTCTGGCCTGTCCATCGCGACGATGAAACGCGCCAACGAGCTGACCCGCCGCGACGCCGCGGCGCTGTCCGCCGGCATCGCCCGGATCTGGGCGGTGATGGACGCCTGTATCGAGCGCGGGCTGGTGACCGATGGCATTTTGCCCGGCGGGCTGAAGGTGCGCCGCCGCGCCAAGGGGATCCATGACGCGCTGATCGCCGAGCGCGGCCTCAACCTGACCGCACCGCATGTGATCAACGACTGGATGTCGGTCTATGCCATGGCGGTGAACGAGGAAAATGCGGCCGGGGGCCAGGTGGTGACGGCGCCGACCAATGGCGCGGCGGGCGTGGTGCCGGCGGTGATCCGCTATTACCTCGACCACGTGCCGGGCGCGTCCCGCGACAAGATCGAGGATTTCCTGCTGACCGCCGCGGCCATCGGCGGGCTGATCAAGCACAACGCCTCGATCTCCGGCGCCGAATGCGGCTGTCAGGCCGAGGTCGGCTCGGCCGCGGCCATGGCGGCGGCGGGGCTGTGCGCGGTGATGGGCGGCAGCCCCGAACAGGTCGAAAACGCCGCCGAGATCGCGCTGGAGCATCACCTCGGCATGACCTGCGACCCGGTGAAGGGGCTGGTGCAGGTGCCCTGCATCGAGCGCAACGGGCTCGGCGCGATCAAGGCGGTCTCGGCCGCGTCGCTGGCGCTGCGGGGCGACGGCGTGCATTTCATGCCGCTCGATAATTGCATCGAGGCCATGCGCCAGACCGGCGCCGACATGAGCGAGAAATACAAGGAAACGGCGCTGGGCGGGCTGGCGGTCAACGTGCCGAACTGCTGAGGGGTTTCGCCCTCGTTCCCCGCTGACGCGGGCGCCTCGGGCGACCAGCGGCGCGGCTTCGCCGCGCCGGCACCGGGGGGCTGCAAGCCCCCCGGACCCCCCGCCCCAAGGGGGGCACGCCCCCCTTGGGAAACCCCGTGGATATTTTCAGCGCAAAGAAGGGCTGGGCGTCTGACATTTGATTGGCCTCGGGGACAGATCGGCTTTGTTCCAGATCTGCTGCCGTATAGGGCGGATTGACGGGCAGGGATGTTGGGAAATTGCTGGTCGGGGTATGGGCTCGGCCCGGGAGTGACGGAGAAGAGCGGCGCAGTCGGTCGTTCGGTGCCGTCCCAGAGTGTGACGAGCGGCGGCCAGGAGGCAGGCGATTCGAGAGGGGCGGATGGGCCAGGCCGGCGTCGAGCGGCAGGGGCGGGGGGAGACCTGGCCCTGTTGGCTCGGCGACAGACTTGCGCGATTGCCCGCGTCGGAAGGGAGCCTTCTGCCCCCGCCAATGCCAGCCTTGGCGCATAACCCTGCGCCCGATGTCGCAAACGGAGTGGACGGTTCCGCCGCCAGCGCGTAGCCCCACCCCATGACCAGTGTGACCCCGACCCTGTCCACCGACCGCGTGCCCCTGGGCATCCTGATGATGCTGGCCTTCTGCGCCATCGCCCCCCTGATCGACGTCTCGTCGAAGATCGCGTCGCAGGAGGTGTCGATCGCCCAGGTCACCTTCTTCCGCATGGTGTTCCAGGCCGTGCTGATGGCGCCGGTCGTGCTGGTTCTGGGCCAGTCCCTCAGGCTGAGCCGGCGGCTTGTCTGGCTCAACATCTGGCGTTCGCTGATGCTGATCGGCTCGACCGCGGCTTTCGTCGGCGCGGTGCGCGAGATGCCTTTGGCCGATGCGCTGGCCATCGTCTTCATCGAGCCCTTCATCCTGCTGGCGCTGGGGGCGCTTCTGTTCGGCGATCAGGTCGGGCCGCGGCGGATCGCCGCCTCGGTCGTGGGGTTCCTGGGGGCGCTGCTGGTGATCCAGCCGAATTTCGCGGCTTTCGGCGTGGTGGCGCTGTATCCCTTGGCGACGGCGCTGTTCTTCGCCTTCTACATGCTGCTGACCCGCCGCGTCGCGCAGGAGGTCCCGCCCGAGGCGATGCAATTCCACACCGCCTGGATCGGCACGCTGCTGATGCTGCCGGCGCTGGCGCTGGGTCACGGGCTGAGGCTGGAAGGGCTGATGCTGACCAATCCCGCGCCGCAGATCTGGTTCTGGCTGATGGGCGTGGGGCTCGCCGCCAGCGTCTCGCATATGGCGATGACCTATGCGCTGCGCTGGGCGCCCTCGGCCACGCTGGCGCCGCTGCATTATCTGGAGATCGTCAACGCCGTGCTCTTCGGCTGGCTTTTCTTCGGCGATTGGCCGAACCGGCTCAGCTGGGCCGGGATCGCGATCATCGTCGCCTCGGGCCTCTATATCATTGCCCGCGAGCAGGTGCTGGCCAGGTCGGCGCGGCGCGCAGCGCGGCGCTGAGGGGCGCCAGCGTCTCGGGCGGCAGAAGCAGCAGCATCCGCGGCGCCGAGGGGGTCAGCGTCACCGGTCCGCCCGTTGCCGCGTTCGAGGTGCCGATCCGGCCCAACGGGTCGAAATGCAGGGGATCGGTCGGCCATTGCAGGCCCGTCGAGCCGCAGCGCAGCGGCGAGAGCGGATAGAGCGAGACGCGCGTCCCCGCCGCCAGATCCAGCGTCAGATGCGGCGGGCAGAGCAGCACCAGATCGTGCCCGGTATCCAGAATCACCCGCCGGTCCGGGTTCTGCGCCAGCGTCGACATCGCCGCCAGCGTATGGTCGAGCCGCCCGCCGGTGAAGCCCACGCCCAGGACCAGCGGCGCCTGGGTCAGCGCCAGCGCCTTGTCGAAATCGGTCGTCTCCTGATCGGGATCGTGGTGCAGTCTGTCGGGGCCCAGCGTCGCCCGCGCCGCCTCGGAGATCGAATCGAAATCGCCCAGCGCCAGCTCCGGCGTGAAGCCCAGCGCCAGCGCCGCATCCGTGCCGCCGTCGACGCCCACCAGCGTGGGGGCGATGCTCAGGGCTCGGGACAGGCTCGCGGCATCGGTGCCGCCGCCTCCCACAAGCGTGATCCCCAGGGGTTTTGCAAATGCGCGCGCCATGCGTTGTTCTTGTCAATTGGGGCAGCCAAGCGCAAGCATGGCCATAATCCGATCAAGAAATTACCTTTTGGACTCCTTACTGAGGTACCGTCGACGCAGGCATGGTGAACCGGAGTATGAACAAGGGACGAATTCCTATGGTCGGTCCGAGCAAAATTCTGACGGTGTCCTATGGCACCTTCTCGTGCACGCTGGAGGGCTTTGACGAGCCTTTCGACACGATGAAGGCGATTGCCGAGTATTTCCGTGACCTTGCCGCCGAGGATCGCTATTTCGGCGCCGAGCCGCCGACGCCTGACGCCGAGATGCTGCACAAGATCGCCGAGCGCGAGATCAAGCGCCGGGTCGAGGCCAAGATCCAGGACAATGGCGTGATTCTCCGCCCGCAGATCGAGGCGGCCGAGGAAGCTCCGATGCCGCGGGCGACGATGCACCAGCGCCCGGCCGCGCCTGCGCCGGTGGCCGCCGCCGCGTCGATGGTCTCGGCCCCGGTCGCCGCCGCGGGTCTGGCCGAGCGCGACGAGGCGGGGTCGGTTTCCGGCATCTCGGCCAAGCTGCAGCGCATCCGCGCCGCCGTGGCCCGGGTCCGCGATTACGAGGACGAGACCGAGGAAGACGCCGCTCCCGCGCCGGTCGCCCTGACCCCTGAGGCGCCGCTCTTCGACGAGGAGGAGGTCGCCGCCGCCGAGGCCGAGGCGGACGAGGCCCGTCTGGAAGCGGAACGTCTGGCGTTTGAAGATGCGGCGCGGCTCGAGGCTGAACGTCAGGCTTTTGCGGAGGCTGAGCGGCTTGAGGCCGAGCGTCTGGCGGCCGAGGAAGCGGCCCGTCTGGAGGCTGAGCGTCTGGCGGCTGAGGAAGAGGCTCGTCTGGAAGCGGAACGGCTGGCGGCTGAGGAAGAGGCCCGTCTGGAAGCCGAGCGGCTGGCGGCTGAGGAAGAGGCGCGTCTGGAGGCTGAGCGTCTGGCGGCTGAGGAAGAGGCTCGTCTGGAGGCCGAACGTCTGGCAGCTGAGGAAGCGGCCCGTCTGGAGGCTGAGCGTCTGGCGGCTGAGGAAGAGGCCCGTCTGGAGGCTGAACGTCTGGCGGCTGAGGAAGAGGCTCGTCTGGAGGCTGAACGTCTGGCGGCTGAGGAAGCGGCCCGTCTGGAGGCGGAGCGTCTGGCGGCCGAGGAAGAGGCCCGTCTGGAGGCTGAGCGTCTGGCGGCCGAGGAAGCGGCCCGTCTGGAAGCCGAACGGCTGGCTGCCGAGGACGCCGCCCGTGCGGCGGCTGATCAGGCGGCGATCGAGGCGGCGTCTCTGGCGGCGCTGGAACGTCAGACCATTGAAGGTCAGACCGCCGAGGTCGCCGACGCCGCAGCAGCCGATGCCGAGCGCGAGCGCTTGGCCGCCGAACGCCGCAAGCTGGAGGACGAGGTCCGCGCCGAGCTCGCCAAGCGCGACGGTGCGGCCCCGGCCGAGCGTCCCGTCCGCCGTGTGGTCGTCGTGCGCTCGACGCCGGTCCAACCCCCTGCGCAACAGCCCGCCCAAACCGCCGCGGCCCCGGCCGCCGCCGATGTCTCGGCCGCGGTTCGCGCGGCGCTGGCCGGGCAATCGTTGACCGCCGACCCCACCCCGGCGCCTGCGCCCGTCCCGGCACCCGTGCAATCGACGGCATCGGCCTTCGCCACCGAGGGGTTCGCCGACGAGGATGACGAGGACGACACCACCGCGCCCGCTCAGGCCGCGGATCAGGACCAGACCGACGCCGATGTCATCGACGACGACGAACCCCTGACCGACGACGACGCCCTGCAACGCCGCGTGGCGGAAGCGCTGGGCGAGACCGGCCTCACCGCCGACGAGGAAGCGGCGCTGGTCGCCGAACTCGCCGCTGTCGAGCGCGAGGCCGAAACCGCCCGCCGGGCTGAAAGCGAACGCCGGGCGCTCCTGCGCGGCGAGGCGGCCGATGCCTCGGTCGACCGGCTGATCAGCCAGGCCGACAGCGCGCTGTCGGGCGCCGAGGCGCAGCGCCGCCAGTCGACGCTGAGCCACCTCAAGGCCGCCGTCGTCGCCACCCGCGCCGAGGAAGAAGCCGGCGCCCCCCGCGACGCCGAACAGGAAGAACGCGACGAGATCGCCCGCTACCGCGCCGATCTGGAGCGCTCGGTCCGCCGTGGCGCCGACGAGCCCGCCGACGAGGGCGCGCCCCGCCGTCCGACCCGCCCGCAGGTGCAGCGCACCGAGCGTCCGCGCAATGCCCAGCCGCCGCTGGTCCTGGTCAGCGAGCAGCGCATCGACAAGCCGGCCGAGACCGAGCTGGTGCGCCCGCGCCGCATCAACACCGGCGCGCTGGCGATGGAGGAGCTTTTTGACGAGGATGCGGTGGCGACGCCCGCCCCGCGCGGCAAGGCCTTCGGCGATTTCGTCGGCCCGATGCATCTGACGACGCTGGCCGAACTGACCGAGGCAGCCGCGGCCTATGTCACCCATGTCGAGGGGCTGGAGGAATTCACCCGCCCGCAGGTCATGCGCCATGTTGCCTCGACCGGCCAGCCGATGACGCGCTCGCGCGAGAACCTGCTGCGCACCTTCGGGCTGCTGATGCGGCAGGGGACCATGCAGCGCTCGCGCCGCGGCCAGTTCGAACTGGCGCCGGGGTCGGAGTTCGCCGAACAGGCCAAGCGCTTCGCCCAGGCCTGAGACGCCGCCAAGCCCATGAAAAAGGCGCCGGGAAACCGGCGCCTTTTCTCATTTCAGGATTTTGATCACTCTTCCGGGGCGTCGGGATCGGCCTGGCCGACCCCCTTGAAGATCGCCTTCAGGGGGAAGGCCCAGATCACCCCCAGCCCCACGTAAATCGCCAGTTCCAGCAGGAACGGCGGCCGGTCGAACAGCCCGACCAGCGTGATCGCCACGACGATATAGGCCGGCAGCGCGACCAGGAGGATCAGCACCGAGAGGCGCTTGCGGGTGCGATAGGACAGCGCCATCAGTCTTCGAACGGGTCGGTGACGAGGATGGTGTCGTCGCGCTCGGGCGAGGTCGAGAGCAGCGCCACCGGGCAGCCGATCAGCTCCTCGACCCGGCGGACATATTTGATCGCCGCGCCCGGCAGGTCGGCCCAGGACCGCGCGCCTTCGGTCGATTCCGACCAGCCCTCGATCTCCTCGTAGATCGGGGTGCAGCGGGCCTGCTGGTCGGCGGCGGTCGGCAGATAATCCAGCGTCTGGCCGTCGAGTTCATAGCCCACGCAGATCTTCAGCGTCTCGAACCCGTCCAGCACGTCCAGCTTGGTCAGCGCGATGCCGTTGATGCCGGAAATGGCGCAGGTCTGCCGCACCAGCGCCGCATCGAACCAGCCGCAGCGGCGCTTTCTCCCGGTCACGGTGCCGAATTCATGGCCACGCGTACCCAGACGCTCGCCGTCATCGTCCATCAGCTCGGTGGGGAAGGGGCCTTCGCCGACGCGGGTGGTATAGGCCTTGACGATGCCCAGCACGAAATCAATCGCGTTCGGGCCCATGCCGACGCCGGTCGCGGCTTGACCGGCGATGACGTTGGACGAGGTGACATAGGGATAGGTCCCGAAGTCGATGTCCAGAAGCGAGCCCTGCGCGCCCTCGAAGAGGATGCGTTTGCCGGCGCGGCGCAGGTCGTTCATCACCTTCCAGACCGGGGCGGCATATTCCAGGATCTGCGGCGCGATGGCATTGAGGGACGCGATCAGCGCGTCGCGGTCGATGGGCTCCAGCCCCAGACCCGCGCGCAGCGGGTTGTGGTGCAAAAGCGCCCGGTCCACGCGCAGCTCCAGCGTCGCCGGATCGGCGAGGTCGGCGACCCGGATAACCCGGCGCCCGACCTTGTCCTCGTAGCACGGACCGATGCCGCGCCCGGTGGTGCCGATCTTGGCCTTCGAACCCGCGGCCGAAGCCTCGCGCGCGCGGTCCAGCTCGCCGTGATAGGGCATGATGAGCGGCGTGTTCTCGGCCACCATCAGCGTCTCGGGGCTGATCTCGACCCCTTGCTCGCGGATCTTGGCGATCTCGCCCACCAGGTGCCAGGGATCCAGCACCACGCCATTCCCGATGACGGACAGCTTGCCGCCCCGCACCACGCCCGAGGGCAGCGCGTTCAGCTTGTAGACCTTGCCGTCGATGACCAGGGTATGACCGGCGTTATGGCCCCCTTGGAAACGCGCGATCACATCCGCGCGCTCGCTGAGCCAGTCGACGATCTTGCCCTTGCCCTCGTCGCCCCATTGGGCGCCTACGACAACCACGTTGGCCATGCCGGAATCCTTCCTCGGTTCGCTGAAGCCGTGCGTTCTATAGCGACACGGGCGCCCGGGCGAAACACCCTTTTGATCGAGGGGCCGGGCAGGGGCACTGGACAGGGCGTCGCAGGTTGGGCACCAATCGAGGATCGGACACCAAGGATTTTCACCATGACCTTTCTGATGCGCTGGCTCATCGCCTTTATTCTGCTCGCCGCCACCTGGAACCCGACCCAGTGGAACTTCGTCAACTGGGTGAGGGCGAACGGCACCGATAACCTGCCGATCACCGTGCTGGTGGGGCTGGTGCTGCTGGCGGGTTATGTCGTCTATCTGCGGGCCACCTTCCGCTCCATCGGGCCGCTGGGCGTGGGGCTGGTGGTCGCGCTTTGTGCCGCGGTGATCTGGGTGCTGGTCTATTACGGCCTGCTCGGCACGCAGAACGCGGCGCTGAACCAGTGGCTCGCGGTCTTCATCGGCTCGCTGGTGCTGGGCATCGGCATGAGCTGGTCGATCATCCGGCGCCGAATCAGCGGTCAGGCGGACGTCGACGACGTGGATCAGGAATGATCCGCTACGTCGACGTGGGCACGAACGACCTGGCGCGCGCCGCCCGCTTTTATGACGCGGTGCTGGGCGCGCTGGGCTACCAGCGCCTCTCGACCGGACCGCAGAGCCTCGGCTACGGCGCCCCGGGGATGGAACAGGCGGTCTTCTGGGTGATGCGGCCCTGGGACGGGCGCGAGGCCAGCGCCGGCAACGGCTCGATGCCCGCCTTCACCGCCCCCAGCCGCGCCGCCGTCGATGCCTGCCACGCCGCGGGTCTGGCGCAGGGCGGCACGGACGAGGGGGCGCCGGGCCTGCGCGACTATGGGCCCGATTTCTACGCCTGCTATCTGCGCGACCCCGATGGCAACAAGCTCTCGGCGGTCTGCGACCAGCCCGGCTGAGCCCGGCAGAGGGGCAAAGGGCTTGCACGCCCCGAACACGCGGCATAGATAGGCCCGAACCGGAGACAAGGGCCCGTCCATGCAGACTGTCGTTCTCATCATCCATCTCCTCCTCGCGCTGGCGCTGATGGGGGTGGTGCTGCTTCAGCGTTCCGAGAATGGCGGGCTGGGCATGGGGGGCGCGTCGCTCGGGCCGCAGGCCGGTCGTCCGCCGCTGACGGGGCTGGCCAAGCTGACCTGGCTTTTCGCCGGGGCCTTCATCATGACCTCGCTGGCGCTCACGGTCATCGCCGCTTCGAACTCGGCCGATACCTCGGTGCTGGAGCGCTTCGGCGTCGATGCGCCGACGGCTCCGGCCCCCGCGGCACCCGCCACGCCGGGCGTGCAACTGCCCGATATCCAGTTGCCGCCGGCCGGTGACGCACCCGTCCTGCCGCCGCGGCAGGACTGATCTCTCAAGATTTTGGGGCCTGCACCCAATTAACGCAGGATGTTGGGTCCGTATTGCGGAAGCCGGGGGTTTGAGGTATAGCTCGACTCCCGTGATCCGATCATTTTGGCTGCGACGAACACGGGGGTTTCCAGCATGGCGCGCTACGTCTTCATCACCGGTGGTGTGGTGTCGAGCCTTGGCAAAGGGCTGGCCTCTGCGGCGCTGGGTGCGCTGTTGCAGGCCAGGGGCTTCACGGTCCGCCTGCGCAAGCTCGATCCCTATCTCAACGTCGACCCGGGCACGATGTCGCCCTTCGAACATGGCGAGGTCTTCGTCACCGACGACGGGGCCGAGACCGATCTCGACCTCGGGCATTACGAGCGCTTCACCGGCGTTCCGGCCCGCAAGACCGATTCCATCTCTTCCGGCCGGATCTATTCCAATGTGCTGGAGAAGGAACGCCGCGGCGATTACCTGGGCAAGACGATCCAAGTCGTCCCGCATGTGACGAACGAGATCAAGGATTTCCTCCGCATCGGCGACGATGAGGTCGATTTCATGCTCTGCGAGATCGGCGGCACGGTCGGCGATATCGAGGGTCTGCCGTTCTTCGAGGCAATCCGCCAGTTCATCCACGAACGCCCGCGCGGCCAGTGCATCCTGATGCACCTGACGCTGCTGCCCTATCTGGCGGCTTCCGGGGAACTGAAGACCAAGCCGACCCAGCATTCGGTCAAGGAACTGCAATCCATCGGCCTTGCCCCCGATGTGCTGGTCTGCCGCTCGGAACACCCGATCCCGGCCAAGGAACGCGCCAAGATCGCCCTGTTCTGCAACGTCCGCCCCGATGCGGTGATCCCGGCCTATGACCTGAAGACCATCTACGAAGCGCCCTTGGCCTATCACCGCGAGGGGCTGGATCAGGCGGTGCTGGACGCCTTCGGGATCACCCCGGCGCCGCGCCCGAACCTCAGCCGCTGGGAAGACGTGATGGACCGTCTGACCCATGCCGAAGGGCAGGTGCGGGTGGCCATCGTTGGCAAGTATACCCAGCTGGAAGACGCCTACAAATCCATCGCCGAGGCCCTGACCCATGGCGGGATGGCCAACCGGGTGCGGGTCAAGGCCGAATGGATCGACGCCGAACTCTTCGAGAAGGGCGATCCGACCGAGGTGCTCGAAGGCTTCCACGCCATCCTGGTGCCCGGCGGCTTCGGCGAACGCGGCACCGAGGGCAAGATCCGCGCTGCCGCCTGGGCGCGCGAGCGCAAGATCCCCTATCTGGGCATTTGCCTCGGCATGCAGATGGCCGTCATCGAGGCCGCGCGCAACCTCGCCGGCATCAAGAACGCCGGGTCCGAGGAATTCGACCACGAGCGCGGCAACAAGAAATTCGAACCGGTGGTCTATCACCTCAAGGAATGGGTGCAGGGCAACCACGTGGTCGAGCGCAAGCTCGGCGACGACAAGGGCGGCACGATGCGTCTGGGCGCCTATAACGCCGCGCTCGACCCCGAGTCGCTGGTGGCCCGGGTCTATGGCGCGACGCAGATCGAGGAACGCCACCGCCACCGCTACGAGGTCGACATCCGCTACCGCGACAAGCTGGAAGCCTGCGGGATGCATTTCTCGGGCATGTCGCCCGATGGCCGCCTGCCCGAGATCATCGAGCACAAGGGCCATCCCTGGTTCATCGGCGTGCAATTCCACCCCGAGCTGAAATCCAAACCCTTCAAGCCGCATCCGCTGTTCGCCGATTTCGTCCGCGCCGCGGTCGAGGTTTCGCGGCTGGTCTGAGGTCGCAAGGCGGGGGCCGCAGGCTCCCGCCCGCCCACCCCGCCTGTGGCCCCCGCCTTCCGGCAACAGGTGCGCGGCATGAGAAAAGGGGCGCAAGCAGCCAGCTTGCGCCCCTTTTGCGTCGGGGAAGGGGGCGTCAGTACTCCGGCCCGCTGTCCTGCTGCCAGCTCTGCACCAGGTTGCCGAAGCGCGTGAAGCGGCCCTCGAAGGACAGTTCCACCGTGCCGATCGGCCCGTGCCGCTGCTTGCCGATGATCACCTCGGCCTTGCCATGCGTGCGTTCCATGATCTCCTGCCACTTCGCCATGGCGTCGAGATCGTGGTCCGAGGGCTTCTCGCGCTCGCGGTAATATTCCTCGCGGAACACGAACATCACCACGTCGGCGTCCTGCTCGATCGAGCCCGATTCGCGCAGGTCCGACAGCTGCGGCCGCTTGTCGTCGCGGCTCTCCACCGCGCGGCTGAGCTGCGACAGGGCGATGACCGGGATGTTCAGCTCCTTGGCGATGGCCTTGAGGCCCTGGGTGATCTCGGACACCTCCTGCACCCGGCTTTCCTTGGACGAGCCGCGCAAAAGCTGCAGGTAGTCGACCATCAGCACGTCGAGGCCATGCGTCCGCTTCAGACGCCGGGCGCGGGCCGCCACCTGGCTGATCGGCAGGGCGGGCGTGTCGTCGATGTAGAGCGGGCAATTCTCCAGCGTCTTCGCCACTTCGACGAAGCGGCGGAACTCTTCCTCCGACATATCGCCGCGGCGGATCTGTTCCGAGGGGACCTCGGCCGCCTCGGACAGGATCCGCGCCGCCAGCTGGTCGGCCGACATCTCGAGGCTGAAGAATCCGACCGCGCCGCCGTTCACCGCGCCCTCCTGCCCGTCGTGGCGGATGCCGCGCTTGTAGGCCTTGGCGATGTTGAAGGCGATATTGGTGGCGAGCGAGGTCTTGCCCATCGACGGCCGCCCGGCAAGGATGATGAGGTCCGAGGGGTGCAGCCCGCCCAGCTTCTTGTCCAGATCGACAAGGCCGGTCGAGATCCCGGCCAGCCCGCCGTCCCGCTGATAGGCGGCGGCAGCGACGTTCACCGCCTCGGTCACGGCGCGCAGGAAGGACTGGAAGCCCTTCTCCGCTACGCCCTGCTCGCCCAGCTTGTAGAGCGCCTGCTCGGCGGCGACGATCTGTTCCTTGGGCTCGTCCTTGACCTCGACGGTGGCGGCGCGGGCGGCGATGTCGCGGCCCAGCTGGATCAGCTCGCGCCGCACGGCCAGGTCGTAGATCATCTGCGCATAATCGCGCGCGGCATAGGAGGCGACGGCGGCCCCGGCGATCCGCGCCAGATAGGCCGCGCCCCCCAGTTCCTTCAGCCCGGCATCGTCCTCCATGAAGGCCTTGAGCGTGACCGGCGAGGCCAGCGCGTTCTTCTGGATCCGCGCCGCGGCGATCTCGAAGATGCGGCGGTGCACGGGCTCGAAGAAATGGTCGGGTTTCACCAGGGACGAGATGCGGTCATAGACGTCGTTGTTGGTCAGGATCGCGCCCAGAAGCTGCTGCTCAGCCTCGACGTTATGCGGCAGGACCTCGGCGGCTTCGGACGCGTCGGCGCCCGGCGCGGCGGCAGTGGCGGGACGAAGGGCGGCGATTTCGGTCATGGGCGGGTCCGGGGCAGGGGGCGGCAAACGCGGTGGGGCGCGGGCACGAAACAGGGCGACGGCGCCCGGCGGTCCGGGGCCCGGAAGGGGCGGAGGTCCGGCGGCACCGTGCCCCCTTATCGCAAATGCGACCCCTCGCGGCAATTGGGTCGGGGCGAATTAGCGGGGGACGGGCCTGTGGATAACTCCGCTGCGCCGGGGCGCGCGCGGAGGGGCCGGGCAAAGGCAGGGGGGCCTTCTGCCCCCCTCTTGGCCTGACGGCCAATTCACCCCCCGAGGATACTTGCAGAACGAAGATGATGGTTAATCAAGCGTTAACACCCGCCATTGCCCGCGAGGCGGAACCGGCCGGGCGCCACCCGGTGCCCCCCGTGCCATCCGGCGGCGCCCGCCCGCGCTGCCCGATCTATCTTCGTTCTGCAAATATCCCGGGGGGTGAGGCCGCAGGCCGAGGGGGGCAGCGCCCCCCTTTCGGCGCGGCTCTGCCGCGCCGTTGGTCGCCCGCAGGCGAAGCCCAGGGCGAAACCGTTCAGGCGGGCGGCGTCCAGCTCTTCGGCGCGCGCAGATAGGCCTCGACCGAATCCAGCGTCTCGGTGTCGAAATCTTCCCGCGCGCGAGCCTCGGCCAGCACATCCCACCAGGTGCAGAGGTAATGCAGCGACACGCCATGGTCGCCCAGTCGGGTCACCGTCTCGGGGTAGATGTCGTAATAGAAGATCACCGCCGTATGGGCGCAGCTGGCGCCGGTGTCGCGGATCGCATCGACGAACGACAGTTTCGAGCCGCCATCCGTGGTCATGTCCTCGACCAGCAGCACGCGCTGGCCCTCGGTCATAACCCCCTCGATCCTTGCATTGCGCCCGTAGCCCTTGGGCTTCTTGCGCACATAGGTCATCGGCAGCGCCATCCGCTCGGCCACCAGCGCCGCGAAGGGGATGCCCGCGGTCTCGCCGCCGGCGATGTTGTCGAAAGCCTCGAACCCGGCCGCCCCCATCACCTTGGCCACCAGGAAATCCATCAGCGTCGCGCGGATCCGCGGATAGGAGATCAGCTTGCGGCAATCGACATAGGTCGGTGCCTTGTTGCCCGAAGCATGGGTGAAGGGCTCGCGCGCGTTGAAATGCACGGCGCCGATGTCCAGGAGCATGCGGGCGGCGAGGCGCGCCATGATGGCCGGATCGGTATGCGAGGTCGGGATCATCGGGTCACTCCTGCGGCAGTTTGGGGATTCCCGGCGTCCTAGCGGCAAACGCCATCGCTGACAATCGCGCGCGCTGCTATCACGGCCCGAACAGGAGGCCCCATGCCGCGACTCACCCCTTCCCTGACCTGCGCCGCGCTTCTGTGCGCCGCGACCCCTGCCTTTGCTGCCTCCGAGGGCGCCCGGATCGAGGGCACCTGGATGGCCATCGGCGACATGCTGGGCGTGCTGCCCGGCCATATCGAGGTGCTGACCATCGAAGGCGACCGCGCGACCTCGGTCACCTGGCGCAAGCCCAGTGTCGATTGCGGCACCGAGCGGCAGGCGCCGGGCTGCGTGCTGCCGATCCCCACCGCCTCGGGCGCCTTCCACGGCAACAGTTTCGAGATCGGGATCGAGCCCGACGCCACCAATGCCTCGCCCTTCGCCGGGGAGGAGGTGGCGCCGCTCTGGCCGCTGCTGGCCCTCGACGGCGCGCCCTGGACCATGTTCCGCCAGGACGGGCGGCTGATGACCACGCGCGAGGCGACCATTGCCGAGACCACGATCCCGATGATCCGTCTCTGGCTGCAGGTCGATCCGGCCCTGCCCGGGGCGCTGTACGATTACCTTGTGACCTTCGATCTGGACATCGCCCGCGCCCTGTGCCCGGTCAGCACGCTGCACGCCGATCCCCAGGCCTGGGAAGCGCTGTCCGCCACCCTCATCGCCGCCGCGCCGGTGCTGGAGGGCCAGCGCATCGCCGTCAGCGGCCTCGCCCCTCCGCCCGCCGCGGCCGAGAGCGAGGCGGCCGAGGCCTTCGCGCTGCTGGCCGAGCTCGCGGCCGAGGACGCCGAGCCGCCCGAGGGCGTCACCCTGCTGCCGGGCCTGCCCTGGCCCGCCTCGCAGGCCATGGCCGATGCGGCGCAGGACTGCCTCGACCGGGCCTTCGGCGGCTGAGGGCGGAGCGGGCGGAACCCTGCGACCCCGCGCCGCGTTCCACTGGGTGGAAGACTTGACAGGGGCCGGGGCAAGGCGTTCCGTCAGGCGATCACAGGAGGTTTCCATGACCCGGCACTTCACCCTTTCCGTCCCCGACATGAGCTGCGGCCATTGCCGCGCCTCGATCGATTCGGCCGTGACGCCGCTCGGCGCCAAGGCCGATTTCGACATGAGCCAGCGCCGCGTCACCGTGACCGGCGAGGCCACGCCCGAGGCGGTGATCGCCGCGCTCGACCGGATCGGCTTCCCGGCCGAGCCGGTCTGACGGCGGCGTGTTCAGACTCCTCGTCTGGCTGAGGCGCCTTGCCCATGCGCTCTGGCTGAGGGTCGCGCTCTTCGCGGCCCTCGCCTTCCTGGCGGTGATCGCCGCCCATCTCGCCGCGCCGCTGGTGCCCGATTGGCTGGAAGAACGGATCAACGCCGAGGCGGTGCTGCCGGTGCTGGAGATCCTCGCCTCCTCGATGCTGGCGGTCTCGACCTTCTCGCTCGGGATCATGGTGCAGACCCACCGCGCGGCGCTGCAGAACGCGACGCCCCGGGTGCTGGACCTGATGCTCGAGGACGGGCTCACCCATAACGTGCTGGGCATCTTCATCGGGGCCTTCGTCTATGCGCTGACCGCGCTGATCCTGTTTCAGGCGGGCTTCGATTCGGGCGCGGCACTGGTCCTCGGCGTCACCCTGGCGGTGACCGGCGCCGTGGTGCTGGCGCTCTTGCGCTGGATCGCCCATCTGACCACGCTCGGCACACTGCGCGACGCGCTGGCCCGGGCCGAGGATCAGGCCCGCAGCGCCCTGAAACGCCACCGCCACAAACCGGCGCTGGGCGCCAGCCCCATCGGCCCCGAGACCGTGCTGCCCGACGACGCCCGCACCATCGCCGCGCCCCGCTCGGGCGTGTTGCAGGTGATCAACGTGCAGGGCCTCGCCCGCTGTGCTCCGGGGCCGGTCTGGGTGCTCAGACGCCCCGGCCAGCAGATCCTGCGCGGGGCGCCGTTCCTGCAGGTGCCGGCGGGGCAGGGGGATGCGGCCAGCGACGAGGCGATGCTCGATTGCTTCGTCATCGGCGATACGCGGACCTTCGAACAGGACCCGGCCTTCGCGCTGACCGTGCTGTCCGAGATCGCCTCGCGGGCGCTGTCGCCCGCGGTCAACGATCCCGGCACGGCGATCGAGGTCGTCTCGCGGCTCGAACGGCTGCTCTGGGACTGGGCGCAGGCCTCGAAAAGCGACGCGGTCGAGGGGGCGACGGTCTTCGTCCATCCCTGGACCCCGCCCGAACTGATCGAGGCCGCCTTTGCCGCCATCGCCCGCGACGGCGCGCCGATGCTGGAGGTCGCGGGCCATTTGCTGGAGGCGCTGACGGCGCTGGGCCAGGCGCCTGAGGGCAGCCTGGCCGAGGCCGCCCGCGCCATGCAGGCCCGCGCCCGCGCCCATGCCGAGGCCGCGCTCAGGCTCGAGGCCGACGCCGACCGACTGCCGCCCGAGGCCTGAGCGCGGCCCCCGTAGGATGGGCAATATTGCCCATCCTACCGGCCGCCCGCGCTCGACAAGCGCGGCCGAACCCCCTAACCCGGCGGGGAAGATCCCTTGCCCCGAGGCCCCCGTGACCGCCGCCCCTCCTGCCGCCCGCCTTCTGCTGGGCATCGGCCTTGCGGTTTCGGCCGTGTTCCTCTTCGCCGCCGGCGACACGCTGACCAAGGTCCTGACCGAACGCCATCCGGTCGAGCGCATCGCCGCCGTGCGCTATGGCGTCGGTCTCCTGATCCTGCTGATCTTCGTGGCGCCCCGGGCCGGGCGCCTGCTCTGGACCGTGAAGCGGCCGGTGCTGGTGGGGATCCGGGCGCTGATCCTGACCCTTGCCACGCTGGTCATCGGCTACACGCTGAGGCTGCTGCCGGTGGGCGAGACCATCGCCATCATGTATCTCGCGCCCTTCGCGGTGATGGCGCTGGCCGTGCCGCTGCTGGGCGAGAAGGTCACCCGCACCGGCTGGGTGCTGGCGGCGCTGGGCTTTGCCGGGGTGCTCCTGATCGTGCGGCCGGGCTCGGCGCTGAACCCGGCGGGCGTGGGGCTGGCGCTGCTGCTGGCCGCGTCGAATACGGTCTTTCACCTGATGACCCGGGTGCTGACCCGGACCGAGACGCCGCTGGCGCTGCTCTTCTGGGTCAATGCGATCGGCGCCAGCTTCTTCCTCGTCGCGGCGCTGCCGACCCTGGACGCGCCCCTGCCGGATCTCACCGACGCGCTGATGATGGCGGCGCTGGGGGCGATCTTCACGCTGGGGCATTTCCTCTTCGGCATGGCCTATCGCGAGGCGCCGACCTCACTGATCGCGCCGGTCAATTACCTGCATTTCGTCTGGGCCACGCTGATGGGATGGAGCCTTTTCGGCCATATCCCCGATACGGTGACGCTGGCGGGCATGGGGCTGATCCTGGTCTCGGGCAGCGCCATCGCCGTCATGGCCCATGTCATGAGCCGCCCGCCCCGCTGAGCGGCCTGCGCCGGATGGGCAGGATTGCCCATCCTACCCCGCCGCTACAGCGCCCCCAGCAGCAGCGGCCGGAACTCGCGTTCCAGCTTGATCCGCATGGCGCGGGAGAAGTCCTCGTAGCCTTGCGCCTCCAGCACGAAGGCGCCCGGCCCCTGCAGCACATTCGCGGCGTACCAGCGGCCGAGCCCGTCCACCGCCCCGTCGTAATCGAGCGGCATGTTCCCCGCCACCGCCAGCGCATTGACCGTCACCGCCTCGAACCGCACCGTCTCGGGCCCGTCGTTGTTCTGCCCGTCGCCCGCGAGGTCAATGACCTGCGCCTCGCAATCCGGCGCCCGCTCCAAGAGCCGCCCGCCCGCCGCCAGCGCCGCGCCGACGCCGGTGCGCCCCGACCAGATCCCCAGCGGATCGCCCGAGGGTCGGGGAAACCCCGCCAGCCGGTCGGCCAGCTCGGCCAGATCCGTGGCGCTCTGGATCACCCGCCAATCCGCCGCGATCGCCTGTTCGCGCCGCCCGGCCCAGACATAGGCCGCCACCGCCACCGGTGCCCCGCTCAGCGCCGCCGCCTGCACCTCGGGCGCCCTGAGTGCGGCCGCCGTCCCCTCCATCATCAGCCGGTATTCCCGCTGATCGACCGAGGCCGAGACATCGAAAGCCAGCACCAGCGCCAGCCGACATTCCTGCGCCCCCGCCGGTCCCGCCGCCAAGACCCCCGCCAGCAAAAAGCGCGCGCCAGGCCCCAGGCCCCGCGCGCGCCCCTTCATTCTGCCCCAAATACGCCTTGCGCCCGGGGCCATCCCTCACCAATGCCCGGTATTGGGCATCGACGCCCAGGGCTCGGTCGGGGCCAGCGCATCGCCCGCCTGCAGCAGCTCCACCGACACATTGTCGGGGCTGCGCACAAAGGCCATATGCCCGTCCCGCGGCGGCCGGTTGATCACCACCCCGTTGTCCATCAGATGCTGGCAGAGCGCATAGATGTCATCCGTCCGGTAGGCGAGATGCCCGAAGTGCCGGCTGTCCGAAGGCAGCCCCTCATCCCCGTCCCAATTGTAGGTCAGCTCGACCGGGCATTCCGGCTGGCCGGGCGGCGCCATGAAGACCAGCGAGAAGCGGCCCTTCTCGCTGTCCATCCGCCGCGTCTCCTCGAGACCCAGCAGCCGGTAGAAGGCCATCGAGGCCTCCAGATCCTTCACCCGGACCATTGTATGCAGATAAGTCAGGCCCATGCGCCCCTCCGATGTTGCTTTCCCCCAACATAACCCGCCGCAAGCGTTTGTCAGGGGCTTTCGGTGACACCCATCATGTTGCGTGCCACCCCCACGCGGGTGCTATAGATGGACCAACCCGAATCCCCCAGGAGGCCCGCCATGACCATCACCCCCGAGCAAGAGGCCGAGATCGCCGCCGCCCGCGCCAATCCCCAGATGACGCTGCGCGCCGTCGCCCCGGGGATGGAGGCGCATCTCTACACCGCCCATCCGGTGCTGGATCACGGCTTCGTCCGGGCCATCGACTACATGGGCGACGATTCGGCCATCGTGCAGGCCGCCCGCGTCAGCTACGGCGCCGGGACCAAGCATGTCTCCAACGACGAGGGGCTGATCCGCTACCTCATGCGCCACTGGCACTCGACGCCCTTCGAGATGTGCGAGATCAAGCTGCATGTGAAGCTGCCGGTCTTCGTCGCCCGCCAGTGGATCCGCCACCGCACCGCCAACGTCAACGAATACTCGGCCCGCTATTCGATCCTCGACCGCGAGTTCTACATCCCCGAGCCCGCGCAACTCGCCGCCCAATCGACGGTCAACAACCAGGGCCGCGGCGCCGTTCTGGAAGGGGCCGAAGCCGCGCGGGTGCTGGCACTCCTGAAATCCGACGCCGCGCAGATGTACGACCATTACGAGGAGATGCTCTCGCAGGACGGCCAGCAGGGCCTCGCCCGCGAATTGGCGCGGATGAACCTGCCGATGAACATCTATACCCAATGGTATTGGAAGACCGATCTGCACAACCTCTTCCATTTCCTGCGCCTGCGCGCCGATGCCCACGCCCAATTTGAGATCCGCGTCTATGCCGAGGCGATTGCGAAAATGGTCGCCGATTGGGTCCCCCTCGCGTTCGGGGCCTTCGAGGATTACCGGATGGGTGGGGTGACCCTCTCGTCCAAGGCGATTGACGCGTTGAAGCGGATGTTGAAGGGTGAAGAGGTGACGCGGGAATCCTCGGGGATGAGTGTCGGGGAGTGGCGGGAGTTTAAGGGGGTTTGGGGTGAAGAAGGCTGAGTCGGCAATCGAGAAGATCTTAAGTGACCATTTTCATGTTTCTCCGGATCGAGCGCAGAATCAACCGATTTATGATTTTGGCTTTGATTATGCTGCGCTCCTTGGTGAGCGGGATGCTGCGAATGAGGATTGGAGAAAGCTTCCGGCCGGAGATAAAGCGCGATACGAGCGCGGATTGCCCGATTTTCTACAAGAGCGGGGTGTAGAGAATCCGAAAGACTTGCAGTATAGCCGCGCAAAAAACGCACACCTTGTTCGTCAGGAGGTCAGCGCGAGGATCTCTGAGCCACCATTCTTAAAGGCACTTCCGCTCGGCCGTATCGACTACCAGAGTTCTTTGGCGGAGCTCGCCGAGAGTGTCGAAAATGTTGAGCAAATCAAAAGCCTGTACAGGCTTCGAAAGATTACTTCCGGCAGCACAAAGAATGCCGGAATATCGTCCGATGAGGCTGTAAAGCTCAAGAATTGCTTTAGCCAAGGCAGGGAATTGTATTTTGCAGGTTGCGGGGGCTCGCTCATGGTCAAGCCTCTAAACCATTTTTACTCCGCAACCGCCTACTCTTACGGAATGATCGTTCTCAATAATCCGATCAGGTATAGCAAAGATAATTTGCCAAGTTCGCACGGAATGATCTATTTGCCGGATGTGATACAATGCCAGTTTGGAGGTGACAGTCCGTCAGGAACTTTCTCCGAGCTTTTCTGCTCGTTTCCAACCCAATTGATCCGCAATAACAATATTGAGTTCACTCAAGATTGTACAAGTAGTATTCAGGCCTTCCAAACGCATAGAATCAATGTGAGTATTGGGACACTGCTCAGTATGTTGCCCGAAATGTCGAATTACTACTCGCTTATGACTGGGCGTCGCTCGCGGGCTTTCCCGATGGAAGTAGTCAACGCTAATAACCCAAGAATGCTAACTTGGGAGTTCCAGATTGGGGATGGTACTTCTTTGCCAACGAGAGACATTGTTGAGCGCTCGTTCGCAGGGTTTGAGATAAATGAGCGTTTCGGAAAGTATATCGTTTCAGTTCCCGCTGTTAGGGCTTCAGAGATACGCGCCCTAATTTATTCAGACATTAGTGGTCGCTTGTCGTTCATCGAGAATCCTTTCTTTCCGGTCTTGCTGCCGGAGATATGTACGCACTTTCTTTTGAATCACATATATTCATGTATCATGCGTTACCGGCCGGACGATTGGGGAAACGTTATCTTGAATGAGGTTTCGACTGATACGTCTCTGCTAACGCGTCATTATTTTGCGAATTTCGAGAGGAAGTTTCTTCTCTTGGTCTTGCGTTGCCTTTCTCGTTACACGCCGACGGTATCTCTCGGAGACGCTGTGTGATCGAAACTGACTTGATGAAGCCAGCCGTAGGGTGCGCATTCATTGCGCACCATTCCCGACCCCAAACCCTCGCTCAATCAATGATCCCGACAGCCTGCGGCTATTTTTTCATTGTCGCACAGCCGGGAGCCCTGCCGGACACGTTGGACGGTGCGCAGTGAATGCGCACTCTACGGGTTATCGCGGTGCCAACTCGAATACGGGCATTCGCGGGGATGCTCGACAAACCCGTGTTTCACCGGCTTGACCCAACAAGTCCGGATGGGGCTGTCCCGATCCTCGGCATCGCGCATACGGTGTTCGCAGATCCGCCGCTGCCACACCCCATGCTCGCGCCGCCGCCTGAGGCTTTCCCGCCGCGCGACCGGCGGCATCGCGCGCGCGAACCGGGCCTTGATCACCCGCCACCGTGTCGAAAAATCGGCATCCCCCTCGGGCAACCCGCAGACGCAATGCCGATGCTCCGGCAAGACCACCCAGGCGTCGATGCCGAACGGGCGTTCGATCCGCGTGCGCAGCCAGCCGTAGGGTGCGTGCTGGCACGCACCGCCACTGCGCGACCATCGCCTCTTGTCATCTCGGGTTCCAAAATCGGTGCGTGCGAGCACGCACCCTACA